>JAJDUU010000040.1 GCA_022826485.1 Chloroflexota bacterium | reverse complement strand
GCGCCAGAGCGGGACGGCCAGTGCGTAGGCGAGGGCCGCGCCGAGCAGCGTCCAGGCGAAGCCGATGGACACGATCAGGACGGCGGCCACGAACGCGGCGGCGACCGAGGCCGTGCCGTTGACGGCCCAGGCCCAGGAGATGGCCGCGCGGTCGTCGGCCAGCGCGCGGATGGCGGACGGCATCACGGCGCCGAGCGCCAGCGAGGGTGAGGCTGCCAGGACGCCGACGCCCACGCGAACGGCCAGCGGTGCGCCCAGGGTCTCAGGCGCCGCCAGTAGCAGCCCGCCCAGAATGAACACGCTCATTGCGGCCATGCCGGCGGCCGAATCCGGCGTTGGGCGCCACCAGCGGGACGACAGACTGCCCAGGCCGGCCCAGGCCAGCATGGCGGCGATGCCGGTGGCAAAGGCGACCGTGGGGGCGTCGAGCACCAGGATGAGGCGTTGCAGGAGGGCGATCTGGGTTGCGGTGAAGGCGACGCCAACAGCGGCGACATAGACAAGGCGGCGAAGGCCGACGCGGCTCGCGCCACCACGTCGGCGGCCTATGAGTGGTGCGACCATCGTGAGCACGGCCACACCAGTAGCGGCCGCCGCCAACGGGACCAGGACCAGGAAACCCGCGCCGCCGAACGGTTGCCAGGTGCGACCAGTAGTCGAGAGGACTTGGCGCCACTGGGTCCAGTCGAAGTAGTGGAAGAAGTAGGGGCGGTCGTCGGTGACGGGCGCCCAGGTCTCGAGGATCGGGTCGCCGCGAACCACAGCCTGGAAGGCCTGGTAGAGCGAGGTGTCGGGCAGACGGTTGAAGCGGTTGGAGTCCGATTCGAGAAGTTTCACGTGAAACACCCAGTCGAAACCGTCGCGCTCAAGGCCGTCCGAAAGCGCCTGACGCTCCGTTGCGGTGAAGGGCGTCGGCGAGGCGACCATGGTGACGGCTTCCAGCGAGCGCCAGGCCAGGACATGGGCGGCCGGGTCGGTGACTCCCAAGAGTCGGAGCGCATCGAGAATCGAGGCCCACATTCGAACGGACTCTGATGGGGTGGCTTGCAGCCAGCGGGTGACCACCAGGCGGCCGTTCGGCGCCAGAGCGCGAAGCCCGTCGGCGAGGGCCGCGCGGGTAAGGGCGTAGGTCTCGCGGAGGCCGAAGGTGCCGGCGGCGACTCCCTGGAAGGATTCGCGCAGGGGCCAGACGACCAGGTCGTAGCCCGCGGCGGACTGTAAAGCCGAACGGACGCCGTGACTCTGAACACGAATGTCGCTGTCGTTCAGGACCGTCTGGTCACCTGCGAATCGCCAGGCTCTGCGTAGCGCGGCGTCGGGTTGGACGAGGTCGATTCGGTCGATGCCGGATCGGAGCAGGACGGCGGCGTCAAACGCGCCGATGGGATCAAGCAGCAGGGCCGAGGCGGCTGGTCGCAGGCCGACGGCGTGCGCGAGCGGGACGTGATCCAGGGCTTCGGTCAGTGGGACGTCGAGCGCCGCAGCGCTTCCGCCGTCGACGGTCAAGCCAAGGCGGGGCCGCGGGACGGATCCCGTGTAGTTCAGGCTCAGGCCGGTGGCCGTGCGGAATCCGGCGTCTTCGAGAATGTCCACGCGTGAATTGGCGGAGAGTTCGGTTTCGAGGCGGCGGGCATCGGGTCGCTGGAGGGCCTGGGCCAGCTGCGAGTGGACGGAGACGCGGGGTCCGGCCGGGGTGACGACCATGGCCCCTGCGAAGAAGGCGACAGCCGCCAGGCCGGCTCCGATGGCTGGGAGCCGGCGAGCGGTGATCACCGTCGCCGCCAGGGCCAGCCCGGCGGCCAAGAGAATGGTTGCGGCCGACCCGACGAGGGCTAGCAGCGGCACGGCCAGGGCCGCCCCGGCGGCCGAACCGGCCAGACTCGCGCCGTAGGTCGTGCCCGCACCAGCGGGGCTGTGTCGCAACGCGGCAACCACGGCCACCCCGGCACAGGTAAAAGGGACGGCAGCCACGATGAAGAAGAGCGCCAGCCATCCCAACTGGCTGGCGTCCGCGCCGATCCGGTAGGTGTCGAGCGGAATGCGGTCAGCCGTGACATAGGCGCCGACGGCGGTGGCGGCGAAGAGCGCGCCTGCCCAACTGATCGCGGTTTGCGGAGCGGCTCGCGCTATGCGCGCTGAAGTTGCCGTGAGGGTCCCCGCCGCGCCGATTCCCAGCAGGGCCATCGCAATCGCGACGAAGGCGAAGTGGTGCCCCTGCGCAATGGCATACACACGCGTGAGCGCGATCTCGAACAGCAAACTGGCCGCCGAAACCAGAACCAGACCGCCGACAAGCCTGTACCGCACCCAACCTCGACCGTCGCGATGGGCCGCTCGGTAGATCGTCACACGCGAGGCGGCCGTTGCCTGCCGATGGTCAGCCGACTCGAGCCATCCCACTCGACACGAGCAGTACCTGCCTCACCCTCGCCGGCTGGCGCTAGCCGCCTTCATCTCCCCACCTGAGTTCGATCCGGTGTTCGCCGGGTGATAGCCGCACACTGACGGTATCGGGGGTTCGTTGCACGCCGGCGTCAGGGTTCTGCAGGTCGTGGATCCGGTCGTTGACGACGAGCGTCTGCGGCCGTTCCGCGTCCCGATCCAGCGTCACGTCGGCTTCCACGCCGTCGGGGATTTCGGCGGTGAGCGCCAGGTCGGCGTCGGTTCGTTCCCAGGACGCGCGTAGGTCGCCGTGGGGCGTGGGGACAACACCGCTGGCCCAGTCCAGCACGCCGGGGTGCGGGCGAATCCGGCAGGTCTGAAACCCGGGACCGGTTGGGGTCACGCCCAGGAGGTCGGTCGTAAGCGCCACGCCCGCTCCCACTGCGCTCACATGGGTAAGGCTGCGCGGGGCGGCCCGACGCATCTGGTGGCGCGTGGCCACCTGCTCGTCCGAGGTGATGGGGTCGTGATGCGACAGGAAGGGGCCCCACGCTTCCCAGACCGTGGGGTTGTCCATGAGTTCGAGCATCGGGCGAAAGCGTTCGCGGATCCCATGCAGCGCCTGCGTCGACAGCCCGACGCGCAGCAGCGCCGTAAGCACGTCGCCGAAGTACGCGGGACTTGCGGGCGCCAGCGACGGATCCCGGGCGCTGAGCCTGGCAGCGATCCGCTCGGCCTGTTTGGACGTCGCCACGCTGTGGATCAGGGCAAGCGCATTGCCGTGTTCGCTGGCGAGTCCCGTCAGCTCCCCGCGGTAGTGGCTGTCTTCGTACAGGCCGCGCTCGGGGTTCCAGAAGACGCGGCGAATCTGTGCCCGAACCGATTGAGCGATGCCGTTCCAGCGGCGCGCGTCCGCTGACCGACCAAGCTGCTCGGCCAGCCAGGCGGCAGCCTCCAGGCCAATGGCGTAAAAGATGTTGGTGGCCAG
>JAJDUU010000044.1 GCA_022826485.1 Chloroflexota bacterium | reverse complement strand
CCGCCAGCGATCTTCTCCAGGTCGGTCTCCGTCAACTCCGGCGAGGGCGGCAGCACCAGGTGGAAGGCGGTAGCGCTGTCCTCGTGGACCGCCACGTCGAAGCCCTCCGGAATGTCCGCCCCGACTTCAGCCGAGATGGCTCCCTTCGGGTCGGCGATGAGGCGGGCGCGGAATTCCCCGTCCTCTGAGGCCCGATTCAGAATCCGGTCCTTCATGTCAGACGCGGTCGTCATGGATTACCTCAACTTGCCTTATGACACTCACCTGCGAGCGTCACTCTGCAACGTACCAAGCAAAGATGATATAGGCGTGACCTAAGGGCCAATTATCTGTGATCTATTGTGTTCTTTGCCGAAGCTGGCATCATGACCCCGGCTAACGCCGAATTCCACGGTCCCGGAGGATGGCCTCCGCGGTCGCACCGAGGTGATCAATTGGACCGACCGATACTGGCGAACCGGGCCGCCGCGCCTGACGAGATCTACGGCGAGCGCTATGTGCGGCCGTATGCGGCCCTCTACATCGATCACCCGATGTGGGAGCCGAAGCTGCAATGCAACGTCGCGATGCTGAGCAGGCTGCTGCAGCCATTGGGGATTTGGCTGGACACCTGTTGCGGCCAGGGGTGGCACCTGGCGCAGTTTCCCAGCCACCGGCGGATGGGCATCGACATGAGCGCGGCCCAACTCGAGCAGGCGCGGTTGCAGAACCCCGGCGTGCCCTTTATTGAGGCGGACATCACCGATTACGAGGTTCCCGAGGAGCAGCGCTTCGACCTGGTCAGCAACTTCTGGAGCGCCTATTCCTACCTGAACGACGAGGACGCCATTCGCAAGCTGGTGGAGAAGCTGGTCCGCTGGACGGCGCCGGGCGGCGCGCTCTACCTGGAACTGACTGTCCCGGAGCTGTTGGAAGAATTCAACGACAGCGAGTTCGCCGCGGAAACGGGCGCCAAGGTCTCCCTGCAGTCACCCGATGGGGTGCACTGGAACTACCGCGATGCCGGCGGGGTTCACCGGATGATGAGTCCTCAGATCGAGTTCTTCACCGACATCATCGCCCCGCACTTCGCTGGAACGAACCACTCCATGGTCGTTCGGGCGATACGCCAGCTTGTGGCCTGGGGCAAGCAGCCCGACTGAAAGGGCGCTGCTCAATCAGAGGTTGCAACAAGCCAAGGCGCCCCAGACAGCCGGGCTGAACGCCGCCGTCCCTATGCGCCACGATGTTCAGACCCTTGGGTTTGGCCGTTCCGAGTCTGGACCGGATGGCGGTCATCAGGTCAGCAATCAGGCGGGCGCGGAACTCTCAGCCCGCAGCCGCCGCCAATTCACGGCCAGGTTGACTTGGTAGCCGCAGGCGAGCGACGGGTGGGAGTGGGCTTTGGGTATAGCGTCGACCGGTTTCGGCACAGGCCGAGTGCGAGGCGACGAAACTCAAGCGTTATCACAGCCATGGTGTCGTCAAGCGCTGTGGCAGGCCGCGTTTGCCCGCTGCCATCAGTTTTGGTGTGGTTTGAACCTGTGAACTTCTCTGGAGCCCACATCCGGAATTGAACCGGAGACCTCGTTCTTACCAAGGATTTCGCTCCCAGCGCTGTGGCATATACCTGGAGACTTCGAGCGAAACGCGTCCAATTATGGTGTGGTGCGCTTTGGCGGTTCGCCCATGGCCCTGAGCCGTACCGTGTTTGCGGTTGCCAGAGGCGCGCGGCATAGCCAGCCAAGTCACGCCGCGATTGGCCAGCGGACCGAAATAGCCTTGGAGCCGCGCCGCCATTGCACGTGGGCAGGGACAAACGCCGGCAGGTTGGCCTGAGCGCGCTTGCGGGTCTTGCGTCGCTCAAGGGCGGCAGTGGTCCACGGCGCCAGGGGTGGCGGTCGACGGATGCGCCGTGCCGATGGCCTACACGTCGCTCCGCGGGGTGTCCGTTACCCTGCGTGATGCCATACGTTGCCAAACTTTGCCAATCCGGTTAGCGTTGCCGTATGAGCACCATGAACATCTCGCTCCCCGAGGCCCTCAAGTCCTTCGTGGACCGGCAGGTCAGGTCACGCGGCTACAGCTCGTCCAGTGAGTACGTCCGCGAGTTGATTCGCAAGGATCAGGATCGCCAGCGCATACGAGATCTGCTCCTCGAAGGCGCGGCGTCGCCGCCGGCAGTCACTGCCGATTCGGGCTACTTCGACGGGCTTCGCGACTGGGTCCGCGAAGCCGGCGGGAATTGACCCAAAAGCCAGTTGTCCTTCGCGAGCGGGCACGGCAGGACATCGACGAGGCCGTCGAGCACTACGTGGCCGAGGCGGGAGCCGCAGTTGCGCTGGCCTTCATTGACGCGGTGGAAGGAGCCTGCCGCCGCATCCGAGAACACCCCGCAAGCGGTTCGCCCCGCTATGCGCGTGAACTGGATTTCCCGGGCCTACGCGCGTGGGTCGTGCAGGGGTTTCCGTATCTCGTCTGCTACGTCGAGCAAGAGACGGACATTGATGTGTGGCGGGTCCTGCATGCGGCGCGGGACATACCGGCGTGGCTGCGTGAGCCGCTTCAGGACTGATCGGGGACGCCGCGTGCAAAGGGCCGCCAGTTTCTTGATCACACAGGCATCGTCAATTTCGCCCGACCGCTCGAAGCCGCTCCGGTCGGGGCCGAAGCGGTCGTCCTCGGCCGCATCGACGGCTTCGGCCTGCGACTAAGCTTGCCTCCGCGACTCATGCGCCGGCGGAGTCGGCTTCGGTACTCTGACGGCCCGCGTTTTCAGTCGCGAGCAGATCGAGTCATGCGCATCACGCTCGTCCGGCACGCCGAGTCCGAGTCGAACTTCTCGAATACGTACGGTGCGCAGACCGATACCAGGCTGACCGACCGCGGCCGCAGGCAATGCGCCTTCCTGGCTCAGCAAAGGGATCGATTCGACGGTGCGCGGATCATCGCCAGCGACCTCCCGCGCGCGACCGAAACGCTTCGTCTCGTTCTTGGGTCCGGAGTGGACGCGACCCTCGAGCAGGTCTGGCGCGAGCGCGACTTTGGCGGCGCCGAAGGGATGTCGGCGGATGCGGCGCGCGCTCGCTATCCCGCACTGTTCGATTTCGAGGGTGGCGGATGGTTCGCGGCCAAGGCAGCGGACGGTGAGTCCCTCGCCGACGTGGATCGTCGCGTCCGCGTCGCGCTCGAGGAGATCGTGGCGCGCGACGACAGCCACGTCGCCGTCTTCACCCACGGCGGCCCCATACAGCTTTCGATTTGCGCAGTGCTCGGCCTGGACCCGCGCACGCACATGCGGCGATTCAAGGTCGAGAACACCGCGATTGCGACATTTCAGAGTTCGCCGTGGGGTGTCGTCGTCACTGGGTGGAATGAGGTGTCGCACCTGCCGTCCGAGGAGCGCACGGGCGTATTCGAGGCCTAGGTCTCACACCAAGACCGAGACCACGGGGATCTGATGCTCCTATCGTTCGTCAAGCGGGTGGTTGGACGCGAGGTAGGCAGCGGTAGAGTTCACGCGCGACGTAGCGCTTGAGCATGCGGATGAGCTCGCGTGGAGCGGCCGTGGGGGTGGCAAGACTTCACGCAGCCCAGTCGTACTCGTTGAGAAGCCCGCCGAGCACCTGCCGTCTTCGGACGTACGCTGACTCGCTGGGCCTCGACCGAGGCTCCCCACCGTCCGGCGAATCAAGGCCCAGTGTCCGGTGTGGTCGCATCCCGTTGTAGTGCGCCGCGTACTCGCGAAGCGCGCGGTGCAAGTGACGCTCGTTCACGACGATGAATTAGAAGTCCCACGCAATTCCTAGTTCCGGCCGTGATTCATTCAGGCGCACCAGGGGGCGTCTGCACTCCAGCGGTTAAAGCTGGGGATGGGCTGGCCGGTCAGGCGGGCGCGGGCGTCAAACCAGAGGTCGCGCCAGGCGTTGTGGTCGGCGAGGGCGGATTCCGGGTTGGAAGCGCTGCGGGCGACGAAGTCGGGAAAGTCGGCGCGGCCGTTGATCTGGCCAGTCGGCTGATAGCGCAGGTCCATGCTCCAGCGCACTCTGTCGCTGAGGTTGGGAAGAGCTCGGTGGGGCGTGTAGCGAGTCATTAGGAGGACCGAACCGGCGCGCATCGGGAGTGGCAAGAAGTCGTTTTCATCCAGTGCCTGTGGAGTTATCGCCAGGCCCTCGGCGCCGGGGCAGTGATTGAGGATTCCGCCCCGGTGGCGCCGTGGCCAGACGCCAAGGCAGCCCATCTCGGCGGAGACGTCGGTGAGGGGCATCCAGACGGTGAGAACCTCGCTGGCGTCGGCATCGGCGGATTGCACGCCGATATCCTGGTGGGCCGACGTGGTGAGGGTGTTTTCATCAGGGATGCCGTTCCATTGATTGTCATTCCTGGCGAGTGAGAGAGGGGTTTTGACGCGGATGTGTTGGATTGGGCTGGAGGTTATCTCGGGTCCGACGATCGACTCGACAAGGTCGAGCAGGATCGGGTGTGTGAGGATGCTAAAGGCGCCGTTCCCGAGGTAAATCGGGGTGTCGGCGTCGATTGATCTCCTCTGTGGGAGAGAGATGTCGAATTCTTGGGCGGGAAAGGCGCCGGGGGCGCGGAGAACCTGTAGGACACGCTGCCCGAAGGACTCCTCAGAGTCGTAGTGTTTGATGTCGCCGGCCTCAAGCAGGCGGCGAGCGATCCGGTTGAGAATGTTTCCGAGCTCTTCGTTGAGCAACTTGAAATCGCGGGCCGGGTCGAAGACATCATCAATGACGAGATACCCTTCGCGGTCGAAGAAGTCCCTTTGGCCCGTGCTGAGACCTCGCGCGTTGGCGATCATCCGTCCTTCCTCCTGTGGCGCTTTGCGCGACCTGGTGACGGTCACAGCCTGAACTCCTCAAGGGATATCGGGCGGCAGGCGTCTCCGCCGCAGGCCGGTCGGCCTGCGGCGGAGATTGGTTTCTGTGTCAACCGCCGAAATCGAGCTCGACCGGCTCAGCGTCCTTGAAGAAAAACTGCTCGGGGCGCGCGGGGCCCGGGCTATAGGCCGCTTGCCCATAGGGGAGAACCTCCGCCACATTCTCAAGCCGGTTGCTCCGAACTCGCACACCAATGAGCGCCGGCGACAGGCCGACCGTCCCGATGACCCACAGGTTGTCCACCATGATGCGGTGGATCTCCTTGCCGAGTTCCCGGGCTTCTTCGACGGAGACTCCCTTGGCTCGCTGGTGGAGTTCCTGCTGGCGCCGGATCTCACTGCCCGCGGGCGGCTCCAACCCTCGGGCACCGCCGGTCTCGTACCAGATCCCGTAGAGCGGGGCGGCAGAGGCTGCGGAGGCCATGAGAGAGGATCCCGGATAGAGGAGCGGTGTGTCGTTCCCGTGCAGCGACCAAATCCAGATTTGCAACTCGCCATTTGCCCGTCGCACGTTGAACAAGCTGCGCTCGAGCACCTGAAAGTTGACGCGGATGCCGAGGTTCCGCTCCCACATCTGACCCACGGACTCAGCGATGCCTGGAAAGTCCACAAAGGACGCCGCGACCGAGACAAGATCCAGAATCAACGTGCCTTGGCCATCGCTGCGCACTCGGAAACCGTCGGCATCGCGCTCTGCCAGGCCCAGATCGTCAAGGATCGCGTTGGCCTTCGCAGGATCGAAGTCGGCGTACTTCGTGCGGTACTCGGGCTCAGGGGCGTACGGCGAGCCAGGGGCTGGCGAGGTCGTGCCGGGCGAACCCAGGCCCACCCAGTGAATCTCGTTCAATTCGTCGCGGTCGATGCCGTGCGACAGCGCCCGCCGGAAGTCAAAGGTCTCGAGCCACTTCTTGATCTCCGGGTCATCACCTTGCCACGCCTGGTTGAAGTGAAAGCCACCCTCGGTGCCGTGGTTCCCGTTATAGAAGCTCACGGTGTAGCCGCCTCTGATTTCGTTGGCCTTCAAGACGGGTACGTTGCCGATGACGATGTGCCGGACCTGAAAGTCAAGTTCGCCAGCTACGGCCCTGAGGTTCAGCACCTCCAAGTCCTCGGCAAGATCGGTCCGGATTCGGTCGATGTAGGGCAGCTGATTGCCCTCGATATCCACAGCGTGGTAGTAGGGATTTCGCTCCAGCAATACCTGCGGTGTGCTGTTAGCGGTTAGAGGCTTCCAGGCGGTTGTAACCGGACACTCCGGGTTGCGCACGGGGTGCGCGACCGTCTTCATGTGCTGGACCCAGTTCTCATAGCCGGCGTCGCTGGCCAGCTTCGCGGCGTTGTCTTCACCGACGTACTTGGGGAGAAACTGGGATAGGTAGTGCTTGGGTGCCCAGATGCTATTTCCGAGGTGACTCGAGGAGAACGCGCCGCCAGGCGGGTTCGAAGCCAGCTGCTCGACGAAAACGAAGTTGGGTGCGCCGAAGCTGACCCTGACCGTGTAGTCGTCCACCTTCTCCCACGTACCCTGTTCACCCTGGGAGTCGGCATTCCAGGTAGACCCGCCTGGGTGGAAGTCGTCGTTCAGATACAAGTCCTCGTACCAAAACATGACGTCGTCAGCGGTAAGCGGCGTGCCGTCGGACCAGCGGTGCCCCTCGCGCATGAAGAAAGTAAAGGTGGTCCCGCCGTCACTGACCTCCCATCCCTTGGCGATATAAGGGACGACTTTCGTTAGCTGGCTGTTCCAGTACAAGAACGTGTCGTGGAGGATGCGGTCAAAGTTGGCGAGGTCGCCGGGCCCAGTGAACGCCCGGCGCATCGTGCCGCCATACTTGCCAATTCGCCGCAGCGGTCGGTAGACCAACGGCTCCTTTGGCAGCCGCTCCGAGATAGGTGGCAGCTTCCCGGCCTGCACCAACGCGGCCCATTGCGGCGCCTCGGAGAACGCCTCCGGAATGAAGCCAGTAACGACGTCGACGTTCTCACCGCTGGCCGGCTGGAGGGCCGGTACCACCCGCTCGGTCTCAATGACCTTTTCTACGATCTTCTCGACCGGAACTTCCTTGATCACGGTGGTCCCGACCGGCACTTCCACTTCCTTGGTGACGATCTTCTCTTGGATCACCACCCTGTCGACCGGGACCTCTTTGATCACGGTCCTCTCGATCGGCACTTCCTTGGTGGCGACCTGAGTTTCGCCACAGGCCATCAGGATCGGCACGCCCGCTACTCCGACTGCGCCGCCTCCGATCAAACGAAGCAAATGTCGACGCGACAGGCGTTTCATAACCAACCTCCCTGGTACCAGCCTCGGATGCGATACCCGCTTTGCTCAACAATCACGCTTGCGCCGACCGGAGATGCCTGAAACCGGTGCGACGATCCCGATTACGATATCATGTGCATCGCGAGGGCGTCGTCTCATTGCTGGAAGAGGATCTGGATCCGCCTTCTGACATTGGCGCATGAGCGGACAGACGGCCAGCGCGACAATGTCCCCAATATCCCCTGGCGGCCGGGCCGCGCGGGCTCGTGCAGGCGCTCGGTGAGCGGGTGCAGCGTTCGCAGTTCAAGTGGCGACAGCCCATCATCGCCAGCATTCACACCAGACCATCGACCGAGTTTCTCAGTAGGCGCACGATACGGGAGGGTATAGACGTGCCAAAGTTCGGCCTGGCCATCTCGTCGGAATATTTCATGGAAGATGAGAGTGCGGGGGGGTTGGAGCCGATTGTGCGGGGCCTGGCCGCAGCCGGAATCCGCGGCTGCGAGCTCTCTGCCAAGCACGTGGAGCCCCCTGCCGATGTCGCGGTGGTGCGATCGGTGCTCGATCGGCATGGCGTGCAGGCCAGAACCATCCACCCACCAATCGGCGCAACGAATCTGGGCGCGCTGGACGAGGACCACCGCCAGGCTTCGGTAGCGGAGATCAGCGCGTGCTTCGAGCCGTACGCGGCGCTGGGCGGCGGCGCGGCGATCGTGCATCCCAGCGGCAGTGGAGTTCCACCTAACAAGTCACTCGAATGGGACGAAGGGAACCGCGCGGCGCACCTGGATGCCTTTCGTCGCTCGCTGGACGAGTTGCTGCGGATGGCCGAGACGCTCGGCATTCGCCTCGCCTGCGAAAACATGCCGTCACATGGCCGGCCCCGGCCGGGGGTCCGGATGGAAGAGGTGCGGGCCGTGATTGACGCCTACCCCGATGAGGTGGGACTCTGCCTGGACACTGGGCACGCGTACATGAGCGGGCTCGATCCAGCGGCCGAAGCGCGCGTCGCTGGCGAGCGCCTCATGGCGTTGCATCTGCAGGACACGGACGGCGTGGCGGACCGGCACTGGATGCCTGGCCAGGGAAAGGTGAATTGGGCGCAGTTGTACGCGGCGTTGAC
Organism: Chloroflexota bacterium; assembly: GCA_022826485.1. Lineage (GTDB taxonomy): Bacteria > Chloroflexota > UBA11872 > UBA11872 > UBA11872 > JAJECS01. Next base: position 96,592 of record JAJDUU010000044.1, on the reverse strand, counting down.
CACCATGGGCTTCGACGGTGCGTGGACGTTCGAAGTCCACGTCGAACCCGCTGCGGCCGCGGCGGCCGCCGGGCGCGTAGCGGACGGCTGGGTGGCCGGGCGGTTCTAGCTCGGCTGCGCCCGGGCCACGCTTGGCCAGCTGCCCGCCCTAGGGCTGAAATGATTCGATGGCAGGCTGGCTGATCCGCCGAACGCTGTTTGCGTTCGCGACGGCGTGGGCGATTTCGATGCTGTCGTTCGTCGTCATTCAAATCCCGCCGGGCGATTACGTGACCTCATACATCGCGCAGTTGCAGTCGCAGGGCACCATCTTCACCGACGACGAAGCGCAGGCGCTGCGCGATCTCTACGGGCTCGATCAGCCGGTCATCTTGCAGTACTTCCGCTGGCTGGGCCTGATGGCGCAGGGAAATTTTGGGGTGTCTTTCGAGTTCAATCGGCCGGTTTTGGATGTGATTGGCGATCGCTTCCTGCTGACTATTGTGGTGTCGGTAGCGGCGCTGCTGCTCACGTGGATCGTGGCGCTGCCGATCGGCATCTACTCGGCCGTCAAGCAGTACTCCATCGGCGACTATGCGTTCACCTTCATTGGATTCATTGGTCTGGCGATTCCGGGGTTCCTCTTGGCGCTAGTGCTGATGTATTTCGGATTTGTTCTGTTTGATGCAAACGTAGGTGGCCTCTTCTCGCCGGAGTACGCCCAGGCGGATTGGAGCTGGGACAAGCTCTGGGATCTGATGCAGCACATGCCGATACCCGCGCTGGCGCTGGGACTGGCGGGGACCGCGTTCCTGATGCGCATCATGCGGGCGAACTTGCTGGATGAGCTGCGTAAGCCGTATGTGGTGACCGCGCGGGCGAAGGGCCTGACGAACAGCCAGGCGGTGCTCAAGTACCCGGTGCGCGTGGCACTGAATCCGTTCGTGAGCATCGTGCCTTTCGTGCTGCGAGACATCGTGGGAGGCAGCGTGATCGTATCGATCGTGCTGAGCTTGCCGACGCTCGGGCCGATTCTCCTGAAGTCGCTGATCGCGCAAGACTCCTTCCTGGCGGGGACGATCATTCTGTTATTGGGCGTCATCACGGTAGTCGGCACGCTGATTTCGGACATCTTGCTGGTGATTCTTGATCCGCGAATCAAATTTAAGGCGCGCGGTGGCTGAGGACCACACCACCCGAACGATTGAGAGCAACGTGGCCGTTGGCGTCGCGCGCGAGGAAGAGCGCATCTCGGTCGCCACACAGTGGCAACTCACCTGGTGGCGATTCCGCAAACACAAGGTCGCGAACATCGCGGCGATTGTGCTGATCATGTATTACGTGGTGGTGCTGTTTGCGGACTTCTTCGCCTACGCCGATCCGAACTTGCCGGCGGCCAAGCGCGGTCTCTTGCCGCCGCAGCCGATTCACCTGTTCGATGAAGACGGGTGGAACCCGCATGTGCTCGCATTCGAGGGAAGTCGCGATCCGGAGACTTTCGAACGCGTGTACAAGATCCTCGGCGATCAACAGATCTCGGTGCAGTTCTTTGCGCAGGGATTGGAGTACGAGATCTTGGGCATCATTCCGTGGGACCGGCACCTGATCGGTGTGAGCGACGACGCGGGTGGCGCGCTGGCGCAGGAGCATGTGTCGCTGCTGGGCACTGATATTCAAGGGCGCGACATGTGGTCGCGGATCATTTTCGCGACCAGCATCTCGATGACGATCGGGCTGATCGCGGTGGCGATCAGTCAGATTCTGGGAATCGTGATCGGCGGCGTGTCGGGGTACTTCGGCGGCCTGATCGACACCGTGATTCAACGCATCATCGAAATCGTGCGCTCGATCCCGCAGATTCCGCTGTTGATGGGAATTGCCGCAGCGGTGCCGAAGGACTGGTCGATCGAGCAGATCTACTTCGCGATCACCATCCTGCTGGCGTTGATCTTGTGGACCGAACTGGCGCGCGTGGTGCGCGGCCGCTTTCTCTCGCTGCGGGAAGAGGACTTCGTGATGGCCGCCGAGCTGGCCGGGGCCAGCCGCATGCGCATCATCCTGCGACACATGGTGCCCTCGTTCCTGAGCCACATCATCGCGGCCACGACGCTGGCCATCCCCACAATCATCATCAGCGAGACCTCGCTGTCATTCCTGGGTCTCGGCTTGCGGCCGCCCGCCATCTCCTGGGGGGTGCTGCTGCAGCAGGCGCAGAACATCCAGGTGCTGGCGCTGTCACCCTGGCTGCTGCTGCCGGCGCTGCCGGTGATCGTCGCGATTCTGGCGTTCAATTTCCTCGGGGACGGTCTGCGGGACGCTGCGGATCCGTACGGGACCTAGCTGATGGCCACCCGTGCCGCAGGGAAACGGCGGCCACTGCTGCGCGTGCAGAACCTCAAGACCCATTTCTTCCCAGATGAGGGCACGGTGCGCGCGGTGGACGGCGCGAGCTTCGAGGTGTGCGCCGGCCAGACCCTCGGGATCGTGGGCGAGAGCGGCTGCGGAAAGAGCGTGACCGCACGCTCGATATTGCGCATCGTCGAACATCCAGGCGAAATCGTGGAAGGCGAGATTCGTTATCTGCATCGAACCGACGGACGGGAGGTCGAACTCGATCTGGCGCAGATTTCGGCCGACGGCCCGGAGATGCGGCAGATTCGCGGCGGCGAGATCGCGATGATCTTTCAGGAACCCATGACTTCGTTCAGTCCGGTGCATCCGATCGGGAGCCAAATCGTCGAGGCCATCCGGCTGCACTCGCCGTTGGGCAAGCGCGAAGCCCGTGAACGTGCGGCCGACCTCTTGCGGCAAGTAGGCATCTCACGAGCCGAGGCGCGCCTAAACGAATACGCCTACCAGCTGAGCGGTGGTCTGCGGCAGCGCGCGATGATCGCCATGGCGCTGTCCGCCGAGCCGAGAGTCTTGATTGCCGACGAGCCCACGACGGCTCTGGACGTGACGACGCAGGCGCAGATTCTGGACCTGCTGCGGCAGCTTCAGACCGACCTCGGTATGGCGATCATCCTGATCACGCACAACCTGGGCGTGGTGGCCGAGATGTGCGACACCGTTGTCGTGATGTATCTGGGACGGGTGGTTGAGGAGGGTTCCGTGGATGCGATCTTCCACAATCCCAAGCATCCCTACACACGCCTGCTGCTGCAGTCGATCCCGAGCCTGCATTCAGAGGCGCGTGTCCCGCTGCCCACCATCAGCGGCGCCATCCCGCATCCCTATAACCGGCCCGAGGGCTGCCCGTTCCACAATCGCTGTCCACAATTCATTCCGGGAACGTGCGATCGGCACGTGCCCGAACTCCAGGCGCTCGATGAGGAAGAGTCAGATCAATTGGTGAGCTGCTTCCTGTATCACGAGCCCACGGACGAGCGGGCATGACCGTCGAAGGGCCGAGCGGACACCCTCTCCTCGAGGTGAAACGCCTCAAGAGTTACTTTCCCATCCGGAAGGGCTTTATGCGCCGCGAGGTGGGCGCGGTGCGAGCCGTGGACGATGTGTCGTTCCACATCGACCGGGGCGAGACGCTGTCGCTGGTGGGTGAGAGTGGTTGCGGGAAGACGACCACGGCCCGCTGCATCCTGCGCGCGATCGACCCGACGGATGGCCAGATTCTGTTCCGGCCGACCGAAGACAAGGTGTTCGATGTGGCGCAAAGCACGCGGCGCGAGCTACGGCGGCTGCGTCGCGACATGCAAATGATCTTTCAGGACCCCTTCAGCTCGCTGAACCCACGGTTCACGTTGCTGGAGATCGTCGGTGAGCCGCTGCTGGTGAACGGCATGCGCAGCGGCCGGGAACGGCAGGAGCGGGTGGAAGAGCTGCTGCGCTTGGTGGGTATGCGTCCTGAGTACATGCGTCGATTCCCGCACGCCTTCAGCGGCGGGCAACGGCAGCGCATCGGAATCGCCCGGGCGCTGGCCCTGAACCCCAGGTTGGTCGTGGCCGACGAGCCGGTATCCGCGCTGGACGTTTCGGTGCAGGCGCAGATCCTGAATCTGCTGCTCGACCTGCAGCAGAAACTCGGGCTCACGTATCTCTTCGTGGCGCACGACCTGAGTGTGGTGAAGCACCTCAGCGACCGGGTGGCGGTGATGTACGTGGGCCGCCTGGTCGAGATGACCGATCGTGAGCGTCTGTTTAACAGCCCGAGGCATCCGTACACGGAGGCCCTGCTGTCCTCGGTGCCGGAGCCGGACCCGCGAAGGCGCTCGCAGCGCATCGTATTGGAGGGCGAGGTCGCGAATCCGGCGGCGCCACCGTCCGGGTGCTATTTCCACCCCCGCTGTCGCTATGCGCAGGACGTGTGCCGGACCGACACGCCCGTCTGGGAAGAAGTGACGGAGGGTCACTGGGTCGCGTGTCACCGCGCGAAGGAGCTGGAGCTGGCGGGTGTGCGTGACCGGCTACCCATGAACACGGCGGCGGGCAACAGCACAAATCCCGCGACGAACGCCACGCCAGCGGCCTGAGATCTGACGTTTCCTCGGGAAGCTCTGAATAAATCTGTAGGCCGCGCTTCAATCCCCCCATCCTCACCTTCCCCCCAAGGGGGAAGGGACCGGAAGGAGGCTTAATCAGAGCTTTCCTAGCGGAACTGGTAGCCGATCGGCAGGTGCCGGCCGCGATCGGCCGCGAGGCCGAGCACGCCGCGCAAGTCGTTGAGCGAAGGCGCAGGCGCCTTGTCAATGTGCACGTGCTTGTCGTGGACGAGAGCCTCCCGCGCCCAGCGCAGGTTGTCGTGCGGACGGGTCTCGATGAAGACGACCTCAATCGTTGGGTCCTCCAGTACGTCACGCGCCGCCAAGTGGCGAAGGTCGCTGAACGGCGCGCGTGCGCGCTGGCGCTCCCATTCCGCGGCGTCGGGTTCGAACGCGCCCACCAAGTCCATGTGGGGCGAGCGACGAATGGCCGCGGCCTAGCCCCAGGCGTGATCGTGGCTGATGCCGATGAACGCGGCGCGCAGAGGAGATTCCGCCGGCACCTCAGCCACGCTCATGAATGGCCTCCGGCGCGACATCCGCGACGTCAATCGCCTCCCCGGTCTCGGAACTGCACAGCAGCGCCTGCAGCACGGCCATGGTGGCCAGATTGTTACGCCCGCTGCTGGCAGGCTCTTTGCCCAACCGGAAGGAGTCCCTGAAGAAGATGGCGAGGGTCTCCTCTAACCAGGCGTCGTCGTAGCTCGTATCGAGCGTCACCGGTTGCGAGCTGCCGTTGGGCGCAATCTGGATCAGCTCGGCCGCGTCGTCACCGCGCCCCGGATGCGCGGCGCGGTGCACCAAGGTTGCGGCTTCGCAGTCGATCTGAAATCTATAGCTGGGCAGGTGCGATTCGAAGCTGGACAAGTATTGGACCACGGAACCGTCGTCGAATTCGAGCGTCGCCTGCAGCGAGCTGGGCGCCGCGGCATCGCTGAATCCTGGCGAAAAGAGGCGGCCAAAGACGCGCGTGGGACTCCCGGGCATCATCGCGATGAGCGAATCGATGGTGTGGACGTCTGCCCGCCAGAGTCGCGAAGTCCCGTCCTCGACGGCCGCCTCGCGTGCAGGCAGATCGTGCCGCAGGTATCCGAAGCCGACCCCTCCCAACGCGCCCTGCGCCAAGAGTTTCGCGATGGTGCGTTCCACCGCCGCGAGCCGGTACTGCTGGGCGACCACGATCGCCAGGCCCTTCGCCGCGGCGATCTTCACGGCCTCGGCGGCATCGGCGTACTCGGTGGTGAACGGCGTCTCGGTGAAGACGTGCGCCCCGGCCCTGACGGCCTCCAAGATGATGGCGGCGTGCGCCGACGCCGGCGCACCGACGAAGACGGCCGCAATCTCATGCGCCTGCAGCGCGGCGGCGAGCGAGGCGTGGCAAGCGAGCTCGGGCAGGTCAGTGAACTCGCGGGCCTCGCCAAACCGCTCCGCGTCCGTGTCCACCAAAGCGACGGGCGTGAAGCCGCCGATCAAATGCGAGGCGCGGAGGTAGCGCATGCCGCGACCGCCCAGGCCGACGAAGGCGGTGGGAACCGGCTCAGGTTGCATGACCGAGATCGAGATTCCAGAAGCGGCGCACGGGAATTGTAGTTTAGGAAAGCTCTGATTAATCAGGGTGCCAGAGCGCCGGAGCGGCGGCAGGGTGTCGTGGGGCGTCGGACGCGGATCGGGGCGTCCACTCCACACCCAAAAGGAGCATCACAACTATTTCGCTGCCAGCGCTGTGGCAATTACCTGGGGACCCCGAGCAAAACGCACAAAATTATGGTGTGGTGGGTTTTCGCGGGGCTCCAGCCGGCTTCTCGGTCGGCTTCGGAGAACGTTCAAACGACCCGAATGGGTCAGGAATCGCGCTCAGCGATCACCAAGTGACCGGAAGCTCGCTGCAATAGGAATTCCATCACGCGCGATTGTCCACACCGCTTCGTCGTAGTTGCGTTGGATCTCCACCAGGGTCGTGTGCGCACCTGGCAATGGTTCAGGAGGTCGCGAGTTCAAATCCCGCCACCCAAACGCCGGACGCCGGACTTTCGGTCCGCCACGCCCGCAAAGCCAGTCAACCCCGCCACCATCCGCAAGAACGTGGCCGCGGTGAAGACTATCGCCGCCCGGTACGTCGCCGACGGCCATCTCGGCCTCAATCAGCTCGCCGTCTACCGCCTGCCGCGGCCCCCGAAACCGAGACGGAGTCATTAGGCGATGCCTAGGTGTAGTGACTACACACCTGCGAGACACCTGACAGTAGCGGAACCTCCACCGAGACTGGGGCTACCAAGCAATCCAGATCCCGATGGAGGTTCCGATGGCTGATGCTACTGGACGGCCCCGCCGCATGCGCTATTCGGTCGAAACGCGCTGTCGTGCGGTCACGGCCATGTTGACGGGCCTGAGCCCCGGCGCGGCCGCCCAGGCGATCGGCGCGGGCCGCGCGACCGGCTATCGCTGGTGGGGGCGCTATGCCGCGGAGGGCTGGGCAGGCCTCCGGGAGCGACCGTCACCTCGAACTCGTCGCTGACCTCGTTGCCGTCGGCGTCCCGGGCCGTCACCGTGACGGTCGTCGCCCCGTCCGACACGCCCACATAGCGCTCGCCGTAGATCTCGTCAGGCAGGGCGGCATCGTTGTCTGGTATCGATCGGCCCAACTTATCACCTTGATGCGACCGCGGAGGTCGTCCTCCGGGGCCGTGGGATTGGCCGTAGGATTCGGCGTTAGCCGGGGACAATTATGTCAGCGTCGGTGGAGAGTCACAATCGGTCACGACAAGAGACCCGAAAAGTCACAGTAAAATCATATATCCGTGGTAGAGTGCATGTTGATGGTGCCTTATTACATATCGGAATGTTGAGTGATGGAGGGCGGAAACTCATGACAACGGCTACCGAAATAAAGGACCGGATTCTGAGCAGGGCAGACGAGGACGGCGATTTCCGCACCCGCCTCATCGCCGATCCCAAAGAAGCCATCTCCTCCGAAACCGGGGCGACCAAACCGGACGGGTTCGACGTTGTGGTGCACGAGGACAGCGCCACCACGGCCCACCTAGATGGTCAACTCGCCCAGGCACCGTCGCTTCGACTATTTGCCAGAAATACGGAAACAACGATGACCCACGCAGTCAAACCGAGACTCGCTATCTTGGTAGTCGCTTTCGCCACGCTGATTGCCGTTAGCGCCGCCTGCGCGGGCGAACCTGATCCTACGCCCACCGCCACGCTGCTTTCGCCCACTGCCACGCCGAGCCCGACACCGGAGCCTACCCCCGCGCCGAGCCCGACACCGGAGCCTACCCCTACGCCAACCCCTGCACCGCCTGTCCCCTCCCCCACGTCGGATATGGTTCAACCGACAGGCTCGATGCGCGACTTCGTGATCGACGAGTCGTCCACCCTCAAGGACCTGATGGACCGGCTCTCCACTGAGGAGACGGACTGCATCCGAGCCACCTTCGGTGAAACCCTCTACGGGATACTCCTCGCCGCACCGCTCCTGCAGAGCGGCAGCTCCGAAGCCACCGCCCCCCTGATCGGCTGCATGGAATCGGAGAACGTCGTGCTGTTCGTTGTCGCGGCCAACGATGCCTTCGCTGGTGGACGCTCCGAGGACACTCGCAGGTGCATCACGGACCTCTCGCTCCAACACCCTGAAAACGCCTACATCCAGATGGGAGTTGAGTGGAAGGGAGAAGAGACAACCAACACCAGTAAGAGGCACGAATTCATCCTTGCCTACTGGGACTGCCTGACGGATGCCGAGAGTTTCCGACTCGGCCTACAGGCGTACGCCGCCATCGACAGCACCTCCTCGTTGACGGGGGCAGACCTTGTCGCTGTGCTTCCTGATGCCGAAGAAGCGTGCATGCGTGAGACCCTCTCCGAGCAGCAGATCAATACTCTGCTCACCGCCAAGCCGCTGGACGGAGTCAGGGCTGCCGCTCCCGCAGCGGACTGCCTCTCACCCGCGACCATCGCGTCGCTCTACGTAGCAGCCATCGAGGGCGTCCTCGGCGAACTCACTGCGGAGTCCGCCAACTGTATAGCTAACTACGCCGTGGAGCACTCCGAGTTCCTGCCCCTCCTCTCCTCCGACCCCACTGCCATGGAGGCGATGCCTCCCGCTGCTCTGCGCATTATTGCCGAGGGCACCAGGGCGGTATTCTCGTGCTACACGGAGGACGAACTCGTGCGGGCGCAGGAGCTGACGCTGGCGGCGATGGCGGCTCAAGCAACCCGTTAAGAGGCACGCTGACGCAAATCTAGAACGGCTCATCGGATCAGTTTGCTTTTAGGGTTTATCACGCCTGGACCTAGATATGCTGTGCACCGAAAGCAAATGGAACCGAAGGCCGCACACATGGACGGTTGGGCAATGGCGGCTGCGTAAACTGCGCCCTACGACGCCGGTGACACCGTCACCTTGAACTTGTCGCTGACCGCGTTGCCGTCGGCGTCCCGGGCTGTCACCGTAATCGTGGCCGTGCCCGTGGATATTCCCACCACCATCAGCGTCGAGCCGTCGACCGACACCCACATGGTCGCTATGTGGTGGTGTGACGATACGGCGGTGATGGTCAGGCTGTCACCGTCGGGGTCGTTGAACACGCCGGCTAGGGAGATCTCCCGCGGCATCGGTCCTTTCACACTGATGTCGGCCAGCGGCTGGGCCACGGTGGGCACCCCGGCTGGAGATTCCGTTTCCTCTTCCGGCGGCGGCGATGGGGCCTCCACCGTGACGGTGAACCGGTCGCTGACCCGGTTGCCGTCGCTGTCCTGGGCCGTGACCGTGACGGTCGCCGTGCCCTCGGCCACCCCGGTGAGGGTGAGCGTGGACCCGTCCGACGCCACCGAAACCGTGGCTTTGCCGTTATCCGAGGAGGATGCGGTGATGGTCAGGCTATCGCCGTCGGCGTCGTGGAAGACGCCGGACAGGGACACGTCCCGCGTGTCTCCCACGGTCAGGCCGGAGACGTCGCCGATTGCTGACGCCACCGTGGCCGGTTGGTTGGCGGGCTGCTCCTCCTCCTGGTCCGACGTGTCGTCGTCAGCGATGGTGAGCGTGATGGTGTCTACCAGGACGGCGGAGCCCATGTCGAACAGCGCCGAGATCACCACCGTTTCGTCCGCTTCGTCCACATCGTCGTCGGTGATGGTGACCGTGGCCGTCGCGGAGCGCTGTCCGCCCGGAATGAAGATGCTGAGCGGCATGGTGAAGTCGATGTTCTCGGACGCCGTGCCGTCCGCGCCCGCAGTCAGGAACCCGCCGATGCCACCGTCCGGCGCGGGCGCGTCCAGCGTGGCCGTGAGGGTCGCCGTCCCGGCGCTTTCGCTTACCGTGGACGCGTCCAGGGAGAGGGCCACGGCGGTGGGCTGGGCCGCCGCCTCCTGCTCCGGCGGGGCATCCCCCGAGCCGCTCACCGTGGGCGACCTCGGCTCGCCCAGCTTGACGGCCTCCTCCGGCGAGGCGGTGACCACGTCGGACCAGCGGCCCGTGCCGTTGGGGAAGGTGAGGCGCACCCGCACGTCGTAGGACACCGAGTTGGTCAAGCCCGTGATGGTCATGCTCCGCTCCATGCCCGTGTGCCCCGCGTCTACCCAGTCCGTGGCCGTGGACCGCTTGTAGTGCACGTGGTAGCCGTCGTGCTCGCTGGACGAGTCGCTCCACGTCAGGTGCAGCGTCCCGTCCCCGCCGCTGGCCTGCACCTGGGGGACCAGGACCACCGGCTCCGGCGGCTCCGGCGGCGTCGGGTCGCCCTCGGTGATGGTCACCCAGACGATGGACGGATGGCCCGCCCGCGCCTTGTCGCGCTTGGGAATCGAGCGGATCAGCACGGCGAACGTCTCGTCGTCCCCATCGCCGTCCCGGTGGGTCTGAATGGTGGCCGAGCCGCTGGAGGTGTACTTGGCGATGCTGATGCGGTCCAGCGTCCCCACGTCGCTCGACTCCGCCGTGTCCAGGTGGACGCGCAGCAGGACGTCCATGTCCTCCTGGATCGGCGACGGCCGGCCGTTGTACTTCACCGTGGCGGTGATGGTCACCGGGTCGCCCTCACGCACCCGCTCCGGCGACGCCGACAGGGTCACGGTGCGGGCCGCCTGCAACGGCGTGCCTTTGCCCACGGCCCAGGGGCCGGCGCCGTCGCTGTTGTAGGCCCGCACCCGCACCCGGTATTCCTGGCCGGGCTGCAGGTATCCGATGCCGTACTTGGGTTCCTTGCCGAACTTGGGGAGCGTCACCCACCCCCGGCCCGGGTGCCGGTTGACGATCCGCCCCGCGCGCGGGTGCTGGTAGTAACCCACTTCCGCGTCGTCGGCCAGGTCGTCCGCCGACTTGGTCGTGTAGTGCACGTCATAGCCGCTCACCGTTCCCCCCGGCGCGGTCCAGGTCGCGGAGAGGCAGTGGGGGCACGGCGTGACCGTCAGGCCGGACGGCGCGGCAGGAGTTTCGACCGCCGCGTCGCGCGATTGCCGCGTGATGGTGACGGTGTAGTCCCTGGTGTTCGACGTGTCCTCCGCCGTGACCCGCACGGTGATCACGTTGTCGCCCACGTTCAGGGCGATGGGGCCGCTGGGGGAGCCGCTGGCGACCATCGTTCCGTTGACCGTGACCGTTGCGGCGGAGTGGTTGACCGTGGGCGTCACCTTGGCGTGGGTCATGGCGTTGCCCACCGTGGCCGCATAGGACGTGGTGCCGGCGGCGAAGGCCGGCGTCAGGGTCTGCGTCGAGTAGGTGGCCTCTGCGCTCGTGGCGGCGCCGACCGACAGCGCCGACAGCTCGGCGTTGGCCGATTGCCGCGTGACGGTGACGGTGTAGTCCTGGGTGGCGGCGCCGTTCTCCGCAGTGACCCGCACGGTGATGGTGTTGGCGCCCACGTTCAGGGGGATGGAGCCGCTGGGCGAGCCGCTGGCGACCGTCGTTCCGTTGACCGTGACCGTTGCGGCGGAGTGGTTGACCGTTGGCGTGACCGTGGTGCTCGTGACCCCAGAGGCCACGCTCACGGTGTAGGCGTAGGTGGTGGAGGAGAAGGCCGGCGAGATGCTTCCCGCCGAGACCGACAGCGCCCGCAGCGTCGCGTCCGAGGACTGCGTGGGTATCGGAGTGGAGGTGGGGGGAGTCGTCGTCGGAGTTGCTTCCCGAGCATTGGACGTTCGTCCCGGAACGCCTCCAACGTATGGCCGCACCCAGAACTCGTACTGCTCGCCTCCGGTGAGGCCCGTGACGGTGCCCGTGGTCGCGGAGGCGGCCAGCAGGCTTGTCTGCCGGATCTGATTGACCGGCTCAGAGAACAGCCGGTAGCCCACAGTCCAGCCGGTGATGGTGACGCCGGAGCGCGCCGGGCCGTGGGTCCACGTCACCGTGACCTCCCCCGGGTCGGCGGGTTCAGCCGACTGCAACACAGCCGGGTTGGCAATGTTCCGCCCGAAGGACTGGGCCGTCCAGTTGTAGGCGAGGTCATTTACGTCGTCGTGCACGGACCATTCGCTCTGCTCACTGCCGCTGGTGGCCCGTATCCTCCACTGGTACTTGGTCCCTGCGGTGAGGCCGGTCACTGTTGCCGGTTGAGTGGTGCCGGTGTAGCTGATGCTGGCCCAGCTTCCCCACGTGCCGCCGGACTGGGAGCGGGTCTGTATCTCGTAGCCGTCCGCCCCGGAAGACTCGTGCCAGAACAGAAAGGCGCCCAGGTGCAGCCTGACTAACTGGGCGGCTTCGGGCTTCTCGAGGGCCTGCGCCTCAACCGCGGAGCCGTGGAGGAGCAATGCGCCGAACAGCCCGGCGCTCAACAGGAGAAGCAGTATCGCGCCGCGGCGTGCGAACGTTGGCCTATGTTCTCGATCGGGTAACACAGCGTCTCATGCTCCTGGTCCCGGAGCCGACAACCGGGCCTTCCTGTTACGCCGACCTACCCATGCGTGAAACCTGCTCGTGCGCCCCGGACGGGCTGCGCGGGTTGCAGGAGTGTGGAGTCGGGCGGCGCTAGAACGAAGGTTCGGGAGGGTAACGGGCATGGTCGCCCGCAGCAGGCGGCGCGTCGTTGACAGGGCATCGGTCAAAGTCATCGAATCACCTCCTCCTCGGCGTTGACACTGCGGGCCTTCTTGCCCGCTCGCTAGGAGGCCGATTCCAGACCGTACCCATTCCTCTCGGATTCGACCTCTGCCGTCTTTCTATCGATATGCCCCATTGCCCACGGTCGGCGTGTTACCCGCGAAGAGCAACGAGAACCGTCTCCGTCTCGTGCACGGAGCACAATAAACCTCTATTTAACCAGCACAACACTAGCTGAAGCGGAGGCTCTTTGTCAATGCGCCGGAAGGTGGCGCTGCCCGATCTTCGTAGGGCACAGAGAAGCGGCGGAGGCTCACCATCATGGACGGTAGCGCCGGCCATTGCTGTGAGCCATAGTCGCCCGGGCGGCGGATTACGGTGAGCCTGTCAGACTCAGCGATATCTCGACGATGGTTCTGTCTACCGTCAAGTTTGGTGGCCTAGCCACATCTCGAAGACGGTGCCATCTAGCGTCCCCTCAGGCCCACCAGCGATCTGGGAAATTCTTGCCCGCTAACATGACCTTGCCGCATAGCTGGGCCTCATCGGGCGAATCTCAGTTTCTAGCAGGAACCATGGTGTGCGACAGGTCTACTGAGGAGACCAACATCTGTGAGTGACCGATCTGCAGTGATTCGCGAACTGGCGGTCATCATCCACTCGCTCAAGCTCCAGCATCCAAACCCGCGTTGCCATTGACGGAGTCGATGGAGCCGGCAAGACATCGTTGGCGAACGAGCTGGTCGAACCGCTCATGTCGCTCGGACGTCCGGTGATCCGCGCTTCAATCGACCGGTTTCACAGAAATCGAGCGGAACGATACCGCCGGGGGAAAGAATCATCAGAGGGTTACTACCGAGACTCGTTCGACAACGGAGCCTTAGTGACGGCCTTGCTCGATCCTCTTGGCCCTGCCGGGAACTGCCGATATCGCACGGCGGTTTTCGACTATCGCGATGACAAGCCGATTAGGCAAGACGTCCGGACCGCCGATCGACGCGCTGTCTTGATATTCGATGGCGTCTTTCTTCTTCGGCCCGAACTCGTGCGCTCATGGGACTTCACTGTTTTTCTGAAGACCTCGTTCGCCACCGCGCTCGAGCGCACGGTATCTCGCGACGCGTCGTTGTTTAGCTCCCGCAGCGCCACCCGAAGGCGGTATGAGATTCGCTATCAACCGGGGCAGCGTCTCTACTTTGCCGAAGCTACACCTGAGCAATCCGCCGATCTCGTGATCGTCAACGATGATCTTTCGTGACCCAAGCTTGTCTTCGATTCATGAGACTTGGCGATCTCGCGGGTACGCCACACTCAAACTCCCTCAATGCGATTGGCATCGAATGCGGCGGACCGCGGCTAACGCATCCGGTGGTCGCGGCCGAGGGATTTGATGCTCGCTACCAGGTACCCCAAGGCTGACTGGTAGCTCAGTTGGTGGAGTAGCAGGCCATTGATCCGACGACGTCAGCCGCCGCCGAGGTGCGTGGCGCCCCCCTGCCAGCGGAGGCCCCGCGTGCGCGTGAAGTGCGGCGGTCATGCGGTCCACGTTTCGTGGGGGCGGCCGGTCGACCCCGGCTGCCCGGCATCGAGCAGCGCGTCAAGGTCTTCCCGCAGCGTATGGCTGGGGATTCGTATCCACCGACCGATGCGGATGTGTCGAATCAGCCCGGCATGGCACATACGGCGGACGCGTCCCTCATGGAACCGCCGGAGGTCTGCTACCTGCTTCACGGTAAGCAGTCGCAGCCCGTGATCCGCAGCCCTGGTCCGGCGGCGGCATTAGCAATTCCCGCTCAGTTTCAAACCGCTTGGTCGGCTACGGCACGCGGCATTCCGGCACGTGTGCTCAGCGGCAGCCGGGTCGTGGACTTCGCGGGTGAGTTACGACAACACGGCGATGCCTCGTCGACCAACTCCGTTCCCCGGGGGCGACCAGCGGCAAGCAGTCCCCGTCGGCGCTCGGGCAAGCAAAAGGTAGAGCTCGGCGTCAATCGGCCATGCCGTGGAGCGACTGGGTTGCGCAACGAAGAGACTGAAGAAGTATCACAGTTATGGTGTGGCCAAGCGCTGTGGCAGGCCCAGCTGCTTCGCCTTAGGCGCCGAACCAAGGCTCCCAAACCTGTAAACCTGGGCTGGAGCCCACATCCGGAATTGAACCGGAGACCTCGTTCTTACCAAGAACGCGCTCTTCCAACTGAGCTATGTGGGCCTGGCGCCAAGCCGCGGTCAGTGAAGCGCCGCGGCGGGGCGTGGGCTAGGCGTCGAGGGCTTGCAGCACCTCCTCGGCGTGGTCATCCGGCGATACGTTGGGCCACACGGCGCTCACGATGCCGTCTTCGTCGATCAGGAACGTGGCGCGCTGGGTGCCCATGAACGTCCGGCCCCGCATCGTCTTCTCCCCCCACACGCCGTAGGCTTCGATGGCCTCGCGCTCGACGTCGGCCAGCAGGGGAAAGTTGAGGCTGAACTTGCTGCTGAAGCGCTCATGCGAGTCGACCGGATCATCACTGACGCCGAACACGGCGGTCCCGCGCTCCGCAATCTCGGACATCCGATCCCGGAAGCCGCAGGCCTCGCGCGTGCAGCCCGGCGTGTCGTCCCGCGGATAGAAGAACAGGACGACCTTCCGACCCCGCTGCTCGGCAAGCCGGACCAGGCTGCCGTCGGTCGCTTGAATCGCGAAGTCGGGGGCCTGGTCGCCCACTCGCGGCATCGCCATGCGGGAATCCCTCTGGGTGTAACGCCCCATCATCGCATCATCGCCTGCCGCGGGCCGACTCGCGCCAGGGGTCTGTGCGACCATCGGCGTCGCCGGCCTTTTCTCCCAACGAAACGCTGACGCGCATGAGCACCCCGGGCGCTGGACCATCGTTCGACCTGACCGGCCGCGTGGCCCTGGTGACCGGCGGTGGCCGAGGCATCGGGCGCGGCATTGCCCTGGCGCTGGCGCATGCAGGCGCCGACGTGGTGCTGGCGGCGCGATCGCGCGATCAGCTCGACGCCACGGCCGCCGAGATCGAGGGCCTGGGGCGCCGGGCGCTCGCGGTGCCGACGAACGTGGCGGACCTGAACGAGTTGGCGGCGCTTTTCGATCAGACGGACGACGAATTCGGCCGCCTCGACATCCTGGTGAACAACGCCGGCATCGGTCTTCGCACGCCGGTGCTCGAGGTGACGCCGGAAGAGTGGGACCGGGTGCTCGACATCAACCTGCGCAGCGTCTTCTTCGCCTCGCAGTACGGCCTCCGCCGCATGGTGCGCGACGGCTATGGCCGCGTCATCAACACCGCCTCGCTCACCAGCTTCCTGGGATTCAAGCCCATCTCGGTCTACGGCGCGTCCAAGGGCGGGGTGGCCCAGCTGACTAAAGCGCTCGCCGTGGAGTTCGCCGAGCAGAACATCACCGTCAACGCCATCGCTCCCGGCTACATCCTGACCGACCTCACCCAGCCGCGGTACGACGATCCGGTGTGGAGCAACTGGATTCTGGGCCGCACGCCGATGAACCGTTGGGGCTTTCCCGACGACCTGGCCGGGGCGGTCGTGTTTCTCGCGTCCGAGTCGTCGGCGTTCGTGACCGGCCACGTACTGCCGATCGACGGAGGCTGGCTGGCCGGCTAGCAGCCAGCTCAATCGTCCGGCGGCCCACGCTGCGGGCAGCGTGGGAGCTCGCCCAACCGCGCTCAAATCTCCCGACATGTCAATTCGAGCGCAGCGAGAAATCTAAGACGCTCGACTCCCGGGCGCCCCAAACGGCCACCGGTAGCCCGGACCTGGATTCCGGCTTCCGCCGGAATGACGGATGGGGCGGTCCTAGCCGGCGGCGGTCGGCTCGATCCAGACCGCGCCGTCCCGGTAGAACTCCTTCTTCCAGATCGGCACCGTGGTCTTGAGCGTGTCGATGATGTAGCGGCAGGCCTCGAAGGCTTCGGCGCGGTGCGGCGCGCCGACGGCTATCACCACGCTGGCCTCGCCGATCCGCAACTCGCCGATCCGGTGCTCGATCTCCACGTCCGTCAGACCCCAGCGCTGCTCCGCCTGCCGCCCGATGCGCTCGAGCTCCTGCAGCGCCATGGGCTCGAAGGCCTCGTACTCGAGCTTCGTGACCGGTCGCCCGTCCATGTTGTCGCGCACGATGCCGAAAAATGTGCAGATGCCGCCGTTGCCCGGCCGCGTCACCCGCTGGATCAGCGCGCCGGCGTCGATGGGCTCGTGGGTCAGCCGGATGTTCATGCGCCCCCCGACACCGGCGGAATCACCGCCAGCTCATCGCCGTCCTGCAGAACCGTGTCCGGCGGCACGAACTGTTGATTGCGCGCGAACGAGACGTGATCGGCGCGGCCGGCCAGCGCCGGCACGTGGGCCGCCAGCTGCTCGAAGACGCCGCGCGCGGTCGATCCGCTGGGCGCGCGCACCTCACGCCGCCGCTCACCCGCCGCTTCGGCGACCGACGCGAACAGCAGCAACGAAACCCGGATTGACGCGCCCGCCTCCGGCGCATCCGCGGCCACCTGCGGCGCCGTTGAACCATTCATGCTTCGAGCCTAGCAACCCGGCGCGGCTTCGCGGAGCAACGCCGCCGAGGGGCTGTGCGACCATCGCGGCGGTCCTAGCCGCAAGGGGAGTTCCATGTCGCACGCGCACCACGGGTCGCACTCGACTCAAGAGCATCGTCACGAATCCGAGAGCATTGGCGCCGTCAAGTGCGCGGTGCTCGTCGTCAGCGACTCGCGCACCGAGCGCACCGATCGCTCCGGGCGCACGGCCGAGCGTCTCATCACCGACGGCGGCCACGAGATCGTGCACCGGGACCTCGTGATCAACGACGCCAACCTGATTCGCGCCGCCATCGACGCGTCGCTCGCGGCGGGCGCCCAGTTTGTGTTCTGCACGGGCGGCACCGGGCTGGGAGACCGCGACATCACCGTGGACACCGTGACGCCAATGCTGGACAAGGTGCTCGACGGCTACGGCGAGTGGTTCCGGCAGGCCAGCTGGGACCAGATCGGCCCGGCGGCCATCTTGTCGCGCGCCGTCGCGGGCAAGCTGGGACGGGCGCTGATCGTGTGCTCTCCGGGCTCGACGGCCGCCGTGGAGCTCGCGCTGGGCGACCTGCTGGTGCCGGAGCTGCGGCACTACATCCGCGAGGTCTCGCGCTAGTCCAGACGTTCGCCTAGCGGGTCGGCACCTCGCGCCCAAGTCTTCAAACACCCTCACCCTGGCCCTCTCCCTGAGGGAGAGGGGACCGGACTGGCCATTCAATCGCCAGAGGAGGGGCTACGCAAGGGTCTTCCTTGGTGGGACTGACTGAACGGAAATCGTCCGCGTCGCCTACGCGGCTTCGGCCTCGGCCTCCTCGGTCCAATCCAGCATTTCGGGCGGGATTCGCTCCAGGTCCAGCAGCGACTTGAGATGGTCGATGAAGAGCACGCCGTTGAGATGGTCGACCTCGTGCTGCACCGCCTGCGCGAAGAGCCCACGCGCCTCCAGGGAGACGCGCGCGCCGTCGAGCTGCGTGAACGCCACCGTCACACCTTCGGCGCGCTTCACCATTGCGCGGAACCCCGGCAGCGACAGGCAGCCCTCGACCATCTCCTTGCGCGCGCCCGTCAGGTCCACCTCGGGATTGATCAGCACGAACCGGCGGCCCGACAGCGGGTCGTCATCGTCCGGCGGCAACTCCAGCACAAACAGTCGCGCGTAAACGCCGACCTGCGGCGCGGCAAGCCCCAGCCCGGCGCTGGCGTGCATGGTGTCGAACATGTCGCCGGCCAGGCGCGCAATCTCGGGCGTGATTTCGGCAACCGGCGCGCACGGTTCGCGCAGTCCCGGGTCCGGTATTTCCAGAATGCGGCGGATCACCGGGGGAGCGGGGAAGAGCAAGCGGGCGAGTTTAGCAATGGCCTATTGGCATCGAGCAGTGGCGGCGCTACCGTGAACGCGCGCTCCCAGTGACGGCGACCCTACGTCCGTACCGATCGGCAAAGGCGGCATGACGTGAAAGACCCTCGCACGCACGACGTGGCCAGCTCCTACGCGCTTTGGGAGCGCGCCAACCGCATCATTCCCGGCGGATCGCAGCTCATCAGCCGCCGGCCCTACGCATTCTCGAACGGCTTTGCGCCGGTGTACGCCCAGCGCGGCAAGGGCTCGCGCATCTGGGACGACCAGGGCGTGGAATACATCGACTTCGGCATGTCGGTGACCTCCGCGATCCTGGGCTACGCCGACGACGTCGTGGACAACGCCGTGATCGAGCAGATCGGCAAGGGCGCGACGTATTCCCTCAACAGCGAGCGCGAGATCGAGCTGGCCGAGCTGCTTGTCGAGCGCATCCCCTGCGCGGAGATGGCGCGGTACTCGAAGGGCGGCGGGGAGTCGTGCGCCATCGCCGTGCGCATCGCGCGCGGCGCCACCGGCCGGGACGTGGTGCTGTTCAGCGGCTATCACGGCTGGCACGACTGGTACCTGGCCGCCGGCCACTTGAAGGAGGGCGCCTTCGACCCCTTCGCCCTGCCGAACATCCGACCCACCGGAGTGCCGAAGGCGCTGGAAGGCACCGCCATTCCGTTTCCCTGGGGCGAGCTGGAGCCGCTGGAGCGGCTGCTGGAGCAGCATCGCGGCCAGGTGGCCTGCATCATGATGGAGCCGATCCTGCTCGCCATTCGCCCGCCCGAGGGCTACCTGGAGGGCGTGCGCGAGTTGGCCACGCGCGAGAACGTGGTGCTGATCTTCGACGAGGTCACTACCAACTTCCGCTACGGCGCCAACGGCATCCAGGACTTCGTGGGCGTGACCCCGGACCTGGCGTGCTTCGCCAAGGCCATCTCGAACGGCTACGCGATGGGCGCGGTGGTCGGCAAGCGCTGGGTCATGGAGCCGGCGGCGGATATGTTCGTCAGCAGCACCTACTGGAGCGATCTGGTCGGCATCACGGCGGCGATCACCACCCTCACCGAAATTGAGCGGCGCGACGTGCCGGGGCAGCTGGCGGACTTCGGCGAGCGCTTGCAGTCGGGCATGCAGGAAGTGCTGGACGAGGTGGATCTGCCGGTCAAGATCTCGGGCATGCCGGCGACGCCGGGAATCACCTTCACCGAGCCATTTGACGCCGACGAATCCAAGAAGCTGAACGCGCTGGTCGCGCAGGAGGCCGCCAAGCGGGGCATCCTGTTCAACACGCACCCGCGCCACAGCACGGCGCACGACGACCGCGATCTCGGCATGACGCTGGAGGTATTCCGCGAGGCGCTGCTCGTGACCAAGGACGCCATCGGACGCAATGCCGTCGACGACGTGCTGGAGGCCAGCCTGGCGCCGGCGATCATTCCGCGGCCGACCGTGAAGCCAACAGATTCGGGATGAGCTCCGAGGAGTGGCCGCCGCCGCCGGAGTCCATTCAAACGCCGCGGCTGCTTCTACGGCGCTACAGGCTCACCGACGCGGAGGACGTATTCGCCTACGCACGCGACCCGGAGTGGGGGCGCTTCATGCCCCCTGTCCCGCGGCCCTACGAGCGGCAACATGCGGATGTCTTTGTGGCTGGCCAGGTGTTGGCGAATTGGCGGCAAGAGCCTGCCTGGGCGATCGAGCACCAAGGGCGGGTGGTCGGCAGGGTAAGGCTGCGTCTGGCGCCGCAGCATGGGCGGGCGGAACTCGGCTATTCGATCGCTCGGTGGCTATGGGGACGCGGCCTCACCACGGAAGCCGTGTCGGTGGTCATCGACGAGGCATTCCGCTGCCTGCCTCTGCGCAAGATCGCCGCGGGCGCAATCGCCGAAAACGTCGGTTCGATTCGGGTGATGCAGAAGGTCAGCATGCAGCACGAAGGGGTTCTGCGACAGCACTGGGTGTGCCACGGCCAGACTTGCGACTCGGTGCACTACGGCCTGCTGCGCGAGGAGTGGGAACAGCAGGCGGACGCTGCGCGATGACCTCGGGCAACTGGCCACCCCTGCCGAAGTCCATTCAGACGCCGCGACTGCTCCTACGGCGATTCAGGCTCACCGACGCGGACGACGTGTACGCCTATGCGCAGGACCCGGATTGGCGGCGCTTTCTCCAGACGGTTCCCGAGCCCTACGAGCGGCGGCACGCAGACACGTTCGTCGCGTCACGCCTCCTAGAGGACTGGCAAACAAGACCCGGCTGGGCGGTCGAGTTCGCGGGCCAAGTGGTCGGGGTGGTCCACCTGTGGTTTCAGCGCGAGCACGGGCGGGCGGAGTTCGGCTACACCCTGGCGCGTTGGCTGTGGGGCCACGGGCTCATGACCGAAGCTGTCTCGGCGGTGATCTACGAGGCGTTCGACAAGCTCCCGCTCCGCAAGATCACCGCGCGTGCCATCGCCACCAACATCGGGTCGACTCGAGTGATGGAGAAAGCCGGCATGCAATTCGAGGCCGTGCTGCGCCAGCACCACGTGCATCGAGGTCAGGTCGTTGACCTCATGCACTACGGCCTGCTGCGCGAAGAGTGGGAGCAGCAGGCGGACGCTGCTCGATGACCTCCGGCGACTGGCCACCGCTGTCGGAGTCCATCCAAACGCCGCGACTGCTCCTGCGCCGCTATCGGCTCACCGACGCGGACGACGTGTTTGCCTATGCGCAGGATCCTGAATGGGGGCGGTTTCTTCCCGGGACCCCCGAGCCCTACGAGCGGCAACATGCCGACGAGTTTGTGGCGTCGCACGTCCTGAAGGACTGGCGCACCGAGTCCCACTGGGCGCTCGAGCACGAGGGCCGCGTGGTCGGACGGGTAGGGCTAACACCGGAGCCTCGGCATGGACGGACGGAACTCGGCTATGAACTGGCCCGGTGGCTCTGGGGCCGCGGGCTGATGACCGAAGCCGCTTCGGCGGTAGTCCATGAGGCGTTCACCAAGCTCCCGCTCCGCAAGATCCTCGCCCACGCGATTGCCGCCAATGTCGGCTCAACGCGGGTGATGGAGAAGGTCGGCATGCGACACGAGGTGACGCTGCGCCGGCATTGGGTATTCCGCGGTCGGGCCTATGACGCGGTGAACTACGGGCTGTTGCGGGAGGAGTGGGAGCGGGGCGCGAGCGCGCTGGACGAGACTTAGTCCGACCGGGCGTCGGCGCCCAAGACCCTGCCTGTCATTTCGAGCGGAGCGAGAATTCTAAGGGGCACGGAGAGGGCGTTGCGTCCCTAGATTCCTCACTCCGTTCGGAATGACGAAAAGGGTTCCGAACGACAAATCGAGAACGCTGTCGACTAGAGAAACACCCCGAAGATGTCGGCGAAGACCAGCCAGTACCAGATGAGGTAGGCACCGGCGCCGACCATGAAGAACGAGCTGGCCCGATGCACATGCGGCAGCGCGCCGCGCAGCCAGCGTGAGATGGCGTCCCGGAACAGCGCCGCGCCCAGGGTCACCGCCACGATCACCACGCCCATGCCCAGCGAATAGGCCACGTATTGGCTGAGGGACTCGAAGAAGCCCTCGGTCGCCAGCGACCCGCCCACCACGACCATGAAGATCGGCAGCGTGCAGCTGAGCGATCCAACGGCGTAGGCGATGCCGAAAACGAACGCGTTGCCGAGATTGCGCTGCGGCGTCACCTGGATGCGGCTGGCCGCCAGGATGCCCACGTAGCGGTGCGACACCAGCAGGAAGACGCCGAATCCAACCATGGCCAGCCCGATGACCAGTCCCAGGTAGGGGAAGACCTGTCCAAGGGCCGAGCCGCCGGCGGACACGACCGCTCCGAACGCCACGAAGATCAGCACGAATCCGAGCGTCGCCGTGATGGCCACTCCAAGGGCGCGAGCCACGCGCAACGGCGCCGCGACCTCGTCGTAGCCGGCTTCCTCGGTGCCCAATTGGTACGCGATATAGGAAGGCAGCATGAAGAAGCCGCACGGATTCACGCTGGCCACAAGCCCGGCCGCGGCCGCGAATCCGATTGGCAGCGCCCCGGCGAAGTCGGCGAGGGCGGCCTCGGCGTTCCCCTGCACCGACACGAGGACGCCGATCAGCGCCCCGACGACCGCGGCCGGAATCGCATAGGCCAGGATCGCGGCGCCCTTGGGGCGCTTGCGCGGCTTCGACATCGCCGCCGAGGCGTCGCCGGCGCTCATTGGCCCGCCTCCGAGGCTTCTTCGAGCTCGGCCACCAGGTCGAGCAAGCCGTTCTTGTCCAGCACGCCGTTCCAGGTGCGAACGACCGTGCCGCGCGGCGTGATGAACACGGTGGCGGGCATGCCGAGGATGCGGTACTCGATCAGGATCTTGTTGTTGAAGGTCGTCCCGAGCGGGTAGGTGACGCCCAGCTCCGACATGAGGTTGACGGCGTCTTCGGTGGACCCGAGGTTGACGAACGGTCCGACATCCACGCCAAAGAGGATCACCCGGTCCTTGAACTCGTCATAGGCTTCCTGAAACTCGGGCATCTCGCGCCGGCACGGCGGACAGAGGCCGGCCCAGAAGTTCAGCACGACGGGCTTGCCAATGGCCAGGATTTCCGCGAGCGTCATGGACATGGCGCCTAGGGAATCGCTGGGCGCATAGTGCTCCCAGGTGAAATCGGGGGCCGACATCTGGTCGCCGGCGGGGAAGGTTCTGACGTCGGATTCGCCCGCCGAGGACTCCTCGGACTCGGGCGTGGGCGTGGGCTCGGGGGCGGCCGTAGGCGTGGGCTCAGGGGCCGCCGTGGTGGCTGCGGGCGTCGCGGCGGGAGTAGCCGCAGGCGTTGCCGCCGGCGTAGCCACGGGCGCCGCCGCGGTGGCCTCCGGGGTCGCGACAGCCGTTGCTGTCGGCGCGGCGGCTACGGGTCCGTCATCGTCGGCCTCACCGCATGCCACCAACAGCGTCGCGGCGCCCATGGCCGCACCGACCAGCAGTCGACGGCGCGACATCCACCGCGCCGGCATCACCCTATTCACTGCACGCCCCTTCCGGGATTCGTCGTATCCAATAGTGCCTGTTTCGCGGGCTTGCCGTCGCAGCCGATCCGCCGGGCATGCGCCAATCCCTCTGCGTGAGATTACGCCCTCGGACGCTTCCGTTCATTGAGGAATACGTAGATCGGCGGCAATCGGTGCTCACCGGAGCGTGGGTATATTCACAATCATGCGCGAGTCGGAGCCGGCGGAAGCGATTTCGCCCAGGGACGCGGGAAGCATGACGGACCCCACGCCGGTGCTGCCCGTGCGCCTGCGCGTCGGCATTGCCGGCGTCTCGGTGGCCCTGCTCCTGGCCTTCATCGTCGTCATGGCGCTGGCGCTGCGCGGCCAGACCGCCCAGGGGCAGTTCGGCATCTTCGCCACCGGGCGCACGGTGGATCTGGAGCCGCGTCCGGCGCCTGATTTCGTGCTGACCACCTATGACGGGGAGCAGCTGCAACTCTCAGACTTCCGCGGGCAGGTCGTGCTGCTGAATTTCTGGGCATCCTGGTGCCCGCCGTGCCGGGTGGAAGCCCCGGTGCTGCAGGACGCCGCCGAGCGCCTTGGCCCCGATGGTCTGGTCGTGATCGGCATCGACGTGTGGGACGACGAGGCGCAGGCGCGGGCGTTCCTGGACGAGTTCGCCATCACCTATCCCAACGCCGAGGACACGACGCGATCGATCCCGGTGGAATATGGCGTGACGGGACTTCCGGAGACGTTCGTCATATCGCGAAACGGCGTGCTCGTACGGCGCTGGGTGGGTCCGATCGATGACAAGCAGCTGGCCGACCTGGTGGCCCCGCTGCTGGAAGGGAGCTAGCCGGTGGACGGAGCGCCGGAGTCAGGCGTCGTCGGACGACTCCACGGAGGGCGTCGGGCGCAAGGCAAATCGCGCTCGTCCCCCACCTTGTTCAACGGTCAACGTATGCCCGCTCAGCACCGCCGCCGCTTCGGCATCCGCGGCCAGGATGGGCCAGTTGTCGAAGGTCACGGTCTTGTCGTCCTCCAGCAGCTCGTCGAGCTCGAGCCGCACGTCCAGCTCGCCGTCGGCGTTGCGAAACGCATGCGCGCGAATGACGCGTTTCTCGGCCAGCGCCGCGTCGTCGACGGCGGCGCGCAGGGCGAGCGCGGCCTGATGCGTGACCACAAGCATGGTTGGTTGGCACGGTACCGCAGGCCGTGTGTCCGGTTGGACGTTTCCACCGCGAGTGCGGCGTGGCATGACAGTCGGTGCTCCGCGGACAGCACCATTGCGAAGTCGGCACGCGCCCAGGTTGATGAGGGGTGGATTCCCGCCTCCGGAGACCTTTGCACAAAGGGGCGATATCCCACGCCCCGGACCCTCACCCTGCCCTCTCCCTGGGGGAGAGGGAACCGGATTGCCCCTCACCCAACCCTCTCCCTGGGGAGAGGGAACCGGATCGCCCTCACCCCCGTATCGAGTACGGGGCGAGCTCTACGCCGAGCCTCCGGTGTGAGTCTAGGCTCAACCGGAATGGATTCCCGCCTTCGGAGACCTTTGAATAAAGAGGCAAGGGCGACGCATGCGTCGCCCCTACGCGTGGGCTCACAGGTTCAGCGTCCGGTGGATTCCCGCCTTCGCGGGAATGACGGAGGGATTACGCAAAGGTCTCCCTCCGCGGGAATGACGGTGGGATTACGCAAAGGTCTCCCTCCGCGGGAATGACGGATCTTGAGCGAGCGGGTGGCAATACCGATGAAGTCAGGGGCCAACAATGCGGGTGATGACGGCCAATGTTCGCAATGCCGACCGCGCTGACGACGGCCATTCCTGGGAGAGCCGGAAGGATGTTTGCGCGCGGGTGATTGCCGCTTGCGCGCCGGATGTCGTGGGTTTGCAGGAGGCGACGCTCGAGCAGGTCGAGTGGATCGCCGGGGCGCTGCCCGAACATGCCTGGCATGGGCTGCGCCAAGACCCGCATGGGCATCCTCGAAACGCCGTTTTCGTCCACCGCTCTCTCGCGCTCGTCGACCGGGGCGGCTATTGGCTGTCGTCCACGCCGCACGTGACGGGATCGACGGGCTGGGGCGCCAAGTACGCCCGCCACGTCAACTGGCTGGTGCTCGCGGACTCGGGCGGCAGGGAGTGGCGCGTGAGCAACACGCACCTCGATCACGTGAGCGATCAGGCGCGGGCGGGCGCGGCGGGGTTGCTGGCCGAGGACACCGCCGCCTGGCCGGATGAGACGCCCCAGGTGCTCATGGGAGACTTCAACGCTGGCGCCGGCAGCGCGCCCCTGACCACGCTGGATCGGGCCGGCTGGCGCGACGCCTGGGCGGTCGCGAATCCGGACCAATCAGACTCGGGCCCCACGCGGCACGGATTCGGTCAGGAGGACGCCGCCCACCCGCAGCGCATCGACTGGATCATGGTCCGGGGTCCCGTGGACGTCCGCGCCTGCCGGCTCGTGCGCGACCGGCCGGACGGGGTGTGGCCCTCGGACCACTACTTCATGTGGGCCGACGTCGAGGCGGCTGGCTAGTCGTACAGCTCGCTGACGGCGACCACGCTTCCGCCGTCTGCCGCCGAGCGATAGGCGGCGTCCAGCAGCTCCACGCTGCGCAGGCCGATCGTGCCCGGCGACCCATTCGGCGCGCGACCCAGGCACACGTCGACCAGGTTGGCCGCCGTGGTGAAGCGCGGGTAGGTGTCGTCCGGATTCGGAATGCTCACTTCCTCGGTCGGACCGTCATGGCGGGTGATGGTCAAGTGGCCCTTGATCGCGTCCAGCAGCACGTAGCCGTTCTCGCAGTAGATGCGCACGTCAAGCTGGCCGGCGTCGCCGGTCGGCATGTTGCCGGTGCCGGACACGACGCCCACGGCGCCGCCCTCGAACTGCACGCTCATCGCGTCGACCAGGTCCAACGGCAGGTCGTAGTTGTTCATGACCGCCGACACGCGTTCAGCGCGCAAACCGGAGACGAAGAACATCAGCCCCGACGAGTGCGTGATCTGCAGGTGGCCCTCGCCGCCGCCGGAAGCCTTCGGATCGTTGTAGACCGCGTCCGGACCCACGACCTTCCAGTCGAACACCGGGCGGTAGGCCTCGGAGTTGCCCCGCAGGAATTCGATGATCATCGACGCGTAGGCGTTCACCACGTGCTGCGGCTCGCCCAGCTCACCGCTGGCGATGATCTCGCGCGCACGCAGCGCGGTGCGGGTGAAGTGCCAGGGATAGCCGATGATCAGCTCGCGTTCAGCCGCGGCGGCCCGATCCACCAGGTCGCGCGCGTCGGTCGCAGTGAGCGTCATGGGCTTCTCGAGCATCACGTGCCGCCCAGCGTCGAGGCAGGCCGCGGCGACCGCGTGGTGCGCCGCGTGGGCCACGGCAACGATCACGCCGTCAAGCTCTTCCTCGGCGAGCAGATCGTTGACGTTGGAGTAGGTGGCGTGACCGGGAAACGCCTCGGCTGCCTTTTCGAGGCGCTCCGGACTCGCGTCGCAGATCGCCACGAGCTCGGCGAGCGGGTTGTCCCGCAGGCCGGGAATGTGGGTATAGGTCGACCACCAACCGGTGCCAATGACGGCAATACGTGCGCGATCGCTCGACATGCTCAGATCCCTCGAATGGTCATATGACGCGCATCGTACGCCGCTCGTCGGCCGGTTTCAGCAGGGGCGACGCATGCGGGTTCGGTAGGGGCGACGCATGCGTCGCCCCTACGAGGCTTTGCCCATGCACGCGCGGGCAGGGCTGCGCTCGTCGGACACCTCGGAAACGCCGGGCGCGTCGGCGTATCCGGTGAGCTCGACGTAGCCGTATCCCACGGTCCGGCCGCCCTCGATTATGTCAACCAGTCCCTCCCAATACACGGTCCCGGTGCTGTGCCGTGTGTCCAATTCCTGGTCCGCCAGCACGGGCTGCACCAGCACGTCCAGGCCCAAGACCGGAATCAGCACCCGCCAGGCGGACGGATAGGTGGTGCGGGTTCTGGGACTCATCCAGATGCCGAGCGGAATCGTGGTGAAATCGTCGCCGGTCAGGTGCAGGGGCAGCCCCTGGCCGCTGAGGGTGGCGTACGCCAGCACTTCTCGGCGGCGCTCGTCCCAGACCTCGGTGAGCATGAGATCGCGGCCGTCGTCGAACCGCAGGCTCATCCAATCCCAGCCGCCCGAGCTCACGGAGATGAAGTCGCCCCATTGATGGTCGAACCACGCGGTTCCGCCGACGCCAACCTCTCCGCCGGCATCTCGGAGTCGGCCGGTGACGTTCATTCGCGGATAGGAGTAGTAGTAGCTCCAGCCCAGCGCGCCGAAGTCGAGCAGGCCGTCGTTGTGCTCGACGGCCGGATATGTGGGGTCGAGGGTCAAGCTGAGCGCGTATCCGGGCATGTCGGCGTCAAGCGTGAAGCGGTCGCCGTCGAGGGCGAGCCGCCAGCCGTCAACGCAGAGGTCGAGGTCGTCGGGCGGCCCCTGGCTCGGGCCGAGGGAGGTGCGCTCGTCGAACCGCATCTCGCCCGCCGCGACGTCGGTGATCGCGAAGTGCGCCGCGTAGGCCGGCGGACCGCCGCCGCGCACCGCCTGGAAGATCACGAACTCGAAGCCCAGGGTGCGGCGGTCGCCCGTGGTCAACCGGCCCGTGAAGTACCACCACTCGCTCAGGTTGGCGTGCGGCGCCTCGTCGGCGGGCAGGTCGATGGGCGGGAACGTGCGCTCGACCGTGCTCGGCGCCGGCGCGGATGCCAGCGGCGTCACGGCTTCGCCGCAGGCGGCGGCAAGCATCACGAGGGCGAGGACTAATCCCGCCAGGGAGACCCTTGCATGACTCGGGCGGGCGAGGGATCTGCGGGGGAATCTTGGTCGCATCCAGCTTGGATCGCCGGTGGATTCCCGCCTCCGCGGGAATGACGGAAGGAGGCGCGGGAATGACGGAGGGACTGCGCGGGGGTAACGCCGATGCGCCCGGCGCATCATCGCGGGAATAGCCGGGGAGGCTCGAACAGCCAGGCCGGGGCCCACCAGTTCCACCGTCCCAGCAGCCGCATGGTGGACGGCACCAGCAGCGAGCGAACGATCGTGGCGTCGACGAACACGGCCACCGCGGCGCCAAGTCCAATGGCCTTGACCAGCACCACGTCGGCGCTCGTGAACGCCAGGCTCACCACAATCACGACCAGCGCCGCGTTGGTGATCACCCGACCGCTGCGC
Organism: Chloroflexota bacterium; assembly: GCA_022826485.1. Lineage (GTDB taxonomy): Bacteria > Chloroflexota > UBA11872 > UBA11872 > UBA11872 > JAJECS01. The sequence goes on along the minus strand of JAJDUU010000044.1, from coordinate 68,003 downwards.
GCCAGGCCCTGCGCAACGCTGTCGGCGTTATCGAGCCCGGCGTCGCGGCCCTCCTTGATCCGCGACAGCAGGAACACCTCGTAGTCCATGCTCAGCCCGAAGAGCACGGCAAACAGGATGACCGGCGCCGTGGCCTCGATGAAGCCCAACGGCTCGAAGCGCAGCACGTTTTCGAGCCAGCCGTCCTGGAACACGAGCACCAGCGCGCCAAAGCTCGCGAGCAGGCTGAGGACGTTCATCACCACCGCCTTGAGCGGCAGCACCACCGAGCGGAATTGCGCCACGAGCGCCACGTAGGTCACGAGCAGGATCAAGCCGATCGCTCGCGGGAAATCCCCATAGAGACGATCGACAAAGTCCCCCAGGCTCGCGGCCCCGCCGCCGACGAGCGCATCGAGCCCGTTGGCGTCGCGGTAGGCCCGGATGGCGTGCACGAGCTCTCGCGCCTCGTCGGAGGTGGCGGTGGCCCGTGGCTCCACGACCATCAGCACGGTGCGGTCGTTGGTCAGCCCGGCGGCGGTGGCGGTGGCAAACGCGTCGGGAATCGCCGATTGGTCGCGATAGAGCAACTGGTATTGCTCCAGGGTGATGCGCGGATCGATGGTCACGTGGCTGTAAACCCGCGCCACGCGGGGATCGGCCAGCAGCGCTTGCCCGAACGCGTGCATGCGGGCGATCGAGTCGGGGGCGAGCGCCGGAGCATTCAACCGCGTCACGACGGCCAACGGAGCCGGCTGGCCGTGACCGAACTCCTCGCTCATGGCGTCGTAGGCCGCGCGGGCGGGGCTGTTGGACCCGAGCACCGAGGCGTCGGCGCCGCGGATGCGCACGTGGAGAAACGGCACGCCGAGGAGAATCAGCAGCACGCTCACGGCCAGAAACACCGGCAGCGGCCGCCGCATGACGGCGTGCGCCAGGCGCGTCCATCCGTCGCGAACCGTGAATCGTGGGCTCGGCACCGACCACCGATTCACGTTCGGCCCCAGCTCGGCCAGGATCGCCGGGACCAACGTCAGCGCCGCCGCGACGGCGATGAACACCGCGATGGCGCCGCCAATGCCGATGGACCGCAGCATCATGAACTCGAACACGCTGAGCGACGCCAATCCCACCAGCACCGCGAGGCCGGAATACACCACCGCCCGGCCCGCCGTTCGCAGCGTCACCTTGACGGCGTCCTCAACCTGGCGACCGCGCCGCAGCTCCTCGCGAAACCGGCTCACGAGAAACAGCGAGTAGTCGGCCCCGAGACCGAGCCCGACCAGGGTGACGACGTTGAGGGCAAAGACCGAGAAGTCCGTCACCTGCCCCACGATCCAGACCGCGGCCAGCCCGAGCACGACGGTGGCGCCGCCCGCGACCAGCGGAATCGCCGCCGCGACGATCGAGCCGAAGACCAGGATGAGCACGACCAGCGCAAACGGGCCGCCGATGAGCTCCGCGCGGCGGAGATCGCCCTCGCTGAGCGTCTGGATGTCGCTGTAGAACACGGCGGAGCCGGCGACGTGCGTCTCCAGTTCCGGGGTCGCCACCAGCTCGCGAATGGCGGGCACGAGATGGTGCGCATCTTCGATGTCCAGGCTGATGAACACGGTGGCGTAGCCCGCGCGTCCACTTGGCGCGATCTGGGTGAAGTTCTGCCAGTGGGGAACGACGGCCACCACTTCGGGCAGCGCGGCCAGCGACTCGAGAGCGGCCGCGGCAGCCGCGATGAATTGCGGGTCGGTGGCGTCCAGGTCGTCGCTGCGAAAGAGGATCTCGATCGGGGTGCCGGGGTTGTCGAGGTCGTTGGCCAGACGCTCGAGCGCCAGCTCGGCTTCGAGTCCGGGCGCCGAGAATCCCCCCGCGCGGAGGACCGATCCCACCTGCGTCGCGGCGATCAGCGCGACCGCCGCAACCACGATCCACGCCGCGATGACGAACCGGCGCCGCCTGATGACGACCGGCGCAAGCCTTTCGAGCATCTAGCGCTCTCGGGCTGCGGCGCGCGAATTGGCCGGCTCGCGCGTGACGCCTGTGCCTGGGTCGTCCATCACCTGAGCATCCACGCCTGGCGCCCGCTGCGGCAAGACGGATTTGCCAGTCCACGGTGCGGGGTCGTCAGCCGCGAAACGGCCTGGGGCGTACGCTCCGCTTGACCGACTCTGCGGAGCACTTGCGTCAACGCCCCACGTCCCGGCAGTCCGCGCGACCTGCTGAACCGCCAATACGTCGTCGTCATCGCCGCCATGGCGCTGGGCGTGGCGGCCTGGCTGCCCGTCAACAACTTTCTCTCGCTCTTCGTGCGGGACGAGCTGGGCGGCGACATGCTGGGCGCCGCCGCGCTGCTGATCGCCATTCAGGGCGGCACGGCCACGCTCGGCCTCGCCGGCGGGCTGTGGATGCACCGGTTCGGCAGCCGCTGGACCTACGCGCTGGGGCTGGCCGGCATGACGGCGTTCCTGGTGGTGATGACCAGCGCGGCTGGCGCCGGCGCGGTATTGATCGCCGCGCCGTTCCTCGGCGTGGCGCTGGCGCTGCACTGGGCCGGATCGCAGACCTACGTCCTGGAGATCGCGCCCGCGGCCCGCCGCGGGCTTGCCACGGGAATCATGAGCTTCGCCATCATTGCCGCGCCCGGCCTTGCCGGGCTGGTCTTTGGCCTAATCGCCGAGAGCGCCGGGCTTCGGGCGATGACCGGCGTGGCCGGCGGAATGATCGGCGCGGCGCTGCTCCTCGTGGCGTTCTTCCTGCCCTCCACCACGCGTCGGCAACGCGGACCGAGGCGCTCCGCCGGTGACGTCTTTCACGCCCTGCGCACCCGGCCCGCGCTCGCCATGGTGGCCGCGCGGGCCGGAACCACGGTTGCCTTCGGCGTGGTCGTGCTGCTGACGGGTCCCAAGCTGGTCGCCGCCGGCGGCGACCTCCGCTCGGTGGGGCTGTTCACGCTCGTCAGCGCCATCGGGGGAGCGGTCGCGCAAATCGGCATCGGGCGGCTCTCCGACGCCATCGGGCGGACGGCCATTTTCGCGCTGTCGCTGGTCGTCGGCGCGGCGGCGGCCGTGGGCTTTGCGCTGGCCGACGAGATCGTGGCGTTGCTCACGCTTTCCGGCGTGATCTATCTGGCGTTCGGGACGCACCAAACGGTGCTCCCGGCGATCGCCGGTGACATCTCGCGTCCCGGTCAGGTGGGCACCATGATGACCCTGCAGACCAGCGCGTTCGCGCTGGGCGTGATCATCGGCGCCGGCGCCACGGCGGCCCTGGCGGCCACAGCCCCCAACGCGGCGTTCTACGTCGGCGCCGGCGGCATGGGGATCGCGCTGGCGGTGGTGCCCTGGCTGCGACCGACGCCTACAGGTGCATCACCACCATCTTGAGCTCGGTCATCTCCTCGACGGCGTACTTCGGGCCCTCCTTGCCGAGGCCGCTGTCCTTCACGCCGCCGTAGGGCATCAGGTCGGTGCGCCACTGGGTGCCCCAGTTGATGTGGATGTTGCCCGAGTCCACGTCGCGGATGAAGCGCATGGCCGAGTCGAGGCTCTCGGTGAAAATCGAGGCGCTGAGGCCGTAGTTCGAGTCGTTGGAGACCGCGATGGCCTCCTCGATGTCCGACACGCGGGTGACGCCGACGGCGGGCCCGAAGAGCTCGTCGCAGGAGAGGCGCATATCGGGCGAGACGTTGGTCACCAGCGTCGGCTCGAACATCTGGCCGCTGCGGCCGCCGCCCACCAGCACCTCGGCGCCGCCCGCCTGGGCCTCGTCGATCCACTCGCCGACGCGGGCGGCGTCGCTCTCGCGAATCATCGGCCCCATGCCGGTCGCCTCGTCGAGCGGGTCGCCGGTGGCGATGGCTTCGACCTTGGGCTTGAGCGCGTCGATCAGGTCGCCGTAGACCGAGCCCGTCGCCAGCAGGCGCTGCGTGGAGATGCACACCTGCCCGGCGTTGGCGAAGGCCGTTTGCGGCAGCACTTCCGCCACCTTGTCGAGGTCGGCGTCGGGCATCACGATCGCGGCCGCGTTGGACCCCAACTCCATGGTGACCTTCTTGATGCCGGCGGCCTTGCAGATGCGCTCGCCGATGTCGCGGCTGCCGGTGAACGTGACCTTGCGCACGCGCGGGTCGGACACCAGCGCGTCGCCGATCTCCGAGCCCGGCCCCGTGATGATGTGCACCGCCTCTTCCGGCGCGCCCGCCTCGAGCAGCAGCTCGATTACGCGCACGCCCATGAGGGGCGTGTCCGTGGCCGGCTTGACGACCACGGCGTTCCCGGCGGCCAGCGCCGGACCCACCTTGTGGCAGACCAGGTGCAGGGGGAAGTTGAACGGACACACCGCCGCCACGACCCCGCAGGGCACGCGCACGGTGAATCCGAACTTGTCCTTCACGCCCGGGCCGCCGTCGAGCGGGATCACCTCGGCGCCGAGTCGCTTGGCCTCCTCGGCCGACAGGTACAGAATCTCGGCCGCGCGGGAGACCTCGAAGCGGGCCTCGGAGATGATCTTGCCCTCTTCCTGGGTCAGCATGCGCGCGAGCGACTCCTGGTCGCGCAGGATCAGGTCGCCGGCCCGGTGCAGGATTTCGTAGCGCTCGAACCCGGTCAGCTCCGCCATGACTTTCGCCCCGCGCTCGGCGCTCGCCAGCGCGCGGTCCACGTCGTCCGCCGAGCCACGGGGCACGGTGTCGACCACCGACCCGTCGTACGGATTCAGCACGTCAATCGAGTCGCGACCATTCGTCCACTGACCCGCCACATACATCTTCATCAGGCGTCATCCCATGGCAATCGGATCCGATAGCGAATGGTGGCACATGCGGGGGCCGCGCGCCGCACCCTGCGCGCGCCCGATAGAGGGTCGGGTGCTTGCAGCCCGCCTGCATTTGTGAAACATTTTGCAAACGGTGCAGAACGCTAGGTTCAGGGCACTGATGTGGACCTACCCCGCATCTCCCGCACGCAGCTTCCTGAGCGATGCTCGCGTGCCGCTACGCACACCCGTCGATAGTTGCGCCGGTTGCGCGCACTCGCATGAGGCGGTGGCGTGGAGCTAAGGGAGCTCACCGCGAGCGACTGGGTCAAACTGACCGAGCTAAACGTTCACCTCTGGATTCTGGCGGCCGTGCTTATCGGAACCGGGCTGGTGTACGCGCTGGCCCATGCCCTGATTCCCTCGCTGGTCCTCACCGGGGACATCGAGCCGCAGGCCGGGCGCAAGATGCGCGCGCCGCTCTACGCCATCATGGTCGCCGGTCTGGGCGCCCTGACGGCCATCGTCATCAAGGCCACGATTCTGGCTCTCGACTTGCTCCCGTCAATGCTTCCGCGGCTGGCCATTTGAGTGTTGGACGCATTCCGGGCGCTGCTGCCGCGCCTCTCACCCAAGCAGTTGATCGTGATCAGCGGCCTCGGAGCCGTGCTCGGCGGGGGCGCCATCGCGCCCGTCATTCTGCTGGTTGTGCTCGGGGCCATGGGCGGCACCATCACCGGGCCGCCGGAGCAGCCGATCGCCTTCGACCACTCGGTGCACGTCGGCAAGGCCGGCATCGCCTGCGAGTTCTGCCACCGCGGGATCCCGGTGGTCGGAAACACGGCGACCGCCATGAGCGCGCCGGTGTCCGCGGCGGCCACCATCCCGTCCGTGGAGCAGTGCATGTTCTGTCACGCGGTGGTCGCCACCGACAGCCCCGAGGTGCAGAAGATTCGCGCCGCGTGGGAGACCGGCACCCCCATCGATTGGGTGCGGGTGCACCGTCTCCCCGACCACGTGGACTTCGTGCATGATCCCCACATCCGCGCGCTGGCGGAAACTCATCCAAGCTTCACCACCGCGCAGATTTGCGCCACCTGTCACGGCGACGTCGCGTCCATGACCGAGGTCGAGCAGGTGCGCGCGCTCAACATGGGCGATTGCCAGGGCTGCCACCGCGAGAACAGCGCGCCGCTGGATTGCGCGGTTTGTCACAAATGATCAGGCCACGGCGATGAGCGGCATCGCGCGACGCCGGTTTCTGACCGGGGCGGCCGCATTGGCCGGCGGCGCCACGGTGGTCGCCTGCGCGGCCCCCGAGCGCGAATCGCGGGTGCAGAGCTTCGTGCATTCGCCGGAACACACGCTGCCCGGCCAGGAGCTGTGGTTCGCCACCGCCTGCGCCCACTCCACGGGCGGCAACAGCGTGGTCGTGCGCACGGTGGACGGCCGCGCGAAGAAGGTCGAGGGCACCAAGGGCTTCCCGGTCAACCTGGGCAAGACAAACGTGCGCGGACAGGCGGGCGTTCAGTCGCTGTACAACCCGGACCGCCTCAAGACGCCCCTGCGCCGGCGCGGCCCGCGTGGCGAGGGCCGGTTCGAGGCCATCGGCTGGCCCGAAGCGCTCGATCTGCTCACGGAGAATTTCAGCTCCGCGCAGAATCCGCTCATCGTGACCGGGCCCACGAGCGGCACGCACCTGCGCGTGCTGGCGGAGTTCCTGGCCAACAGCGAAGGTCGTCACCTGGTCTACGAGGCGCAGGACACGGCAACCATCCGCGAAGCCGCGCGGCTGATCTTCGGCTACACCCGGCTGCCCCACTTCGATATCGCCAACGCCGGCGCCGTGCTGTCGTTCGGCGCGGACTTCCTGGGCACGTGGCTATCGCCGGTGCACTACAGCACCGCTTACGGCAAGTTCCGCGAGGAGCCCCACCGCGGCCGGTTGATCCAGATCGAGTCCCACATGTCGCTCACCGGCGCCAACGCGGACCACTGGGTGTATGTCAACCCCGGACAGGAAGGCGCGCTGGCGCTGAGCATCGCGCAGGTCATCGCCGCCGAGAATCTGACCGGCGACGACCGCTGGTTCGATCCGGTCAACGCCGTCGGCGGGCTCGACGCCCTCAATGCCTACGCGCCCGAGCTGACCGCGGCCCAGACCGGCGTGGCGCCCGAAACCGTGCGCGAGATCGCCCGAGAATTCGCCGGCCATCCGCCCGCGCTGTCGATCGCCGGCGGCGCCGGGCTCGCCCAGACCAACGGCCTGGACAATGCCGCGGCCGCCTTGCTGCTCAACCGAATCGTCGGGAGCACCGGCGCGGCGGGCGGCGTGCGACCCAACCCGGCAGCCCCGAGCGCGGTGCCCGGATCGGCCGCGGCAACGCCGTTCAACCAGTGGGGCGCACTCTCCACCGCGCTGCTCGACGGCAGCGAGACGGTCGACGCGGCGTTCTTTTACGACGTCGATCCGGTCTACGGGCTGCCCGCGTCAACGCGATTCGCGGACGCTCTCGATGCGATGTCGTTCGTCGTCGGCATGGGCACCTTCCTCAACGAGACGCTCGCCCGCGCCGACCTGGTGCTTCCAGCCACCCATCCCTTCGAGGAATGGGGCGATTTCGTGGCCGATCCCGCGCCCAACATGGAGGTCGTGGGCTATCAGCAACCCGTGGTCACCTCGTGGACCAATGCGCGGAGCTTTGGCGACGTGATGCTGGCGCTGACCGCCGAGCTCTACCCCGACTCGCCGCCGCCGTGGACGACCATGCGCGACGCCGTCCGCGACGGCGCCCAGGCGCTGATCGGCCAAGAGGGCTTCGATCACGGATGGATCGAGCTGCTGCGCACCGGCGGTCGCTGGCAGGAGGGCGAAGGCCGCGAGGACCAAGCCGACCAGCCCGATTGGCACATCAACCTGCTCGCCGAGCCGGTATTCGCCGGCGACACGACGGAATTCGATCTCCACCTGATTCCATTCGAAAACGTGGCGTTCGGCGCCGGCAGCGAATCGGCGAATCCCTGGCTGCAGGCCACGCCCGACCCGCTGACCACCGTCACCTGGACGACCTGGGCCGAGCTGAACCCGGCAACCGCCCGCCGCCTCGGCGTGAAGCGCAACGACGTGGTGCACATCGACACGCCGGATGGCACGCTGCGGGCGCGCGTGTACGAGGCGCCGGTGGTTCCGCCCGACGTCGTGGCCGTTCCCATCGGACAGGGCCGCGAGTTTGGCAGCCGCTGGAACGTCGATCGGGGAGCGAATGTCATGCAGACCCTGGCCGCCCAGGCCGTTGCCGGCAGCGGAGCGCTGGCGTGGGGCGCCACGCGCGCTCGTGTGCGGCCGGCGGGGGAACACGACCGGCTGCCCACGCTTGAAGTCATCGAAGATCCGCGAAACGACGGGGAGGCGCCACCAGTGCGAATAACCAGTGGCTAGCGCCACCGACACGGCAGAGCTTCCGGTGGTTGCAGCCGCCGCGACGCTGCCCACCGACGACCCGCATCCGGAGACGGACGGGCATCGGTGGGGCATGGTCATCGACTCCGACAAGTGCACCGGCTGCCAGGCCTGCGTGGTGGCGTGCCAGTCCGAGAACAATCTGGCCCTCAACGAAGAAAACCGCGTGATCGAGCGCCGCGCAAAGACCTGGATTCGCATCGAGCGCTACTGGGAGGGCGAGTGGCCCAACGCCAAGGCGCGTTTCCTCCCCGTTCTCTGCCAGCACTGCGGCAACGCGCCCTGCGAGACGGTGTGCCCCGTCTGGGCCACCTATCACAACCCGGACGGGCTCAACGTGCAGGTCTACAACCGCTGCATCGGCACGCGATTCTGCGCCAACGCCTGCCCCTATTCGGTGCGCTATTTCAACTTCTGGGAGCCCGAGTGGCCGTCGCCAATGGACCGGCAACTCAACCCGGACGTCACGGTGCGCACCAAGGGCATCGTCGAGAAGTGCACCTTCTGCATCCACCGCATCAACCGCACCAAGCGCGAGGCGGACCGCGACGGGCGGCCGGTGGCCGACGGCGAGGTCGAGCCGGCGTGCGTGCAGGCCTGCCCCACCACGGCGCTCGTGTTCGGCGACCTGAACGACTCGGACAGCAAGGTCAGCGAGCTGTCCAACTCCAAGCGGGCCTACTCGCTCCTGGATGCGCTCGGCACGACCCCCGCCATCACCTACCTCAAGAAGGTTGACCCCAGCCACGTCGACGAGCACGAGGAGCACGGCCATTGATTAAGCCCGAAGCCGTCGGCCTCAGCTTGAAGATACGCCCGCCGTATCGGCCGTCGACCATCGCCATCAACCGCAGGAGCGCTTTGGCCATTGGCGTCGGTCTGGTCGCGGCGTTGGGCGTGGTGATGTACGTGGTCAAGCTGTTCAGCTGGGGCGACCGCGCCGAGTGGGCCTATCCGGCGGCGATCACGCTGTTCGTGCTCTCCGCCGTGTCCGCGGCGCCGCTGGTGGCCTTCGCCTCGCGTATGGCGCGCGGCTATTGGGCGCTGCCGACGCGCCGCGTGGTCGAGCTCTTCGCCCTGCCGTCGATGGTGCTGTTCGCGCTACTGATCCCGATCCTTGGCTCCCTACCGCCGTTCGAGCAGGACGGCGTCACTCGAGCGAACTTGTGGTTCGGGTGGGGCGGCGGCGCGCCGTTTCTCACGGACCAGTTGGCCGTTTCGGTGATGCTGCTGGCCGGCGGCGCCCTCATGTGGTTCGCCGCCGTGCCCGACCTCGCCGGTCCGCCCAGCCGCGTTCGCGCCATGCCGACCTGGAAGCGCCTGCTGTTCCTGAATTGGACCGGGACCAAGAAGCAGTGGGAGGTCCTGCGCACCGGCATCCGTTGGATGAGCGCCTTCTACCTGATGATGTACGTGTTCGTGACGATGATCCTGACGACTGATCTCGGCCAGAGCCTGCTGCCGGGCTGGCGTTCGGGAATCTTCCCGGCCTATCACGTGATCACGTCGTTCCAGGGCGCGGTGGCGCTCATCGTCATCACGCTGTTTCTGCTCCGCCGCTACGCCCCGAACGTGGGCCAGTTCATCGGCGACGAGCAGGCGGCCAGCTTCGGCAAGCTGCTGCTGGCGCTGACGCTGTTCTGGTTCTACTTCTTCTGGTCGGACTTTCTGCTGGTCTGGTACGCGCGCCTCCCCAGCGAGGTGGCGGCCGTGCAGACCAACGTGGCGGTCACCTACATCGTGCCCTTCCTGATCGCGATGTTCGGCCAATTCCTGATTCCGTTCGTCACGCTCATCTTCAATCCCATCCGCCGGAAGCTGGCGCGGCTGGCCACCGTGTCGGTCGTCGTGCTGATCGGGCTGCTATTCGATCGAATTCGGCTGTTCGTGGCGTCGATGTCCAGTGAGAACCCGTTCTCGCACGCCCTGGCCGAGCTGCCCGAGCCGTACTACCCGAACGTGATCGACATCCTGTTCATGATCGGTGTGGTCGGCATAGTGGCCGCGATCTATCTCTGGGTGCTGTCACGCATCCCCACGCCCGGCGGCTGGGAGATGCGCGAAGGCGCCATGTACCGCCGCGAGCAGAAATACATGCACGCCGAAGTGCTTCTCCTCGGCAAGCCGGACTGATCCAGGCATGCAAGAACCCGTAACCGTCGATCGCGAAACCGCGAACCGCGAGCTGCTGGACTTCGTCTTCAGCTGGCCCAAGTGGTTCTTCGCCACCACCGGCCTGCTCGGCGCCGTGATCACGCTGGGCCTGATCATCTTCCTGCTGCTGATGATCTTCGGCTTGCAGCTGTTCGGCTACGCGCACCCCGTCTACTGGGGCTTCCCGGTCGTGAACTTCGTGTTCTGGATCGGGGTCAGCCACGCCGGAATCATGGTTTCGGCCATCCTGCGGCTGGCGCAGGCCGAGTGGCGCCGCCCGGTCACGCGCGCCGCGGAGGTCCTGACGATCTTCTCGCTGATGACCGCCATGACCTTCCCGATCATTCACAGCGGTCGCCCCTGGCGCACGCTGTATTGGGAGTTCCCCTACGACTGGATGCGCGGCATCTGGCCGAACCCGCGCTCGCCGCTGGTGTGGGACCCCGCCGCGATCTTCACCTACCTGACCTCGACGGTGATGTTCGTCTACATCGCGCTACTGCCCGACCTGGCGCTGGCCCGCGACCGCGTGAAGAACCCCATCGGCAAGGCCGTCTACGGCGTGTTGTCGCTGGGATTCCGCGGCACCACCAGGCAGTGGCGCATCCAGGCCATCGCCGGCATCTTGCTCTCGGCGCTGATTCTGCCCATCTTCGTCTCGGTGCACAGCATCGTGTCGTGGGACTTCGCCGTCACGATCATTCCGGGCTGGCACAACACGGTGTTCGCGCCGTACTTCGTCATCGGGGCCGTGCACTCCGGCGTGTCCGCCGTCGTGACCGTGATGATCGTGATGCGCTACGCCTTTGGCCTCAAGAATTTCATCACCAAGGACCACATCGACTCGCTGGCCCGCCTGCTGATCATCGTGGCCACCGTGTGGCTCTTCTTCTTCATGCTGGACTTCATGTTCGGCCTCTACGGCACCGAGCCCGCCGAGGTCGATACCTGGCAGCGACGGCTGATGGAGCCGCCGTGGACGGCCATCGCCATCATCTTCATCATCACCGGCTACATCATTCCGGTGGGCGCCTGGCTGTTCCGCAGCGTGCGCCGCAACTTCTTCCTGATGTTCGTGACGACGGTGCTAGTCAACATCGGCATGTGGCTCGAGCGCTACATGATCGTGATCCCGGGCCTCGAGCGGAAGTCGAACCTCACGTTCCAGTACGGCGACTACCTGCCGTCGGCGGCGGAGTTCGGCATCATCGCCGCCCAGTTGGCGCTGGTGATCGCCGGGTTCCTCGTGTTCTCCAAGCTGCTGCCGATCATGCCGGCGGCGGATATCAAGGAAGGTCAGATTCTGCGTGACGAAATCAAGGTCGGCCGTGCGAGGGTCCCGGCCACGATGCGGGAGGCCTAAGGGGGACTCATGAGCGCTAGCAATTCGGATCGAAAGCGCGAGCTGCTCGGGCTGTACAACGAGCCCGACGACGCCGCCGACGCCGTGTCGCGACTCCGCGGCGCCGGTTTCGGCGGCAACGACATCGAGATCATCTCGGCCACGCCCTATCCCGAGGGCGCGTTCGGCGAGCAGCACGCGAAGCATCGGCTGTTCGCGTTTCCGTTCGCGGGCGCGGCCTGCGGGCTGGCCGTCGCCATCGCCTGGCACATCGGCGCCCAGATCGCGCTGCCGATCGTGACCGGCGGCAAGCCGGTGGTCGCGGTGCCGGCCATCATCCAGGTGCTCTACGAGGGCACCATGCTCGGCGCGGTGCTCTTCACCGTGCTCGGCGTGCTGTTCGAGTCCCGCCTGCCCGACGGCGTCGGCGTGTACGACGACCGCATCGCCGACGGCCTCATCGGCGTGTCGGTGATCGCGCGCGAGCGCCGGATCCCGGACGCGCAGATCGCGCTCGAGGAAGCCAACGCGGTCGACGTGCTCAGCAAGGACGGCAGCCTCATGCGCCCGGCGGCAGCCTCACCCTGATGTCCACCGCACGCCGCGCCGGACGCGCCGCCAGCCTGACCGTTGGGCTGGTATTGGCGGCGCTTGTCATCGCGGCGTGCGAGACCGGGGCATATCCGGCGGACCTCTTCCCGGAGATGCACTACCAGCAGTCCTACCGCACCCAGGAGCCGCCCTACGAGGCGCCGCCCGAGGGTCAGGTTTCGACCCTCGGCGCCGAGGTGCCGGTGACGGACTTCGTGGCAACCATCCAGCTCGAGAATCCGGTGCCGTTCGACGGGCCATCGATCGATAGCGGGCGCGCGCTGTTTGCCGTCAACTGCGCCATGTGCCACGGCGCCGACGGCGAGGGCGACAGCTACGTCGCGGACGCCTTCGAGAGCTACGGCGACAAGCGCCCGGCCTCCCTGGTGTCGGACAACGTGAAGGCCCAGGCCGACGGCGCGCTCTACTGGACGATCACGAACGGCGTGAACAACATGCCGGCCTGGCAGCGGTTCCTCACCGAGGAGGAGCGCTGGCAGTTGGTCACCTTCATCCGATCGCTGAACTAGCGCCCGTTAGCACGTCCGGTTGGAATTCGACCCGCCTACTGACTGCCTCGGCGAGCGCGGCTTGACGGCGAGACCCCAACGTCGAACGAATCGGCCAAACTGATGCGCGCGGCATGGAGTCACGGAAGGCGCCGGTTGAATGGCTGAGAGCCCCGCCGTCTTTCTGGTCATCTTGCGCTGGTTGCACGTCGTGGCCGCGGCGCTCTGGCTGGGCGGCGGGCTGTTGCTGCTGGCCCTGCGGGCACGCGGACAGGGCCCCGGAGTCCCGTCCGTGTCGTGGGGACGTACCGCCGGCCACACGCTGCGGCTGGGCGTGGCCGTCTTCATCGTCACCGGGGCGCTGCTGACAGCGGTGCGGCTTGCGGAGCCGAACGTGCCCGTCGGCTACGTCGTCGTTCTCGTGGGCAAGATCGCGCTGGCCTTCGCCATGTTCTGGCTGGCGCTGCCCCGATCGCGCCGCGGCCCAGCGCCGCCGGCCGAAGGTTGGTCGAGGTGGACGCGCGACCGCACGTTCTGGATCGTCGTGATCGCTCTGGTGGTGTACTTGCTCTCGGTGATTCTCAACGAAATAATCGAACGGGCCGCGCTGGCAATCGGCTAGGCTGATTTGGACCGCGTGCCCAGATTGACGCCTTGACCGAAACCTCCGAGCCCTCCAGCGCCGCCGCGCCAGAGCCCATACGGAACCGGCTCTTGTCCGGCAAGTTCATTTTCGTCGGCGGCGCCCTGGCCGCGGCGCTCGGATTTCTGATCTGGACCGCCACCCAAGGGGCCGCCGTCTACTACCACACGGTGAGCGAGCTGCACGCCAAGGGGGACGAGATTCAAGGCGTGCTGGTGCGCGTGAACGGAATCGTGGTGGACGGATCGATTCATGAGGCGGATGCCAACGGCATCATCCGCTTCGAGATCGAGGACGACACGGGCGTGCTGCCGGTTCAGTTTCGCGGGTCACCGCCGGATCTCTTTGGATACGCGGAGGATGACAAGTACTCCGACGTGATCGCGGAAGGCCGACTGCTGGGCACCGGCGTCTTCGAGGCGCGCAATCTGATCGTCAAACACGGGCCGGAGTTCGAACCGCGCGAGATTCCGGCGCAGTGAAGCCGGTTGCCACGCGGCCGGCGCCGCTGGCGACTGGTGAGCCGGACACGGAGCCGCCGGCCCTCACGCTGAATCGCCTCACGGTCGGATTCGGCCGGCGCCAGGTGCTCCGCGAGGTCTCGCTTTCGCTGAATCCAGGTGAGCGGGTGGCCTTGCTGGGGCCGAACGGCGCGGGCAAGACGACCCTGCTGCGCACGCTGGCGACCCTGCAGCCGCCATTGGACGGCCAGGCGAGCATCGGCGGCGCCGATGTCGTGCGCCGCAAGCGCGCCGCGCGCCGCCACCTCGGCTTCGTTGGGCACACGCCGCACTTGATCGGCCATCTCACCGCCCGCGAGAACCTCGCGTTCTTGTCCTCGCTGTATGGAGTGACAAACGCCGGCTCGCGGGTCGCCGAAGCGCTGGAGGTGGTGGGACTCGCCGATCTGGCCGACCGGCGCGCCCGCGAGCTATCGCGCGGGCAGCTTCAGCGGCTGTCCCTGGCCGCCGCCGCGCTGCACCATCCCACCGTCCTGCTTTTGGACGAGCCCGACGCCAGCCTGGACCGCGACGCCGTCAGGGCGCTGCCGGCCATGCTGGACGCGCTGTGTCCGGCCTCCGCCGTGCTGCTGAGCACCCACGATCCCGAAGTCGCCGCGCAGGTGGCCAACCGCCGGGTCATCGTCGACCGAGGCCGGGTCAGCGAACCGGATTCGTCTGGAGCCCGCCCCGCGGCGCCATCGGCTCCGCCTGGAGCCCTGAGCGTGCCGTTTTTCGCGGCGGCGTGGACGCTCCTCCGCAAGGACGCCCTGGTCGAGTGGCGGGCGCGGGAGCAGGCGCCGGCGCTGCTGGCGTTCACGCTGCTCATCACCGTGCTGTTCGACATGGCGTTCGTCATCCCGGCGGCCTCGGACGCGCCGGCCGTAGCCGCGGGCGTGGCCTGGGCCACGCTGCTGCTGGTCGCCAGCCTGTCCGGGGTCCGGCTGTTCGGCTCGGAGCGCGACGCCGGCACGCTCACCTGCCTGCGTCTGGCGCCGATCGATCAGAGCGCCGTGTTCGCGGCCAAGTACGTCGTGCTGGCAACGCACCTGCTGGCGGTGGGACTGCTGCAACTGGTGCTGCTCAGCGCGCTGCTCGACCTTCAGCTTCTCCAGGGCGGCATGTTCGCCACCTTGGGCCTCGTGACAATCTCGCTGAGCGCGGTGACGGCCATGCTGAGCGCTCTGGCGCTGGAAAGCCGGGCGCGCGAGGTCCTCATGCCGCTCCTGGCCGTGCCGCTGGCGATACCCGTGATGCTGGCCGGAGTCGGGGCAACGCTCGAGACGCTGCAGGGCGCGCCGGCAGGGGGCGCCGCCCCGTGGTTTGGCTTGCTGGCGGTAGTGGCCGCAGTATTCTTAGCCTTGAGCGTCCTGCTCTACCCTTACGCCGTCGACGGCTAGGAATTCGTGACGTGAGCCTTGCCAAATCCGTAGTTCGCCGCCAGGCGGTCAAGCAACCGCCGCTATTCGGCTGGCGGGGATTCATCGTGTACACGGCGCTGCTCGTCCTGATGGCCGTGGCCCTCTACATGATCTTCATCTACGCGCCGGCGGAGCGCGTGCAGGGTGACGCCCACCGCCTGCTTTACGGTCACGTGGCGGTGGCGTGGCTGGCCTTTCTCGCCTTTGGCGTCGTCGCCGTCGCCAGCGTGATGTACCTGTGGCGGCGCAACCCGCGTTGGGACAGCCTGGCGGTGGCATCGGCCGAGGTCGGAGTGCTCTTCACCACGCTCACGCTGATCAGCGGCTCCATCTGGGGTCGACACGTCTGGGGCGTCTGGTGGACCTGGGACCCCCGGCTCACGACGACGTTGGTGCTGTGGTTCATCTACGTGGCTTACCTGGCGCTGCGGATGTACATCGACAACGCCGACACTCGCCGGCGCGTCGCCGCCATCTTCGGCATCGTGGGCTTCGTCGACGTGCCCATCGTGTGGTACTCCGTGGAATGGTGGCGCAGCCTGCACCCGGTGCAGTCGGTCACGCGCGCCGGACTGACCTCGGAGATGGTGCTCACGCTGGTGGTCACCGTGGTCGCGTTCACCGTGTTTTGTTTCGTGCTCATCCGCCAGCGATATCTCTTGGAGCGTGCCAGCGACGAGGGAGAGGGTCTAAGAGATATCGTCCGCAATCGGCTCGAGGAATTGCGGCTGACAGGTGGCGAGTCCACGCCGGAGGCTGGGAAATGACGCAAGAGCTGGTGTTTCTGTTCATCGGGTACGCGGTGATCTGGGTGCTGCTGTTCGGCTACCTGGTGTTCGTCACGGGGCGCATTCGCGGCGTCCGGGACGCCGTTCACGACGTGCGCCAGGAGCTTGACGCGCAACGCCGACAAGCTTCGGAGTAGTTTCAACCTTCCGCTTGCCCGTGCATCGCTTGTGAGGCGGACGGTGGCTCTTGGCCGGTAGACAAGTGCGAATCCGCATGCCGCCATTGCGCGTCGACGCGGTAGCCTCCGTGTGCAACGAGACGGTTGCGTAATCCGACAGGGCCAACTATCTCCCCAAGGACTCTCTGCGCACCCTGGTCAGGAGGCACCTGGATTCCCGCCTTCGCGGGAATGAAGACCAGGGACTGGGCGCTTCCGGCTAGGAAGGGCCTCGCCGTTGATTGACCTGGTGGTGGTTGGCCGCATGGCGCTCGGGCTGGCCTTTGGCGTTGCGGTGCTGCAGCTCACGATGAGCGGGCTGGCCGTCTGGCGGCGCAGCCCCGGCTTCACGGACGCCGCGCGCAACGCCGCCATCGTCCTGGCCGCCGTCGTGACCATCGCCGTCTCCACCCTCGCCGCGGGATTTCTCAGCCAGGACTTCTCGATCGCCTTCGTCGCGGACACGTCCAGCCGCTCGATGCCGCTGGGTCTCACGATTTCGGCTCTGTGGGGCGGCCAGGAGGGGTCGCTGCTGTTCTGGGCCTGGGGGCTCAGTCTCTTCAGCGCCCTCGCGGCCTGGCGCATGTCCAAGCGCGACGACGCGCTCGCGCCCTGGGGCATCGGCACGCTGGCGGCCATCGCGCTCTTTTTCATCGGCGTGCTGGTCTTCGTCTCAAGCCCGTTTCAGCGGCTGGTCGTGGCGCCGGTCGACGGACGCGGGTTGAATCCGCTGCTCTGGGACAGCGGCATGCAGGTGCATCCGCCCATGCTGCTCACCGGATACATGTCGTTCACCATTCCGTTCGCGTTTGCGGTGGCGATGCTGGCCGCGGGCCGGCTCTCCCAGGATTGGCTGCGCGAAATGCGCAACTGGATGCTCGTGGCCTGGGCCATCCAGGGCGCGGGCTTGCTGCTTGGCGCCTGGTGGGCCTACCGCGTGCTGGGGTGGGGCGGCTATTGGGGTTGGGACCCGGTCGAGAACGTCGCGCTGCTTCCGTGGCTCGCGGCCACGGCCTACATCCACTCGGCGCTGGCGCAGGAGCGGCGCGGCCAGCTTCGAGCGTGGTCGGTGGGGCTGGTGCTGCTTGGCTTCGCGCTGGCCGTCTTCGGCACGTTCGTGGTGCGCAGCGGGATTCTCACGTCGGTGCACTCGTTCGCGCTCTCCGACGTGGGGCCGATCTTTCTCACGTTCGTCGGCATCGTGATGGTGATCGCCGTCCTGGCCTTCCTGTACCGCCTGCCGCTGCTGCGAGCCCCCTTGCCTATCGAGTCGCTGGCGTCCAAGGAAGCCGGGGTCCTGCTCAACAATCTGTTGCTTATGGCGGTGCTGGTGGCGGTGCTCTGGGGCACCGTGTTTCCAATCTTCTCCGAACTGGTGCAAGGCGTTCGCATTGCGGTGGGACCGCCGTTCTACGCCCAGGTCACCGTGCCGTTGCTGCTGTTCATGCTCGGGCTGTTGGGGATTGGCCCGCTGCTGGCCTGGCGGCGCACGACGGGGCGCGCCGCGTGGCGGGCCACCCGCTGGCCGATCCTCGTCACAGTCGTGGTCTCCGCCGTACTGCTCGCCGTGGGCATGCGCGCCGGACTCGCCGTGCTGGGGTTTGGCCTGGCCGCCCTCGTGGGCGTCGGAGCGTTGCTCGAAGTCGTGCGCAGCGTTCGCGCCCGGCCGGCGGCTTCGGCTGATGAGCCCCGCATCGCGCTGCGACTTCTTGGCAGCCGGCGTCGCCTGGGGAGCAATATCGCGCATTTCAGCATCGCAGTCTTCGCCATCGGGATCGTCGGCTCGGCGTCCTTCGCGCAGGAGTCCGCCGTGCGCCTGGCGCTGGGAGAGTCCGCGACCGTCGACGGTCACACCGTGACGTTTCGCGGCCTGCGCCCGCTGTCGCAGCCCGGCCTGACGACCATCTACGCCGACCTCGACGTGGCGCGCGGCGATCAACCGCCGGCGCGCCTCACGCCGTCGCGCCGCATTCACGCGGGCTGGGAGAACCAGCCCACGTCCGACGTCGCGATTCGCACTACATTCCCCGCGCTCGACGATCTCTACGTCCTGCTTGACGAATGGGAGCCAGACGGGTCGGTTGCGTCCTTCCGCATCCTGGTGAATCCGCTCGTGCCGCTGCTTTGGGTCGGCGGCGTGCTGTACTTCATCGGCGTGCTCGTGATCGCCTGGCCCGGCGCCGCGCCTCGGCGAGCCCCGGCCGCGGCGTCGCCGGCACGGCAACCGGCTGGACCGTGAACCTCCGAGCGACCGCCGCGGCATTGCTCCTCGTCGCGAGCCTCAGCGTCCCGGCAGTCCTCGCCGAGGAGAGCGACGCCGACGCGCTGTACGCCCGGCAATCGCGCCTCGCCGACCAGCTTGACTGCCCGGTCTGTCAGGGCCAATCGGTCAAGGAGTCCAACGCACCCTTGGCGCGGCAAATGCGCGCGCTGATCAACGAGAAGATCGCGGACGGCGCGTCGGACGAGGAGATTTTCGACTTCTTCGAGACGCGTTACGGCGTCGGCGTTCTGCGCGACCCGCCGAAGCAGGGTCTGGCGCTGGGCGTTTGGCTGGGGCCGATCATCGCCGCCGCCGCGGGCGTCCTGGCCGTGGGCGTGGTGCTGCTGCGACGCCGGCCGCAACCGGTCCCGACGGCCGACGAGAACCTGGGCGAGCTCGAGGCCCGAATCGACCGGCTCCGGCATCCGCCCAACGGCGAACGTACGTGACGCCGGTCGTCCTGCTGGTTGGCCTGGCCCTTGTCGCCGTTGGCGGGCTGGCCTGGGTCACCTCGCCGCTGCTGCGCGACACGGCCCGGCGCGTCAGTCCCCGCCGTCAGCAGTTCAGCGATGACGTGCAGCGGTCGCTGGATCTGATGACCGATCTTGATCTCGAGCGACTTCGCGGCGCGATCAGCGACGCCGAGCACGCCGAGCTCACGGCGGAGACGCGCCGCCAGGCTGCACTGGAGCTCAGCGCGCACGAGCGGCGGCGCGCCCGCGCCGAGGCCCACGTGGAGCATCTGCTTGCCGAACGGCCGCGGATGCCCGAGCGCGCGACGCCCGGCGCGGCGCCCGCATCGACGCGACGCCCGCTGGTCTGGCTGCTCATGGGGGCAACGTTGACGGTGGGACTCGTTGCGGTGGTGCTCATCGTGACCCTGGGCGCGCGCGAGGGACTCGGCGAGCAAACCGCCGTGGGCAACGTGGGCGTCGCGGCAATCGTCGCGGTGGCGGTTTCGTCCACCGACCCGGAGACGCTGGTGGCCGCGCACCCGGCGGGGCTCCAGGTCAGCAACGATGGCGGCGCCACCTGGCAGCCCGTCGACTTT
Organism: Chloroflexota bacterium; assembly: GCA_022826485.1. Classification (GTDB taxonomy): domain Bacteria; phylum Chloroflexota; class UBA11872; order UBA11872; family UBA11872; genus JAJECS01. Next base: position 48,395 of record JAJDUU010000044.1, on the reverse strand, counting down.
CCGCGCGCGACGAGTTCGGTGGCGGCGACGCGCTCCGGCTTCGTGGCCGTCAGCGACGACGGGCCGTTTCGCGGCGACGGCACGGGAGCCGGCTGGATCCCAGGGGCATCGTCGCTCGACCTGGCGCGGCTCGCGTCCGCGGGCCACTCCGATCTCCTGATAGCGATCGACACAACCGGCGCCGTGCACGCCTCGGATGACGACGGTTCCACCTGGCGCTCACTGCCGGTGGCAGCGCCGCCAAACGTGACCGGGCTGGCGATCGTCGAGCAGCCCGAGCTGCAAATCGTGGTGAGCACGTCCACCGAGGGCGTGCTGGCCGCGGGACTGGACGGGAGCTGGCGCAGCGCCAACGGCTTCGTCAACGGAGCATTGCCGACCGTCAACGTGCGCTCGCTGCACTACGAGCCGAACAGCGGTGATCAATACGTCTCGCCCACCGGCCAAGAATTCCAGGGCGCGGTGTACGTGGCCACCGACGCCGGCGTGTTCAAGTCCGTTGACGGCATGCAGTCCTGGAACCGCCTCGTGCTCGCCGCCGACATCGTCGTCGTCACCGGCAGCGCCGCGGCGCCGCGCGACCTGTACGCCGTCGCCCGCGACGGCACGGTGTTTCGCAGCCGCGACCTGGGCGCGTCATGGGGATAGCCGCGAAGCCGGCGCGCCGACGGACGCTGCCGCGGCTGCTCGCCGTGGCGGCGCTTGCGATCACCGTCATCACCGCCTGGCAACCGGTCGGCGCCCAGGACCAGGGAGTGATCCGCGGCACCGTGGTCAACGGCACCTCCGGCGCCGCCGTGCCGGCCGATCTGGTCGTATCGCTTGTCGGGCGACGCGGCCCGGATGCGCTTCCCACCCTCACCACCGGCGTCGATCAGGACGGGACCTTTGTATTCGCTGATCTTCCGAGAACGGGGGATGCGGCGTACTTCGCCCACGTGGAATACCAGGGCGTGTCCTATGCCACCGACGGGATCAGCTTCGACGGTCGCACGGAAGTCGAGACTACCCTCACCGTCTACGAATCCACCGGTCAGGACCCGGGTATCTCGCTGCAATCCGTGTCGCGGCTCCTGCGCCATCAGACGGCCGATGCCATCGCCATCCTGGACGTGATCGACGTCCTGGTTCCCGGCGACCGAACGTTCCTGCCGAACGCCTCGACCACTGCCCCGCCACCGCTGAGGTTCGCCGTGCCCGACGGCGCGTTCGGCCTGCAGCCGGTGAGCGGATTTGGCGCCGATGAACTGGTCATTGGCGGCCCGGGATTCGCGGTGCTGGCGCCGCTGCGACCTGGCGTGACCACCATCGCCTACGCCTATCAGGTCCGTCTCATCGATGGCGCCGCCAGCTTCGACTGGCTGATCGGACTGCCGGCGGGCGTCGTGCGGCTGTTGAGCGAGCAGGACGTTCTGGTGACGAATCCCGCAGGGTTGGCGCCGCAGGTGGCCACGTCGTTTGCCGGGATCGCCGTCGACCGCTGGGAGGCACGTGACGTCGCCGCACGCACCACGTTCGCCATCGAGGTCTCGGACACCACATTGCCCGGCATCGTGCGCGTCATCCGCACCACCACCGCCGACCGGTGGGCGCTCATCGCGGCTGGATGCGGGGTGGCCCTATCGCTCGTATTCGCCGCGCACCGTCGCGTCTGGCGGCCGCGTCCGGCGCCGGACGACCTCACGCGAGCGCGGCAGCTTTTAGCGAGCCTGCAACGCTCGAATCAGCGGTCCGACCCTGAACACGCGGTGATGCGCGCGGAGCTGGTTGACCTGATCGAGCGTCGCCCGGACCTCGCGGTAGAGCTGCGGCGGGACCGAGGGGCACAAGGACCGGCGCCTTAGTGCAACAGTCTTTGCAACTGGGATGTGGAACGGCGGGTTGGCATTCGCAGGCTGACATGCGGGGCGTTCGTGGCGTGCGGAGCCAACCTAGGCGTAGATTCCCGCCTGCGCGGGAATGACGGACCGAAGATTTTCCGCGGACTAGCTTTGCGGCCCTGACACCGGCTGCCTACCATGAGCGCCGTGGACCAACTGCAGCACGACGTGCTCGTGATTGGCGGCGGTGGCGCCGGCCTGCGCGCCGCTATCGCCGTAGCCCAAGAGCACCCCGACCTCAGCATTGGCATCGTGTCCAAGGTCTATCCGATGCGCAGCCACACCGTCGCCGCCGAGGGCGGCATGGCCGCGGTCATCAAGGACAACGACAGCGCCGAAGACCACATCTACGACACCATCAGCGGCTCGGACTGGCTGGCCGACCAGGACGCGGTCGAGATGTTCGTGGCGGAAGCGCCCCGGGAGCTAATCCAGCTCGAGCACTGGGGCTGCCCCTGGTCCCGCGAGGCGACCGGCCACGTGGCGGTGCGGCCGTTCGGCGGCATGAAGCTGCAACGCACCTGGTTCGCCACCGACAAGACCGGCTTCCACGTTCTCCACAGCCTGTTCCAGACGTGCTTGCAGTTCCCGTCCATCACCCGCTACGACGAATGGTTTGCCACCAAGCTGCTGGTAGACGACGGCCGGTGCCAGGGGTGCACGGCCATCGAGCTGCGCACCGGGCAGCTGCGGCCCATCTACGCCAAGGCGGTGATCATCGCCACGGGCGGCTTCGGGCGCATCTTCCCCTTCACCACCAACGGCGCCATCAAGACCGGCGACGGACTGGCCATGGCCTATCGGGCCGGGGTGGCGCTGAAGGACATGGAGTTTGTGCAATACCACCCGACGGGCCTGCCGGGCACCGGCATCCTCATCACCGAGGCGTCGCGCGGCGAGGGCGGCGTGCTGAGGAACAACAAGGGTGAGCGGTATCTGGCCGACTACGACCTGGGCGAGCCGCTGCCGCTGGACGATCCGCGGCATCCGCAATTGCGAACCATGGAGCTCGGCCCGCGCGACCGGCTGTCGCAGGCGTTCATCAAGGAGCAGGAGAAGGGAAACACCTACTCCGGGACGTACGGCGACTACGTGCACCTGGACATCCAGCACCTTGGCGAGCACCGGATCGACACCAAGCTCCCCTTCGTGCGCGAGCTGGCGCGAAACTACGGCGGCATCGACCCCGTCAAGGAATCGATCCCCGTGCGGCCGGTGGTGCACTACATGATGGGCGGCATCGACACCGACATCGAAGCCGCCACGAGCCTGCCGGGGCTCTACGCAGCCGGCGAGTGCGCCTGCGTGAGCATCAACGGCGCCAACCGGCTGGGCTCGAACTCGCTCACCGAGCTGGTCGTCTTCGGCGCGCGCGCCGGGAGGAACGCGGCAAACTTCGCGCACACCTCCGATCCAGCGGCGGTCGATCGGCTGACGTCGCAGGTCGATGGGGAGCGAGATCGCATCCGACGCATCCTCGAACAGCCGTCCGGCGGCGATCGAGTCGCCGAGCTGCGGCGCGAGATGACCTCGACCATGGAAGAAGGCGCCGGCATCTACCGCACGCAGGAGGGCATCGAGCAGACCTACGCCACACTCAGCGACCTGCGGGAGCGCTTTGGCGGCGTCGATCTCGACGACCGCACCAACGTCTACAACACCGACCTCATCAGCGCGCTGGAGTTGGACTACATGCTCGACATCTCGCTGGCGCTGGCCGCGAGCGCACGCGACCGCACCGAGTCGCGCGGGTCCCACCAGCGCACCGACCACCCGGAGCGGGACGACGACCAGTTCTTGAAACACTCGCTGGCGATGCGTGGGGACGACGGCACGCCCGAGGTGTCCTTCCGCGACGTGGTGATTACGAAATGGCCTCCCGGATCGCGGACGTACGGTTCCACCGATCAAGCAAAGGCGGCGAAAACCGAATCATGAGCACGGCGATCGAGACTATGGTCAAGTTCGAGGTCTTCCGCTACCAGCCGGATTGGGACGAGCCGACCTACCAGGTCTACGACGTGCCCTACCGCGAGGACTGGGTGGTGCTCGACGCGCTCAACTACATCAAGGACACGATCGACGGGTCGCTCACCTACCGCTGGTCCTGCCGCATGGGCGTCTGCGGCTCGTGCGGGGCCATGGTCAACGGCTACCCCAAGCTCACCTGCGCCGCGTTCCTCTCGGAGTACCTGCCAGGACCGATCCGGGTCGAGCCGCTGGTCAATTTCAACGTCGAGCGCGATCTGGTGACCGACCTCGAAGGGTTCATGGAGAAGCTGGAGAGCGTCCAGCCGTGGATCATTCGCGAGGACGGCGCCACCGACGACCTCAAGTCCGAGTATCTGCAGACGCCGTCCCAGCACGCCGCCTATCAGCAGTTCAGCATGTGCATCAACTGCCTGCTGTGCTACGCGGCCTGCCCGGTGTCGTCGCACAGCGAGGAGTTCATTGGTCCGGCGGCGCTGGCGTTGGCCCAGCGCTACAACCTCGACACCCGCGACGAGGGCGTCGAGCAGCGCCGCGACGTGATTCTCAAGGACGAGGGAATCTGGGAGTGCTCGTTCGTCGGCGAGTGCTCCGCCGTCTGTCCCAAGCACGTGGACCCGGCGGGCGCCATCCAGCAGGCCAAGATGACGGGCGCCATCGACTACTACCGGCGGCTGCTCATGCCGTGGACGGTGAAGTCTTGACGCAGCCGACATTCCGCTCGCTGGGATGGACCTGGTGGACCAGGCGGCCCTCGTACCTGCTGGTGTTTCTGCGCGAAACCTCGTCAGTGTTCATCGCCGTGCAGGTCGTGCTGGTGCTGGTGCTGCTGCACAAGGCCGGGCAGCCGGCGGCCGACTACCAGGCCTATCTGGACTTCCTGTGGAATCCGGGCATGGTCGTCTTCCACGTCGTTTCCATCGCCTTCGCCCTGCTCCATACCTACACCTGGTTCAACCTGATGCCGCAGACCGTGGCCATCCGCATTCGGGGTCGACGGATTCCGGGGCTATTGCTGGTGGCGCCGCAGTTCGGCGGGTGGGCCGTCGTGACCGGGCTGATCATCGCCTGGGTCTGGTGGGTGGGCGCGGGATGAGGGGCCGGTCGCACGAGCCGATCTTCTGGTCGGTTTTCGGCCTGGGCGGGATTGTCGCCGCCATTTTCATCCCGGTCATCATCTTCGTCACCGGCATCGGCGGGGCCGCCGGGTGGGAGGCGGTGTCCGGGGCTCTGGCTCACGGCGAGGACGGTATCGGCGCGCTGTTGCGGCACGCGCCGGTGCGGGCGGTGCTGGGCCTGATCATGGCGCTGGCGGCCGTCCACGCCGCGCACCGCATCCGGCATACGCTGATCGACCTGCACGTCCACGCTCCGCCGGCGGTGCTCATCGTCGCGAGCTACGGCGCGGCGGCGGTCGTGAGCGTGCTGACGGCCATCGTCCTGGCGCTCTTCTAGGACCGTCCCCCTACCCGATGTCGGTGGCCCGCGCAGTCCCAGTCCGTGTAGGGGCGTCCCTTGTGGGCGCCCGCGGGTAGCCCCAGCGGAGCCGAGGGCAGCCACGAGGGCTGCCCCTACACCGACTTCGTCTTGCCCAGCGGCACGCTCCGAGCGACCGCACTAGCCGATGCCGGTCAGTTTCGGCAACAATGCACCCGCACTCGCCGTCCTCGCCCCAGAACGGAGCGCTTTCGTGCACGCGATTTCCTACGCCGCGCCCACGACAGTCGCGGACGCGGTTTCCATCCTCGCCGAGCATGGGGCGAACGCCCGCATGCTCGCCGGCGGCACGGACCTCATCGTGCAGGTCCGTGAGAAGCTCCGCGACACCACGGTATTCGTGGATGCCAAGCACATCCCGGACCTCATGCAGCTATCGGTCAATGCCGATGGCTCGGCCACGCTCGGCGCGGCCGTTGCCTGCCATCAGATCTACGGCGATGACGCCATCGTCGCGCAGTACCCCGCCTTGGTGGACGCGTGCCGGATCATCGGCAGCACGGGGATTCAGGGACGTGCGTCGGTGGGTGGCAATCTCTGCAACTCAGGACCCGCCGGCGACACCATCCCGCCGCTGATCGTTCACGGCGCCGTCGCCAACATCGCGGGCGCCAACGGTGAGCGCACCCTGGCGGTGGAAGACTTCTGCACCGGCCCGTCGCGAAATGTGCTCGGCGACGACGAGCTGCTCGTCTCGCTGACGCTGCCCAAGCCCGCCGATGGCTCGGGATCGCACTACCTGCGGTTCATTCCCCGCAACGAGATGGACATCGCGGAAGTGGGCGCGGGCGCAGCGGTCACGCTGGACGGCGACACCATCACCGCCGCCCGCATTTCGATTGGGGCCGTCGCTCCAACCCCGCTGTTCGTTGCCGAGGCCGGCGAGGCGCTCATCGGCCAGACGGCCGGCGAGGCCGCCTATGACGTCGCGGCCAACATCGCCCGAGAGGCGGCGAGCCCGATCAACGACATGCGCGGCACGATCGCGCATCGCAAACATCTGAGTTTCGTCCTTACCCAGCGTGCCTTGCGCGGCGCGGTAGCCCGCGCGCGTGGAATGGAGGTCGGCCATGGCCACTGAGATTCTCAGCGGCAAGGTGCATGTCAACACCACGATCAACGGGGAGTCGACCGACTTCCTCGCGGAGCCGCGCGAAAGCCTGCTCGAGGTCCTGCGCGAGACGCTGGGCCTCACGGGCGCCAAAGAGGGCTGCAACGACGGCAACTGCGGCGCCTGCAACGTCATCATGGACGGGCGCCTGGTGAACTCCTGCTGCGTGCTGGCGGTCGAGGCCAGCGGCGCGGACGTCACCACGATCGAGGGCATTGCCGGCCCGTCGGGGCTGCACCCGCTGCAGGAGAAATTCCTGGAGCACGCCGCGCTGCAATGCGGCGTCTGCACACCCGGCTTCCTCGTGTCGGCCAAGGCCATGCTCGACGAAAACCCCGACCCGACCGAGGACGAGGTGCGGTGGTGGCTGGCCGGCAACCTCTGCCGCTGCACCGGATACGACAAGATCGTGCGCGCGGTGCTCGACGCCGCCGCATCCATGCGCGGGGAGGGCTGACGATGGCTGTTGAAACGCGCGAAGAAGCCGTAACCATCAAGCATCATTCCGAGGACTACAGCGTCGTCGGCACCCGCCCGGTGCGACACGACGGCGTGGATAAGGTCACCGGAGCGGCGCGCTACGGCGCCGATGTCAGCCAGCCGGGGCAGATCTACGGAGCCGTGACGCGCAGCCCGCACGCCCACGCGCGCATCCGGTCGATCGACACCAGCAAGGCCGAGGCGCTGCCGGGCGTGCACGCGGTGATCACCAGCGACGATCTCGCCGACCCGGGCGACAAGGTGACCGGCGGCGGCGAGGCGACGGCCGTCCCGCTCAAATACAAGAGCGGCAACGTGCTGGCGCGCGGCAAGGCCCTCTATCACGGCCACGCAATCGCGGCCGTGGCGGCGGTGGACGCGCATACGGCCGGCGAGGCCGCGGAGCTAATCGAGGTCGACTACGAGGTCCTGCCGCCGGTCATGGACGTGCGTGAGGCGATGAAGTCCGACTCAACGCTCCTGCACGATGACCTGCACACGGACTTTGCCGGCGAAATGTCCGAAGCGCCGAGCAACATCGCCGCCAAGTTCCTCTTCGAGGAAGGCGACGTCGAGGCCGGGTTCGCCGAGGCCGCGGTGGTCGTCGAGCGTGTGTTCAACTTCGCCACCGTGCACCAGGGCTACATCGAAAACCACAACGCCCTCGCGCTGTGGCATGGCGACGGCGAGCTGACCGTCTGGTGCAGCAGCCAGGGCCACTTCACCATCCGCGCCGAGGTGGCCGACATCCTCGACGTGCCAATCTCCAAGGTCAAGGTGATTCCCACCGAGATCGGCGGCGGGTTTGGCGGCAAGACCACCTGCTACCTGGAGCCGCTGGCGGCGGCGCTCGCCCGCAAGGCGGGACGCCCGGTCAAGATGACCATGGCCCGCGCCGACATTCTGAAGGCCACCGGTCCAACGCCCGGCGGCTACGTCCGCGTCAAGATGGGCGCCGACAGCGACGGCAACCTCACGGCCGCCGAGGCGGACATGGGGTTCGAGGCCGGGGGATTCCCGGGGTCTGTCGTGGCCGCCGGCTGCATGTGCGTGTTCGCGCCCTACAAGCTCTCGAACGTCAAGATCGAGGGCTACGACGTGGTCGTGAACCGGCCCAAGACGCACGCCTACCGCGCACCCGGCGCCACGCAGGCGGAGTTCGCCAGCGAGACGGTGGTGGACGAGATCTGCGAGCAGCTCGGGATCGACGTGCTCGACTTCCGCACGAAGAACTCCGCGGAGGAGGGCACCTGGCGCGCCGGCGGTCCGGCCTACGGTCGGATCGGGCACATTGAGTGCGTGGAAGCCGCGCGCAACTCCGAGCACTGGCAGTCGACGCTCGAGAAGCCGGCCGGTACCTATCGCGGACGGGGCGTGGCCTCCGGGTTCTGGTTCAACATCGGGTTCACCTCGTCGGCGATCGCCCGTCTGAATCCGGACGGCACGGTGACGCTGCTCGAGGGCTCTCCCGACATCGGCGGCACCCGTTCGTCGATCGCCATGCAATTTGCCGAAACCCTGGGGATCGGCTTCGACGACGTCATTCCGATGGTCGTCGACACCGACTCCGTCGGCTACACCGACGTTACGGGCGGCAGTCGCGTGACCTTTGCCACCGGCTACGCCGCGCATGAGGCCGCCAACGACATGCGCCGGCAGATGATCGAGGGCATGGCCGACGTGTGGGACGTGGCGGCGGACTCCATCACCTACGAGAACGCGACCTTCACCGCCAACGGCGAGTCGGCCTCGTTCAAGGAGGCCGCGCATCTTCTCAACGAAGACACGCAGCAGATCATCGGCAAGGCCACCGTCACGCCGGAGAAGGAAGGCAACGCCTTCGCAGTCCACATCGCGGACGTGGAGGTCGACGTCGAGACCGGCAAGGTGACGGTCCTGCGGTACACGGCCATCCAGGATGCCGGCGTGGCGATTTATCCGCCGTACGTGGAAGGCCAGATGCAGGGCGGCGCGGTGCAGGGCATCGGCTGGGCGTTCAACGAGGAGTACTTCTACGACGACGACGGGCGGCTGCGGAACGCCACGCTGCTGGACTACCGCATGCCGACCACGCTCGACGTGCCGATGATCGAAACGATCATCGTCGAGGTGCCGCATCCGGGCAGCCCGTTCGGCGTACGCGGCGTGGGCGAAGTGCCCATCGTGCCGCCGCCGGCCGCGCTGGCCATCGCCATCTACGACGCCGTCGGCATCCGCTACCGCGACTTGCCCATGTCGCCTCACCGCGTCTACGCGGAGCTGGCGGCGAGGCAGAACGGCGCTGGAGCGTAGTCCCCAACCGCGACGCGGCGGCAATGCCCGCCGCGTCGCGGGGGCCACGCGCATCGGCATGGCGTAGCCATGGCGCGGGTGCATATCCCCACGCCGCTGCGCGAGTTCACCGACGGCCAGATCAAGGTCGACGTCGAGGGCGCCACCGTGCGTGAGGTCGTCGCGAACCTCGAGGCCCGATTCCCGGGGCTGGAGAACCGCCTGGTGCAGGCGGGCGACCTGCGGCCGGGGCTGGCCATCTTCGTGGACGGCGCGAACAGCCGCCGCGGCCTGCGCACCAAGCTGCGCGAGGACAGCGAAGTGTTCTTCCTCGAGTCCATCGGCGGCGGATCCTGTGGCGTCGGAGTCGAAATCCAGCACAATTGGTCAGGACGAAATCACGTGCGACCGCACGCCGGCATCGCACCTTCCTAGGAGGACGCCTGCATGGCGGAAACGAACGGCAACTACAACGTCATTGGCACGCGACCCGTCCGGCACGACGGGGTCGACAAGGTCACGGGACGCGCGATCTACGGCGTCGACGCGCACATGCCGGGCATGCTGTGGGGCCAGGTGCTGCGCAGTCCGCACGCCCACGCCCGAATTCTGTCCATCGACACCTCGCGCGCCGAGGCGTTGGAGGGCGTTCACGCCGTCATGACTGCGGCGGACATCCCCGATCCGGGGGCCGGCGTGGCCGAAGCCAACGAGTCGGGTCTCCAGAGCAAGCGCTACAAGAGCGCCAGCCTCATGGCCCGCGACAAGGTGCTGTTCGAGGGCCACCCGATCGCGGCCGTCGCCGCGACCAACAAGCACGTGGCCGAGGAAGCCCTGGAGCTGATCGATGTCGAATACGAGCTGCTGCCGGTAGTCCTTGACGTGCGCGAGGCCATGAAGCCCGACGCGCCGCTGCTGCTCGACGACCTGCACATGGACACCGGCGGCGAGTTGGCCGACGAGCCCAGCAATGTCGCCTCGCGCACGATTCACGAGGAAGGCGACATCGAGACGGGATTCGCCGCGGCCGACCGCGTGTTCGAGGGCGAGTACACCATGTCCATGGTGCACCAGGGCTATATCGAGCCGCACAACGCCCTGGCCTACTGGAGCGCCGACGGGCACCTGCGCGTCGAGTGCAGCTCACAGGGCCAGTTCGGCATTCGCAGCGAGTTGGCCGACCACCTGCAATGGCCCATCTCGAAGATCAACGTGTTTCCGTCGGAGATCGGCGGCGGGTTCGGGGGCAAGACCACCATCTACCTGGAACCGCTGGCGGCGGTGCTTTCCCGCAAGTCGGGGCGGCCCGTCAAGCTCACCATGAGCCGCTCCGACATCCTGCGCGCTACCGGCCCGGCGCCGGGCGGCTATGCCTGGGTCAAGATCGGCGTCACCAACGAGGGACGGATCACCGCGGCGCAGGCCATGTTCGCCTTCGAGGCCGGTGGATATCCGGGGTCTGCCGTCGGCGCGGCCTGCCTCTGCGCCTTCGGCCCCTACAAGCTGACGGACTTTCGCATCGACGGCTACGACGTGGTCGTGAACATGCCCAAGTCGCACGCCTATCGCGCGCCGGGAGCGCCGCAGGGCGAGTTCGCCGTGGACAGCCTGGTCGACGAGATCTGCGAGGAGATGGGCTTCGACCGGGTGGAGTTCCGCGCCATGAACGCGTCGGAAGAGGGCGACCTGCGCGCCAACGGCACGCGGTATCACTGCATTGGCAATCACGAGGTCATCGAGGCGGCGCGCACGTCGGATCACTGGCGCTCATCCATCGGGTCGGCGCCCGGACGGCAGCGAGGGCGCGGCATCGCGTCGGGCTTCTGGATGAACGGCGGCGGCATGTCAACCGCCGTGGCTCAACTGAACGCGGACGGCACCGTGACGCTGCGCGAAGGTTCGGTCGATATCGGCGGCACGCGCACGTCGATCGCCATGCAAGCCGCCGAGACGCTGGGCATTCCGGTCGAGGACGTCGATCCGATCGTGCCCGATACGGACAGCATTGCCTTCACCGGCGTGACCGGCGGCAGCCGCGTCACGTTCGCCACCGGCTGGGCGGCCATCGAAGCCGCGCGCGATCTAAAGCAGCAGATGATCGACGGGCTGGCCGACCATTGGGACGTGGCCAGCGACTCCATCGCCGCCGACGATGACGGCACGTTTCGCCAGAACGGCGTGGCGGTGTCTTTCAAGGAGGCCGCGAGCATCCTCGACGGCGACGACCTGCGCCTGGTCGGCTCCGCCACGGTGGTGCCCGAGGGCTCCGGCAACACGTTCGCCATTCACATCGCGGACGTGGACGTGGACCTCGAGACCGGCAAGGTCGACGTGGTGCGCTATACGGCCATCCAGGACGCCGGAACGGCCATCTATCCGCCGTACGTAGAGGGGCAGATGGAGGGCGGCGTGGCGCAGGGCATCGGCTGGGCGCTCACCGAGGAATACGTCTACGACGCCGAGGGCCACATGCGGAACGTGAGCTTGCTGGACTACCGCATGCCCACGACGCTGGACGTGCCGATGATCGAGAGCATCATCGTGGAGGTGCCGAATCCGGGCCATCCGTACGGCGCCCGGGGCGTGGGCGAGGTTCCCATCGTGCCGCCGCTGGCGGCGATCACGAACGCCATCGCGGACGCCACCGGCGCCCGCATGCGCGACCTGCCGGCCTCGCCGCCCAAGGTCCAGGCGGCCATCGCCGCGCTCGATTCCGACTAAGGCGCCGGGGCGACAGAGCCCGAGCCCGACGCCCGCAAGTCCGGAACGCGCTAGGCTGCGCCTGTGACGTTCCTGCGGCGGCTCCACGTCTTCCTGCGCGGCCAGCACCACCTCATGGCCGTGACGATCGTCTTTGGCATCGTGTTCGCGGGCGCCGGGCTCATCGCCCCCCTGCTCGTACGCCAGATCCTCGTCTGGCACGCCGAAGGCACGGTCGAGACGGGCGCCCTGGGCATCATCATCGCGGTGCTCGTCGGCTCGTTCGTGCTGCGCGCGGCGGGACGCTACGGCTATGGCGCGTTCGCGCACATCGTGGCCTACCGTGCCCAGCACCTGCTGCTGGTCACGCTCAATCGCCACATCCAGTCACTACCGCACCGATTCTTCGAGAACCGGCGCACCGGCAATCTCATCTCGCGCGCCGTTGGAGACGTTGAAGCCGTCGAGGACTTCATCGCGCACGGCATTCCGGAGGCGACGCTCGCCGCGACCATCCCAACCGCGATGGTCATCGCCCTCGGGATCATCAACTGGCAGCTGATGCTCATCAGCCTCATTCCCATGCCGCTGATTTTTCTGCTCACCTGGTTCGTGATGCCGCGGCTTCGAGCCCGGTGGGGAAGCGTGCGCCAGCACATGGCCGAGCTGACCGGCGCGGTTGCGGAGGGCATCTCAGGATTCGCGGTGGTGAAGGCTTTCGGCCGCGAGCCCGAGCGCCGGGCGGAAATCGACCGCGCCGGCGCCCGGTTCCGCGACGCCATCGTGCGCACCCAGGCGCTCACGCTGATCCCGGTCGGCGTGCTGGAGATCATCGCCGGACTCGGATTGGTGCTCATCGTGGCCGTTGGCGGGAACTGGACGCTCGAGGGCATCGTGCCCGTGGCCGACCTGTTCGTGTTCGTGGTGTATCTGGGGATGATCTACCAGCCGATCATCCAGGTCGCGGCCATCGGCGAGGACATTCAGAAGGCCATCGCGAGCACCGACCGCATCTTTGCGCTGCTCGACGTGCGCAGCAACATCGTGGACCGTCCCAACGCCCGTCCGCCCAAAAATCCTCGCTGGACCGTGCAGTTCGACCAGGTGGACTTTGCTTACGACCGCGGCGCGCCCGTGCTGCACGGCGTGGACTTCACGGTTCCCGAGGGATCGCTCGTTGCGCTCGTGGGCCCCACCGGCGCGGGCAAGACCACCTGCACCAGCCTGATTCCGCGCTTCTACGACATTGACGGGGGCGCCGTGCGCATCAGCGGCGTGGACGTGCGCGACCTGCCGATCGCCTGGCTGCGATCCAACATCTCGATGGTGCTGCAGGACGTGTTCCTCTTCGAGGGCAGCATCTGGGACAACATCGCCTTCGGGCGACCCGAGGCGACGGACGCCGAGATTCTGGCTGCCGCGCGGGCGGCCAACGTGGATGAGTTCGCCGAGCGTCTGCCCGGCGGCTACGACGCCCGCGTTGGCGAGCGCGGCGTGCGCCTTTCCGGTGGGCAGCAGCAACGCATTTCCATTGCGCGGTCGATTCTCAAGGACGCCCCAATCCTCATCCTGGACGAGGCGACCTCATCGGTGGACACCGAGACCGAGGGCCTGATCCAGGAATCGCTGTCTCAGCTCACCAAGGGCCGCACCACGATCGTCATCGCCCACCGCCTGTCCACCGTCCGCAGCGCCGACCTCATCGTTGGGCTGGCCGACGGAACGGTGGCCGAAACGGGCTCGCATGACGAGCTCCTGGACCAGGGCGGCTGGTATGCCCGCATGTACGAGATTCAGGCAGGCACGGCGCGATGGCGGCTTGGCGAGCAACAAGCCGTCCAGCACGCATGATGCCGCCGACCGCGCCCGCCTTCGCCGGGAGGACACCATGAGCGATCTCTCAGGACGCGCGGCGGTGGTAACCGGCGCGGGAACGGGGATCGGCGTCGGCATCGCCCGGCGTCTCGCCGAAGAAGGAGCGCGAGTCGTCGTCTCGGCGTCGGGCAGCATCGAGGGCGCCGAGCGCTTGGCGGCGGAGCTTCGCGGACAGGGCGCCGACGTGCGCGCGGTGCAGTCGGACTTTCGAAAGGCGGCAAACGCCGCGCATGTCGTGGAGGAGGCGCTGGACGCCTTCGGTCAGGTTGACATCCTGGTGAACAACGCCGGGCGCACCATGGTGAAGCCGTTCCACGACTGTGACGAGCAGGACTGGGACGACCTGTTCAACGTCAACATCAAGTCCATGTTCGTCACCTGCCAGACGGCCCTGCCCGGCATGCTCGAGCACGGCTTCGGACGCATCATCAATATCAGCTCGGTGCACTCGCAGGTGCATGCGCCCGGTTATGTGATTTACTCGGCCACCAAGGGCGCGATCAACGAGTTCACCCGCAACCTGGCTATCGACATCGGGCGCGACAACATCACGGCCAACGTCATCGCACCGGGCGCCATCCACGTGGAGCGGTACGAGCGGGAAAACGTGGACGAATCCAACATGATCCGGGGCATTCCCTCGGCGTCCGTGGGCACGCCCGCCGACATCGCCGGCGCGGCGGCCTTTCTGGCGTCCGAGGATGCGCGCTACGTCAACGGCGCGGTGCTGTTCGTCGACGGCGGCCTCACGGCGCGCATGAGCATCGAGTAGCGCCGGCGCGACGACGCCCCGGACACATCCGAAACAGCGCCGCTCGCCGACGCGTCCGGTAGAAATCTGTACATCCCGGGCGGCAGCCGTTGGGTAGCATTGAGGAGCACCTGACGGTTTGCTCAAAGCGAGGTCCCAACGACGCCTGACACCAGTTACACACGCAATGGCTCCATAGCCAGTATCGGTGTAGCGGGTTTGGCGTTTAAGCGACCGGTCGACACCGCTTCCGCCCGACCGCGGACGCCCGTGAATTTCCATCCATGAGCCTCCGGCTTGCCGTTCCGCGTGAATTGCGCCCGCGCGAGGCGCGCGTGGCGCTCGTGCCCGATGCCGTCGCCCAGCTTGTGAACGAGGGCTTTGCCGTCGCGGTCGAAAGCGGCGCCGGAGTCCGATCCTTCGCCGACGACGATGTCTACCGAGCCAGCGGGGCGATGGTCGACGACCATCGCCCCGCGCTGCTTCGCGAAGCCGACGTCGTGCTCACGGTGCGCGGACTGGGTGGGGCCGACGCCGAGTCGTTCGCGCGCGACTTGGCAAACGTTCCGAGCGGCGCGGCCGTCGTGGGCCTGCTGGATCCCTACGACGACGAGGACCGGATCCAGTCCATGGCTGATCGCGGCGTCCTGGCATTCGCGCTGGAGCGCATGCCGCGGATCACCCGAGCGCAGAGCATGGACGTGCTGAGCTCGATGTCGACCATCACCGGCTACCAGGCGGTCTTGCTGGCCGCGCGGACCTCGCCGCGCATGTTTCCCCTGCTGATGACCGCCGCCGGGACGCTCAGCGCGGCGCGCGTGCTCGTCCTCGGGGCCGGGGTGGCCGGCTTGCAGGCCATCGCGACCGCCCGGCGCCTCGGGGCCGTCGTTCAGGCCTACGACGTGCGCCCCGTCGTCCGCGAGCAGGTCGAGAGCCTCGGCGCCACGTTCGTCTCGTTCGATGGCGAAGAGTCCCGCGCATCCGCGGGCGGCTATGCCACGGAGCAATCGGAGGCGTTCTATTCCCGACAGCGCGAGATGCTCGCCGAAGCACTGCGCGACGTGGACGTTGCCATTACCACGGCACTGGTACTCGGACGCCGCGCGCCAACGCTCATCACCGCCGCCGCCGTGGCCGGCATGCGCCCGGGATCGGTCATCGTGGACCTGGCCGCCGAGCGCGGAGGAAACTGCGAGCTGAGTGAGCCGGGCGCGACCGTGGTTCGCCACGGCGTATCGATCGTGGCGCCGCTCGATCTGGCGTCGGCCGCACCCGTCCACGCGAGCCAGATGTATGCCCGGAACGTGTCGGCGTTCCTGCGCCACATCGCCACCCCCGACGGATTGACGCTCGACGCGGGGGACGAGATCTTTCGTGAAACCCTGGTGACTCCGACCGCGCTCGCCCCGGAGGAGTCACCGGCCGATGCGGCCCCGGTGGCGGGAGCCTAAATGGAAGTCTTCATCCTGGCGCTGACGGTGTTCCTGCTCGCCGCGTTCATCGGGTTCGAGGTCATCACCAAGGTCCCTCCGACCTTGCACACGCCGCTCATGTCGGGCGCCAACGCGATCTCGGGAATCTCCATCGTCGGCGCGATCATTGCCGCCGGCGCTCAGCAGACGCCGCTGGCCGCGGCCCTGGGGCTGGCGGCGCTGATCCTGGCCACCGTGAACGTGGTGGGTGGATTCCTGGTCACGCACCGCATGCTCTCGATGTTCCGGTCGCGGAAGAAGTAGCGCGTGCCTGAAGGCGTCGTCAACGGGGCGTATCTCGTCGCCGCGACGCTGTTCATCCTCGGACTGCGTGGACTGGCAACCGTCCGCGGCGCGCGCCGCGGAAACGTCTTCAGCTCGCTGGGCATGCTCGTGGCGATCGTCGTGACCTTGCTCGACCGCAAGATCATCGGATTCGAGTTGGTTGCCGTCGGATTGGGCGTCGGCGCGGCGCTGGGCGCCATTCTCGCCGTGCGGGTGCACATGACCGCCATGCCCCAACTGGTGGCGGCGTTCAACGGGTTCGGCGGCGGAGCCTCGGCGCTCGTCGCGGGCAGCGCCATCGCGTCCGGCACGGTGATGACGGCGGCGACGGAGCTGCAAGCCGTGGCGGCGGGGGCGGTCAGCGGCCTGGTCGGTGCGCTGACCTTCGCCGGCAGCGCGGTGGCCTGGGGCAAGCTGCAGGAAGTCTTGCGCTGGCAGCCGGGCAATACCTCGATCCAGCATGGCGTCAATGGGGTCCTCGCCGTCGTGACGCTGGCCCTGTTCGCCCTGGTCATCGTGGACGTGTCGCTGCAATGGCCGTTCTGGGCGCTCGTGGTCGCCGCCGCCATCCTGGGCGTGCGGCTCACCCTTCCCATCGGCGGCGCCGACATGCCGGTGGTGATTGCGCTGCTCAACTCGGCTTCCGGCCTGGCGGCCGCGGCCACCGGCTTCGTCCTCAGCAACAACGTGCTGATCATCGGCGGGGCGCTGGTGGGCGCGTCGGGTTTCATCCTCACCACGCTCATGAGCCGCGCCATGAATCGCTCGGTGCTCAGCGTGCTGTTCGGCACGCTCGGACCCACCGAGGGCGGCCCGGGCGACGAGATCTACGAGGGCCGGATCAAGCGGACGAGCCCCGAGGAAACCGCCCTGCTGCTACACGACGCTCGCAGCGTGATGATCGTGCCCGGCTACGGCATGGCGGTGGCCCAGGCGCAACATGCCGTGCGGGATCTCTCCGCGGAGCTCGAGCGGCGCGGCGTGGAGGTGAAGTTCGCCATCCACCCCGTCGCCGGCCGCATGCCCGGCCACATGAACGTGCTGCTGGCCGAGGCCGACGTGCCCTATGAGCAGCTCTTCGATCTGGAGCAACTGGTCGGCGCCTTTGCCCAGACGGACGTGGCGCTCGTGATCGGCGCCAACGACGTCGTCAATCCGCTGGCGCGCGAGGACCCCACAAGTCCCATCTATGGCATGCCCATTCTCGACGTCGACAAGGCCCACACCGTGATCGTGATCAAACGCAGCCTGAGTCCCGGCTTCGCGGGTATTCCAAACACGCTCTTCGCCGCGCCCAACACGGCCATGCTCTTCGGCGACGGCGAGGACGCGGTGCGGGAGCTGATCGGCGAGCTGAAGGTGACCGGCTAGCGAAATCTAGCCCGTCGAAGCGGGAACCCCCCAGAGTCGCGCCGTGCCGTCAAAGGCGGCGCTGGTCAGCAGGTCGCCGGCGGCGCTGAACTCGACATTCACGATCGGCGCGCGGTGACCATCGAGCACCTGCAGCGGCTCGCCCGACGCCGTATCCCACCAGCGCAGCGTGCCGCTCCGATGCCCAGACACCAGCAACGGCGAGATGGGACTGAACGCCACGGCCAGCGTGCCGGACTCGGGGCTCTCCAGGCGCCGGATCGACGCGCCCTCGACACCGTCCCACAGGATGACCGCGCCATCGTCGAGGGCTCCCGCAATCGGCCCGCCGTTCGCGTGGATCGCCACCGCGCGCACCGGCACGCCGCCGGACGCCAATTGGACCGGCGTCAAGCTGGGAAGGTCCCAGAGATAGACGGCGCCGTCGATGTCGGACGTGATCACTCGATCGCCGTCCGGGCCGAATTGCAGGTCATCCACCAGGATCGTATGCGCCGACAGCGAGGTCACCAGGCTCCACGTCGCGGTATGCCAAATCCGCACGATCCCATCGCTCCAACCAGTGGCCAGCAGGCCGCCGTCCGGGCTGAAGGCGGCCGCGCCGATGGTCGCCTGCGGCAGCGCCTCGGGTGCAAAGCCTTCGACCGGCGCGGCGCTGGATGCGTCCCAGAGCCGCACGGGCGGCCCATCGGCCGCGCCGCCACTGACGAGCCGAGCCCCATCGGGACTGAACGCCAGCACGTGCGTCAGCCCCGTGTGGTAGGCAAGCGTGCCGGCCGGCGCGGCGTCGGGCAGCCGGGTCAGCTCGATGGTTCCCGCGGGATGCGCCACCGCCATCAGCGTGGCATCGCCTCGAAGCGCAACGCGGGCCGCGTCGCCGTAGGCCCCCAATCGGTGACGCAGGCTGCCGTCAGGGAGGCCCCAGAGCGCGACGGCCACATGCCGCACCGCACACGCCAAGGACGCGCCGTCCGGCGTGATCGCCAGCGAGCCGCGGCTGACGGCACCGCTCCGATCCTGCAAATCGTGGATCACGCTGCCCGAAACCACGTCCCACACCAGGGTTCGCTCCGTACCGTCGGCGGCGGCGACCCAGGTTCCATCGGGACCAAAGACCACGTCGTCCGCGTCGAATTGCAGTCCGCTCAGCGTGGTCTGGCGCGTCTGGCTCGCGAGGTCCCAGATTCCCACCGAACCGCCGGCCTCGGCGGCCGCCAGGAGCGTCGCGGTGGGATTGAAGGCCAGCGCGCGAACGGGCCGTGCGGCGTCTCCGAACGAGGCTTCCGCCGTGCCCTCTTGCACATTCCAGATTGCAATGTTCCCGTCATCGCCGCCGGCAGCCAGCAGCGGCAACTCGGGATGGAACGCCACGGCGCGCGCGGCCGCCGCCTGTGGCGCCAGTTGCTCAACGGCGCCGCCGCTGCTCGCCTGCCACACGGCAACCGACCCACCACCCTCGGTGGCGGCGACACGCGCGCTCGTCGCGTCGATCGCCAGGCTGGTGACCTCGGATTGGAGTTGCGTCGACCAGCGGTGCAGCCCGGTGAAGGCATCCCAGGCGCTCAGCGTTCCGTCGGCGTGACCGCTCACGAGGGAATCGCCGCTCGCGCTCAGCGCGGTCACGGCGGGACCCGCCGCCTCACCGGCGCCGGTCGTCCATCGCCGAAGCTCGCGGCCCGACTGGGCATCGAAGACGCTGATCAGGCCGATGCTGGAACCAACGGCAATCTCCCCGGATGGCAACGACGCCACTGCCTGTGCCTTGCCCAGACCGGCACGGTGGAGTTGGGCCAACCGCCCCAGGTTGACGGCGCGTAAAGGCTCGATCACTCCGGGCAAGGCCCGGCTCTCACCATCGTGCACAAATTGCCCGCCGGTGTCCGGCGCCGCGGCATCAGCCGGAGTGGGCGTCGCCGCGGCCGCCGTCGGCTGAGGCGTCGCTGCGGGAGTCGCCGTGGGCGCGACCGTCGGCGCCACGGTCGGCTCCGCCGGGCTCTCAGGGGCCACCTGACGGATGATGGTTCGGGTGACGGGAACCTCACGCACGACGTCACGCGTCACGACGCGGTCCACGGGCACGACCTTGACCACCTCCTGCGGGAGCAGGCGCTCCACCTGCACCACCGGCTGCCGGCGGGCCGCCAGCACGCCGATCGCCGCCGCGCCGGCGGCGACGGCGGCTCCGCCGAGCGCGGTGGCGGAGACGGCGAGGATGAGCTGCCGTCGCGAGACGGCTCCGCCGGTTGCCGCCGCGCGACGGCGGGGGCTGGCGCGAAACCGGTCGGCGGCGGGGGCCACCGCTGCCTCACCGAGCGTGCGCTCGGTCGCCTGAATGTCCTCGATCCGCGCGTACACCTCGTCGGCCGACGGCGGTCGGGCATCGGGATCCTTGGCCAGCAGGTGGAGCATGAGCTCCTCGACAACCGGCGGCACGTCATCGCGATGTGAGGCCAGCGGCGGCACGGCCGCCCGCCGGTGAAGATCGAGCACCGCCAGCGGCGTGTCGGCCCGAAACGGCGGCACTCCGGCCAGCAACTCAAAGAGCACCGTACCCAGCGCGTACAGGTCGGCCTGCGCGGTTGCGCGGCGTCCGGCGGCGCGCTCGGGTGCGATGTAGGCGGTCGCACCGGAAGGGTCGAGCTCATGCTGCGGCGCGGTCCCGGCGTCGAGGATCTTCACCCGGCCGTGCTGGAGCTTGACGTTTTCGGGCGTGAGATTGCGATGGGATAGCCGCCGGGCATGCATGGCCGCGAGGCCAGCCGCGATTCCCTTAGTTATGTCAAGCGCTTCAGTCACGCCGACCGGGCCGCGCGCCTCGAGGTATTGCCGCAGCGTCAGACCGCCGGCCAGCTCCATGACCACGCACCAGCTGCCATCGGCTTCTTGGGCGTCGAATACCCGCGCCACGGCGGAATGCTCGATGCGCCGGGCAAGGTCGACCTCGCGCACCAGCTGCGCCATCAGTTCGCGCCGCTGCGCCAGATGCTCGTGGAAGATGAGCACGGCCACGTCGCCGCTGCCATCGGAACGCGCGGCGCGGAACACCGTGCCCCGTGGGCCGGCGCCAATGCTCACGCCGCGCTCGAGGCCCTCGAGCGGCGGCCAGGCGTCAATCACGACGGTGCCGGACGCGCGGATATTTCTGAGTCACTGGTTCCGATTGTAAAGGCGGCTTCACCAACCGCCACGAAATTGGGAAATAGGCAGCTATGGCCTCTTAGCGCCGCTTGGGGTGTCGCAGCACCGGCGGGCGCCCCCAACGTCGTTAGATTGGCTACTGGGGGTGGATTCCCGCCTTCGGAGACCCTTGCAGCAAGATCTAGGGGGCGATTCGCGAACTGCCCCTCCGCCACGTATCCAAGCGCCCTCACAGGTTCGAACGGACTGGATTCCGGCCTCCGCCGGAATGACGGAGGGGTTACGCAAAGGTCTCCCTTCGCGGGGACTGGCTCCGCGGGATTGACGGACCCAGAGCGCACCATCAGCCGAATTCGCGCGCTAGGAAAGCCGCCGGTACTGCGTGATGGCCACCGTCGAAAAAAACGCCACCAGGCCGACGGTCCACGCGGCGGCCTGCCACAGCGACGGCATGATCTCGCCGCCCTGCGTCAACCCCCGCAGCAAGTCCACCGTGACCGTGATCGGATTGACGCTGGCGAAGGCTTCCAGCCATCCGGGCATCGTGTGCACCGGCACGAACATCGAGCTCATGAAGGTGAGCGGGAAGATCCACACGAACCCCGCCACCTGCGCCGTCTCCGCCTCGCGCACCGAGACGCCGATCGCCGCCGAGATCCACGAGAAGGCTTGCCCAAAGATGACCAGGACGATGGGAACCGCGATGATCGCCGCCGGGCTCGCGTTGAATCGAAACCCGATCGCATGGCCCACGCCGATCATCAGCAGCACCACGAAGACGTTCCGCACCGTATCGGCGAGGATTCGTCCCGCCATCACCGCCGACCGCGCCATGGGCAGCGAGCGATAGCGATCGACCATGCCGGACGACAGGTCCTCGGCGAGGCCCACGCCCGTTTGCACCGCGCCGAACACCACGGTTTGCACCAGGATTCCGGGCAGCAGGAAGTCGATGTAGTTGCCCGCCCCAACGTCGATGGCACCGCCGAAGATGTAGGTGAACAGCAGGACGAACATGACCGGGTTGATGGTGGAAAACACCAGCAGCTCCGGCGATCGCACGTAGCGAATGAGATTGCGCCGGGCCATGGCCAGCGTGTCCGACAGGGCCCAGCGCGCCTCGAGGCGAAGGGCCGTGAGCGTGTCATGCATCGGGGATGCGTCCGTTCACTGCGATGACCCTAGTCCTCACGATCCGCCCCGGCGGTGTGGCCGGTGAGGGCGAGGAACACATCGTCGAGCGAGGGTCGGCGAACGCCGATGTCGGAAATCGCCACGCCGCCGGAATCCAGGTCGCGGATGATGGCGGCCAGCTTCGCGGCACCGCCCGCGACGGGCATGGTCACGGTCACGCCATCGGCGTCAATCCGCGCATCGCCGCTGCCGTGTCGCGCGACCACGCCGAGCGCGGCATCGGCCTGGGCGGAATCTTCAACCACGACACTCAGAACGTCGCCGTGCGTGCGTTGCTTGAGTTCCTGCGCCGTGCCCTCGGCGATGACTCGCCCCAGGTCCACGACCGTGATTCGGTCGGCCAACTCGTCGGCCTCCTCGAGATACTGCGTCGTCAACATCACCGTCGTGCCGTCCGAGACGAGTTGCCGGATCACGGCCCACAGCTCGCGGCGAGCGCGGGGATCGAGCCCGGTGGTCGGCTCGTCGAGCAGCAGCACCTCGGGATCCGCCACCAGGCTCGCCGCCAGATCCAGCCGGCGCCGCATGCCGCCGGAGTAGGTCTTGGACCGGCGGTCGGCGGCTTCGGTCAAGTCGAAGCGTTCGAGCAACTCGGCGGCGCGCCGCTCGGCAGTCGAGCGATTCAGGTGGTAGAGGCGCCCGACTAGCTCCAGATTCTCGCGGCCCGTCAGATACTCGTCGACCGCCGCGCTCTGGCCGGCCAATCCGATCCTCGATCGGAGCTGCGTGGCCTCACGCGCCACGTCGAATCCGGCCACCCAGGCGCGCCCGCTGTCGGGCGGCAGCAACGTCGTGAGGATGCGCACCAGCGTGGTTTTGCCGGCGCCGTTGGGACCCAACAGACCGTGAATCGTGCCCGCCGCAACGTCGAGGCTCACGTCGTCGAGAGCCTGGACTTTGCCGTAGGCCTTCGACATGCCGCGCACCACGATGGCGCTGGGACGCGCTCCCGTGCTCTCGTGACGCTCCGGCGCTTCGCGCACTTCGACCAAGGCCCACCCTTCTGGATTGGGGGCGGCCGCGGCTTCAGATGCCGCGCCGGCTCACCCCATCCAGGTATAGCCCCGCGCCAGGCCGCCGCCAAACGCTTTTCTTGCCGCGGCGCCTATCCGTCGGTGACGCGGAAGTTGACCTGGTGCCAGCCCTCGGCGCCGTTCGGCGCCGGGTTCTTGGGCCCCTTGGCCTGCAACTCGCCGTCGGAGTCGGTCGCGCGCACTCGGATGAAGTGCGAACCCGGGGTGGCCTCGAACTCGCTCACCCACTGCACCCAGGTGTGCTTGCTGATCGGCGAGGAGAGCTTCGCTTCCTTCCACTCTCCCTGACCGTCGATCTGCACTTCGACCTTGCTGATGCCGCGGTTCTGCGCCCACGCCACGCCCGCAATCGGCTGCAAGCCCGGCGCGGTGTCGAACGAGAACGCCTTCGGCACGTCGATGCGGGATTGCGTCTTGATGGGCCCTTCCTTCGACCAGCCGCGCGGGATCCAGTAGCCGTCGAAACCCTCCCAGGTGGTGAGCTCGATCTCCTGGAGCCACTTCGTCGCGGAGACGTAGCCGTAGAGGCCGGACACCACCAGGCGCGCCGGGAAGCCGTGCTTGAACGGCAGCGGCTCGCCGTTCATGCCCACGGCGACCAGGACCGGTCGCCCGTCGAACGCCACCTCGCGTGGGAATCCGGCCGAAAAGCCGTCCACCGACCGGCCCACGATCTGGGTGGCTTCATCCTTGATCCCGGCGCGATTGAGCACGTCGGCCAGCGGAATGCCCTGCCACTTGGCGTTGCCGATCAGCCGGCCGCCAACCTCGTTGGACACGCAGCAGAGCGTCACGTAGTCCTCATCGGTGGCCAGGTCGAGCAGCTCGCGGTAGGTCAGGGAGTAGGGGCTGTCGACCAGGCCCGTGATCCTGAGCTCCCAGCTCTCGACGTCGACACGCGGAATCGAGAAGGCAGTGTCAATGCGATAGAAGTCCCGGTTTGGCGTGACGAGCGGCGAAATGCCTCGCACGTCGAGCATCGTCTCCGACGGCAGCGATCCAGTGGCGGCCTCGACCTCGATCGGCGTGGGCGTGCCAGCGGCTTCAACCGCCGCTTCGGGCGCCGGCGTCGCCGCTTCGGTCGCGCTCGCCGTTGCCACGGGCGCAGGGGTCGTCAGCGGGGCCTGGGTGGCCGCCGGCGCGGCCGTTGCGACCGGCGCCGGTGTTGGGGCGGACGCCTCGTCGGCGGCAGCCGTCGCCGGTGACGGAGCAGCCGCGGCGGCTCGGCTGCGCGTGGGCGGCAGCACAATGCCCTCTCGGCTGGCCACGGCGACCTTGGCTCCCTCGATCAGGTTGCGTCCCAGGATTCCGGTGACCACCGCGGCCAGCGCGACCACCGCTCCGCTCCCCAGGAAGACCCGGCGTTGCCGCTGGAACTGAAGGGCCGCCCCCGCGTCGCCGGCGGCAGCCGCCGTCGGATTGGCGCGGGTGAACCACAGGAGGGCGACAATGGCGACCCCCACGGAGATGGCCGCCGAGGCAACCCCGTGGGCCGGAGTCGACTGCGCGTCCACGGCGTTCGATACGCCCGTGAGGATTCCGAATGCCGCGAAGCCAGCCACGGCGATCGGCCGGGACCGCAAGGCGATGACGCCGAAGATGGAGCCAAAGATCGCGCTGAGCACGACCAGGAAAATGACCAGCGCCAGCTTGTCGCTGGTGCCGAACACGCTGATGGCAAACTCCTCCATCGCGCGCGGGCTCAGATCCACGATCCGGCCGCTCATGGAAACGAGGAGCGACGGCAAGCCGCCGAAGATTCCGGCGTAGAGTTCGCTCACGCCCACGGCCAGCAGCGCGGCCAGAAGGCCAGCCAGGCCGCCGCGCCCCCAGTAGCTCAACATGCGGGAAAACCTCCCGGCGCTCTCCTCAGCCATACCAAACTCCTATGCGACCAGTGCTCTCACCCATTGATACGTGAACGAGGCCGTGCCGGTTGCCGAATCCTAGAGAAAATTCCATTGCGCGGGCTTCACGCATGGTTGGCAACACCCTCGTTCGCCGCGGCCGCCCTCAATGCGACCCTTTCCCATTCTAGAGCGCGTGCGGTCCGTTGCCGGCGCGCGGCGGTGCCGAATCTCACGGTAGCTGCGCCGTGTCCCGTCCCGCGCTCCAGGAGGCCGCAGCGCCCTCGACTCGTCGGTTGACTTACGGGCCTGGATTCCCGCCTTCGGAGACCTTTGAATAAGTCGGTAGAGACGGGTCTGAGACCCGCCCGACGCCAAGCATCCGGCGCGCTTCCGGGTTCGACCGGACTGGATTCCGGCCTCCGCCGGAATGACGGGGGTTCGCAAACGTCTCCCTTCGCGGGAATGACGGACTCAAAGTGACCTGTTATCGACCACTTGCCCGCGTTGACACCGGCAAGCGTGTTTGGCACGGTCGCAACTCGCGGCCGGAGCAAGATTGGGGACTCCTGTGTGGACGGCTGAGATCAACTACGCGGCCATGATCGTGGCGGCCCTGGTGCCGGTCGCGGTGGGCTTCAACTGGTATTCGTTGCGGGTGTTCGGCAAGGCCTGGATGGGACTGATCGGCAAGACCCAGGAGCAGATCGAAGCCGAGGGGAACATGGTGCGGGCGCTGGTCGTGAGCAACGTCGGCGCGCTCGTGACCTCATATCTGCTCGCGCAGATCGTGGCCTTCACCGGCGCCGAGGGCTTCGGCGAGGGCTTCGTGATCGGCATCTGGGGCGCGATTGGGCTGGTGGCCACCGCCTTCGCCTCGTCCTACGTCTACGAGAACCGGCCGCGGAACCTCTATCTGATCAACGTGGGCTATCACGTGGTGACGCTGCCGCTCATGGGCGGCATTTTGAGCGTTTGGAGCTAGGCGGGGGAGATCACCCTCACCCAAATCCTCTCCCATCGAGAGACTTTTGCAGAATCCAGCCGGGCTTGGGGATGACCGGGCGCATCCTGTCCGCCCCCAGGTCCAATGAAGGGTGGAATCCCGCCTTCGCGGGAATGACGAAGGGTTACGCAAAGGTCTCATCGAGGGAGAGGGGATCAGACATCTCGTCTAGGGAGGGGAGATTGGAGGCACGCCTGGAGCCAAGGAGCAGGTTGGGTCCTACCGCAGACGACGCAGTGCCACGACGGTCGGCATGTTCATGAGCGCCGCCCGCGTACTCGTCACCGGCGGCGGTGGGCAGTTGGCGACTTATTTGGCGCAACTGCTCCCGGCCGAGACGACGGTCGCGCCGGCGCGGGCCGAGCTCGACATCACCGACGCGGCGGCGGTTGACCGCGCGTTCGCGGAACACGCGCCGGCGGTGGTCGTCAACACCGCCGCGTTCAATCACGTGGACTTGGGCGAGTCGGAGTTCGCTCGCGCCTTCCAGGTCAACGCCGCTGGGCCGCTGACCCTAGCTCGGGCCTGCGCCGCGGCTGACGCGATGCTGGTCCACGTGAGCACCGACTACGTGTTTGGAGGCCAAGCGGCGCGAGGGCCGCTGGCCGAGGACGCCCTGCCGGCGCCTCTGAGCGTCTACGGCGCGTCCAAGCTCGCCGGAGAGCACCTGGTTCGAGGCGCCGGCGCCCGGCACTTGATCGTGCGCACCTGTGGCCTCTATGGCTCGCGCGGCTCGGCGGTCAAGGGCGGCAATTTCGTCCGTACCATGCTGCGGCTGGCGCGGGAAGGCCGCGATCTCCGCGTCGTCAACGACCAGCACTGCACGCCGTCCTACGCGCGGGACGCGGCGGAGGCGATCGTCGATCTAATCGAGGCCGAGGCCGAGGGCACCTTCCATGCGGTCAATGACGGGTCCTGCACCTGGTTCGAGTTCGCGCAAGAGATCTTCGCAGCAGCCGGAATGAAGCCATCGCTGACGCCGATCCCAACCTCGGAGTACCCGACGCCGGCCAGGCGACCGCCGTATTCGGTGCTGGCCACGGATCGAACGATCGCCGTGCGCGGCCGTCCGCTGCGGCACTGGCGCGACGCCGTCCGCGCCTACCTGGCTGAGCTGGGTGAGTTGGCGGACGCCACCGACTAGTTGGCAGCCCGCCGTCGCGCCATGAAGTGCGGGCTGTCGTCGTCCAGCAGCGCGGCGGCCTCCATGATGGTCTCGGAGAGCGTCGGGTGGGGGTGGACGCTCAGGGCCAAGTCTTCGGCCGTCGCGCCCATCTCGATGGCGTGGACGCACTCGCCGATCAGATCGCCCGCGCCCCGCCCGACGATGCCGGCGCCGAGCACCAGCCGCGTGCGCGGCTCGACGATGAGTTGCGTCAACCCTTCGCTGCCGCCCAGCATGGCCGCGCGCCCAGAGGCCATCCACGGGAAGCGGCTGACTTCCACCTCCAGGCCGCGCGCAACGGCTTCGTCTTCGGTGAGGCCGCACCAGGCGATCTCCGGATCGGTGAAGACCACGGCCGGGATCGCCTGGGCGTCGAAGGCCGACGCGAGTCCCGCGATCGCATCCGCGGCCACGTGGCCTTCGTGCGTCGCCTTGTGGGCCAGCATGGGCTCGCCCGCGACGTCGCCGACGGCAAAGATCGACGGCTCTGCCGTGCGTTGCTGCGCGTCGGTCTGGATGAATCCGTTGGCGTCGACCTGCACGGCGGTGCGTTCCAGGCCCAGGTCGCCGCTGTTGGGCACCCGTCCAACGGCCACCAGCACGCGATCGAAGGCGCGCTCCGACTGCTCGACGTCGGGCCCACTGAGCTCCACCTCGACCCGATCGGCTGTCGGCCGCAGCGCCGCAACCCGTGTGTCCAACAAGACCTCGTGCAACACCGCGTCCATGTGCCGCGCCAGCGGTGCTACTAGTGCTCGGTCGACTCCGGGCAAGAGCCCCGGCGTCATCTCGACCAGGGTCACCTGGGACCCGAGCGCCGCGTAGACCGATCCCAGCTCGAGTCCGATGTAGCCGCCGCCGACCACCAGCAGCGTGTCGGGCGCCTCCGCAACGGACAGCGCGGCGGTCGAGTCCATGACACGCGGCGAGTCGCTGCGAAGACCCTTGGGGGCCGCGGGCGACGAGCCGGTGGCGATGATCGCCGCATCGAACTCGATGACGCGCGGCTGTTCGCCCGCAACCTCGATCGAGTGGGCGTCGCGGAAGCGGGCCCGGCCCTGCACGTGGCTCACGCGACGCGCCCGCGCGAGGCCGGCCAGACCACGCGTCTGCTTGACCACCACCTCGTCCTTCCAGGCGCGCAGGCGGTCCAGGTCAACGCGCGGCGCGTCAAAGCTCAGCCCCATGGCCTCGGCCTCGCTCGACGTGCGCATCACCTCTGCCGCGTGCAGCAGGGCCTTGGAGGGAATGCAGCCGCGATAGAGACACACGCCGCCCGGGCTGACCTCCGGGTCGATCAGCGTCACGCGGAAGCCCAGCTTGGCCGCGCGGAACGCCGCGGGATAGCCCCCGGGTCCAGCGCCGATCACGACGACGTGCGGAGGACCGTCGGAACCCGTCACGGCACTCTAGGGAGGGTCAACAAGCCAGCGCCATCCGTTCGTGGTGAGCTTGTCGAACCATGAACGGCCCTTCGACAAGCTCAGAGCCTGCCCGGTACTCGATCCGGGGGCGAACGGGCTCTAGTTTCCGTACGGTCACTGTGGTCGCGCTCCTATGACTCCATCGCCAGCATCGTCGGCTGCTCGAGCGCATCGGCGATCCAGGACAGGAAGCGTGCGCCGTCGGCGCCGTCGAGCGCCCGATGATCGAACGAGAGCGACAGCGGGAGCATGAGCCGCGTTTGCATGGCGTCGTCGTGGAGCGTCGCGCGCGGGACGGCGCGGCCGACGCCCAGGATCGCCACCTCGGGCGGGTTCACGATCGGGGTGAAGAATCCGGTTCCCAGCCCGCCGAGGTTGCTGATGGTGAACGTCGCACCCTGCATCTCGTCCGGCGTCAGCCTGCCGGCGCGCGCGCGCTCGGCGATGCCGGTCAACTCAGCCGCGATCTCGATTACGCCCTTGGTGTCCGCGTCACGGACCACCGGCACCAGCAGCCCCCGCTCCGTGTCGGCGGCGACCCCCAGGTGGTAGTAACCCTTCTGCACGATCTCCCCCGCGGTCAGGTCCAGGCTGGCGTTGACGTTGGGGTGGGCCTTCAGCGCCGCCGCGACGATCGGCAGCAAGAACGCCGTGATCGTGAGCTTGGCGCCCTGAGCGGCCGCGCGCTCCTTGTGTTCGGCGCGCATGGCCTCGATGTCGGTCACGTCGGCCTCGTGGAACAACGTGACGTGGGGAATCGTGGCCCACGATTGCGCCAGATTGTCGGCCAGCGTCCGCCGCAAGCGGCTCAGCCGGACGCGCTCGATGGGGCCCCATTGGGCAAAGTCGGGAAGCGGCTCGGAACGGTCCGGCGCCGGCGCGGAGGTGCGGCGGCGGGCATGCGCCTTGACGTCGTCGATGGAGATCCGCCCTGCCGGGCCTGAGCCTTCGACCTGGCGCACGTCCACGCCGATTTCCCGCGCGAAGATGCGTACTGAGGGTGCGGCGGCTACCGGTCGGTCACCAGCGTCGACCTCGGCGTCCGCGAAGCGCGGCGCAATGTGGACCTCGGGGCCATCGCTTGCCGGCGGCGGTTCGACGGTCGGGCCATCCGCCGCGCCATCGGCGGTTGGCCGAGGCGCCTCATCGATCTCGGGCTCGGCCGCTGGACGCTGCGGCGGCGGCTCCGCGCCGTCTGGCTCCAGCGTGAGCACTAGCTGGCCCACCGCAATCGTGTCGCCGGATTTGACCTGAATCCCGGTGACGGTGCCCCCGGCGTCGGTCGGCACCTCCAGGGTCGCCTTCTCACTCTCGATTTCGATCACGGAGTCGCCGGCGGCGACCGACTGCCCCACACCCACCAGCACGCTCAAGACGTCGGCTTCCTCGATCCCCTCACCGAGATCCGGCAGGCGCACCTCGACGCTCATGACGGTCGCTTCTCGCCGGCCGCACTCGAGTCTGTCGCTCGCATCAACTCAGCCGCGGATTCGGTTTCTCGGCGTCGATGTTCAGGTCTTCGATCGCCTCCGAGACGAGCTCGGAGTCGATCCGGCCCTCAGACGCGAGCGCGTGCAGGGTCGCCAGGGTCACGAAGCGGGCATCGACCTCGAAGAAGTCGCGCAGGGCCGCGCGCGTATCGCTGCGCCCGAAGCCGTCGGTGCCCAGCGCCACGAGCCGCCCGGGAACCCATTTGGCAATGAGGTCGGGCAGCGATTTCATGTAGTCGGTCGCGGCCACGACCACCTCGGGCGCATCCGCCAGGCACGTCGCCACGTACGACGTGCGCGGCGTCCGGTCCGGATGCAGCATGTTCCATCGGTCCGCGTCCAGCGCCTCCCGGCGAAGCTCCGTATAGCTCGTCACCGACCACACGTCGGCCGCCACGCCGTACCTCGCCGCCAGCATCTCCTGCGCCGCGAGAACCTCGTTCAGGATTGCGCCGCTGCCCAGCAGGGTGGCGCGCGGTTGGTCGGGCGGCGCCTCGGCGGAGCTCAAGCGGTACATGCCCTTGAGGATGCCTTCCCGCACCCCCTCGACTTCGGGAAGCTGGGGATGCGGATACGCCTCGTTGCCGAGGGTGAGGTAATAGAACACGTCCTCGTCCTGCTCGTGCATGCGGCGGATGCCCTCGCGAATGATGACCGAGATCTCATAGGCAAACGCGGGATCGTAGGCCAGGCACGTCGGCACGACCGAGAACAAGAGATGGCTGTGGCCGTCCTGATGCTGCAAGCCCTCGCCTGACAGCGTCGTGCGACCCGCGGTGGCGCCCAGCAGGAATCCGCGCGTCCTGGCGTCAGCCGCGGCCCAGACGAGGTCGCCGACGCGCTGGAAGCCGAACATCGAGTAGTAGATAAAGAACGGCAGCGTGGCGACGCCGTAGGTCGCGTGTGAAGTCCCGGCGGCGATGAACGAGCTCATCGCGCCCGCCTCGGCGATCCCTTCCTCCAGAATCTGGCCGTCGGTGGCCTCCTTGTAGTAGAGGAGCGACGCCGAATCGACCGGCTCGTAGAGCTGCCCCACAGCTGAGTAGATGCCGACCTGGCGGAAGAGCGCCTCCATGCCGAAGGTGCGGGCTTCGTCCGGCACGATCGGAACGACGCGCGGACCCAGCGCCGGATCGCGCAGCAGCTTAGACAGCATGCGCACGAACGCCATGGTCGTGGTGGCAGGTCGCTCACTGCCGGCCTCGAACTCGGCGAATACGTCGGCCGGCGGGGTCGATATCTGGCTCTTCTCCGCCTTGCGCATCGGCATGAATCCGCCAAGCTCCTCGCGGCGGACGGTGAGATAGCGGACTTCGCGGCTCTCGGGCGCCGGGCGATAGAGCGGGGCGCGACCGACGTCCTCATCGGAAATCGGGATCTTGAATCGATCGCGGAACGTCAGCAGCTCGTCCTCGTTCAGCTGCTTCTGCTGATGCGTCACGTTGCGGCCTTCGCCGGCCTCGCCGAGTCCATAGCCCTTGATCGTGCGCGCCAAGACGACCGTCGGGGCGCCTTCGTGGCGCACGGCCGAGTTGAACGCCGCGTAGACCTTGCGTGCGTCGTGCCCGCCGAGGTTCATGCGCACCAGATCCTCGTCGCTGCGGTCGGCGACCATGGCCAGCAATCGCTCGTCCACCCCGTAGAAGTTTTCGCGGATGTAGGCCCCGCCGGCCACGCTGTATTTCTGATATTCCCCGTCGACGATCTGGCCGGCGCGGCGCGTGAGCAGGCCGTCGTGATCGTTGGCGAACAGCTCGTCCCAATCGCGGCCCCAGAGGACCTTGATCACGTTCCAGCCGGCGCCGCGAAACAGTCCCTCGAGCTCCTGGACGATGTTGCCGTTGCCGCGCACCGGGCCGTCCAGGCGCTGCAGGTTGCAGTTGACCACCCAGGTGAGATTGTCCAGGTGCTCGCGCCCGGCCAGAGAGATTGCCGCGATCGTCTCCGGCGCGTCGGCTTCGCCGTCGCCCACGAACGCCCACACCCGCTGGTCGGAAGGCTGCTTGAGTCCTCGATCCTCCAGATAGCGCATGAACCGCGCCTGGTAGATCGACATCAAGGGACCCAAGCCCATGGACACGGTCGGGAACTGCCAGAAATCGGGCATGAGCCAGGGATGCGGATACGACGAAACGCCGCCGCTGGGCATGAGCTCACGCCGAAAGTCGTGGATTTGCTCGGCGGTCAGGCGACCTTCGAGATAGGCCCGGGCATAGATGCCGGGCGTCGCGTGGCCCTGGAAATAGATGATGTCCGGCCCCTCCGGGTGTTCCGGCCCGCGGAAGAAGTGGTTGAAGCCAACCTCATAGAGGGTGGCCGCCGAGGCATAGGTGGAGATATGTCCGCCGATGCCGTCTGCCTCGCGGTTGGCCGCCACGACCATGGCCATTGCATTCCAGCGAATGATGCTGCGGATCTGCCACTCGAGCGCCTCGTCGCCGGGATAGGCCGGCTCCCGCTCGGGCGGGATGGTGTTGGCATACGGCGTGCGGGCGGTGACCGGCAGCACGCCGCCGGCCCGCTGCGCGTGGATTTGCAGCTCGCGCAGCAACTCGCGTACGCGCTCATTGCCCGAAAGCCGCCGCACGTCGTGCAGCGCGTCCAGCCAGTCTCGCGTCTCGACCGCGTCCGACCCCTGCCCGCCGTTCAGGGCGCCGTCGCGCTGGGTGTCTAGCTGTGCCATGCGCTCCGCCTAGAGACTATGCAAGGGTAGTACGCCCGGCGACGGACGCTTCAGCGGCTGCTGGATGGCCGGGATTGGCCTGACTCCGCCCGTGACCGTTGAGCTTTGACGGGGCGCCACCGGCGAGACGAGCGTGCCGCGCCGGTTCTGGCCCTTCATTCCACGCGCGCGCGGTTCATGGACGCGGCCAGGGCCTGCCGGCCCGCGTGGTACGAGCTGCGCACCAGGGGACCGGATTCCACGTGGACGAACCCGAGCGCTCGGGCCTCCTCGGCGATCTCGACGAACTCGTCGGGATGATAGAAGCGCTGCACCGGCAGATGCTTGCGCGTCGGCTGGAGGTATTGCCCCACCGTGAGCAACTCGCAGCGATGCTCCACCAGGTCGGCAAGGGTCGCGCGCAGCTCCTCGCGGGTCTCGCCCAACCCGACCATCACGCCCGACTTGGTTGCAACGTCCGGCGCCAAATTGGCCGCGCGACGAATGAGCTCCAGCGTCCGCTCGTAGCGCGCCTTGGGTCGCACGCGGGCGTAGAGGCGCGGCACCGTCTCCGTGTTGTGGTTGAGCACCACCGGGCGCGCCTCCATCACCGTGGCCAAGGCGTCCCAGTTGCCCATGAAGTCGGGTATCAGCACCTCGACCTGGCATGACGGTCGCACGCGGCGCACCGCGCGAATGCAGCCGGCAAACACGCTCGCCCCGCCGTCCGGCACGTCGTCGCGGTTGACGGACGTAATCACGCAATAGTCCAGCCCCATGCGCTCGACCGCGGCCGCCAGGCGCAGCGGCTCCAGCGGGTCGACTGTGTCCGGCCGGCCCGACGTGACGGCGCAGAAGCCACAGGCGCGGGTGCAGGTGTCGCCCAGGATCATGAAGGTGGCGTGGCCGTCGTTCCAGCACTCGCCGATGTTGGGGCAGCGCGCCTCCTCGCACACCGTGTGCAGGGATTGCGTGCGCATCAGCCGCTTCAGGCCCGCAAAGCGGTCGCCGGTCGGCGCGCGCACCTTGAGCCACGCGGGCTTCGGGTACCGGGGCCGGACTTTAGTGGCCATTGGCGAGGGCCATCTCCGAGTGGGCGTCCCGCAGGACGACGTCGAACGTCTGCGCGAAGGCGTTGATGAAAGCCTCCTTGGCGGCCTCGTCGTCGGGCGCCGCTCCACAGTAGCGCTCCACGGAGGTGATGCCGGCGTCATGGATGCCGCAGGGCACGATGGCCTCGAAGGCCGCGAGGTCCGGCGCCAGGTTGAGCGATATGCCGTGCATACTCACGCCGCCGCGCACATGCACGCCCAGCGCGGCGATCTTGTCGTTGCCCACCCACACGCCGGGCAGGTTCTTGCGGGGCGCCGCGGGCACGCCGAGGGTCGCCAGCGTGGTCACCAGCGTTTGCTCCAGGCCGCGTACGAAGCTGATCGGATAGATACCGCGGCGGCGCAAATCCAGGATCGGATAGGCCACCAGCTGGCCCGGGCCGTGATAGGTCACGTCGCCGCCGCGTTCCACGTCAACGACCTCGATCCCCTGGGCGGCCAGCCGCTCCGGGGACGCCAGCAGGTTCGCCGGGTCGCTGCGGCGGCCACAGGTGTACACCGGCGGATGCTCGAGCACGGCCAGCGCCTCGGCCGCCGTGCCCGCGCGAATGTCGTCGGCGCGCGCCTGCTGCCACGCCCACGCGTCGCGATAGGCCACCCGGCCCGCTCGGTGCAGATCGACGGTGCTCGACGCCATGGCCCGAGCGTACCGGGCAGGTCCGAGCTATCCAAGCCATGGCGAAGGCTGGAATGACGATGCGAGAGTCCTCGTCAGACTCGATACCAGGCTTTTTCCTTGAAGGAGGTCGTTGAACAAAGACGGAGGGGCGGTTCGCGAACCGCCCCTTCGGCACGCATCCAGGCGTCCCAGGTTCGACCGGACTGGATTCCGGCCCCGTATCAAGTACGGGGCAGGCTCTTCGCCGGAATGACGGAGGGGGGAAGGCGTTAGGTCAGCGGTTGCCTAGATCCCCGCCAGTTGTGCGAATTGCAGCTCGGTTGGCTCGGCGCAGCAGAACCAGGCCTCGGTGAGCCTGGGTCGGGCTGCCGCGCGCTCCAAGTCGACTGAAATCTCACGACGGCGGCCCTCGGCGGCAGCCCCGGCGGCGTCGAGGGCAAGCGCCCGAACCGCGGCGTAGGACGTGGCGATATCCGCGTCCTCGTCGGCCATTGCCGCCACCAGGGCCCCGATTTCGGCCTGAAGCGCATCGACCGCCGGATCGGCGGCCCGCCACGCATAGCTCAATTGCGCCTCGTCGTACGGGCCCAGGTAGCGCCGCATGTCGGGCAGGTCGAGCAGCAGCGATCCCTTCGGCAGCAGGAGCCGGATGCTGTACTGCACCGGATCGACGTTGCCCACCAGGTCGTTCACGGCGACGAAATCGAGGATGTCCAGCACGTCGGCGAAGGTCGTCCACGGGGTGAACGGCAGCCACGATGGCCGCGTCTCGATGCCGTGGAGGCGCAGCAGGGTGATCGCCTGCTCGGCCTCGGCGGCCACGTGACCCTTGTCCAGGCGCTCCAGGGTCTCGTCGTTGAGCGACTCGAACGCCGAAATGACGAACAGGCATCCGGCGTCGGCGAACTCCGGCCACACGTGGGCGTGCTCCAGGATGTGCTCCACCTTGGTGGTGCAGTCGAACGTGAGGTCCGGGAACCGCGCGTGCATGGCCCGCACGACCTTGTGCGAGTGACGCCAGCCGTTGAGGAAGTCGGGATCGCCGAAGGTGATGTGGCGCGCGCCCGCATCGACGAGCCGCGCAATGTCATCCAGCACGGTGTCGGCGCCGACGATGCGAATGCGGCCGTCGTAGACCACCGGCACCGGACAGTGGCGGCACTTGTGCACGCAGCCGTGGCTGGCCTCGACGTAGCCGGCCAAACGCTCCTCACCGTCGACGGCAAGCCGCGCGTAGCGATCAATTGGCGGGAGCAACTCGCGCGCCGGGGCGTGATAGGCGTGTTTGGTGAGTTGGACGATGTCGGACGAGAGGGCTGCCGATCCGTTCGCGCCGGCCAGGGCGTCCACCCAGGCGACGAGCTCGGGCTCATACTCGCCGGCGAGCGCGCGGTCCATGGGGTGGCTTGGGTCGAGCGCCGGCGCCATCTCGCCGTACAGACCGTAGAAGCAGACAGGTACGTCAGGGTGCGTGCGGCGCGCCGCCTGCGCGGCGCTCACGGCAATGCGCATGGCCGTGTGCATCGGCACGGAGAACGCCAGCGCGTCGATGCCGTCCAGGGCGTCCGGGTCCCACATCTCGACGGCAAGGTCCAGCGCGTGCACCTCGTGCCCAGCCGCCTGCAGCGCCGCGGCCGGCGAGGCCGCATGCAC
This sequence comes from Chloroflexota bacterium, assembly GCA_022826485.1. Classification (GTDB taxonomy): domain Bacteria; phylum Chloroflexota; class UBA11872; order UBA11872; family UBA11872; genus JAJECS01. The sequence goes on along the minus strand of JAJDUU010000044.1, from coordinate 12,369 downwards.
CGGCTGGTGTCCAAGCTCGTAGGTGGAGACAATCAGGACTCGCATCAACGTCCCGCCTCCGAGGCCTGCGATCCGTCGCGCCGCCGGGGCGCTCGATCCGGATCGATTCGCACGTCAAGCTTCGCATGCGCGCGCCGCAGGGCCGACTCGACGGCTTGGGGCGTCTCACCCCGCGCAAACATGAAGCCAAGATAGCGGTCGCCCTCCGGCAGCGGCTCGACCCAATTGCCCGGCGCAATGGTGATTTCCAGTCCCACGATGTCCGAAACATCGAGTGCCGCCTCGCGCCCGCGCACGTCGACCAGCACGCCGGCGAGGGGAATGGGCAACATCATCACGCCCGATGCGGCATGCATCCGCGTGGTGTCCCGGAGCGGCAGGTTCAGCGCATGCCGCAAGATCAGCGACTCCAGCGACACGCCCAGCCCGAATCGCAACGATCGGGCGCAGAGCCCGCCGATCGAGCGCGCGGCGATCTCGATGACCGACGGCGCGTCGCCGTCGAGGCGCACCTCGGCATGCACCGGACCCTCGGTGAGCCCCAGCCCCGCCACCGCCGCGCGCGTCACCTCCTCCACGACACGCTGCCTCCGCTCTGGCAGGCGCGACGGCGTGATGTAGAGCGTCTCCTCGAAATAGGGACCGTCGAGCGGATCCGGCTTGTCGAAGATGGCCAGCGTGTGCAGCGTCCCACGGCGCAGCAGCCCCTCCACCGCAACCTCCACGCCGGGCACGAAGCGCTCGATCAGCAACGCCGCAGGTTCGTCGTCAGCGGGAAGCGCGAGCATGCGCTGGATTCGCGCCGCCGCTGTCGCGGCTTCCGCCGGCGTGTCGGCGCGGATGACCCCCTGGCTGCCCGACAGCTCCAGGGGTTTGATCACCACCGGGAATCCGAGCCTCGCCGCGGCGGCGGCCGGGTCGTCACCGCCCGCCACGAGGACGAAGTCCGGTTGCGGCACGCCGGCCTGCGCCAAGCGCCGTCGCATGCCGGCCTTGTCCCGCGTGAGCGCCGTCGCCGCGGGTGGACTGTGCGCCAGGCCCAAGCGCTCCGCCGCGAGCGACGCCGCCCCGACGCCGGCATCATCCACCGGGACGATGGCGCTGAGCGGCATCTCGTCGGCGAACTCAACGATGGCGTCCGCCGCAACCTCGGGACGGTGGAGGGGCAGCTCGATCACGCGCGAATCAACCACGTCCTCCAGCGCGTGGCGTTGCTCCGCGCCGACGACAACCTCGACGCCAAGATCCCGGGCGGCTTCGAGAAAGTCGGCCGCGCGGTACGCCCTCGTCGGCAACAGTAGGAGAACCCGGCGCATCGTCCTATGATGAAACACGAACGGACGACGCGCCGCATGCCCGCTGGATGGGAAGCATGACCCTGCAACACGACACCGATGTTTTCATCAGCGAAGCCGCACGCGACCTGGTGCTTGATTTTCGCGCGCGCTCCGACCGCCCGGACAAGGACGACCTGGCCATGTGGATCGAGGTCACGGGTGTTTCCGGGACGGGCTTCAGCTACGACATGTACCTGAAGAGCACGCGCGACGCGGGACCCAGTGACGCGGTTGTCGAAGTCGCCTACGGGCTCAACGTGGTCGTTCCCGATGGGAGCACCGACCAGCTGAACGGCGCCACCATCGACTACCGGTCCGCTCCCAACGGCGGCGGCCTATTCGTGGACAACCCGAACACCCCGAGCCCGGTGGCCGGACCGGCCGCGCACGACGCCCCGACGCCACAGCTCAGCGGCGCGGTGGCGGATCAGGTCGCGCAGATTCTCGAACAGCAAATCAACCCTGCCATCGCCGCGCACGGTGGGCACGCCGAGCTGGTCTCGGTCGAGGACGGCGCGGCCTACCTGCGCCTCAGCGGCGGTTGCCAGGGCTGCGGCATGGCGGCGGTGACGCTGACGCAGGGCATCGAGGTGGCCATCCGCGAGGCCGTGCCCGAGGTCACCCGGGTGATCGACGTGACCGACCACGCCTCGGGCACGAATCCCTACTTCGAGGCCGCCAAGAAGTAGGGCAAGACTGGCCGCGCAGGCGCTAGTTGCCGGATTCCAGGCGCTCCTCCTGCGCAGCACGGCGGCGCGCCGGATGCGGCACGAAGGGCACGCCCTTCAGCCTCAGCCGCAGCGCCTGCCAGTAGATCGCGGCAACCACGCGCGCCGTCATGAACGGATACCGAACCAGCACGCCGGCCAGCGCGCCCGCGGTCATGGGCCGCCGACGCAGCGAGAGGCCAGCGTCGAAGATCGGCGCGCCATGGCGTGCCGCCACCATGCGTACGTCGAGCTCATCGCCTGGCACCGTCGCCGACAGCCGGTAGTCCATATCCATGGTCATGAAGGGCGAAACGTGCAACGCCTTCGAGAAGTCCGCCTGTAGCCTGCCGCCGTCGGCGGTCGACTCAGGCGCCACGACATAGACGTGGCGTTCTCCCCAGGGCGTATTCGTGACCTCGGCCACCAGCGCCTCGACCCGCTCGTTGTCGGGAGCGAAGCAGTAGTAGACGCTGATCGGATTGAAGACGTAGCCGAAGTAGCGCAGGTGGGTCAGCAGGCGAATCGGACCTTCGGGTCGGATTCCCGTCGCCTCGTGGACGCGCCGCCGCACCGCCTCGTCGAGCGGCAGCGCCGGATCGCCGAAGTGATCGGCCCGGCGAAACCACGCCGGCGCCGGACGCCGCGCGGACCAGAGCAGGCGTCCATCGAACACGCCGGGAAGCTCGGCGAGATCGAGATACGCCATGAAGAGCGGATAGCGAAATGCGTGGCTCACCGGTTGTCGCCGCCGGTGCGTGACGACGCCGGTGTAGAGACAACTCGCGCCGCTCATGCGCCGGCCTCGATCGCCCGCGCCACGCGCAGGCCGCTCACGACGCCGTCTTCATGGAATCCATGGCCCCAGTAGGCGCCGGCATACCAGGTCCGGCGCCAGCCGTTGACATCGGTCCACCGGCGCTGGGCGGCGATCGCCGCGCGGCTGAGCATCGGGTGGTGGTAGGTCATGCGGGCGATCACGGACGCCTCGTCGATGCGCTCGTCCTGGTTGAGCGTGACGCAGAAGGTCTCCGGCGCGTCCAAATGCTGCAGGCGGTTCATGTTGTAGGTCGTCGCCACCCGCTCCCCACCGTCTGGGTGAATGTAGTAGTTCCACGCGGCCCAGGCGCGTCGCCGCCGGGGCAGCAGGCTGGTGTCGGTGTGCAGCACGACGCTGTTGGTCTGGTACTCGATGGCCCCAAGGACGGCGCGCTCCTCGGGGCTGGGATCGTCAAGCAATTGCAGGGCCTGGTCGCTGTGGGTCGCCAGCACCACCCGATCGAATCGGGCGTCGCCCCCACCGGCAACGGTGACGCTGACGTGGTCGTGCTCCCGCCGCACGCGGGTCACGGTGGCCCGAGTATGGATCCGATCGCGAAAGGGCCGCGCCAATGCCTCGACATATTCGCGGGCGCCGCCGGTGATCGAATACCAGGTCGGCTTGCCTCGAATCGCCAGCAGTCCGTGGTTGTGAAAGAAACGGACGAACGACCGAACGGGAATCCGGGCGAAGCGCCCGGGGTCGGTTGACCAAATGGCGGCGCCCATGGGCACCAGGTACAGCTCGCGAAAGGCGCGCGAGAACCCGGCGCCCTTCAGGTAGTCGTCCAGCGTGAGCCGCTCGTCGGCCTCCAGCAGCTTGGGCGCCTGGCGATTGAAGCGCAGGTAGTCGCGCACCAACCGCAGGAACGTGGGGCGCAGCAGATTGCGGCGGTGGGCGAATACGGCGTTGAGCGACGCCCCGCCGTACTCGACGCCCGTGCGATCGCAGCGCACGGAGAAGCTCATATCGGACGGCTGCGTCGGGACGCGGAGGTCATCCAGGATTCGCAGGAACTCCGGATAGGTGCGGTCGTTGAAGACCACGAATCCCGTATCGACCGCGAAGGTTCGGCCGCCGGATTCCACGTCGATGGTGCGCGCATGTCCGCCCGGTGCATCGCCGGCCTCGAACACCGTGACGTCGTGGCGCGCGTGCAGCTGGCGCGCCACGACGAGGCCCGACACGCCGGCGCCGATGACGGCGATTCTCATGGTTTGCGATGTCTCATGTCTGCCCCACGGCTCACCGGCCGCGCTCGGTCGGTCGCGTTTGGTGCAAGGGACTAGGCGTGCCGCCGCGCCTGGGCTTGGGCAACCTTCGCGGGGGCAAACAGATGATGCGCCACCACCCACTCGCGTCCGCCGCGGTAGGCGAACAGCTCCTCACAAGCGATGAAGAAGAGCCGCCACCGCATCAGCCAGAGATCCGCCAGGTCGTCGCCGTAGACATCCCGAAAGAGCTCAACGATCTGCGGGCGGCGCTTGTCGAAGTTTCGCAGCCACGCGCGCAGCGTGCGCGCGTAGTGGCGGCCGTTCACGATCCAGCGGTCGACGGTGCGCACGGCGGGAGCGCATTCCTCGAAGAGGTCCAGACTCGGCATGGCGCCGCCGCTGAAGAACCACCGCGCCATCCAGCCGTCCTCGGGCTCGAAGGCGTAGGCGTGACGCACGTGGCTGAAGACATGCACGAATAGCAGCCCGTCCGCATCGAGCCGATCGGCCAGGCGGGCCAGCAGCGCGCCGTGATCTCGCACGTGCTCCAGCATTTCGATGCTCACGATCCGGTCGAACCGACCGGAAATCTCATCCGTGGCGGCATTGGCGTGCACCACGGCAAGGTTTGCCAAGCCGCGCGCCTCGGCCTCGCCGACGATATGGTCGCGCTGGGTGCGTGAGTTGGTCACGGCGGTGATCGTCGACGCCGGATACCGCGCCGCGGCCCACAGGGCAAAGGAGCCCCAGCCGCTCCCCAGATCGAGCACGCGCTGGCCGTCCGCGAGACCCGCGCGCTGGGCATACAGCTCCAGCATGGCGTCCTCGGCCTCCGCCAGCGTCGCGACGCCCGACGGCCAGAGGGCGCTGCTGTACTTGAGCCTCGGACCGAGGATCATGCGAAAGAATTCGGTCGGCACCTCGTAGTGCTGCCGGTTTGCGGCGTCCGTGGCAACCGCCGTTGGTCCACCGCGCAGAGTGCGAAAGCGCTCCTGAGGATCGCCCTGTTGCAGCGCTCGCAGCCGTCGCCGCAGAGCCAACCGCACGCCGAGGCGCAGCACGCCGTCGGGCGCCACACCCCGCGCCGCCAGCCGCTCGAACCAGGCCGATTGGCTATCCACGTGGTCCCAGGAATGGGAGGCGCGGGAAGAACGCCGGCGTGGACTCCACGTACTCGCGATATCCCGGCTTGCTCTCGATCATGCTGCGCTCGAGCAGCGTCACGCCCGACACCCGCATCAGCAGCACCGTCATGACGACGGGGCCGATCAGCGTCCACCACGCGCCGACGGCGAGTCCCAGGCAGCCGAAGCCCCACCACACCACGGCGTCGCCGAAGTAGTTCGGGTGTCGCGTCAGCCCCCAGAATCCGGTTGACAGCACGCGCCCTCGATTGGCCGGGTTGGCCTTGAATCGCGCCAGTTGCAGGTCGCCGCCCGCCTCGAAGGCCAAGCCGATGGCCCAGAGCACGATGGCAGCCACGTCCCACGCGGTCGGCAGGGACGGCTGCGGCTCGCCCAGAGCCGCCAGCAGCGGCAGCGCGACCACCCACATCACGACGCCCTGGAGCAGAAAGACGGTGAAATAGCTGCGCCACCAGAAGGCGCTCCCGGCGTTGGCGCGGAACTTCTGATAGCGCGGGTCCTCGGGCTTGCCGTGGTTACGCCACCCGATGTGCCCTGCCAGACGCAGTCCCCAGACTGCCACCAACACCAGCAGCAGCGCGACGCGTCCGGCATCGCCCGCGCCGAGCCACGCGGTAAGCGCCCCGACCACGATGAAACCCAGCCCCCAGAACACGTCCACGATCGACGCGTCGCGCAGCCGCAGGCTCAGCAGCCACACCAGCGTCATGAAAACGCCGATGGCCGCGGCGGCGAAGCCCAGGAGACCGGGATCCGCCATCAGCTGGGCATGTTCCGAATCTGTTGGACGCGCACCGGCGCTAGCCGCCGATCTGGAACATCTCGACCTTCTGGACCTCCGGCCCGTGGCCGTCTTCAGCGATGAGGCCCGCGCGCGCCTCGGAGTAGCGGTCGCCTCGGACCTGCCACACGCCGGCGATCAGCTCGCGCAGCTCGGCGTCCGTGGCGCCCTCGCGCATGGGCGTCCGCAGGTCGGTGCCGCCGAACGCAAACAGGCAGGTCAGCAGGTGGCCGTCGGTTGAGAGCCGCGCGCGCGTGCAGGCGCCGCAGAACGGCTGGCTCACCGACGCGACGACGCCGATCTCACCGCCGCCGTCGCGATAGCGAAAGCGATTCGCCACCTCGCCGGGATAGTTGGGCGGCAGCGGCTCGAGTGGGAACTCGGTCCCAATGCGCTCCACGATCTCGTCGGCGGTGACGACCTCGTCCATCTTCCACTGGTTGAGGTTGCCCACGTCCATGTATTCGATGAACCGCATGGTGTGCCCGGTGCCGTGAAAGTGGCGCGCCAGGTCGACGATGGTGTGGTCGTTGACGCCCCGCACCACCACGCAGTTCAGCTTGATGGGCGACAGGCCCACGCGCTCGGCGGCGGCAATGCCCTCCAGCGTCGCGTCGACGCCGTAGCCCCGCCCGTTCATGGCGCGAAACACCTCGTCGTCCAGGCTGTCCAGACTCACCGTCACGCGCTGCAGCCCGGCCTGGGCCAGGGACTCGGCGTGCCGCGCGAGCAAATGGGCGTTGGTCGTCAGCGCCAGGTCCTCGACCGGCAACGCCGCCAGCATCGAGACCAGGCTGGGCAGGTCCGCCCGCAGCAGAGGCTCGCCGCCGGTCAGCCTCAGCTTCCGCACGCCAAGCTCGACGAAGATGCCGGCCAGCCGTGCGATCTCCTCGAAGGTGAGGATCTGGGTCTTCGGCAAGAACGTGTAGTGCTCGCCGTAGACCTCGGCCGGCATGCAATAGGGACAGCGGAAATTGCACCGGTCCGTCACCGAAATGCGCAGGTCGCGCATGTGGCGGCCAAGCGTGTCGACGGGGTCGGTGGCGATGGCGGCAGGCACTGGCGGCGTGCGTCTCCGATGCGTCTTCACCCTGAGTTTACGCAGTGGGCGGCCGCAAACCGCGTCATGTACCGTGAGCGACCAGACACTCATCGAGGGCGCGCACCATGGCACTACGCGATGTGTCCGAGGTCGAGACGGTCGCGGGCGACTTCAACGACGGCTTGGATCACCCCGAAGGTGTGACCTGGGGCCCCGACGGGCAGCTCTACGCCGGCGGCGAGGCGGGGCAGATCTATCGCGTGAACCCGGACAGCGGGGCCATCACGCAGATCGCGCAGCACGAGGGCTTCCTGGGCGGCGTGGCCTGCGACGTCGACGCAAACGTCTACGTCTGCGCCGCGTACAGCGGCACGGTCGTGCGCGCCGCTCCCGACGGCAGCCTGGACGAGATCACCCGCGGCACCGCCGACCGGCCCATGGATACGCCGAACTATCCCTGCTTTCATCCCTCCGGCGACCTTTATGTCTCCGACTCGGGCGAATGGGACCACGACACCGGCCGGGTCTACCGCGTGCGGCCCGACGGCTCGACGGATTTGGTGAGCGAGGCGACGCGCTTTTTCGCCAACGGCATGTGTTTCGACGCCGCGGGTGAGTGGCTCTACGTGGTCGAGTCGCAGATGCCCGGCGTCAGCCGCCTGCGCGTGCTCGACGACGGCACCCTGGGCGAGCGCCAGGTCGTGGCCACCCTCCCCGGCGACGTGCCCGACGGCGTGCAGTTCGACGTCGAGGGCACGCTGTACATCACGCTCTACACCCCCAGCCGCATCTATCGCCTCGAGCCCACGGGACGCATCCAGGTCCTCGTGGACGACCCCAACCACACGCAGCTCTCCTCACCCACCAACATCGTCTTCGGCGGCCCCGACCTCACCGACCTCTTCACCGCCAACCTCGGCCGCTGGCACCTCAACCGCCTGCGCATGTCGGTGCCGGGGATCCCGCTGGCCTACCCGCCGCCGATCGAGGTGTAGCGCAAGGCGACCGCACAGCGGGGTTGCAGGGATCCCCTCACCCCGACCCTCTCCCTGTGGGAGAGGGAGCCGGACCGGATGGTGGCGCGGGCGGGTCTGAGACTCGCCCCTACGGGACGTGGCGTAGGCGGCACGGCTGGACGCCGCTCCCATCCATGAAGACGGATCCCACCATGACCCGCGGCCCGCGGTGTCGTATCCTTGGGGTGACCTGATTGATCGCGGGGAGCTGGGGTAACGCCCGGCTGAGAGGGCGACCTAAAACGTCGCCGACCCGTGGAACCTGATCTGGGTAATGCCAGCGCAGGGACGTTCACCGCGTTGGCTGCCGCAGGTTCCACTGGAAGCTGCGGTCTTTTTATTGATGGCGGTGGACGAATGCCCCAGGCAACGCTGGCTCTCCAAGTGCTGCCGCTGAACGCGCCCGACGCGCTGGCGGCGGTTGACGCGGCGATTGCGGTGATTCAGGACAGCGGCGTCTCGCACGAGGTCGGTCCCATGGAGACCACCATCGAGGGCGACTCGCTGCACGAGCTGCTGGATATCGCCGCGCGGGCGCACAGCGCCGCGGTGGAGCTGTCCGGCGGTCCCGTGCAGACCAATGTGCGCATGATCGAAAGCCCGGCGGGCATCGCGTCCATGCACGAGAAGACGGCGCCGTTTCGCGAGGGGGCGGGCGGGTGAAGAGACGTTTGCATGAGGGGGCGTTCCCCCACTCCCCAGCCCCGAATCACCCTCGCCCCAACCCTCTCCCATCAAGGGAGAGGGGGCCGGACGCGAGACGATCAGGCAAAGGCGGTTCGCGAACCGCCCCGACGACCATTTCTATTCGAGCCGCCACCACCCTGCCATTTCAAGCGCAACCCCTGTCATTCCGAGCGCAGCGAGGAATCTCAACCGCGGGAAGAGAACTGCAGCGGTTGCGGCCTCGGCTTGCCGGGCGGAGTCGCGGCGGGAGGCGTGCGCCAAGGATTGGCTCACGAGTTCTGGATTCCGGCCTTCGCCGGAATGACGGAGTCGGGAGCGAATTCGTTCGCAGGAATGACGATCTTGCAGAGGTCGTTTTGCGCGGGCACCACGGTTCCGCGGCGGTCGCATGAGAAAGCTCCACCACAGCCTGCGCGACTTTGGACCGGCCATCCTCCTGATCGCCGGACTGCTGGCGCTGTGGGAGGTGGTGTCGCGGGTGGTGGAGATGCCGGATTGGTTGCTGCCGGCGCCCTCGGACATTGGCGTGTCGTTCGGCGAGGCCGCGCCGTTGCTCGGTCCGCACGTGGTCGCAACCGTGACCGCCGCCGCCGCGGGCTATGCCCTGGCCCTGGTGTCGGCCGTCCTGCTGGCCGCCGCGATCGACCGTTGGGGACTGGCGCGCCGCGCGATTTACCCGCTGCTGGTGACTTCGCAGACCGTCCCGACGTTTGCGCTGGCCCCGCTGCTGGCCATCTGGTTCGGATTCGGACTGCTGCCGAAGGTGCTGGTCGTGGCGCTGGTGTGCTTCTTCCCGGTCGTGGTGGCGACGGTCGGCGGGCTGCGGGCCGCGGACAAGGAGATGCTCGACCTGGTTCGCGGCATGGGGGCCAGCGACCGCCAACTCTTCTTCAAAGTGCGCCTGCCGGCGGCGGTGCCGTCGGTGATCTCGGGCATGAAGATCGCCGCCACCTACAGCGTCATCGGCGCCGTCATCGCGGAGTGGACCGGGGCCAGCCAGGGGCTGGGACTCTATCTGCTGCGGGCGTCGAACTCGTTTCAGACCGACCAGGTATTTGCCGTGATTGCCGTCATCGCGTTGCTGAGCATCGCGCTGTTCGGCTGCGTTGAGCTTGTGGGCCGCACCGTCGCACCGTGGACGGCGGCCAAGGAGGAGACTGCACGATGATGATTTCGCGACGCCGGACATTGGGTCTGATGCTCGGAGCCGCCGCCGTGCCGCTGGTGGCCGCCTGCGGCGAAGAGGCCAAGGAACCGGCATCCGTCACGCTGATGCTGGACTGGGTCCCCAACACGAATCACACGGGGATCTACGTCGCCCGTGACTTCGGCTTCTATGACGACGAGAACCTGGAAGTCTCGATCGTCGAGCCCGGCGTGTCGGGTGTGGCGCAGGCCGTGGCGGCCGGGGCCGCCGAGTTTGGCATCAGCTTCCAGGAGGAAGTGACGCTAGCCCGCTCGGAGGACGTGCCGCTGGTGTCGGTGGCGGCCATCATCCAGCACAACACCTCGGGCTTCGCCTCGCCGGCGGACCGCAGGATCCGCCGCCCACGCGACTTTGCGGGCAAGAAGTACGGCGCCTTTGGCTGGGGTCCCGAGCGGCAGGTGCTGACGGCGCTGATGCAGTGCGACGGCGGCGACTTCAACGAGATTGAGTTCGTGGACATCGGCGCGATCGACTATTTCGTCGCCTGGGAGCGCGGCGACGTGGATTTCGTGTGGATCTTCGAGGCCTGGGACGGCATTCGCGCCCAGCTGCAGGGATTCGAGCTCGACTACATCCGCCTGACCGACCTCGACTGCATCCCGGACTACTACACGCCGGTGCTCGCGACCAGTGAGACGATGATCGCCGAGAATCCGGACGTGGTGCAGCGCTTCGTGCGCGCCACGGCCCGCGGCTACGAGCTGGCCATCGACGAGCCGTCGCGCGGCGCGGACACGCTGATCAAGGCCGTGGACGGCATCGACGCCGACCTGGTGCGCGCCAGCCAGGATTGGCTCAGCCCGCGCTACGCGGAAGACGCCGATAAGTGGGGCTGGCAGACGCGCGACACCTGGCAGGGCTATGCCAACTGGCTGGTGAGCTACGACCTGCTCGCGAACACGATCAACCCCGCCAACGCCTTCGATAACTCGTTTATCGAGAACGCCTGAGGCCGCGGGGCGACGATTGCCGTTCCCGGGGGGCAATGAACGGCCGGGACGGTCGCGATGAGAATCCCGCTTGGGTGGGGGCTGGATTCCGGCCCCGTATCGAGTACGGGGCAGGCTTTTCGCCGGAATGACGGAGCCGGCGGCGCGAAGGTGCTTGCCCGCAGGCATGGCGATGACGGCGCGGTGGATTCCCGCCCCGTATCGAGTACGGGGCAGGCTCTTCGCGGGAATGACGGAGTGCGCGGCGAGAATGACGAAGGTTGGCGCGGTGCCAGTCGGGGGGTGACGTGAGCCCGCCGGCTGGCAGCGCCGCGGCGATCCCGGCCGTGGCGCTGCGCGGCGTTCGGGCCACCTATGTCGAGCGTGGCCTGCGCGTGGACGCGTTGCATGACGTCAACCTGACCGTGGCGCGGAGCGAGTTCGTGTCGGTGATCGGACCGAGCGGCTGCGGCAAGAGCACCATGCTCAATCTAGTCGCGGGGATCGATCGCCCGAGCGCCGGCGAGATTGCCGTCGACGGTCGTTCGGCGATCGGCCGCACGGGCCTGGTGGCGCACATGCCCCAGCGCGACCTGCTGCTGCCCTGGCGCACGACGTTGCAAAACGCGGTGTTGGGCCCAGAGCTGCGCGGCGAAACGGACCGCGAGGCGCGGGCGTTGGCGCAGCTGGATCGATTCGGGCTGGAGGGCTTTGCCGACGCCTACCCGCACATGCTCTCCGGCGGCATGCGGCAGCGCGCGGCCATCCTGCGCACGATCCTGCTGGATCGCGACACGCTGCTGCTCGACGAGCCGTTCGGCGCGCTGGACGCCCTGACGCGCGGCGAGATGCAGGAGTGGCTGCTGAGCATCTGGACCGAGCTGGCCAAGACGGTCCTGTTCGTCACCCATGACATCGAGGAGGCGATCTTCCTGTCCGACCGCGTGTACGTTATGACGCGCCGGCCGGGAACGATGAAGCTGGAGCTCAGGATCGACCTGCCGCGGCCGCGGGAGCGCGAGATGACCACCGCGCCGCCGTTCGTGGAGGCGAAGCGCACGCTGCTGCGTTCGCTGCTGGCGGAGACACAGCGGTAGTCGGGCGCATTTCGCCCCGCACACAGTCAGCCGGCGGCGTGCGCCCGGAGCCCTCACCCTGCCCTCTCCCAGAGGGAGAGGGAATCGGACGCCCGAACAGAGGGAGAGGAGACCGGAGTGCCCTCCCGGAGGGGGAGGGAACCGGATTGCCCTCCCGGAGGCAGGGGGATCGGATCGACGATCACGGGAAGACTCGACGCTGAAGGACCGCCGCGCCGCCGTTTGTGGAGGCGAAGCGCACGCTGCTGCGTTCGCTGCTGGCGGAGACGCAGCGATGAAGGGGTGCGTCTCGCCCCGCACAGAGTCAGCCGGCGGCGTGCGCCCGGAGCCCTCACCCTGCCCTCTCCCAGAGGGAGAGGGAATCGGACGCCCGAACAGAGGGAGAGG
>JAJDUU010000012.1 GCA_022826485.1 Chloroflexota bacterium | reverse complement strand
GGGCCAGCGCCACAAACTCGGCCCGCAAATCACTCACTCGTCGCTCCGCAAACGGCACATCCCGGTCCTCCAGTGCATGTCCAGATGTGTAAACCATGTCTCCGAACACGTGTAAATGATGTCTCCGGTCTGCACACCCTGGGGGAGAGGGAACCGGAGGACCCTCACCCCCGTATCGAGTACGGGGCGAGCTCTACGCCGAGCCTCCGGTGCGAGTCTAGGCTCAACCGGAATGGATTCCCGCCTTCGCGGGAATGACGGAGGGGTTTCGCAAAGGTCTCCTGGAAGGGGGAAGGTGAGGATGGGGGTCAGCGGCTGACATTTCAGGCGGAGCCGTTCGGCGTACCCTCGCGAATTGCCGCAGTCGGTGACGTCGCGAGGAATTGTTCAGACTTTTCCTAGAGCCGCTCGGACGAGCCGGTCTGCTCCGCGTGCGCGTTTAGCTCGTCGACCACGAACGGCAGCAGCGGCACGCCGAGTCGGCGCGACTCGTCCAGCCGCTCCCACTCGATCTCACCGGGCACGTAGATGCGCGATGCGCCCTCCACCCGCGGGGCGTTGTGGAAGAGCCCGATTTGCCGATCGACCAGGGCCGTAAACGCATCCGGCGGCATGAAGGCCGCGACGTCGATGGCGTGAAACCAATGCCCGGTGTCCCCGTGGCTCCCGTCGGGCTGCGGTCGCCCCACCGCGGGCCCAAAGCTGGCGCCGGCCAGCACGCCGGCCAGGAGATCGACCACCTGCGAGAGGCCGATGCCCTTGGGGCCTCCGATGGAGACGCCGGCGCCCTCGGCCAAGTCGGCAGGGTCCGTGCTGGGGCGGCCGTCGCGGTCGAGAATCCAGCCCTCGGGAACTGTCTGCCCCAAGCGCTCGGCAATCGCCACGCGCGAGTTCGCCGAGACCGACATGGCCATGTCGAGCACGATGGGGCGCTTCGCGGCCGCGGGGATGGCGAAGGCGATGGGGTTGTTGCCGACGATGCGCTGGCGGCCGCCAAAGGGAAACATGGTGGGACCGGCGTTGGTGGCGGCAAACCCGATCATCCGGTGCGGCAGCGCCATCATGGCGAAGTGGGCGGCCGCGCCGAAGTGATTGCTGCGCTTGGTGAAGCCGGTCGCCGCGCCGTTGGCGCGGGCCTTTTGAATGACCGCCTGCATGGTGAAATGGCCCGCCACCGCGCCCGGCGCGCGATCACCGTCCACATGCACCGTCGCGGGCGTCTCGCTGACGATGCGGGGCTGCGCCTGCACGTTCGTGGACCCGCGGCCGATCTCCTTGCAGTACTTGGGCAGCATCACGTGGCCGTGGGTGCGGACGCCGCGCATGTCGGCGGCGATGAGGTTGTCGGCCAGGATCCCGGCGTGGTCGGCGTTAAGTCCCAGCCCCCGCAGCAGCGCCAGATCGAAGCGGCGCAGGTCGGCTTCGGGTATGCGGACATATTCGTCAGACGGCATGGCGTGGCCGATTCGTGCACGAGCGGCAAGCCCCTGGATCGTACGTCAGCCGATCATCGGCCCCGGACCCGGCGTGCTCGCGGCCTGATCCCGACGGCGATCGGGCGTTCGCGCGGCGGATCCGGCGGCCTCCTGCCGAGATTGCTACGATCATCGCCGCCGATCCGACCAGGACGCCGCCATGCCCGCGCTTGACGATGCCGCCATGGAAGCCGTGGTGCACGAGCTTTACGCCCATCCGAACCGCCGCCACGCGGTTCCGGTTGACTCCGAGGACGCCGTGGGGAGCCTGCGGCTCGCGCTGGAGGCGACGGTCACGCGCCTGCACGGCAGCGATGCGATGTGGGGCCGCGGCGTGCGGATCGAGGTGGAGCGGGACGACGACGGCGTGCCGCATCGCGCCTGGCTCTGGCGCGGTCTCGTCGGAGGCCAGCGCCCCATGCGCGACGGCTTCAGCAGTGAGCCGCGCCGGGTGCGGGCGTAGCGCTACCGCGCCGACGCATCCTTCGCGGACCCCAGACAGTACCGCCCGCGCCAACCCATCTACTCCCAGAATCGGTACACTTTATCTTCCAATAGCTCAAAATCAAGCGCAAAATAGTGGTTGAGTAACACTCTAAATGTATTCACCGGGGTCATGGAAGGATAAATCAACTCACTATGGCCATCCGGGAGCAAATATGCAGCGAATATATCGGTCGCCATGGGATGTTCATATCCCGAGTCTCGCGACCCATGATCTCCCATGATCACGATTATAGGCTGTTCTTCAGAGTCGGCCAGTATTGCGTCGACGACTTCGATTAGGCGATCATTCACCCACAGGAGCTGCCCATAGAAGGCAGACTCAACGGTCGGGTCATGATCGTCACTCCACCCGGAGCCTGGAGCGATGTTTCCATGGCGATCGAAGGAAAACGGCGAATGCGGCTTGAGAAAATGTGCAAATACAAATTTTGGCCCGTCAATACTAGCGGAATCCTTCATGAACTCCAGCCACTCAAGCGCGTGCGACGGATGTTTCCAAAAGTATGCGCACGCATCCGTGTGGAATAGTGGATCCGCGGAAACGAATTCCTTCACTATAGTGGTCTGCAGAAAACCAGTGGTGAATACATTCGTTAAATCTACGATTCTCTCGAATATGCACGGGTCTTCGTCAACGTAGCCCGAGACTATTCGTCCGCTGGGTCCGAACGACACAACGAGATCAGCCTGGGGATTTGTACTTGTGAGAGACCACCCTGACGAAACATGGACGTACGTATATCCCAGATCGCGCGCGACTCGGCCCAGCAGATGATTGCTGGCCCGTTTGAAGAGCTGCACGGCGGTTGCCTGGCTGCTGTCGTAGAGGTCGATGTATTCCATGTTCAGGGCTGATGTAATGGACCATCGACTTCGCGGGTAATTGCTCCGGGCGTATGGATCGACATAGAAGCCACGAGATTCCATCTTCTGGATAAACTCGGTGTTGTCGAATGTGGGTGGCGATCCGCTTCGAGGATATTCATCCAAGATAATGAAATAGATGTCGCGCAGCTCCTCTGGGGGAGTGCTTGCCCTCGCCTCTTGAATACGTTGATCGAGTCCAAGGTCGGTGAGCGATGCAGTCCCGCGATTGGAGCTCTCCGAGGACACGGCGCTTAGGGCGACGAGGGCGAGCTGTGCGACGGGCAAGGCAAGGAGCACAACGCTGCCGAGGTTGAGGAAGCGCCGGACGGGCGGCGTAATCACGGTCCGGCCCCGCAAGAGCATCGCTATTCCGAGTGCCAGTGGGATACCGAGTCCAAACAGGAGTCGATGGTCGGCCGGTGGCTGGTCGACGTAGACGTGGCCGTAGGCGAAGAAGGCGATGCCCAGCAGGCCCGTGAACGCGGCGGCCGCCGGCGTGCTCTGGAGAAGGAATCGGAACGCGATGAAAAGGACGGTGACGGCCGCCATGATGATCACGCTGATCGTGATCGCCTCATAGGCCCGGACAAGGGTCAGGTTATTGGCCAGATAGTGCAGTACGGCGAATCCGGGTATGAGCCAGGGAAAGACGTAGAGGGCACGACCGCTCGATGGCGGCGTCGTGCGTGGTTGCTGCGCGGCCAGCCCGCGCCAGGCCCGTCGTAGAGCGCCGTCGATTGGACTGACGGCGAATCGCATGGCCGCGCCAGCCTTGCGCGCGAGTTTCCGGAGGGCTCGCAGGACCCGGGGCTGAAGCAGCGCTGCGAGCGCCCCGGCCGCAATGCCGCCGGCGAGTCGCAGGGCCTCGGGCGGTGCGCCGTCCAGGGCGGCCCGCCACCCGTCGCCACGCCAAATCATCTCGTACGCAAGCGATCCGTGGCCGGTCGGATTGAGGTTGAGGGTGGGTCCGGTGCGATCGGAGCGGTGGTCGGTTGTGCCGAAGATGGCGTAGTTGCTCCGCTCATTCGATACCCAGAGTTGGAGAATCAGCTCCTCGCCGGCGATAGGCTCATAGGGCTCGAACCACAGCACGTATGGCTGGAGAGTCTTAGTTGCGTGAATCTTGACGTAGAACTGCCGCACAATCTCGCGGTCCGGTCCTTGCAGCAACGCGGCCACAACCGGCGCCTCACCGCGTTCGAACTGTGCGGCCGCCCAAATGCGGACTTCCGAAATCGTGCTTGGCCATGGATCGATGACTTGCTCGACCGATGCCTCGGGCCACACGGGGCCTACGGCGTCGACGATCTCCGTGCGGGAATGCGAAATCAGGCTGGTGCGCGGCAGCAGGCTCGATAGGAGCCCGATGCTCACGAGGGCGAGGACCGCGGAGGCTAGCCGGAGACGCGAGTCAAGCAGGGGATCGGCTCCCGCGTCCCGACAGGCCTCCGGCCAATCCGTGACTTCGGCGAACCGTCAGCGACTCGACAGTCATGGCAGGTCGTGCGGGCGTGCTTGCTGCGGACTCCAGCGGCGCCGCACGCGCTAGGAGGTCTCGGCTTCCAGGGCGGCGAGCGCCTCGGCGGCCTGACGCTGCTTCTCGGGGTTCGGATCCCGGGCGACGATGCGCTGCAGGATGGCGCGGGCCTCGACGCCGCCCTTGGCGGCGAGCTCGAAGGCCATGGCGTCGCGCTTCTCGTTGTATTGCGTGTCGTACTCCGCAAGGTCGAGGTCCCAATCGCGCCAGAAGTACTGGTGCTGCCCCGGCGCCCAGCCTGCGTAAATCTGTTCCCAGGTGACGTCCGGGTCATGCGGCCTGAGGCTGCCCGGCGCGATGGGATCGGCCAGCCGCTGAAACCGCAGGTCGACCGACAGCCGCAGCCGCGCGCCTGTTGCCGGCGCCCCGCGATGGACCGTCATGCTGTGAAAGAACAGCACGTCGCCTTGCTCGAACGTGCCGCCAACCCAGGCGCCGTCCAGCGGATCGGTGATCTCGGTGCCGCTGGCGCCCAGCGCCGGGGCGAAGTCGAACACGCCCTGCCGGTGGGTCCCGGCGGCGATCTCGAGCCCGCCCATCTCCGCCGACAGGTCGCTCAGCGGAATCCAGGCCGTGATCGTGTCGGCCGCGCCCTGCACGGGCACGAAGTCCTGGTGCGCCGGCGTGGTGTGGGCCGTGCGCTCGGGAAACATCACCCGGGCGATGACGCGCGGCTGCGGAATCACGGGAGCGTCGAGCACGGCTCCGATGAGGTCCAGCAGCTCGGCGCGGTGCTGCATGGCGTGAAACGCGGGCACGCTGTAGAGCTGGTTGTAGACCCTCTGGTAAGCGGGTTCGGGCTCGACGGTGAAGGCGCTCAGTTCGGCGATTTGGTCGTGTGCCGGGCTGTCGGCGGCGATCCAGGCGGCGTCGCGCAGCACGGTCAGAAACTGCCGGCGCAGGTCTTCGACCACGGGCGGCGGCAGCAGGCCGCGCACGAAGAGGTAGCCGTCGCGGTCGAAGCGACCGCGGGCCGCATCGGCGTCGCCGGCGATTTCAGTGGCGTCGAAGAAGGGCCGCACGTCACTCATGGTGAGACTCTCAGGAGCCATGTCGTCGTGCGTGAGTGTAGCGAGCGCCGACTCCAACGCTTCCGCGCGCTACGCGGTGTCGGCGTCGAGGGCGGCGAGCGCCTCGGCGGCCTTGCGCTGCTTGGCGGGGTCGGGGTCACGGGCGACGATGCGCAGCAGCGCGGCTCGGGCGTCGACGTCGCCCTTGGCGGCCAACTCGAACGCCATGGCGTCGCGCTTGTCGTTGTACTGCGTATCGAACTCACCGACGTCGAGGTCCCAGTCGCGCCAGTAGTACTGGTGCTGGCCCGGCGCCCAGCCCGCGTAAATCTGCTCCCAGGTGACGTCGGGGTCATGTGGCTTGAGGCTGCCCGGCGCGATGGGATCGGCCAGCCGCTGAAACCGCAGGTCGACCGATAGGCGCAGCCGGTTGCCGGTGGCCGGCGCCCCGCGATGGACCGTCATGCTGTGAAAGAACAGCACGTCGCCTTGCTCGAAGGTGCCGCCCACCCAGGCGCCGTGCAGCGGATCGGTGATCTCCGTGCCGCCGGCGCCCAGCGCGGGAACAAAGTCGAACACGCCCTGCCGGTGCGAACCGGCCGCAATCTCGAGCCCGCCCATTTCCGGGGACAGGTCGGTCAGCGGAATCCAGGCCGTGATGGTGTCGGTGGCGCCTTGTATCGGGGGGAAGTCCTGATGCGCCGGGGTGGTGTGGGCCGTGCGTTCGGGGAACATCACGCGGACGATGACGCGCGGATGTGGGATCGCCGGGGCGTCCAGCAGCGTGCCCACGAGGTCCACCAACTCGGCGCGGTGCTGCAAGGCGTGAAACGCGGGCACGCTGTAGAGCTGGTTGTAGACCTTCTGATAGGCCGGCTCGGGCTCAACGGTGAAGGCGCTCAGCTCGGCGATCTGGTCGTCCGCCGGGGAGTCGGCGGCGATCCACTCGGCGTCCCGCAGCACGGTCAGAAACTGGCGGCGCAGGTCTTCGACCACGGGCGGTGGCAGCAGCCCGGAAACGAACAGGTAGCCGTCGCGGTCGAAGCGATCACGGGCTTCGTCGGCGTCGCCGACGATTTCGGTGGCGTCAAAGAAGGGCCGAACGTCGCTCATGGTCAGACTCTCGGGAGCCATGCCGTCGGGCGTGAGTGTAGCGAGCGCGCGCCGTGCTCGGATCGGCGGCTCCGCGGATGGCGCGGGGCGCTAGACCCTCAGAATGTCCAGGGGCGGCGCCCGATCCAGCAATCCGGCTTCAACCGCGCGGCGGTAGAGCGCCTGGAGGCCGGCGGCGCCCTGCGTCCCCATGTCACGGGTCAGATCGTTGACGTACATCCGCGTGAACGCCGCCGTGAGGTCCGAATCGACCTCGGGCGCAAAGCTGCGGGCGTAGGCCAGTGCAGGCTCCGGATGCGCCTCGGCCCAGGCGATGGACGCGCTCAGGGCGGACGCGAGGGCGCGCTGCCGGGCCTCGCCGAGCCCGCGCCGCACGACATTGAGCCCCAGCGGCAGGGGAAGACCGGTCGAGCCGAACCAGCGTTCGCCCAGGTCGACCTGCTTGGTCAGCCCATAGTCGGCGTAGTTGAGCTGCCCCTCGTGAATCACGATCCCCGCCGTCACCGAGCCGTCCTGAACGGCGGGCAGCACGTCGGCAAAGGCCATCTCGACCGGCTGAAACGGGGGAAGGAAGATGCGGCCGAGCAGGTAGGCGGTGGTGTGCTCGCCGGGGATCGCGACCGGCGCGCCGCGGAAGTCGGTTTCGGCGCCTCGGGCAACGACGATCGGGCCATAGTTCAGGCCCATGGACGAGCCGCAGGCCGTGATGCGGTACTGGTCCGCCACATAGGGATAGGCGCCGGCCGATACCTGGGACATGTCGAGATCGCCGGCGAAGGCGCGTCGATTCAACGCCTGGATATCGGCGTGGACTTCGGCATAGCCGTCCGGATCGACACCCTCGATCGCGACGTTGCCGTGGGCCAGCGCGTAAAACATGAACGCGTCGTCGGCGTCGGGGCTGTGGCCCACGGTCACCCGCGTCATGTCAGGCTCGCGGTCAGACGCCGGCGGGCGCCCCGTCGAACGTTCGCAGAATGTCGTAGAAGCTGTTGCGCTGGGCGGGCACGAAGCCGGCCTCGCGGATCATGGTTTGCGTCTCGGCAATGCTCACCCGTGCATAGTGGCCGGCTTCCTGCATCACGTTTTCCTCGAACAACGTGCCGCCGAAGTCATCCGCGCCGAAGTGCAGCGCCACCTGCCCGACCTTCTTGCCCTCGCTGAACCACGAGGCGTCCACGTGGTCCACGTTGTCCAGGAACAGGCGTGACGCCGCCAGGATGCGCAGGTAGCGATTGGCCGATGCCCGCTTGCCTTCGAGCTTGCGTCCGAGCGGCGTCCCGCCGGGGGCGAAGCTCCAGGGAATGAAGGCCGTGAAGCCGCCCGTCTCGTCTTGCAGGTCTCGCACGCGCGAGAGGTGCTCCACCAGGTCGTCGTTGGTTTCCACGTGCCCGTACATCATCGTGGCCGTGCTGCGCACGCCCGCCAGGTGGGCGGCGCGATGGACGGCGATCCACTCGTCGGCGTCCATCTTGAGCGGGCTGATGGCGTCGCGCACGCGGTTGGTGAGCACCTCCGCGCCGCCGCCGGGAAACGTGCGCTGGCCCGCCGCGAAGAGCGCGGCCATGACGTCGTCGTAGCTCAGTCCCGAGACCTTGGCCATCTCGTAGACCTCGGGCGCCGACCAGAAGTGCGGCGTAAGGCCGGGAAACCGCTCGCGGGTGGCGCGCACCATGTCGGTGTAGTAGTCGAACGGCAGCTCGGGATTCAGCCCGCCCTGCATGAGCACCGTGGTGCACCCCATCTCGACCGCCGCCGCCATGCGCTCCAGCATCTCGTCGACGGTGTGCGTGTAGGCATCGGGCGCCGTGCTGGTGTGCGGGCGGTAGAACGCGCAAAACGAGCAGTAGGCGTCGCAGAGGTTGGTGTAGTTGAGGTTGGTGTCGACGACGTAGGTGACGATCGATTCGGGGTGGCGCCGAAACCTGACCTCGTTGGCCAGGGCGCCCAGGTCGATCAGCGGTGCGTCGCCCAGCAGGTAGGACGCGTCGGCGGTCGAGAGCCGCCGGCCGTCGCGCACCTTGGACTCGATCGCCTGCATCATGCGGCATCGTGCCGGACGCCGACCTGCGCATCCAGCTCCCGGAAACGATCGACCGCCGTCCACGTTCGAGGACCGAAGCGATACTCGAACGTCTGGAGATAGCGGCGAACCGCCGCGGCGTCGAGCCCGCAATCCGGCCGGCGCAGGGCCAGCGCGCCGAGATCGGCGAGGTTGGTCGTGAGTTGGCGATCCAGGTAGTCCACGGCCGCGGCGACGTACGCGGCGGCCACGCCCGCCCGCTGCATCCAGGCGGCAAACACGAAGGGCAGGCCGGTCCATTCGTGCCAGGCGGTGGCCAAATCGGTGACGTGGGGATAGTCGGGGTCGTGCGGCGACTGCAAGAGCGCCCGGTCGCCGATGAGCAAGTAGGCGTCGGCGGGCGCCTCCAACGGCACAAGCTGGTAGCCGCCAACGGTGAAGTAGCGGCGCAGGAGCACGCTGAGCAGCCGGGCCGACGTGGCCGTATCGTCGATGACCGCGATGCGCCGCCCCCCGAGGTCCGCGGGCGGAACCCGGGAGAAGAGCAGCACGGACTTGGCGTCGGACTCGGTGGCGATGCCCATATCGCCCACCGGCAGAAACAGGTCCGGGTGGTCGAAGGCGGCGACGATCGGCAGCGGCGCCACGTCGACCTGACCGCCCCGCACCAGATCGATCATGGCCCGCGGCGTGGCGGTGCGGGCCTCGGCGCGGACCGGATCGTCGCCGAAGAACGGCTCGGTATTCAGGTAGGGGATGCGCCCGAGGCTAGGCAGCATGGGTGCGCATGACGGTGTAGGTGGCGTTGCGCTCCACCGGCGCCTTCCCGGCCGAGCGGATCAGCCCCACCAGCCGCGCGCGGGCCACGCCCACCGGGCTGTCGGCGAGCGCCGCATGCGCGATGCGCTCGGTGCCGATGGTGCCGTCGAGATCGTCGGCGCCAAAGTTCAGACCGATCGACGCCGTCTCTTCGCCGGTCATCACCCAGTAGGCCTTGACGTGCGGGAAGTTATCGAGCATCAGCCGGGCGGTGGCGATCATGCGGAGATCCTCGATGGCGCTGGCGTGGCGCGGCACCAGATTCGTGGTGCCGAGCTGGTATTCCAGGGGAATGAAGCAGAGGAACCCGCCGGTGACGTCCTGCGCCTCGCGCAGTCGCACGAAGTGGTGGACGCGTTCTTCGAGCGTCTCGATATGCCCATAGAGCATCGTGGCGTTCGATTTCAGGCCCATGCGGTGGGCCAGGTGGTGGATCTCGATCCAGCGGTCGGCCCCGGCCTTGCCGCGGAAGAGCTCGCGTCGCACGCGCTCCGAAAAGACCTCCGCCCCACCGCCCGGCATCGAGCTCACGCCGGCGGCCATCATGCGCTGCAAGACCTCGGCGTCCGACAGCTTGAACCGCTTGTGGAAGTAGTCGACCTCGGCCGCCGTGAACGCCTTGATCTGGACCGTGGGCCGCTCGTCCTTGATCGCGCGCAGCAGATCTTCGTACCACTCGAACGGGATGTCGGGATGGTGGCCGCCGACGATATGCACCTCGTGCACGTCGGGCGGAATCTGACCCAGGATTGAGGGGATCGAGTACTCGTAGGCATGGTCGTCGCCGCGCTTGGCGGCGAAGTCGCAGAACTTGCACGACAGTACGCAGATGTTCGTGGGATTGATGTGCACGTTGAGCGTGAAGTAGACCCGGTCGCCCGAGCGACGGCGGGCCGCCCAGTCGGCAATGCGCCCCAGACCGACGATGTCCGGCGTCTGGAGGCAGCGGAGCCCGTCGGCCTCGCTGAGCCGACGCCCCTGCTGCACGCGCTCCCAGATGGGCTCCAGTGCCGCGTCGCGGAAGCGCATGTCGGGGGCGGTCGCCACCTCAGGCATGGGCCGGAATCCTGTCTGACGGGAGCTGATTGATGTCGATGCCCACGCTCTGGAGCAGCAGGTGCCGCAACGCCGGGTAGGTCATGTGCAGCGGTCCGCGGTCGGGGTCGTGCAGCCAATGGACGACGATTTCGCTGATGGCGCCGAACCAGGCGGTGGCGATGAGATCGGTGTCACAGGGCTCCAGGGCGCCCTCCGCGACGGCGGCGTCCAGGTGCCGCCGAATCAGGGCGGCGAACTGCTGCCGCACGAAGAGCAAGTCGTCGCCGAAGGCGCGCCCGGCGCCCGCGACCTCGACCAGCGTGACGCGCGCCAGCGTGCGGTGCTTGGTGAAGATGTCGATGACCGAGAGCAGCGCCGCGTCGAGCCGGTGGATGGCGGTCGGCTCGTCGTCCAGCTCCCGCTCGACGCGCTCCACCAGGTAGGACGCCAATTCGCGAACCAGCGCGCGGAAGATGGCTTCTTTGCTCGGAAAGTGAAAGTACGCCGTGCCCTTGGACCGTCCGGCGCGGGAGACGATTTCGTCAACGGCGGCGCGGTGATAGCCCTTCTCGCCAAAGACGTTGAGGGCGGATTCCAGCAGCGCGCGCCGTGTGGCGTCTCGCTTGGTGCCGCGACGGGCCCCCGGCAGGCGAAGTTGCAACGGCCGATCACCGAAACTGACTGGTCGGTCAGTTTGGCCCAGGTTGGATTCCGGCGTCAACTGACGGGCCGGGCCTACACCCGAATGCGGGCGAAGTTCATCCGCAGGGGCGCGAGGGCGTCGCGGTTGAGAATCGCCGTGGCCGGCATTGGGTCGCGCTTCTGAATCGGCATGGCCCAGGCGCCGAAGCGGTCGCCCAGGACGGTGGCGCGGGTGGTGACCCACATGCGGCCACCGTCGAATGGCGACATCAGCATGGTGCCGATGGCCTGCTCGCCGCCGGACAGCGCGGCGGCGAAGACCAACCCCACCTGCGCGCCGGACACCGCGCCAAACGCGGAGTCCCAGACCTGGGCCATGAACTGGCGCTCGATCATGCCGGCCGCGGCGCGGCGCGGATCGTTCACCTTCACGCCCTGCGCCCGAATGCTCGCCTCGGCGGACGCGATGAGCGTGTCGCGCGACTTGAAGAACTGGTCCCGCGCCGCCTCGACGCGCGTGCGGTAGGCCTCGTTCGGATCGAAGGGCAGCAGCACCACCAGCGTGGCCGGAATGTGTCGCGGGTCGACATCGAGCGCCACCCGCACCTGATACGGCGGCCCCTTGGGGGCTTCGGCCTCCTTGGGGGCTTCGGCGGACGCCGGCTCGGACTCGGCGGCGGGAGCGTCGGCAGCCGGAGGCGACTCGGGCTCCGCCGGGGCTGCAGGCTCAGCGGCCGGCGGAGGCGCGGGGGCGGGTGGAAGCGGCTGCCCGCTCGGACCTAAGAGTACGGGCCGCTTGTTCCTAGGCTCGGCCACGGCATCACTTCCCGCTAGCAGTGCGGGGCATGCTACCGCACCCATGGTGACTGCCCACTCCAAGCCATCACGCGCGCGGCGTATTCTTGGACGAGCGTCGCACCCGGCGGCTAGCCGGTGGGTCGTAGCGACGGGCGAGAGAGGAGACGGTCAGATGCCGCTGCTGCCAATGCGCGTGCTGCTCGATCATGCGGCCGCCAACGACTATGGGATCGCGGCCTTCAACGTGAACTTCATGGAGCAGATCCAGGCCATCATGGAGGCGGCGGACGAGACTGACGCGCCGGTGATCATCCAGGCCAGCCGCGGCGCCCGCGAGTACACCAACGACCTCTACCTGCGGCACCTGATGCTGGCCGCCGCCGAGCTGTATCCGCACGTGGCCATGGCCATGCACCAGGACCACGGCAACAGTCCCGCGACCTGCG
The DNA here is from genome assembly GCA_022826485.1 of Chloroflexota bacterium. Taxonomy (GTDB): domain Bacteria; phylum Chloroflexota; class UBA11872; order UBA11872; family UBA11872; genus JAJECS01. The sequence continues at coordinate 7,837 of JAJDUU010000012.1, read as the reverse complement.
CCAGCGCGATCGAAAACGGCTTCACCAGCGTGATGATGGACGGCTCGCTCGAGGCGGACGGCAAGACCCCGGCTGCCTACGAGTACAACGTCGCCGTGACGCGCGAGGTGGTGACGCTGGCGCACGCCGAAGGGGTGACCGTCGAGGGCGAGCTGGGCGTGCTGGGAAGCCTGGAGACCGGCATGGGCGACCAGGAAGACGGGCACGGCGCGGAGGGGCCGATCGATCGCGAGCAGCTGCTCACCGATCCCGAACAGGCGGAGGACTTCGTGGCGGCGACGGGTGTGGATGCGCTCGCGGTGGCCATTGGCACCAGTCACGGGGCCTACAAGTTCAGCCGCAAGCCCGACGCCGGCGTGCTGGTGATGGACCGCATTCGGGAGATTCACCGCCGCCTGCCGAATACCCATCTCGTCATGCACGGCAGCTCGTCGGTGCCGCAGCACCTGCAGGATGTGATCAACGCGCACGGCGGCGAGATGCGGCAGACGTACGGCGTGCCCATCGCCGAGATTCAGGAGGGCATTCGGCACGGCGTGCGCAAGATCAACGTCGACACCGACAACCGCATGGCCATCACCGGCGCGATTCGCCAGGTGTTTCACGAGGACCCGAGCGAGTTCGATCCGCGGAAATACCTCGGGCCCGCGCGCGACGCTATGAAGCAGGTGTGTCTGGCGCGCATGGAGGCGTTTGGCATGGCCGGCCAGGGTTCGCGCGTGCCGCACGTGGGGCTGGACGCGATGGCCGGCGAGTACGCGGCGCTGGTTTAGCGCTTTCGTTCAGTCGTCTGCGGACTGACCGCGAATCGTGACGGCTTGGAGACGCTCGGCTCGAGGCTAGGCGGCCGGCAAATGGCTCCCGGTCAGGCCGCGCGACCCTCGCCGCGGTCGCGGCCGTTCGCGTAGGCCAAGCCCTCGATCACACCTTCAACTCGCGCCAGCCGGCGATCCAAGTCGCGCACATCGCCGCGCAGGTCGCGGATATCGGCGGAGAGTCGCTGGTCGAGCCGCTCAATGCGGCGTCCCACGTCGCGCCAGAGCGCCAGCGTCAGGCCGCCCAAGCCGACCATGAGCGCCGCGCCCACGCTCAGGATGCCGATCAACTCCGGCGTCATGTTGCGCCGCCAGCAATACGCGCGTGCGTTCCCATATCCCGCATTATGCCTTGCGGAACCTGTCGCGGCAGCCACCGGCAAGCCCCGCCAACCGACTAGTCGCCGCCTCCCTGCGTCGCGCCGAAGCCGTCGGCCAGGGCGCGCAGGTCCTCCCAGGGATAGATGCCCGTGGCGTGGCCGTCGGTCCAGGTGAAGGTGAGGGCGTAGTGGCCGACCGGCGCGATGCGCACCGCGCCAATGTCGGCCGGGACCGTGTCAGGATCGAGCTGGGGCGCGCCGGTCACCTCGTTGACGCACACCGCGCAGCCGCAGGCCAGACGGATCTCGCGCAGCGGCAGCGTCGACTCGGCGCCGTCGGCCCAGGTGATGCCAAGCGCCCGCTCCCCCACCCGCCGCAGGCCGGTCGCCGTCGTCGCGGCGCTGGTCATGCCGGGCGGGTGTCCGCGCCGTTGCGTGCCGCGCGCTCGACGAACGAGCCGATCTCATCGGCCAGCGTCTCCGCGAGGGCTTGCGTGCCGGCTTCGGCCAGAATGCGAAACGCCGGCTCGTCGACGTCCGGCACGACGACCGCGCGCTCGCCGGGGGCGCCGATGACCACCCCGTCCAGCGGGCCCTCGTCGCGGCGTCGGCTGTGGCTGTTGAGTCGCCGCATGACGGCCCCGCGGCGTTCCCAATCCACCCGAACCTCGCGACTGGCGACGGTGAAGGCTGGCAGCGCCGCCACAAAGGCGCTCACGGACCGCTCCGCGCCGGCCAGCCCGGCCACCAGGCGAATGACCGTCGCCATGGGGTCGGGACCGGCGTGCAGCGACGGGAATCCGAAGGCGTCGCGGCCGTTGATCGTGAGCGCGGCGTCGTGCTGCATCGCCGCGCGCATCATGGCGGCGGCGTTCGTGGGCGTGCGGTGGGGCGCAAATCCCAGATTCGCGGCGTAGTTGAACACGCTATCCGGCACGGTGACCGGGAGCGCGACCGTGCCGGAGTGCCCGGCGTCGCGTAGCACCGCCACCACCAGTCCGGCCGCCTCGAGTGCGTCCAGCGCCCGGCCGCGCTCATCGGTGATCCAGACGCGGTTGCCGTCCGCATCGATGAGGGCCCCGAACGCCGCCCCCACGGCCGGCACGATGCGCCCCAGCCTGGCGCGCCGCGCCTCCATTTCGGCGGGCGTGGGCAGAGACGCGCTGCTCGACGAGGCGTCGATGGCCGTCTCGCGCACGCCCAGCCTGGCCAGCAGCGGCGGCAGCACTTCGCCGCAGGCGCCGCCCATGTAGTCCACCACGAGTCCCAGCGTCCGTTCCAGCGGTTGCGGAATCTCGCTCAGCAGCGCATCGCCGTACTCGCTGACGGGATCGGCCAGGGTGATCTCCGCGATCTCGGCGGCGCCGACGCGGCGAAAGTCCTCGCGGCTGAACGTCGTTTCGATCTTGCGCTCGTCGCTGGGTCGAATGTCGATGCCGCGCTCGTCCAGAAAGCGCACGTCGATGGCGTCCGGGTCATAGGGCGAGCGCCGAATGTGGATGCAGCCGGCGGCGTCGAACTGCTGGGTGGCGAAGCGCGCCACGGGAAACGGCATGGCGCCAATGTCGACGGTCCGGACGCCGACCGACGCCAGGCCGGACATGAGCGCCCGCTTGAACATTCGCGCCGGGCGCGTCTCGTCGCGGTTGGCGGCCACGGTCGATCCCGGGGCCAGCGCCGATCCCCAGGCCGACCCGAGCCGCGCCGCGAACTCCGGGGTGAGCTCGAAGTTCGCCAACCCCGCCACGCCGCCGTGCACGAAAATCGTGCGACGCGCGCGGCTGCCGTGAACCAGGTTCCGGTCGATCACCACGCGGTCTTCCACGAACTTGCGCGGCCAGACGCTGATGCCGGCCCGCACGTTGACTTCCGCGCCGAGCGTGGTTCCATCGCCCACCACCGCGCCCTGGCCGACGGCGGCCGCGCGGCCCAGGCGGCAGTGGCGACCGATGACGCAGCGATCGAGATTGGCGCCGGCGCCGATGTAGGCGTTGCTGAGCACGGTGGATTCGTGCACCTCGGCCAACTCGTCCACCAGCGTGCGGTCGCCGATCATGGCCGGGCCGCGCACCAGGGCGCGGGCGCGCACTTCAGACTCACGACCGATGTAGACCGGCCCCTCGATGCGGGCCGACGGGTCCACGCGAGCCGTGGGGTCGATGGTGGGGCGCGCCGCGCCATAGCCGGGCGCACCGGGCACGCGCACCCGTCCGCTGACCAGGTCGGCGTTCGCCTGCCGGTAGGCGTCCAGCATGCCCACGTCGGTCCAATAGCCGTCGGCGACATAGCCGTAGACCGCCTCGCCGCGCCGCAGCATGGCCGGGAAGACATCGAGGCTGAAGTCCACCTCGCGTCCGGGCTCGATGTCGTCGAGCGCCGAGGGATGCAGGGCATAAATGCCCGTGTTGACGGTGTCGCTGAGCACCTCGCCCCAGGAGGGCTTCTCCTGAAACTGCCTCACCCGGCCCTCGTCGTCGGTGATGACCACGCCGTATTCCAGCGGGTTTGCGACGCGGTAGAGCAGCAGCGCGGCCTGTGCGGACCGCTCGGTGAAGAAGCGCGCGAACGCGGAGAGATTCACGTCCGTCAGCGCGTCGCCGGAGATCACCAGGAACGGCTCGTCCAGCACCTCGCGGGCGAGCGCGACGCTGCCGGCGGTCCCAAGCGGTCGGTCCTCGTGCGTATAGGTGATGTTGACGCCGAGCTCCTCGCCGGAGCGGAAATAGTCCTCGATGACCGAGCCCAGGTAGTGGAGCGAGATGACGATGTCGGTGATGCCGTGGTGCTTGAGCAGCCGCAAGATGTGCTCGATGGCCGGGGCGTGGCCCAGCGTGATCATGGGCTTGGGCCGCTCGAGAGTGAGGGGGCGAAGGCGGGAACCTTCACCGCCGGCCATGACCACCGCTTTCATGCGGGGTCACCCGCGACGCGATGGGATTGGCGCTCCAGCATGCGGGACCCGGTGGCGCGGACCTTCATGCAAGTCTAGCGGCTGCGAGGCCTGCGGCTACACGCAATGGCGAGAAATCATGCTGACCGGCACGGCCCGTCGCAACGCCTCGTCCCTGATCCGCGCTAGCCGGCGTCCGCCGCTGCCTCACGGTCCTTGGGCTGCGCGGCTGCCAACTCGGCATAGATCTGCGTCGTCGCCAGGCTGGCGTGACCGAGCAGTCGCTGCACTTGCCGCACGTTGCCGTCCGCGCGCAGCCGGTGCTCGGCGAATGAGTGCCGCAGCGTATGCGGCGTGATGTGCGCCTTGATGCCGGCGCGGCGGGCATAGGTTTTGACAATCAGCCAGAACCCCTGGCGCGTGAGCCGCGCGCCGCGGTGATTGAGAAAAAGCGCCGGCTCGTCGGCGCTTGGCTTGAGTCTGGCGCGTCCGGCCGCCAGGTAATCCTCGACCGCGGCCAGGGCCCGGCCGCCCAGCGGCACCCGGCGTTCGCCGGCGCCGTCGCGCGCCAGCGTGATCGTCTCCGCGGCTCGATCCACGTCCGCCAGGTCCAGCGCCGCGAGCTCGGACACGCGCATGCCGGTGGCGTAGAGTGCCTCGAGCATGGCGCGGTCGCGCAGATTCTCGGGCGCCCGACCGCTGGCCGCTTCCTGCAGGACCCGCTCGACCTCGGCGCGGCTGAGGGTCTGTGGCAGGCGCTTCTTGACCCGCGCCCCATCCAGTCCGGCGGTGGGATCGCTGGTGACGACGCCCGCGCTCAGCAGATAGCGATATAGGGACTTGAGCGCCGCGAGCTTGCGCGCCTGCGACGACGGCTCGTACTCGCGCTGCACCAACTCGTTCATGAACTCACGCACGAAGGTCGGCGGCACGCTCCACGAGCCGCGTTCGGCGCGCGTCATGTACTCGCGAAACTGGTTCAGGTCGCTGCGATACGCGGACAGCGTGTTCGCCGACAGCCCACGCTCGACGCGCAGATGTTCGACGAAGTCCTCGATCGTGGCGTCCATCACACCGCTTTCAGGGAAATGGGGGGCGTCTCGAGGCGGTGGTCCGAGCGCCCGCGTTCGTCTCTCCGCGGGCTGTCCCCCACGGGGATATTATGTTAACACAAGCGCGGGCGGACGGCGGGCGCGCCGTGCATACAATCCTCCGACGTTCGGCGGAGGATCGGCTGTGCGCGTGACCCTGGCCTATGGCAAGAGCGGCCTGCCCGTGGATTTCCGACGGCCGGTCGACGTGATCGAGCCCGCGGGCCGTCAGGTGGTGGAGCACCCGGACGCGGCGCTGCGAGATGCGCTGCGCCACCCGATCGAATCGCCTCCACTGCGTGAAATCGCGGCGTCGGGTGATCGGGTCGCGATCGTGATCAGCGACGTCACCCGCCCCGCGCCCAACCGCGCCATGGTCCGCGCGCTGCTGCACGAGCTGGCGCACGTGCCGCCGGAACAGATTCTGCTGATGATTGCCACCGGCCTGCACCGGCCATGCACGCCGGAAGAGATCGAGGGCATGCTCGGCGCGGACATCGCCCACGGCTATCCGGTCACGAATCACGACGCCGAGGATGACGACGCGTGCCGCGAGATTGGGCGCACGTCGTCCGGACGACCGGTGGCCATCAATCGCGCCTACCTGGACGCGGACGTGCGCATTACGGCCGGGCTGATCGAGCCGCACTTCTTCGCCGGGTTCAGCGGCGGCGCCAAGCTGGTGCTGCCGGGCGTGGCCGCCGCCCGGAGCATCATGAGCAATCACGACGCCACGCTCATCGGCGACCCCATGGCGCGCTGGGGCGAGCTGGCCGGCAATCCCATCCACCGCGAGCAGCGTGAGGCGGCGCGCCTGGCCGGCTGCGAGTTCACGCTGAACGTCACGGTGAATCCAGCGCGCGACATCACCGGAATCTATGCGGGAGCGCTGGAGCCGGCGCACGACGCCGGCTGCCGCGAGCTGGCCCACGAGGTGATGCGCGGCGTGGATGAGCCCTACGACGTGGTGGTGACCACGAACGGCGGGTTTCCGCTGGACCTCAACCTGTATCAGGCGGTCAAGGGCATGGACGCCGGCGCCCAGGTGGTCCGCGCCGGCGGCCACGTGGTCTGCGCGGCGGAGTGCCGGGAGGGCGCCGGCCACGGGGCGTTCGTGCACATGCTGCGCGACCACGACGCTCCGGCGGACATGCTGGCGAGCATCGTGACGCCCGGCCACCACGAGGTCGACCAGTGGCAAAACCAGATTTTCGCCCGCGTCCTGGATCGAGCCACGGTGCATCTGCACGCCGACGGCCTGGACGATGCGGCGGTGCGCGAGGCCTTCTGCGAGCCGTGTCCCGACATCGCCGAGCGGGTGGAGGAGCTGGCCGGCCGCAAGGGCCGGGTGTGCGTGCTCCCGCGCGGCCCGGAGACGATCCCTTACGTGGAGACCGTTGCGTAATTCCTCCAGTTGAAATCGGAAGGCAGGTCCTGGTCAGTCTCTCCGGACGGGTATTGCTGACTCGCCCAGGAGGGGGCCCTTGCAGAAGCCAGCCGATATTGAGGATGAGCAGGTGAATCCAATCTGCATCCAGATTCAATGAAGGGTGGATTCCGGCCCCGGATCAAGTCCGGGGCAGGCTCTTCGCGGGAATGACGGAGGGGGTGCGCAAGGGTCTCCACGGCGGGCGGGACGCGCTCTTTGGTAGTCCCATCAGGAGACCCTTGCATGAGTCTGGAGGGGCGGGATTGAGACCCGTCTGACGCCGAGCATCAGGTGCGCCTTCAGGTGCGACCGGACTGGATTCCGGCCTCCGCCGGAATGACGAAGGGGTACGCAAGGGTCTCCTGGAGGGAGAGGGTTGCGGTGAGGGGGATCCGGTCCACTCTCCCCCAGGAAGAGGGCTAGGCTGAGGGTGATCCAGTCCCCTCTCCCCCAAGAAGAGGGTAATCCGGTTCCCTCTCCCCCAGGGAGAGGGCTAGGGTGAGGGTCCGGGGCGTGGGAAGTCGACCATCGATTCCAAGGCCTCCACGTGCGGGCCGCCTGAGCCGCCCGAACTAGCGCCGGCGCCGCAGGCGCTGGACCTCGACCCGCAGGCAGCGGTCCTGCACGGCCGTCAACCCGCCCGCTTCGGCAATCGCCATCGCCTCGTTGTTGCGAACGCCCTGTTGCAGCCAGAGCGCGCCGGCCCCAATTGCGACCGCCGCCTGCGCAATGTCCGCGCAGTATTCGGGCCGCCGGAACACGTTGACCATGTCCACCGGACCTTCGATCTCCCCGAGGTCCGCGACCGCGGGCGCTCCAAACACGGCGGTCTCGTTGGGATTCACGGGCACGATGTCGAAGCCGTTGGCCTTGAGAAACAGGGCCACGCCGTTGCTCGGGCGCGCGGGATTGCTCGAGAGCCCGACCACGGCGATGCGGTGGCTTCGCTCGATGATGTCGCGCAGGTCGTCGTCGGTGCTCACGGGCATGCTCGGCGCCTCGATTCTCCAGCGGCTTCCGGGGCCGCTGTCTGTCAACAACTACGAACCGCGCACCCGCCCGGATGCCGGGCGCTCCAGATTCGTTGGTCGACAAGAGGGGTGGATTCCCGCCTTCGGAGACCTTTGCATAAAGGGGCGATATCCCACGCCCCGGACCCTCACCCTGCCCTCTCCCTGTGTCCAGACCGGACACAGGGTTTACAGACGTTCGGAGACATGGTTTACACATTTAGGCGGGCTTCCGGAGATCGATGGGGGTCAGCCCGGTGGCCCAGGCTGCGCGCAGCCTGG
>JAJDUU010000038.1 GCA_022826485.1 Chloroflexota bacterium | reverse complement strand
GCCGGCGACTCCGTACGGATCCACGCAAGCCACTCGGAAGTCCTCCAGGCCGACGACATCGACTGCGTCAGCATCTGCTCCGCCAACGTCACGCACCACGATCTCACCCTGGCCGCCGCCGAGGCGGGTATGCACGTGCTGTGCGAGAAACCACTGGCGATCACCCTGGCCGACGCGACGGCCATGGTGCGCGGCTGTGCGGAGCATGGTGTGACCCTCGCCACCGCCTACCCCGTTCGCCACGCCCCTCCCGTCTGGGAGGCCAAGCGCCGTCTCGACAGCGGTGAACTGGGTGCCATCCAGGCCATGTCGCTCACCAATGTGCTGGGCGCCCGGCCTAGCGGCTGGTTTATCGACCCGGCACGCTCCGGCGGCGGAGCCATACGCGACCACATCGTCCACGCCACCGACCTCATGCGCTGGTTCAGCGAATCCGAAGTCGCACAGGTCTATTGCGAGACCGAGACCTTGGCTCGCGACATCCCGGTCGAGGACACCGGCGCCTTGATCGAAGTCTTCGACTCCGGCGTCATCGGTACCTGCGACCCCAGCTGGAATCGTCCACCCAACTGGCGCCGCTGGGGTGATGTCAGCGGCCGAATCGTCTGCGACGGCGGCGTCGTTGAATTTGACATAACCGACTACGTCGTCCGCGTCACCTCGGCTGATCCCGAGACTCCCTACCGGGAGGTCTCCTTCGCCTCCAACATGAATGTCGGCCTGCTGCGCGATTTTGCCGAGGCAATCGCAGCCGGCCGTCAGCCTTGCGCGGATGGCCATGATGGCTGGGCCGGCGTCGCCTGCACCGAGGCCGCCTACGCGTCGGCCCGCCGCCACGAATTCGTCGACGTCCCCCGCTTCCGGTAGGCGCCTCAACGGCGGTTGGCCAGGAGTCCGCCTCTAGCAATCGAAGATTTCCCGGCCTCTCGCTGCTGGCATACGATGTCGGACAAGCGGCTGGCAATCAGAGAGCGGGCGGCAATGTCAGACCAGGCGTCACAAGAATCCACCTACACCATGGGCTACAGCGATGACTTTCAGCAGATGCTTGATCGTCGCAGTGCCCAAACGCACGCGGCTCACCTGCTGCCTCACCTCAAGCCCGGCCAGCGAGTGCTCGACTTTGGTTGCGGCCCGGGCACCATCTCAATGGGTCTGGCGCGGGCGGTGGAGCCGGGAGAGTTTCACGGCATCGATATGGAGGAATCGCAGATCGGCATGGCGCGGGCGGCCGCCCAGGCTGCCGGCCACGCCAACGCCACCTTTCACGTCGGCGATATAACCTACCTGCCGTTCGACGACAACTCCTTCGATGTCGCCCACTGCCATGCGGTGCTGATGCACGTGCCTGACACTCACGCGGCGCTGGCCGAAGTCAAGCGGGTTCTGAAGCCCGGCGGCATCATCGCCAGCCGCGAGTCAATCATCTCCTCCTCGTTCCTGCATCCCAACGACCAGGACACCCAGGCGGCCTGGGACACCTTCGCCAGGCTCCTGGCCGGGAACGGCGGCCATCCTGAAATGGGGCTGCAACTCAAGGCTCATCTCATGACCGCCGGGTTCTCGAACATCCAGGCGTCCGGCTCCTTCGACTTCTTCGGCGCCACCGAAGACGTGGCCTTCTTCCACGGCTTCATCAACGACTGGTTCTACTCGCCCAAGGTCACCGCCGCCATCGTGCAGTTCGGGCTGGCGTCCCAGCAGCAGCTCGATGACTGGCAGGCCCGCATTGACGAGTGGAAGGCCGACCCCGGCGCCGTCGGCGCCATTGCTTTTGGCGAAGCCATCGCGTATAAGCCCTAGCCTGGGATCTGGAGGGTGCCTCGTCGGCGGATGATCACTACACTCGCCATCCGCGTCTTGAGCATCCGTCACATATGCCAATGAATACCGCGCCTCGTTTACGTAAAGGCCTGCGCGATAGCTGTCTCGGCGGTGCCACGCCGCTTCCCGAGGTCTTTAGTCTGGCCCGTCGCGGCGGCTTTGAAGGCGTGGAGCTTACGTTGCCGGCTGATGGTCGTTTTTCGCTGCGAGCCACGCAGGCCGAACGGCAAGAACTGCGGCGCCTGGCGGCCGATGGACCGCCGATTCTCTGCCTCAACGCCGGTTTGCCCTGGCAGTACTCGGCGTCATCGCTGGATGCCGAAACTCGTGCGGAGGGGCAGGCGCTGGTGCGGGGCAGCATCGACCTGGCGGCTGACCTGGGGGTGGACACGCTGCTCTACATCCCCGGGGTCGTCACGGACGATCAGCCGTTCGGCCAGGTCTGGGACGCCGCGCGCGCCGCCACGGAGGCACTGCTGCCGCAGGCTGAACAGGCCGGGGTGACGCTAGCGGTCGAGAACGTCTGGAACGCACTGATACTGAGCCCGCGGGACATGCTGGAGTTTGTGGACGGCTTTGACAGCCCGAATCTCCGGGTCTACTTCGACGTCGGGAACGTGATGCAGTTCGGGCGACCGCAGCACTGGATCGAGGCGCTGGGGGCAGAGCGCATCGCCCGCGTACACGT
>JAJDUU010000025.1 GCA_022826485.1 Chloroflexota bacterium | reverse complement strand
GGGCCCTCCGTCATTCCGGCTCCAGACTCCCTCTCCCCGAGGGAGAGGGCCGGGGTGAGGGGGCCCTCCGTCATTCCGGCTCCGAGCTCCCTCTCCCTGAGGGAGAGGGCCGGGGTGAGGGATCCCTCCGTCATTCCCGCTCCAGACTCCCTCTCCCCGAGGGAGAGGGCCGGGGTGAGGGGTCCCTCCGTCATTCCCGCGGAGGCGGGAATCCAATCCCCACCCAACGCGAGACCGCCCGGGCGGCAGCCGAGGAGGACCGCCGACGGAACAACGCCGAGAGTCTGCTGCAAGACTTCCTCGAGCGACTCCGCGCCTTCACCGTCCTCGATCCCGCCTGCGGCTCGGGCAACTTCCTCTACCTGGCGCTGCAAGCACTCAAGGACCTAGAGCACCGGGTGCTGCTGGAGAGCGCGGCGCTGGGTCTGCCGCGTCAGTTCCCCACCATCGGCCCGGCCAACGTGAAGGGCATCGAGCTCAACCCCTACGCCGCCGAGCTGGCCCGCGTCTCGGTCTGGATCGGCGAGATCCAGTGGATGCTGCGCCACGGCTTCGCCGAAGCGCGCGACCCGATCCTGCAGCCGCTCGACACCATCGAATGCCGCGACGCCGTACTGACGGAGGACGGCCAGGAGCCGGACTGGCCCGACGCCGACGTGGTCATCGGCAATCCGCCGTTTCTGGGAGGCAAGCTGCTGATCACGCACCTGGGCGAGGACTACGTCTCGCGGATGTTCGAGACCTACGCCGGCCGCGTGCCGGCCGAAGCCGATCTGGTCTGCTATTGGTTCGAGAAGGCCGGCCGGCAGATTTCCTCGGGCAAGGCGTCGCGGGCGGGGCTCGTCGCGACGAATTCGATTCGCGGCGGCGCGAACCGGCGGGCACTGCAGGCGGCGACCGATACGCGCCGCATCTTCGAGGCGTGGAGCGACCAGCCGTGGGTGATCGACGGGGCTGCGGTGCGGGTGTCGTTGGTGTGCTTCTCACGCGCCGACGACCAGGCCGCAGCCAGCCCTCGACTTGACGACCAGCAAGTTGACGAGATCTACACCGACCTCACGGCAAGGCGCAACGGCGCCGGCGTAGACCTCACCGGGGTCCAGCGGCTGTCGGCGAATGCCGGCGTCGCCTTCATGGGAGACACGAAGGGCGGCCCATTTGACATCGCGGGCGACCAGGCGCGCGAGTGGCTGCGGCTCCCGGCCAACCCGAACGGGCGGCCCAACACCGACGTGCTCAAGCCGTGGGTCAACGGCATGGACCTGACCCGGCGTCCGCAAGGCAAGTGGATCATCGACTTCGGCTGGTCCATGTCGGAAGACGACGCCGCGCTGTACGAAGAGCCGTACCGCTGGGCGAAGGATCGCGTCCACCCGATGCGCCAGCGGAATCGGCGGGAAGCCTACCGCCGCAATTGGTGGCGGCACGTCGAGCCGCGGCAGGGCATGTGGCAAGCACTGGACGGTCTATCGCGCTACATCGCAACGCCGCGCCTCGCCAAGCACCGGCTGTTCATCTGGTGCGACCCGCGCGTCTTTCCAGACTCTCAATTGATCGTAATCGCCCGCGACGACGACACGACCTTGGGCATCCTGCACAGCCGCTTCCACAAGGCCTGGTCGCTGCGCCTGGGAACCAGTCTGGAAGACCGCCCGCGCTACACGCCCACCACCACCTTCGCCACGTTCCCGTTTCCCGAGGGGCTGTCACCCGACATACCCGCCGCCGACTACGCCCACGACCCGCGCGCCGTCGCCATCGCCGAGTCCGCCCGCCGCCTGGTCGAGCTGCGCGATCGCTGGCTCAACCCACCCGAATGGGTCGAGTGGATCGACGAACCCGCCCCCGGCTACCCCAAGCGCCCCGTCCCCACCGCCGACGCCCCACTCACCAAGCTCAAAAAACGCACCCTCACCAACCTCTACAACCAGCGCCCCCAATGGCTCACCAACGCCCACAAAGACCTGGACTCCGCCGTCGCCACCGCCTACGGCTGGCCCACTGATATCTCAGACGAGGATGCGTTGCGGGAGTTGCTGAGGCTAAATCTGGCGGGTTAGCGAGCCGGTGTCGCGAATGCCCATGCCCCGCTTGTTGTATTGTGTGGCGCGACACGATACACTCCATCGCAGTCGCTGAAGTAGCAGATCGGAATCGTCCGTGGACGTAGGTGAATTCATCAGGCAGTGCGTTCTGCCACAAGGAATGACCGTGACGGACGCCGCCAAGCAGTTAGGAGTGGGCCGGCCGGCATTGTCGAACCTCTTGAACGGCCGCGCGGCGCTTTCTCCCACTATGGCGCTGCGGCTGGAGAGAGCCTTCGGTGCCGACCGACAGCAACTCCTCGACCTCCAGTCACGGTCGGATCGAAAACGTAGCATTGAGGCAGACCGTCGTGTGGCCGTCCAGGCGCATGTGCCGAGCTTTCTGACCATCACCGCGGGGCAGATCGACAACTGGGCGACTGATAATATCCGCGCCCGCGATCAGCTGCCGGTGCTGCTGCGCCGACTGGTCCATTCGACCGGACTGGACCTGCGCCATGTTGACTTTCCCGGCTATGACAATTCCCAGCGGCCAGGTTGGGACGGCTGGATCGACGCCGACGCGGCGACGCCATGGATTCCCAAAGGTGCGTCGGGTTGGGAGCTCAGCACCCATCATCGCCCGGGTACAAAGGCTGATCGCGACTTTGCCAACCGGCTGAGGACCGTCTCAGAGACGGAGAGGACGGAATGCACCTTCGTGTTCGTCACGGCACGCAACTGGCCTGGCAAAGACGACTGGGCCAAGCACAAGGAGACGCTTGGCCACTGGAAGTCCGTGCGGGCCTTCGACGCAAGCGACCTCGAGCAATGGCTGGAGGCGTCAGCCCCGGGGCAAGTCTGGCTGGCTGAGAAGCTTGGCATGCCCGTAGATGGACTGGAGACGCTCGATCAGGCCTGGAGTCGCTGGACCGCGGCTAGCGATCCCGAATTGACGGCCAAGATTTTTGAGCCTGCCGTCAGCGCACACCGCGACAAATTCAAGGAGTGGTTGGCGGGCCAACCGAGCAATCAACCGTTTGCCGTAGCCGCCGACTCCAAGCATGAAGCACTGGCTTTCCTCTACTGCCTGTTTGACGACAGCAAGGAGCCTGCCCATGCGGGAGACCGGGTCGCCATCTTCGACTCGGCGCAATCGCTGAGGACCTTGGCATCCGCGTCAGCACCGTTCATTCCAATCGTGTCCAGCGAAGAAGCCGAACGTGAGCTTGCCAACGTCTACCGGCAACGCCACTGCATCGTGGTGCGTCCCCGAAACGCTGTTGATCGGGAACCCAACATTGACCTTAAGCCACTCGGCCGCGAGGCGTTCGAAGCGGCGCTCGCTGAGATGGGCATCGATCGAAATGATGCTGATCGATGGGCCAGAGAATCTGGCCGCTCGCCAACCATCCTGCGGCGGCGCCTCTCGAAGATCGATGCGATCAGAACGCCGCCATGGGCTGCGGACTTGGAAATTGCGCGCAGACTGATTCCACTAGTCATGGCCGGCGCCTGGCACAGGGAATCGAGCGCCGATTGCGAAATCCTCTCCGCTCTAGCAGATGCCGACTACCAACAGGTCGAAGAGTCCTTGACAGGTCTTCTGGATCTGGAAGATTGCCCGGTCTGGTCCCTGGCCGAGCACCGCGGCGTCGTGTCCAAGCTGGACGCCCTGTTCGCCATCAGCCGTTCCCTGACGGTGAAGCACATCAAGGACTTCCTGGAGCTTGCCGAGTACGTGCTGTCCGAGTCCGATCCATCTCTGGAGTTGCCGGAGCGTGATAGGTGGGCGGCGGGCCTCTACGGAAAGACTCGCGATCACTCCAACGCGCTGCGCAACGGCATCTGCGAGACGCTCGTCCTGCTGGCAGTCCATGGGAACGATCTATTCCAACGTCGCCTTGGCGTCGATGTCGAGCAACGCGTTTCCACCCTCGTCGAGCGGCTCCTTACGCCGCTGACGCTCCACAAGCTGCTATCGCATGAGAGCGACCTCCCACGGTACGCCGAAGCGGCACCGAACACGTTCCTGACCCTGATCGAGCATGACCTCGGGCAATCGGCATCTGCTCTGCAAGGTCTCTTGAAGCCTGTCAGCGACCCTTTGTTCACAGGCACTTCGCGATCAGGCCTCCTTTGGGCATTGGAGTGCCTGGCTTGGAGTCCGCAGAATCTTGGGCGCGTCAGTTTGATACTTGCACAGCTCGCTTTGACAAAGATCGACGACAACGTGGCCAATAAGCCAATCGATGGCCTCGCGGCAATCTACTGCTCTTGGATGCCACAGACAGCGGCTTCGCTCGATGATCGCATCAGGGGCCTTGAGCTGCTCGTTCGCCGCTTCCCCAAGATCGCTTGGCAAATCTGTATGCAGCAAATTGAGTCACACCAGATAGCGATCCCCAGCTATCGGCCACGGTGGCGCACCGACGCGGCAGGTGCCGGAGAGGTAGTGAAGAAGCTAGAGCTAATGAAGTTCGCATGTAGGGCACTCGACCTTGCAATGGCATGGCCGGAACACGACTGCGCAACCCTTGGTGACTTGATCCAGCGACTCAGCGGAATGCCCGATGAGTACCAAGAAGCCGTCTGGGACCTGGTCGAATCTTGGTCGCAAACGGACACCAACGAGGGTAACAAGGCAAAACTGCGTGAGCAGATTCGGCGCTTCGCGCTCACTAGACGCGGACGCCGGGGCAACCCAGATACCGCAACGCAAGACAGGGCGCGTGAAGCCTACGAGCAGCTCACGCCTCATGATTCAGTCAACCGTCATGCGTGGCTGTTCGCCAGTGACTGGGTCGACTATGCCATCGGCGAACTCGACAGTGAGGAGATGGATTTCTCCAAGCGTGAAGATCGAATCCACCAACTTCGAACTGCAGCGATGGCGGAAATTTGGGCAGAACACGGCTTTGATGGCGTCGTCGGACTCCTCGCCGACGGCGACGGTGCCCATGCGGTAGGACGCTACGCCGCTCAGTGCGCGACCAGGCAGAACGTGGCGGCGCACCTTCTGCGAACTTGCCTGTCCGACGACTCCCAACCCAGCCAAGCGATCGGCGCTTTCATGCGTGGCTTCATCTGGGCCATTGATGCCGGCGAACGGGACGCGCTCGTGCTGAAGGTCGTGGCTACGGTCACTAACGAACAGAAGGTACGCCTGCTCACGTGCGCCCCATTTGGCAACCAAACCTGGCGGCTACTGGATTCGCAGGCACCGGACGTCCGCAGAGGATACTGGCGCGAAGTCGCTCCGCATATCGGCCAATTCAGTGAAGCGGAGTTGACCGAGCTGATCGATCGACTCCTTGAAGTACAGCGTCCGCGCGCGGCGTTCCACACAGTGCATTTGGATTGGAATAAGATTGAGACGTCGCGCCTAAAGCGGCTTCTCGCCTCGGTTGCCACGAACGTCGATCAAGACGGCACGATCGCACCCGATGCCTTCTACATCTCGTGTGCATTGGATGCACTCGATGGACGGGCCGGCGTCACGCAGATTGAGATGGCGCAATTGGAATTCACATTCATCGGAGCGCTCGATGAGCACGAGAGCAACCACGGCATTCCCAATCTCGAGCGCGAGATCGAGACGTCGCCGGTTCTATTCGTTCAGGCGCTGGCGCTCCTCTTCAAACGCGACGACGACCGTCAGGATCCGCCTGACTGGCAGATCGAAGACCCTGACCAACGCACTGCCGCCGCAACAGCCGGCTACCGTCTCCTTGAACGCATCAGACGCATTCCGGGTACCGAAGTCGATGGCAGTATCAGCGCCAAGAAGCTGAAGCGCTGGGTCATGGAATTGCGCCGTCTGTGCGCGCAATACGGCCGCGTCGACCTCGGGGACCAGTACATCGGTCAGTTGCTTTCCAGGGCCCCGGCGGACGCAAACGGTCTATGGCCCTGCCGCTCGATTTGTGAAGTCATGGAGACCGTCTCTGCTGAGCACATCGCCCGTGGATTCCATATTGGCGTCAATAACGCTCGGGGCGTCCACTGGCGTGGCGAAGGCGGAGACCAGGAGCGTGAGCTTGCCGCAAAGTACCGATCCTGGGCGCAGCAACTCGATTTCGAGTTCCCCTACGTCAGCAGTGTCCTCGAACGAGTTGCGGCCGGCTACGACCACGATGCTAAGCGAGAGGATTCACGCGCCAACGTGCGTCAGCGGCTAGGCCATCGGTACTAACGGCTCGCAAGCCACCGCCGCCCGCCCAAACTACGGAGCCGAATGGATAGTCCGGGTAGGGGCGGGCCTGGCGCCCTCCCGTGTCCCATTCGGCGGCAGCCACCAGCTCTCCTGAAGGGATCTGGATTCCGGCCTCCGCCGGAATGACGGAAGTGGCGGCGTGCGCGGGGATGACGCTTGCCCGGTGACCCAGGCTGCGTGCAGCCTGGGAATGGACGTATTCGAGGACGTCGGCTCCACCGGGGTCGCGCCGCCCGGATCTAGTTCGAAGTCGAAGCTAACCCCCGAACACGTAAAAAAACTCCTGGCTTCCAGGTTCAGCACTAGCTGGGTTCACGCATTTCCCTTGCCCCCTTCCTAGCCTTCCCTCTTTCATGGGGAAGGGACCGGATCAGAGGATTCCTTAGGTGATGTGGAAGTCGGTGACGTATTGGATGAGGCTCAGGCGGACGGCGATGCGGCGGGAGGGGTGGTTGGTCCAGGAGGTGCTGTAGAGGGGGGTGCGTCCCTGGCGGCGGATCCGGGCGGCCCAGGCCGCGGTGACGGCGCCGGCGTAGCGGCGGCCGCGGTGCTCGGGGAGGGTTTCTACGCCAGCTTCCGAGGCGGCGGTCGTGGAGCGGGCGCTGAAGCAGACGGATACGGCCGCGCCGTCGACGACCACGGCCATGACTGGGCCGCGGACCGTGAGCTCGTCGGCCAGCCAGGCGAATTCGCCCCTGAGCAGGTGGCTGGTGGAAGGGGAGATTTCGATGACCTCGGGCGGGCTTGGATTTCCGGTTTCGGAGGTGGTCGAGCGACTGTTCGGCATCCCGCCGCCAGGTC
The DNA here is from genome assembly GCA_022826485.1 of Chloroflexota bacterium. Classification (GTDB taxonomy): domain Bacteria; phylum Chloroflexota; class UBA11872; order UBA11872; family UBA11872; genus JAJECS01. The sequence goes on along the minus strand of JAJDUU010000025.1, from coordinate 170,761 downwards.
CCGGATCACCCTCACCCTTGCCCTCTCCCTTTGATGGAGAGGGGATCGGGCCCGTGCCCCGGCTGTTGGTGGAAACGAAGTTCCCGATGACCGCGGGAGGGCTTGGGCCTGGATTCCGGCTTTCGCCGGAATGACGGAGGGGATTCGCACCTGCTTCCACATCTGGAAATCTGAACGCCGGACCGAAATAGATGCTCTCGATGGGTTGCTCGGCGGCGAGCAGGTCGGCCATGGCCGCGTGGTTGAGCGGCTCGCGGTTGGGGTCGATTTCGGTCAGGTCTGGGGCCGCCAGGTTGCGGAGGTCGGCTCGGGTTGACTGGTCCATGTCCCGTCGGAAGCGCAGCACGGCGCGCGACTGGCTGCGACCGAGGTAGAGGCGGGGCGCGGCGACCTGGTCGGGTTCGGGGTCGTTGGTGGCGACGAGATTGCCGTGCTCGTCCTGGGTGAACAGGGCGGCGAGGTGCAGGTCGAGAATGTCCTGGCGTTCGGTCACGGGGCACCCTGTGGAGTTGGCATTTACGCCCACGCGTCGTGAGACATTTGCCGACACTGTGCCTCTTTTCTACCCCTTGGATTCCTCGCTGCGCTCGGAATGACGACCATTGGACCGTGCCGCCGCGGCGAAGTGCTCGACTCAGGGCGCGTTTCCCGTCACCTCGGCGCTTTTCCGTCACCCCGGCGAAGGCCGGGGTCCAGGTCCGCCCGACGCGCCTGAGACCTGAACTGGATTCCGGCCCCGTATCGAGTACGGGGCAGGCTCTCCGCCGGAATGACGGAAGGGGCGGAGCCGGAAGGAGCCGACTGGCGTTGTGCCCCACCGCCGGCTCCTTAGATTCCTCGCTGCGCTCCGAATGACCGTTGGGGCGTGCCGCAGCTGCCTATTCGTTCGCCCTGAGCTTGTCGAAGGGCGTGGTTCGACTGGCTCACCACGAACGGGACCGGGGCTTCCTGAAGGGCGAAGGTGTGACCGAAGCTCGCCGGCGTCGCCACTTGGAATCTGGATCGACGGCGCCCTCCGCACACTCAACCGTCACCGCTGCGGCGAGGCGTCGGACGGCAGCGCGGCTTTCAGCCCGAAGAGCATGGGCAAACGCTGTGCGGGGTCCGGCACGCGCCACCAGCCGTCATCGCCCCGGGTCATCTGCGGCAGCGCTATCCGGTCCCGAGGCGTCCGCGTAGAGTGGCGCAGCAAGATGCTCGATCCGTGGCCGGAGAACCTGATCTGGAACGCCGCGGTGCTTCTGTTGGCGGCGCTCCTGGACCTGCTGCTGCCGGAACCTCCGCGCGCGGTGCATCCGGTGGTTTGGATCGGGAAGGCCACGGGAGCGCTGCAGCGCATTGCTCCGCGGCACCCGGTCGCGGCATTCGCCTACGGCTGCGTCATTGTGGTCCTGGTCGTGGGCGGTGCGGGTACCGCCGCGTGGTTTGGGTTGGCTGCGCTGGCGTCGCTGCATCAAATCGCCTACCTGATTGGCGGCGCCGTGGTGCTGCGCACGGCGTTCGCGGTGACAGGACTGACGGCGGCGGCGGACCGGACCGAGCGAGCGCTGGCCGCGGGTCGGCTGGATGACGCGCGCGAGAGCCTGCGGAGCCTGGTGAGCCGCGACGCCGCCTCGCTCACACCGCCGCTGGTGGCCGCCGCGGCAATCGAGTCCGTGGCCGAGAACACCACGGACAGCTTCGTGGGGCCCTGGATCGCCTTCGCGGTATTCGGCGTGCCGGGCGCCATCGCCTATCGCGCGCTGAACACCATGGATAGCATGGTGGGCTATCGCGGGACGACGGAATACCTGGGCAAGGCGTCCGCTCGCCTGGACGACGCCGTCAACCTGATTCCGGCCCGATTGAGCGGCCTGCTTCTGCTGGTGAGTGGCTGGCTGGCGCGGCTTCCCGTGGGCCGTGCCTGGCGCACAATGCGGTGCGATCGCGGCGCAACCGCCAGCCCGAATGCCGGAGTGACGATGAGCGTGATGGCGGGGCTGCTGGGAGTTTGCTTGGAAAAGCCGGGGCACTACCGATTGGGCGAAGGGCTGCGGGCGCCGGAGCCGGCCGACATTGACCGAGCGGTCCGCATCGTCAAGGGAACGGCGGTGCTCGCCGTCGTCGTAGCGCTCGGCGTTCTGGCCGCGCGCGTCGCGATCACCGGCTGACCGGACAACGCCACCCAACATGACCACGGTGCACGGCGGCTTCGACACCGCCGAGCTGCGCGCCGCAAACCTGACACGTGACGAGGTGCTGGACTTCAGCTCCAACATCAATCCGTTGGGACCGTCGCCGAGGGTGCGGCAAGCCGCCGCCGAGGCGGACCTCTCGGCCTACCCCGATCGCGAGTGCCTGGTCCTACGTGAGGCGCTGGCCGCGCACCTCGGCGTCGACATCGATCAGCTCATGGTCGGCAACGGATCGACGGAGCTGATCCACCTGCTGGTTGACACCCACGTGCCGCCCTGGGCCACCTGTCTGGTATTCGCACCGACGTTTGGGGAGTACGAGGCGGCGGCCGATGCTACCGGCGCGCACGTGAAGTTCGTGGCGGCTGACGCGGCAGAGGACTTCGCGTGGCGCATCGACGCGGCGGTCCAGACGATCGAGGCAACCCGTCCAGAGATGGTGTTTCTCTGCAATCCGAACAACCCCACCGGTGTCTACCTGGATCGCGAATCCGTCGAGCGGCTGAGCGCAGCCGTGGGCCAAAACGGTCTGCTGGTGCTGGACACTTCCTACGTCCCGCTGGCGGACGATCGATGGGACGCGCTGCCGTTGCTGCAATGCGGCAACGTCGTCCTGCTGCGCTCGATGACCAAGGACCATGCGCTGGCCGGCGTGCGGCTGGGCTACATGGCGGCGCAGCCTGAAGTCGTCGCGGCCACAAAGAGCCACCAGCCACCGTGGAGCGTGAACGGCGTGGCGCAGGCGACGGGTCTGGCGGCGCTGGCGGACGAGGCGCACGTGGCCGCGGCTCGCGAGGTCATCGCCGAAGCCAAGGCCTACCTCCAGGCGCAGCTTGCCGCCCTGGGCGTACCGGCGATTCCGTCGGCCGCCAACTTCATGCTGGTGCGAGTGGACGACGCGACCAAGGTGCGCCGCGCGCTGCTCCGTAGGCGAATCCTGGTGCGGGACTGCACGTCCTTTGGCTTGCCCGACTGCATTCGCATCGCCGTGCGCCGGCCCGAGGAGTGCGCCCGGCTCATCGCCGCGTTGCGGGACGTTCTGGCGCATGGCTGACCGCCGCGCCAAGGTGCTGATGGTTCAGGGCACCTCGTCGCACGCCGGCAAATCCGTCCTGGCGACGGCCCTGTGCCGCATCTTCGCCCAGGACGGGTTTCAGGTCGCGCCGTTCAAGGCGCAGAACATGTCCCTGAACTCCTACGCCACACCCGATGGCGGCGAGATCGGCCGATCGCAGGCGGTGCAGGCCGCGGCGGCGCTCATGGCCCCGAGCGTGGACATGAACCCCATCCTGCTCAAGCCCGAGGGCGACCGTCGCTCGCAGGTGATATTGCTGGGCCGGCCGCAAGCCGTGGCCTCGGCCCGCGAGTACCAGCGGTTGAAACCCGAGATGTGGGCGATGGTGACGGCGGCTCTCGATCGGCTGCGAGCGCAATATGACGTCGTGGTGATCGAGGGCGCCGGGAGCCCGGCGGAGATCAACCTCAAGCAGCACGACATCGTCAACATGCGGGTCGCGCGCCATGCCCAGGCGCCGGTGCTCCTGGTGGGCGACATCGATCGCGGCGGGATCTTCGCGCAGCTTGTCGGAACGATGGAGCTGCTGGAGCCGGAGGAGCGGGCACTGGTCGGCGGTCACGTGATCAACAAGTTTCGCGGCGATCCGTCCCTGCTCGATTCCGGCCTGGAGTTTCTGCGCGAGCGCACCGGCGCGCCGGTGGTAGGCGTGGTGCCGTACTTCACCGACATTCACATTCCCGAGGAGGATTCGGTCGGCCTCGGCGCGGAGCCGGCGACCGACGGCGTGGCCGCCATTGACGTCGCCGTGATGCGGCTGCCGCATATCGCCAACTTCGACGACTTCGACCCGCTGCGCCAGGAGTGGGGCGTGCGGGTGCGATTTGTCGCGCGGACGAGCGACTTCGGCGAGCCAGACCTCGTGGTCATCCCCGGGAGCAAGACCACGGTGGCCGATCTTGGCTGGCTGCGTGAGCGGGGCCTGGCCGAGCGCATCGCGAACGCGCGCCGCCGCGGGGCGCCGGTGATCGGGATTTGCGCGGGATACCAGATGCTCGGGGAGCGGCTCTTGGATCCGGATTCAATTGAATCTCGGGCTGCGGAAACGCCGGGTCTGGGGCTGCTGCCGGCCACCACGATCTTTCGTGCGGACAAGGCGACGCATCAGGTGACGGCCAGGGTCGCCGGAAGCCAGGGTCTGTTGCGCCGGTGCGACGGCGCGCCGGTCGTCGCCTACGAAATCCACATGGGCGTGACGTCGGCCGCCGGTAGTGCGAGTCCCTTCGTGGTGGAGGAGCAGTCCGGGCGGCGCGTCGACTATCGGGACGGCGCGATGGACGACGAGGGCCTGACGCTCGGGACCAATCTGCACGGCCTGTTTCGCAACCGGGACGTGCGCCGTTCGATTCTGGCCTGCGCCGGTTCGCGGCGAGGTCTCAGCCTGCCAACCGGCCACGACGACATCGAGCCAAGCGCCGAGTACGACAAGCTGGCGTCGTTGGTGCGGCATCACCTGGACATGGGATTGATCAATCGCATCACGGGTCTCGATCCATGACCGCGTCCACTTGCAGGGATGCGGTCGAAGGCGCCGTCGCGCGCGGCATGGCCTGGGCGCCGGGCACGTGCGGCGAGCTGGCCCAGGGCGAGTTGGACGGCACGATTGTGATGGTGACCTGTCCGATCGATCTGGGCTCGACGGCGACGGTTGAGCTCGCCGACGGCGCCGGGTTCGTCGACGGACCGGCACACGCTCCCAAGGCCCGCCGGGCCGTGGCGCTGACGCTCGAATTCCTGGGACGTCGCGACCTGGACGCCCGCCTGCATCTCGAAACGGCGCTGCCGCGAGCCAAGGGAATGGCCAGCAGCACGGCCGACGTGGCGGCGGCCATCGGCGCGTCGGCGGCGGCACTGAGCAGGTCCATCGACCCGCAACAACAGGCGGCGCTCGCGCTGGCCGTGGAGCCGAGCGACGGCGTGATGCTGCCCGGCATCGCGCTGTTCGATCATCGCGGTGGTCGCATGGCGCGGTCGCTAGGACCGCCGCCCGAAATGCGGACCCTGGCGCTGGAGTTTGCCGACGAGCTCGATACCGAAGCGTTCAACGCGGTGGACCGACGGGCCGAGCTTCGATCCCACGCGGCACGATTTCGCGACGCCCTCGATCTCATCACGTCTGGATTGGCCGAGGGCGACGCGCGGCCCATTGGGGAAGGGGCGACGCTGAGCAGCCTGGCGAACCAGGCGGTGCTCCCCAAGCCGCAGCTAGCGTCGGTACTGGAACTGGGGCGCGCCGCCGGGGCGGTTGGCGTCAACGTGGCGCACAGCGGCACGGTGCTGGGGTTGCTCTTTGCCGAGGACGCCGACCGCATCGGATGGGCCGAGCGTCAGGCGTTCAGTCGCCTGCCGGGCCTGGTCGCGGTGCATAACTGCCGAGTGGTTGGCGGCGGTGTGACGACCAGTGGCCGCACAGCCAAGCGCCGAGGCTGATTGGTTGGCGGGGTGCTAGCACCCCTTCCCTTCTCCGCTCGAGGCCTTGATGCTCAGCGGCACCCCGGCAACCATCAGGTTCACGTCGTCAGCTGCGGCGGCAAAGATTTGGTTGACGCATCCGAGTGCGTCCGCATAGCTGCGCGCCAGCTCGTTCGCCGGGATGACGCCGAGGCCTACCTCGTTGCTGACGACGATCCAGGCGGCGTCGCCATCTTCGTAGAGCTCGAGCAGGCGGTGGGCCTCGGCGGAGATGTCGGGAGCGGCCTGCCCGGCGTCGGCGTGTCCGAGCAGCAGATTGCTGACCCAGAGGGTGAGGCAGTCGAGCAGCACGGTGTCGTAGTTGGGCAAGCGCGGGGCCAGGGCCGTCGCCACGTCGATCGGCTCTTCCAGCGTGTCCCAGGCGGCGGGTCGCTCCGCCCGGTGCGCCTCGATGCGGGGGGCCATTTCCTCGTCGCCCGCCTCCGCCGTGGCGACGACGAGCACACGCTGCCCGGCCTGCGCCAGCGTTTGCGCATAGCGGCTCTTGCCGGCGCGCACGCCGCCCAGCACCAGGGTGAGGCGTTTGCTCATACCGGCGTGTCGCGGTCCGCGGCTGGCAGGTGGCTGATGTCATTCCATCGCACCAGCACGCGCCCGTCGGAGTGATTGCGGACGATGCCCAGGCTGGCGCAGTGGATCCGAAAGCGCCAGAAGTCGGTCTCCGCCAGGTCCAACAACGCCACCGCGAGGGCACGAATTGATCCGCCGTGCGCGACGACGAGGATGTCTTCCGACGGGTCGTGGCGCTCGGCGGTGCGGGTGCAGAAACGCCGCACGCGCTCCAGCACCTGCCAGGTGTTTTCGCCGCCGGGTGCGGAAAACGCCTCGTTTCCGGCGCTGATCCGCTCGGTCAGCGCGCCGGGCTGCCGGGCCTCTATCTCGGCGTCGGTCAGGCCCTCCCACTCGCCAAAGGAAAATTCGCGCAGGTCGGGATCGGCGACGATTGCGAGATCACGGCCCTTCGCAACCAGCTGCGCAGTCTCGTAGGTGCGTGCCAGATCGCTGCTGTACATCGCGTCGAAATGCACGTCGTCCAACCGTCGTCCCAGCAGGTCGGCCTTCCGGCGACCGGTGGCATTTAGGGGTGTATCCGTCTGGCCTTGAATTCGCTCGTTGAGATTCCAATCGGTTTCACCATGTCGCACCAGATACCAGTGGCCCATCGTCACTCCTTTAGGCGCCCGCCGGCGCCGATCTTTGCCTGCGCCATTTACCAGAACGGAGCGTCGATCAGCGCCGGCGCCACGCTCAGACCCAGCACCAGCACGGCCACCTCCGCCACCTCGTTGGTTGCGCCGTAGGTGTCGCCGGTCATGCCGCCGAGCAGGCGCCGAAACCACCAGCCGAGCACGAGCGCAACCACCGTCGCGCCCGCGAACAGGACCAACCCGGCGCTGCCCAGCAGCAGCCAACCGGCCAGCACGGCCGTGGCGAGGGCGATCACGAGCTGACGCCAGTTGGCGCCAGACTGAAACGCCGTGCCGAGGCCCTGGGCTCGCGCATAGGGAAAGACGCCCATGGTGGCCACCATGCCCCACCGCGAGAGGCAGGGGAAGAGCACCAGGAGACTGGTTCGTTCCGCGTCCGGAATACCTATCACGAGGGTCCACTTGAGCAGCACGAGGCACGCTCCGCCAACGACGGCGAAGGCGCCGACGCGGGAATCCCGCAGAATCTCCAGTCGCGCCGCGCGGTCGCGTCCGCCGAGCACGCCGTCGCAAGTATCCAGAAAACCCTCGGTGTGGATGGCTCGCGTCAGGGCCAGCAGGGCGGCCACCAGCAGCGCGCCAACGGCCGGCATCGGCAGCACCTGCCGGGCCGCGAGGTCCAGGCCGGCCAGGATGCCGCCGAGCCCGAGGCCGACCAGCGGAAAATAGGCGCGCGCCGGACCCATGGGACCGGTGTCCCTCGGCGCGACGGGGATCACCGTCAAGAAACTAATGGCGAGTCGCAGGCTTCGCACAGGTTTAGTCCGGCTCGCGGTCGGACACGCCGGCCTCGTCGAACGTGGCCATCTCGGTTAGGCAGGCGGCGGCGACTTCGACCAGCCCCGCCGCCAGCAATGCGCCGGTGCCCTCCCCCAGGCGCATGCCGAGATCGAGCAGCGGCTGGAGCTGCATGTGCTCGAGGGCGATGCGGTGGCCGGGCTCGGCTGACAGATGGCCGGCAATGAGATAGTCGCGGACCGTCGGGCAGCAACGGTGGGCGATGAGACCGGCGGTGCCGGAGACGAAGCCGTCCAGCACCACCGCCCGCCCCGCCAGCGCTCCGCCCAGCACCACGCCGGCCAGCACGCCGATCTCGAAGCCGCCGACCTTGGCGAGCACTTCCAAACCGTCGATCGGATCCGGGTGATTCACGTCCAGGGCGCGCTCGACGCAGGCGATTTTGTGCGCGAGCTCGGAGTCGGTGCGCCCCGTGCCGCGTCCCGTGGTTTGCGTGGGAGACGCGCCCGTGACGGCCGCCGTGATGGCGCTGGCGGACGTGGTGTTGCCGATGCCCATGTCGCCCATGCCGATGATGGCTGCCCCGCGTTCGGCGGCTGCCGTGGACAGCGCAACGCCGGCCCGGAGGCAGGCTTCCGCCTGGCTGCGCGTCATGGCCGGGCCCTGCGTGATGTCGCGCGTGCCGCGTCCCGGCGCGACGACCTGGAGGTCCGGATGCGCGGGCAGCGGCGTGGCCACGCCGGCGTCGACGATGACCAGGTCCACGCCGCGGGACCGCGCCATGACGCTGATGGCCGCACCGCCCGCCAGGAAGTTGCGCACCATCTGGGCGGTCACCGCCTGGGGATAGCCGGTGACACCCTGCGCCGCCACGCCGTGATCGGCGGCCGCCACGATGACCGTGGCGCCCTGCACGGTTGGCCGATCGGTTCCGAAGATGCCCGCAAGCTGTAAGGACAGGTCCTCCAGCCGCCCCAGGCTGCCCGGCGGCTTGGTGAGCCGCTGATGACGCTCCGCCGCCGCGCGTTTCGCACGGGAGTCACCCGGACGAATGTCTCCGACGACCACGTCGATCGTCACGGCTAGAACTCAATCCCCTGCTGGGCGCGGATGCCCTGCTCGCGGTAGGGATGCTTGATCATTCGCATCTCGGTCACCAGATCGGCAACGTCGATCAACTCCTGCGGCGCATAGCGCCCCGTGATGATGACGTGCATGCGCGCCGGGCGCTGCCCGAGCGTGTCCACCACATCGGCCACGGGCACCCAGCCGTAGTGCATGGCGTAGGTGAACTCATCGAGCACGATGATGTCCTCCTCGCCATTCAGGATGGCCTCCTTGCAGCGCCCCCATTGCTCCACGGCCAGGGCCTGGGTGCGATCCATGTCCTTGGAGAGCCAGGTGAATCCGTCGCCCAGCGCTTCGATGGGGATATCGAGCCGCATGGCCGCGCGGTGTTCGCCGAAGGTGGCGCCGGTGTGCTTGATGAACTGGAACATACGGATCTTGAAGTCGCGTCCCCAGGCCCTAAAGATCACCCCGAGGGCGGCGGTCGTCTTGCCCTTGCCCTCACCGGTGTTGACGATCACCAGCCCGTGGCGCTTGCGACGGGTCTTGGCGACCTCGGCGGGCGGTGTGTGCGGATCGGGTTCGCTCATGGTCGGACCGCCTTCGCCCCCGGTGCGACGACGTCGGCCTCACGGTCTTCGTGATCGCTCCAGCCGTTGACGCGGGCGGCCGGGGGTGGAACGCCGTTGCCGGCGGACGGACCAATCACGCTGACGGCCAGCGATCCCGTGGCCGGGTCGCGGTAGACGGCCGATTCGACGCCGAAGGCGGACTCGATGATCTCGGGAACCAATACCTCTTCCGGGGCGCCTTCGGCAAGCACCCTGCCGGCACTGAGCAGGATCAAGCGATCGCAGTAGCGCGCCGCCATGCCGAGGTCATGGATGGCGGCCACCGCCGTGAGCCCCTCGTCGACCAGCCGCCGGACCAGATCCAGCACGCGCAGCTTGTGCAGCACGTCCAGGTTCGCAGTCGGTTCGTCCAGCAGGAGCACGCGGGGTTGCTGCGCCAGGGCGCGCGAAACGAACACGCGCTGACGCTCCCCCCCGGACAGTGTGTCCAGCGTTCGCGCCTCGAACTCCTCGGTTTCGGTCAGGCGCATGGCGTCGCGGGCTATGCGGTCGTCGGCCGACCCCTCGATTTCAAAGCGGCCCAGGTGGGGATAGCGTCCCATGAGCACGAGCTCGCGCACGGTGAAGCCATGGGTGTAGGGCGCGAGCTGGGGCACCAGCGCCAGCCTGGCCGCCACCTCCTTGGCGGGGAGCGCGGCCAGGTCTTCGCCCTCGAGCCAGACCACGCCTTCGTGGACACGCAACACGCCCGCCATGGCGCGGAGGAACGTGGACTTTCCGGCGCCATTCGGTCCGATCAAACCGACCATCTGCCCGCGATCCGCGTGCAGGTTGACCCGCTCGAGGAGCGACTTGGCCTCGACCCGGAAGCTCAGATCGTCGGCACGGAGCGCCGTGGACGGTGCAACTCGCGTCATGGGCTACCCCGCCAGACTAAAGGGTGGGCTCTCGGAATCGGCGAAGTCATCGGGCCACAGCAGCCGCGCCAGGTCCTCGGCTCCACGGATGTTCCAGTATGAGAGCGTCGTGAAGTGCTTGCTCTCCACGATGTATACGGCATCGTTTTTGATGGCGGGCAGTTCGGCCAGCGCCTCATTGTCGAGCAGGCTCTGCCTGAATTCCTCCGCCCCGAACTCGACGGGCTGCGCGATCACGATGATCTCGGGCGCCATGGCAATCACGCCCTCGAGGCTGGTGGTCTGGTTGCCTTCGACGCCGGCGTCGGCCGCCGCGTTCAGTCCGCCTGCCGCTTCGATGACGCCGCCTTCCGTGGAGTCCGCCCCGGCTACCCACAGCGTGTCGGAGTACTGGGTGAGCGCCAGCACGCGGGGGCGGGATTCGACGGCGCCGGTCACGGCAATGAGGGACTCATACCGGTCACGAACCTCAGTGGCGAATTCCACGGCCCGCTCCTCTTCGCCAAAGATGTAGCCCATCAAGAGGATGTTGTTGATGCGGGCCTCCGGGTCGTGCTTCAGCTCGGTCTGGATCACGAGCACGCCGGCCTTCGAAAGGGCCTCGACACCGTCGGCGGAGAAGAACGGACTGGTCACCACGACGTCCGGCGCCGCGGCGATGATCGTCTCGGGGTCGCGGGAAATCTGGGGCTTGGTCTGCAGCAAGTCGGCGACGTTGGAATAGGTCGAGTTCTGCGAGGCGCTGCCGACGGCCACCAGCCGATCCAGCGGCACCAGGGCCAGCGTCATTTCGTCGTGCCCAACCGAGGCCGTGACAATGCGCAGCGGCTTGGCCGGGATGCTAAAGACGCCGTTGAGCCCCTCGACTTCACGAGGCCAACTGAAGTTGGTGGAGTCGACGATGCCGCGGACGTTGGCAAACGCCTGCTCGACCTCTGGCGACAGCGCCATCGCATCCACGGTCGGCGTGGGCTCGGCCGTCTGGGTCGGGGTTGGCGCCGCGGTCGCGGTCGCCGTCGGCTCAGCGGTCTGGGTGGGAATCGGCGCCGCCGTCGCGGTCGGCTCGACCCTGGGCTGCGGCGCAGGGGTCGTCGCTTCAGCAGCCGGCGAAATCTCCGATTCCGGTCCGCATGCCGCGAGGGCAAGCGCAAGCGCGGCGAGCACGAAGGAAATCAGGGCCATGGTGCGCAGTCGTCGCATGTCTTCGAACGATCCTTTCGGTTGGTCGAGCGTCTCCACGCGTCGACCCGGTGATGCCGCCTATTCACGGCAGGTGGGATGCAGGGATTTCGGACGCTAATGACGTGACAAGTGACGGCCCTTCCGTTGCTCGCGCTTCATAGCGCCTGCGCCCGACGTTTGTTGCGAATCAGCAGCAGGACGAAAAACGGCGCGCCGACGAAGGCCGTCAGCACGCCGACGCGAAACTCGGCCGGCTGCACGACGGTGCGGGCGACCGTGTCGGCGACGATCACAAAGACCGCGCCGGCAATGGCGCTGAGGGGAATCAGCACGCGGTGATCGGGTCCCAGCACCAGGCGGAGGATGTGGGGCGTCACCAGGCCCACGAAGGCGATGGTTCCGCTGACGGCCACGGCGGCGCCTGTTGCCAGCGCCGAGGCGGCCAGCAGAACGGCGCGCGTCAGACCGACGCGCACCCCCATGGCGCGCGCTTCGTCGTCGCCGAGCATCAGGAGGTTGAGGTCGCGCGCGGCCAGCAAGATGACGGCGGTGGCGGCGAGAATCAACGGCGCCGAAATCTGCACGTGCTCCCACGCGCGCGAATCCAGGCCGCCGGCGAGCCAGAACAGAATCTCGCGCAGGGCCTCGTTGTCGGGCAGGACGATGATGATCGTGGAGACGATGGCGCCCAGGAAGGCGTTGACGGCGATGCCCGCCAGCAACAGGGTGGCCATCGAGAAGTGGCCGCCGACGGCCGCGATGCCGTAGACGAGGAAGGTGGCAGCCAACGCGCCCACGAAGGCAAATGTGGGCAGGGCGAGGAAGAAGAGGCCGGTCGCGCCCGTGGCGATGGCAATGACCGCGCCCAGGGCGCCGCCCGCGGAGACGCCGATGATCCCGGGGTCCGCCATGGGATTGCGAAAGAGCCCCTGCATCGTGGCTCCGGCCACCGCCAGCCCCATCCCGACGACGGCTCCGACGAGAATGCGAGGCAGGCGGATTTGCTCGATGACGAGCTGCTCGGTGCGACCGACGTCGGCAAGCTCGATACGGACCGCCGAAAGCACAATCGAGGCCACGTGGGCGACCGGGATGTCGACTGGCCCGAGACTGAGGGAGACCAGGGCCGCTGCAAGGGCCAGCACGGTGAGAACGGCGCCGCCGACGGCCAGACGTCTTGAGATGCCAGCCTGGCGAAAGTCACGCAGCGACGTCAGTCGCGCGGTCCCGAGCAAGCCTCACCTCCAGCGGCTCTCCGCTGGAGACCTGGGCTTCCGTGTGCCAGGTACAACGACCTGACCGCGAGGACCCTCTCTATGGCGGAGAGTGGTCACCTCTCGCTTAGGCAGGTCTCCTGGCTTACGGGCTTAGGTGGTTCGCCGGGCCCTTCCCATCAGATGGCTGACAGTGGGCTCCGGCCCCAAAATCCCGCTTACAGTGGCGCAACCGCGGCGGATTTTCACCGCCTTCCCTATTCTCCCTGGGTGGGCACCTGAAGCGAACGGTGGTTCGGTATTCAGTTGGCGCGGAGTATTTCCGCATGGATGGGGCATGTCAAACGGCCAGATGCGTACCATCGAGTCGACGTCGTCGGGGTGGGCCGATGTGCATGTGATGCACATGTGTTACTGTTTGCCACATGCCAAAGATGATCCAAGTCCGGAACGTCCCCGACGACGTGCATCGTGAGGCCAAGGCCCGCGCCGCCCGCGCCGGGTTGAGCCTGTCCGACTTTCTGCTGCGCGAACTGGAGCAAGCCCTCTCAGTGCCGCCGGTTGAGGAGGTGCTGGCGCGCATTGCCGCGCGGGAGCGCCTGGAGCCTTCCGAGTCTGCGGCTGAGCTGGTGCGGGCGGAACGCGAGCGGCGGTGATCGTCGCTGACGCGTCGGTGGTGGTCGATATGTTTCTCAGAACCGGCAGCCCCGCTGGCGAATCGCTCGCGCGGCGATTTGCGTACCGGGAAACCGTCTGCGCGCCGCACTTGTTGGATGCTGAAGTCGGCCAGACCCTACGTGGGCTGGCACTTCGGGGCGAGATGTCAGTCGCTCGGGCCGGAGCGTCACTGGACGACTTGGTGCGGCTACCGATCCAGCGGTTTCCCCATACGGTGTTGATTTCCAGGGCGTTTGCGTTCCGATCAAACGTGACGGTCTACGACGGCCTATATCTGGCGCTGGCCGAGATCCTCGGGGCGCCGCTGATTTCGTGCGACGCCGCATTGCGGGATGTGCCCGGTTGCCTGGCAACCGTTGAAATCTTGCCGGCCGGTACCAGGTCAGACTGAAAGCCGGTTCGCCGCACTATGCCGATCGGCGACCTCGACAACCCATTCGTGCGGCCGACGGCGCGAGTGATCCTGCTCGATTCGCAGCATCGCGTGCTGCTGATCCTGGCGACCGTCACCGACGGCTGCGACCACGGCCCAGAGTCCTTCTGGCACATGCCCGGCGGGCTGGTGGAGACAGGCGAGACCCATGAACAGGCCGCCAGACGCGAGTGCGCCGAGGAGACCGGAATTCGCAACATTCACGTCGGTCCCTGCGTCTGGCATCGGCGGCACGTGGCGCAGTGGCACGGGCGCTGGTACGACTGGCGCGAGCGCTATTTCCTGGCCCGCACGGATCACGTTGAGACCACGGCGCGCCACATGGAAGGGCCTGAGCGCGAGGAGTTCCGCGAGCATCGTTGGTGGCCGACCGACGAGGTGCGGCGATCAGGCGAGACGTTCGTCCCCGGCCGCCTCGCGGAGTTGCTGCCGCCGCTGTTGGACGGAGACCTGCCGGGCGAGCCGATCGATGCTGGAGTCTGAGCGCCGCGCTCGTTTAGCTGAGGGCAGCCGCGGATTGAATTCTCGATCCCCGCCTTCGTGGGGACAGGCTCCGCGGGAATGACGCGCCCTGGACGATGGCCGGTGAATCACCGCACCGGCTTGTGCAAGAATCGCGGGCGGATCGAAGCCCGGGGCGGTGCATCCGCCGCAGAGCACGGGCGCTCACCGATGCTGGGAGTGAGCAATGGTGGCAAACCTGAAGCGGCTCATCGCCGTCTACCTGTTTGGCGTGGGGGCCATGGTGGCCATCCACTTTCTGGTCACGCAGTTCTACGACCCGACGTGGGAGGACGCCTCGCTCGCCGCCTGGAGCGTCATGAATCCCTTGCAGGTGATCGGCGTGGCGCTCACGGTAGTGGTGACCTTCCTGCGCAAGCAGCGCATGTGCGCTGGCCTCACCGACCAGACAGTGACCCGGGAGTACCTGGAAGCGAACTTCCTCTTCTATTTCTCGGTGCCGTTCTTCCTGGCGCTGCTGTGGAACTGGTTCGGCGTGCAGTTTGCCGATCCGGCCCACAGCTCGGAGCTGCTGTGGATCATCATCGACGTCACGCTGCCCGTGCTGCTGGGAGTCACGGCGGTGCAGTTGCTGCGCGAAGCCAAGGCTGAATCGAGCTAGTGAAGAAGCCGACGCCAGACTCTGAGGACGACTACAACGTACAGCCGGAAGGCGGATCTGGGCCCGCCCAGCGCCCAATTGAAGACAAGCCGTCATTGGCGTCGCTGCGGGGAGCTCTGACCGATCTTCCGGACGCGACGTACAAGGACTTTCTGGAAATCAAGGCGATCTGGAAGCCTCGGATGCCGGGATCGGACGCGACGAAACGGTGATCGATGACCAGGGCCAGCTTGACGTTGATATTCACGTCCCGGCCCGAAAGCTCAGTCCGCCCAAGTGACTGATCGCCGCCTGCACGGAGAGCGAACCGTTTCCCAATGAAGTTCACGAGCCATACGCAGGGCGCCCCGTGTTGGGTCGATTTGTCGACCACCGACCAGGCGGCGGCGAAGGCGTTTTATGCGGACCTGTTCGGGTGGAACTGCCAGGACAACCCGATGGACGAGTCGGGCGAGGTCTTCTACACGATGGCGATGGTGGACGGCGCGTTCGTGGGCGGCATGTACGAGCAGCCGGAGGACCAGCGGCAGGCGGGGATTCCACCCCATTGGATGATCCATCTGGCCGTGGACGACGTGGACGCCATTGCGGCTCGGGTTCCGGAATTGGGAGGCGTGGTGGGCGCGCCGCCGTTCGATGTCTTCGAGGCGGGCCGCATGAGCTTCATCAGCGATCCGGCGGGCGCATATGTGGCGTTGTGGCAGGCCAAGGACCACATCGGCGCGGGCGTGAAGTCCGAGCCGAACACGATCCACTGGTGCGAGCTGCTGGCCAACGAACCGGAAGCCGTCACCGCGTTCTATACGCAGCTGCTGGGACTCGAGTCGGAGACGATGACGATGGCCGAGGGTGGTGACTACACCATTCTGCTGGCCGACGGGCTGGGCGCGGCCGGAGTCATGGGCATGCCCGAGCACCTGCGCGAGCGGGGCGTCCCGGCGCATTGGAGCGTGTACTTCCAGGTCACGGACGTTGACGCGGTGGTGCACAAGGCGGTTGCCAGCGGGGCCCAGGTTGCCATGACGCCGACGGACATTCCGATGGCGGGACGCCTTGCCTTCCTCCTGGACCCGCAAGGCGCGGGGTTTGGGCTGACGCAGCCGGAATCCAAATAGCGAGTGCCGATCAGAGGGTCGGGCTGGGGTGCGCGATCCAGCGTGGTCCCCTATCGAACTGGCGCTCTCCCCTCACCCCGGCGAAGAGCCCGCCGCGTACTCGATGCGGGGCCGGGGTCCAGGTCCGCCCGACGCGCCCGCGACCCCGGCTGGATTCCGGCCTCCGCCGGAATGACGGACGGGGACAGGTCCGGTGGCCCGCGCTGCGTGCAGCGTGGGGCCGGCCGCCGTCGAGTCTCCCAGGCTGCACGCAGCCTGGGCCACCGGACACCGAGCCAAGCCTCCCGAAGTGGCAGATTTGTGACTGAGGCGCGCGGTCGCAGTAGGTAGGCTGCGAGGCCTTCCGCGCCAGTGCGAATTCATGCAACCGCCAGCCAACTATGACGAGATCGTGGCGCGGGTCGTCGCATCGTGCGACGCGCCGCAGCTGACGCTGACCCGTCACCCGGTGGCCGAGCTGGGTCTCGATCTCCTGCGCGTGGACGTTGAACCGCGGGCGCCGGCGCTGGCGCACGTGGGGTTGTTCGGCGGCGTCCACGGTGACGAACCCGCCGGGTACATATCAGTGCTGGAATTCCTGGAACAGCGCCATTGGACCGAGCATCCGGCCATTGCCTTCAGCGTCTTTCCCTGTCTGAATCCCACCGGCTGCACGCTGGGCACCCGGGAGAACGCGGACGGCATCGACATCAACCGGACCTACGACCGCGACGAGGTTCCCGAGGTGCGCACGCTGCGGGCAATGATTGAGCACGACGCGTTCGACGCCTTCATCGATGCCCACGAAGACCCCGAGGAAGACGGGTTCTACGTATACGCATTCCTCGAGGACCGCGCGTGGCACCCGGAGATCGTCCAGGCCGTCGCCGAGCGCGGGCCGGTGACCGGCAAGTCAGAGGTGGACGAGTCGCCGGTTGAGGGCGGTCTAATCTCGGTGGGCGAGGACCGGTCGCGCGAGGAGGCGTTTCAGGAATACATGGACGGCGGCGACTGGCCGCTGCCGTTCTACCTGTATTCGCGCGGCATGCAATTCGGGATGACGACCGAGACGCCGGGGCAGATCGAGCTGGCCACGCGGGTGGCCATGCAGCACGCCGCGCGGGAGCGGCTGTTGGAGTTGCTGACGGCTGCGCGGAGTGCGGGAGCCTAAGCGCGCCTTCGACGCAGCAGCCGCGTCCACGCCGGGTGGTTAGGTATTGGGCCGCGGGCGATTCGCGCCGGTCCAAGATCGTCTGGCCGCACCTTCGCCCTATCCCTATCCGAATGGAGACCTTCAAATAAAGATGCAAGGGCGACGCATGCGTCGCCCCTACGCGTGGGCTAACCGGTTCAGCGTTCGCTAGATTCCGGCCTTCGCCGGAATGACGGAGGGGTTACGCAAAGGTCTCCAATGAGAGAGGGGACCGACAACCCGGGCGCCGTTACCAGCCCAGGGCGTAGCCGATGGCGCCTTTGGCGGAAACCGCTCCGGCGATGACGCCGCCGGGACCTCCGAATTGGATTGCCATGGGCTTGCCGTTGGCCCAGTCGTCAGTCAGCTCGACCTCGTGGCCGCGGCGCTCGAGCTCGGCGACGACGTCGCTGCCGATGCGGCCTTCGGCGACCACCCGACCCGGATAGGCCTGTCGCGGGTAGAACGACGACGGGAAGTGGACCGAGTGCACCGTGGGCGCGTCCAGCGCTTCCTGCAGGCTCATGCCGAAGTGGGCGTGGTTGAGGAAGAATTGCAGCGTCCACTGGTCCTGGCTGTCGCCGCCGGGCGTGCCGAACACCATGTAGGGCTCGCCGTCGCGCATGGCGAGCGACGGCGTGAGGGTGGCGCGGGGTCGCTTGCGCGGGGCCAGCGCGTTGGGGCGGGCCGGATTGAGATAGAACATCTGGCCGCGCGTGCCCAGCGGAAACCCGAGCCCGCGGATCACCGGCGAGGTGCCCAACCATCCGCCGCTGGGCGTGGCCGCGACCATGTTGCCCTCGGCGTCAACGGCGTCGAGATGGGTGGTGTCGCCCAGGTGGGCATGGCCGAGCCCCAGGTCCCGAACCTCGCGGGCCTCCAGTTGGAGCGCTTGCCGGTTGTCGTCGGCCACGTCGATGGTGGCGTAGGCCGGAATGCCCTGCCCCAGGTCGCCGGGCCGCATGTCGAGCGACGACTGCTCGCCGACCAGCGCGCGTCGCTGGGCCGAGTAGTCCTCGGAGAGCAGCCGGTCGAACGGCACGTCGTCGAAGCTCGGGTCGCCGTAGTAGGCCTCGCGGTCGGCGAAGGCGAGCTTGGCGCACTCGATCACCGTGTGCAGGTAATCCGCCGAGTTGTGGCCCAGCGCCGCCAGGTCGAATCCCTCCAGCAGCGCGAGCTGTTGCAGGAACACCGGGCCCTGGGTCCAGCTGGGGCACTTGAAGACGTCCAGACCGTGGTAGTTGAAGCCGACGGGTTCCTCGAAGTCCGCCTCCCACTCGGCGAAGTCCTCATAGGTCAGCAGGCCGGCGTGCGCCGATCCGCTGGCGTCCTCGACCGCGTTGGCGGTGATGAAATCGACGATGCGCTCGGCGACCTCACCCTTGTAAAAGGCGTCGCGGGCGGCCTCGATGCCGGCCACGCGCCCGCGTCCGGCAGCCGCCTGCTCGGCGCGGCAGAGGATGCGCAGGGTCTCGGCCCAGGCGGGATTGCGATGCAGTTCGCCGACCTCGGGCGCGCGTCCCGACGGCAGGTAGACCTCGCCCGTGCTGGGGTAGATCTCGGTGTATTTGGCCTCGTTGCCGGCCAGCGCGTCGTGCAGCCCCTGGTAGACGGGGAAGCCGTGCTCGGCCAACTCGATGGCGGGCTGCGCGACCTCACCGAAGCTCAGGGTGCCGAAACGCGCCAGGGCCGCGGTCCAGGTGCCGACCACGGCGGGCACGCAGGCCGGCAGATAGCCGTCGCCGGGGATCAGGTCGATGCCGTGCTCGCGGCACCAGTCGATGGTAAAGGCTTGCGCCGACCAGCCCATGCCGCTGAGCGCGTAGACCTTGCGCTCGCGCGCCGAGTAGATGAGCGTGGGCACCTCACCGGCCAGCCCGTTGCTCTGCGGCTCCAGCAGGTTGAGGCAGAAGCACATGGCCGCGGCTGCGTCGATGGCGTTGCCGCCCTGCTCCATGATCCGGAAGCCGGCGGCCGTGGCCAGGTAGTGACCCGATGTGACGACGCCGCGACGGCCCATCACCACGGGGCGCGTGTCGTGCGCCGAGCGTTTCGCCGGGCTTTCGTCGCCCAGGAAGGTCGTGACCGTCACGAGTTAGGGAACCACCGCGTGACACGCAGGCCACCGCCAGCGGCGGCCTGCGTCCTCACGTCGATAGGTCTAGCTCGCCGTTTCAGTCGCGCGCACCTCGTCTGACCAGTCGCGCCACAGGTCGCCGTCCGGGTAGGCCAGGGCCAACTCGTCCGGGAGGGACTCCTCGGTCTTGTTGTAGCCGTAGATCGTGGCCTGGCGGATCACGTCGCTGGTGGTGTTCTGGCCCGCCATGTGCAGCATGTTGGCGTGCCACAGGACCACCGAGCCGCACGGCCCGTGGGTGTCCACGACCGGCGTGTCCTCCTTGATTTCGGAGATCGGCGGCGTGACGTAGCTGTCGAACTTGCCGCCGGAATGCCGCAGGCTCAGACAGTCGTCATTGGACGGGATGTCGCCGCGGTGCATGGCGGACCACCGGTCCCAAATCCGCTGGTGGCTGCCGGGCCAGAGATGCAGGCCGCCGGCGCCGAGCGGCAGGTCGTCGAAGTATGCCGCGATCGAGAGTCGCCGCCGGCTCTCGTACATGCCCTCGGCCGCGTGTGCCGAGGGGTACTTGGCGCTGGGCTGGACCTTGGCGTTTCGGTATTTGTTGACGCGGCCACCACGGCTGTTGGGCAGCGTGCAGTAGAGCCCGCGTGATCCCTGGCCAGTGGCCCAGACAGGACCGGTCTTGGGCAGGCGCACCTGCTCGGTCTTGCGCGTGGCCTGGCCGAGCCAATTCCCGGCCTCCGGACCCAGGTGGACCTTCATGGTGGAGATGTTGTCCTCGGTCAGGAGGGCCGGACCGATGGTGGTGTTGGTCTCGTCCAGGCCGCCGGGCCACACGACCTCGCCGTCGCCCAGCAACTGTTGGGCGATGTCGAACATGGCGCGGGGCGCCAGATCGAGCAGCAGCTCTTCGGCGCCATTGCGGACGTAGAGCCGGTGGCCGCCGCCGGCGAAGTAGGGGTCGCCGCCGCCTTGGGGGCGCTGAAAGCCGTCCTTCTCCTCATCGGAGAAGGGCAGCCATGTCGCAGGGTCATCCCGCTTCATGCTGGGTCGATGCTCGGCGATCAGCTCCCACATCTGCTCGCGGGTCTGGCGGCAGAGCTCGGGGTCGAGCACTGCCGGCAAGACCAGTAAACCGTCGCGCTTGAACTGGGCGATCTGCTCGGTGGTGAGCCGCGGAACTTGCGCCACGCTGGAGAATGGCGTTGCCATGGGATCCCTGCCTCGTTGAGAGACCAGTTGGCGGATGCCTGATTATGACTTATGGACGTGCGGCTGGGGAGCGCAACTTCAAGGCGCGCCGGCGCATTGTCGCTGAAGCTCTGGATCCCAAAGCGAGCCAGGGCCGCGGCCCAGGTGCCGACGACGGCGGGCACGCAGGCCCGCAGATAGCCGTCGCCGGGGATGAGGTCCATGCCCTGCTCGCGACACCAGTCGATGGTGAAGGCCTGCGCCGACCAGCCCATGCCGCCGAGCGCGTAGGCCCGGCGCTCACGCGCCGATTAGATCAGCGTCGGCACCTGGACCACCGCGCGGCGCGCAGGCCACCGCCGGCGGCGGCCTGCGTCCTCACGTCGATAGGTCTAGCTCGCCGTTTCGGTCGCGCGCAGCTCGTCGGACCAGTCGCGCCACAGGTCGCCGTCCGGGTAGGCCAACGCC
The DNA here is from genome assembly GCA_022826485.1 of Chloroflexota bacterium. Taxonomy (GTDB): domain Bacteria; phylum Chloroflexota; class UBA11872; order UBA11872; family UBA11872; genus JAJECS01. The sequence goes on along the minus strand of JAJDUU010000025.1, from coordinate 149,879 downwards.
AACTCGTCCGGGAGGGATTCCTCGGTCTTGTCGTAGGCGTAGATCGTGGCCTGACGGATGATGTCGCTGCTCGTGTTCTGCCCCGCCATGTGCAGCATGTTGGCGTGCCAGAGGACCACCGAGCCGCAAGGTCCGTGGGTGTCCACGACCGGCGTGTCTTCCTTGATCTCCGAGATCGGCGGCGTGACGTAGCCGTCGAACTTTCCCGCGGAATGCCTCAGGCTCAGCCAGTCGTCGTTGGACGGGATGTCGCCGCGGTGCATCGCGGACCACCGGTCCCAAATCCGCTGATGGCTGCCGGGCCACAGGTGGAGGCCGCCGGCGCCAAGCGGCAGGTCGTCGAAGTAGGCCGCGATCTGGAGCCGCCGCCGGCTCTCATACATGCCTTCCGCCGCGTGAGCCGAGGGATACCTGGCGCTCGGCTGGACCTTGGCGTACGGGTACTTGTTGACGCGGCCGCCCGGACTGTTGGGCAGCGTGCAATAGAGACCGCGCGATCCCTGGGCGGTCGCCCACACGGGACCGGTCTTGGGCAGGCGCACCTGTTCGGTCTTGCGCGTAGCCTTGCCGAGCCACTTGTCGGACTCCGGCCCCAGGTGGACCTCCATGCTGGTGATGTGGTCCTCGGTCAGGAGCGCCGGACCGATGGTGGTGTTGGTCTCGTCGAGACCGTTCGGCCAAATGACCTCACCCTCGCCCAATAGCTGCTCGGCAACGTCGAACATGGCGCGCGGCGCCAGGTCGAGCAGCAGCTCTTCGGCGCCGTTGCGAATGTAGAGCCGGTGCCCGCCGCCGCCGAAGTAGGGGTCGCCGCCGCCCTCGGGCCGCGTGTAGCCCTCCCGCTCCTCGTCGGAGAATGGGAGCCATGTCTCGGGGTCATCCCGCTTCATGCTGGGGCGATGCTCGGCGATCAACTCCCACATCTGCTCGCGGGTTTGGCGGCAGAGCTCGAGGTCGAGCACTGCCGGCAAGACCAGGAAGCCGTCGCGCTTGAACTGGGCGACCTGCTCGGTGGTGAGCCGCGGAACCTGCGCCACGCTGGAGGTATCGGTTGCCATGTGACCCTGCCTCGTAGAGAGACGAGTGTGCGGATGCCTGATTATGGCTTATGGGCACAGGTCTGGGGAGCAAAATTGCAAGCCGTGCTGGCGCATTTTTCCGTCGGGCGCGCCATCTGCCACCGAGGCGACACCCGCCCAAATCGGACTTGCTCGCCCGACCGGCCGGCGTGGCACGGTACGCAGGGTGGTGCCGCAGGTGACGGTGGCTTGGTATGCGTCTCGATGAGCTAGGCCTGAAACCCGAAGACTACGCACCCAAGCCGCCCACCGGGCAGCGGCTCAAGATCGGCATCGTCGGCTGCGGCGCCATCACCAACTCGGCCCACCTGCCCGCCTACCGCGACTTCGGCTACGAAGTCGTCGCCTGCATGGACATCGATTCCCAAGCCGTCGAATCGACCCGGGGCCGCTGGGGCATTCCACGCGGCGGCACGAGCCTGGCTGCGCTGGTCGACGATCCGGAGGTCGAGGTGGTGGACCTGGCCGTGCACGCCAGCGTGCGGCCCGACGTCCTGCCCAAGATCGCGGCGGCGGGCAAGCCGATCTTGTCGCAGAAGCCGTTCGCCATGGAGTGGGCGTCCGCCAAGCAGATGGTCCGCAGTGCCGAGCAGGCGGGCGTGCCACTGATGATCAATCAGCAGGCGCGTTGGGCGCCCGCTCACCGCGCCATCAAGGTGCTGATCGACCGCGGCGTCTGCGGCCCGCTCTACAGCGTGGCCCACGTGCGCAGGTCCTGGCAGGACCAGCCAGACCGCTGGTGGCGCCGACTGAAGGACTTCAACATCGTGGACCACGGCGTCCACTACATCGACCTGGCTCGCTACTTCACCGGGCGTACACCAGACGCCGTGAGCTGCGCGACCGTGCTGGTCCCGGGGCAGCACGCGGTCTCACCCCTGTGCCACTCGTTGCTCATGCACTTCGACAGCGGCGACCTGCTCTGCACCGAGCACTTCAACAACATCGTGCCCAGTCCAACGGCTCACTCCGACACCTGGTATCTGGACGGGGTCGAGGGATCGATCGTGGGCACGCCCCAGTGGGTGGAAATCTCCCGCAAGGACGAGCCCGACCGCCGGGTGCGTTTCCCAATCGAGGGCCGGTGGTTCCCTGACGCCTTCGGCGGCAGCATGGCCGAGATGATGACCGCGGTAACGGAAGGCCGCGAGCCGCTGACCTCCGGCCGCGACAACTTGAAGTCGATCAAGACCGCCTTCGCCGCCGTCAAGAGCAGCGAGGAAGGCCGCACGGTCCGACTGAGCGAGTTTGACTGAGATCGTGAAGGATGCGGCAGCCTGGCGCGGCTGATCAGGCGCCCTCGCGGGCTACCCGTCCTCTTCGGGCAGCAGCACCACGCGCAGGTAGCGGTCGTCGGTGAGGTAGAGCCGGGCCGCGGCGGAGACTTGCTCCAGGGTCACGGCGTCCAGCCGCTCCTCGAAGTCGAGAATCGCTGAGAACTCCCCGTCTCGCTGCACCACGGATTCAATCTGGCCGCGCCAGAAGCCGTTGTCGCGGAGCTGCTCCTCGCGAGGCGTGCGCAGCAGCTCCTTGACCGTGTCGAGGTAGTCCTGCTCGCCGCCGTCACGCAGCCAATCGATCTCCTCGAAGATTGCGTCAAACAGCTCGTCCGCGCGTGCGGGGTCGCTGCCGAAGATCACATAGAGCAAAAACTCAGGTTCCGGGAACCGGGTGGCTCTGGTGATTGCGCCGACGCTGTAGGTGCCGCCGAGCGCCTCTCGCAAACTCTCGCGCAGACGGATCTGGAGCATTTCCCCCACCACCGTGAGCGTGAGCGCCTCCTGGAGACTCCATGCCATGTCGCCGGCGAACACCACCGCCGACCTGCTGCGAGGTTCGATGCCGCTGCGGACGACGTGCTCCTCCAGCCCGGCCGGTCGATCGACCCCCACGTCCCGCCACTGCTCGACGCGCCCGGTGGTCGGCAGGCTGGCCACGTAGGTTGCCGTCAGCGATCGCAGGGTGTCCCAGTCAAAGGCCCCAACGAACACGAAGGTCGCGTCGCCCAGATCCGCGAAGCGATCGGCGTAGACCGCTTCCGCGCGCTCCAGGCTGAGCTCGTCCACCAGCTCGAGCGTGAGTGGCCGGCGACGGAAGTGATTCTGACTGTATGCAGAGTTCAGTGTGTCGGAGAACACGGCGTCCGGTTGGTCGGCGCGCGTCTCGGCGCTGGTGCGCAGGCTGGTCTCGAAGTTCGAGAAGTACACCGGGTCCAGCCTGGGCGCGGTCGCATAGAGATGGATCAGTTGAAACAGCGTTTCCATGTCTTCCGGCGACGAGCTGCCGCTGAAGCCCTCATACAGCTCGCTGATGTAGGGCGACACGGACACCCGCTTGCCGGCGAGCAGCTTGTCCAGGGCCACGTTGTCGTGTGGGCCCACGCCGCTCCCCGAGACCAATGTGGCGGCGTAGGTGGCGGACACGTGGTCGGCGTCGTCGACCAGCGAGTGTCCGCCCGGACTGAACGCGCCGAATATGACTTCGTCATTCTTGAAGTCGGTCTGCTTCGCGATCACCGTGACCCCGTTGGACAGCGTCCACTTGACGGCGTCGATGGACTCGATGGCTTCTTCACTGGTGATGCTGCCCGCCGCCGGGATCGTGGCCAGCAACGGCACGTCAGCGACCTCGTCCTCGTAGGGCTCGACCTCCAGCGTGTCGGCTGCCGCGAGTTGGGCCTGCAACTCGGACTCCAGCTCTTCATCCGACTTGCCGTCGGTTCCTTCGGGCCGCATCACCAGGAGCACGGTATTCCCAGGCTCGCTCCAGGTGGCTGCCACGGCATCGACCTCCGCCAGTGAAATCTGGGGAAGCAACGCCTGGTAAAGCGCCCACTCGGCCTCGACGCCGGGAACCGGGATGCCGCTGAGAAAGTGGTCCGTGTACTCCCGGGCCAAATTGACCGACTCCAACTGGTCGCGTTCCTTGTAGACGCGCTCCGCGGCACTCAACAGGTTGGTCTTCTCGCGGTCCAGCTCAGACTGGGTAAATCCGTGCTGTCGCGCGCGCTGCGTCTCCTCCAGCAGCGCCGCAAACCCCGGCTCGACGGCGTCCTGCTCCACCCACGCGCCAAACTGCACGAGGTCGACGGCCTCGACAAACGCCCCGCGCTGGCCGCTGGCCCCGAGATACGGGGGATTCTCAGCCTGACCCCGTTCGAAGAAGCGAGCATTGAGCATCATGAACGCCAATCGCTCCACAATCAGGCGCCGCAGCGCCGCCACGTCGTCGCCCGAATCGGGCGGGAGCGTTCGTACCAGGAACATCCGCGTCGAGGGCGCCTCGGGATCGCTGAACACATTGACCCGCGGCTCGGCGTGATCCGGCACGCCGTAGCGTGGCCGATCGGTGGGCGGCCCTTCGGCGGCGCCCGCCTGGCCGGCCTCGCCCTCCGGGGGCGGCGCAAAGTACTTCCGCACCTTCGCCACGATCGCCTCGGTGTCGAAGTCGCCCACGGCGATCACGGCCATCAAGTCGGGCCGGTACCACTGCTGGTAGAAGTCCACCAGGCGCTGGGCCGGAGCGTTCTGGAAGACTTCGGGCAGCCCAATTGTGCTTCGCTCGTTGTAGCGAGAGTCGCCAAAGATCAGCGGAAACCAGTTGTCCTGGAATCGCGCGCCAAAGCCCCGCCTCAAGCGCCACTCTTCCAGGATCACGCCGCGCTCGAGCTCCACTTCTTCCGGCGCGAACGCGATGGCGAAGGCCCACTCGCTGAGAATCTGAAACGCCTTCTCCAGAATCTCCGGATCGTCGGTCGGAATCTCGACGAAGTATTGGGTGGAGTCGAAGCCCGTTGACGCGTTGACGTCCGGCCCGAAGTTGCTGCCGATGGATTCGAGGTATTCGACGATTTCCTGCTTGGCGAATCGCTCGGTGCCGTTGAACGCCATGTGTTCGACGAAGTGCGCCAGCCCGCGCTGATCCTCTTCTTCAAGAATCGAGCCGGCCTTCACGATCAGCGATAGGTGAGCCCGATTGCGCGGCTCCTCGTTGTGCTTGACGTAGTAGACGAGGCCGTTGCTCAAGGTGCCGCGAACCACGGTGGGATCGAAGGCCAGAGGCGCATCCGGGTCGGTTGGCACGGCAACCGCGGGGGTGGCTTCGGGCGTTGGGGTGGGTTCCGGAGTCGGCGTGGGCGTGGGCTCGGGCGTTGGGGTCGGCGTGGGCGCCGGGGTTGGCGTGGGCGTGGGTGCAGGAGTTGGGGTGGGCGTGGGTTCGGGCGTTGGCGTTGCGGTGGGCTCCGGCGTCGGCGTGGCCGTCGGTTCCGGCGTTGGGGTGGGCGTGGGCTCTGGAGTCGGCGTCGGCGTCGGCGTGGCGGGAATCGGCGTTGCAGTGGGCGTGGGCGCCGCGGCCACGCGGGTGACGGCGGTCGTGGGTGTCGGCTCGGGAGTTGGCGTCGGCGCGACCGCCACAGGTGTGGCGGTGGCCGTCGGCGTCGGATCGGGGGCGGGTGGAACTTCGTCGCCGCATGCCGCCACTACCAGCAGCGACAGCGCGACCGTGGCAACGACCGCCGCTAGCTTCAGACGAAGACGCATGAATCTCACTTCGAAGGGGCTATTCCAGCGCCCACCCGCACTTGTCGCTATTCCTGAGACAGTCCGCCCTGCATACCCCGCGGGCGAGACCGTGACGGCGCGTGATCGTAGCAGGCAGTTGCGCCACCGTGCAGTCGTCCATGCTTGGCAAGGTCCTCCCCCGGCAGACGCCTCGGTCCAATCCCCGCGAACACATCCGACCTCAGGCGATTGCGTTGCCGAGCAGCCGGACCATTCGAACCTTGCCCGATTGCCGTCGTTTTCTCGGTAAGTCTTGGTCCAATTCACGGTCGACCAGGCGAAGTCGCGCAACCCTCAGCGACGACACGGGCGGTTGCGGCGGCGCCCGCGGCAGATCGCAGACTCGGAGCCCGTCGGCGGCGCGGTGTTGGCGCTTAGGGGTTAATGCTGAAGGGTGGGTAGCGGTCAGTGGTGAGCATGTAGGCGTAGGCCTGGACGCGGGCGCCGTACCGAATGACGCCGACCACGAAGTCGAAGAGCGCGCGCGGATATCGGGCGGTGATGACGACCATAATCCAGCCCAGCACGACGGCGATCAAGGCGAATATGGAGAGGATGGCCAAGACGATGTAGTGGGGGATGGCCAGGAGCCACTTGATGAGAGGCAGCCAGCGGTTGAGGTCGGTCTCGGCGTTGGGGTAGTCGATGTCGAGATGGACGGCCTGGTGCTCGTCGGTTGAGGGGTACTCGTCGCGCAGGGCCATGGCGTAGACCTCGACGCGGTAGACGAATCGGCTGAGTTCCAGATTCCAGTCGAACCACCAGCGCGGGTACTTGTGGCGGAAGACCAGAATCAGGACGAGGGGAAGCCAAACGAGCGGTATGGAGATTGCCAGCTGCTCCGAGCCGCCGAATTGGCCGCTGTTGATGAAGCCAGGTATCAAGACCGCGACGACGAGGATGGGGATGACCATGATGATCCGGAAAAGGGTGGTGAGCCGGTTAAGAGGTCGATCGGGGTAGTCGACCGAGAACTGAACAGGGTAGTCGGATTGGCTGCTGGCCATGTGCTGGAGGATCCTACTCGCGGCGAGTGGGGCCAACCATACTCCTCGGCAAGGCGCCACGCATAGCGGACGAAGGTTGGGGCGTGGCACGGACGGGCTGAAGGCTTGATGTCGCGAAACCCCGCGAATCGGCGGCTTTTGCCGATCCACTTCTGTTAGGAGCGGGGGACGGGGCTCGAACCCGCGACATCCAGCTTGGAAGGCTAGCGCTCTGCCAACTGAGCTACCCCCGCCGATGCTTGAATTATCGGGCGGCGACGGACTCGAGGCAATGGTGCGGATAGGGCTTCATTGGCACCCGGGTACCGCACGCGGCTTCAGCGCCGGCGGGTGCCCTCAACTCGTCGGTTGGCAACTGGGGATGGATTCCCGCCTCCGCGGGAATGACGGGGAGCCACGACCCACGGCCCGCATGTAGCGGCGCGTAGGCTCGGTATTGGGACGGCGGGGGCGCTACTCGACGGCGCCGTGCTCCAGCGCCCACGTTCTGGCCTGGCGCAGCGACTGCATGATCTCGTCGTCGGGCACGGCTTCTTCGTGCACTTCGTAGGTGGCGTCGCCGAAGATCCCGATATCGAAGGTGATGCGCTTGCCGGGATCGCGCGCGACGGTCAGGGGACCTTCGAAACCCTGCGCGGCCAATCCGGCCATGAACGGCTCAAGCGGCGCGACGCCGTCGCCCAGGTCCACCGGACAGTATTCGCCCTCCGAGGCCACGTCCTTGAGGTGCACTACCTTGATGCGGTCGCCGGCGATGTCGAACAGCTCCGCGGGGTCCTGACCGCCCGCTGCAAACCACCCCGTGTCCGGCCCCGCGCCGATACGCGCTCCAACCGATCCGTTCAGCCCGGAGTAATCCGACGGGCGGCCGAAGGGGTAGGGCCACTGGTTGGCGATGGCGAGATCGATCTGAAACTTCTGGCACAGCGGCTCGAGCTCGCGGGCCTTGCTGAGATTGGCGCATTCCGCCACCACGCGACTGGCCCCCAGCCGCGACGCGACCTCGAACATGCGCGGCATGCGGGTCCAGTTCTCCTCGGCGTCGGCCGGGTAGTAGGCCACGACCTCCAGGCCGTTGCGGGCAATCTCGTGGGCGATGTTGTCGATCAACGCGTTGGTCATGGTGTTGTAGTCGCAATGGACCGACGAAAGCTCCACGAAGCGAAAGCCGGCTTCCGCGATCTTGACGACGGCCGCCTCGATGGGATCACCGGCGAACACGCTGGTCATGCAGGCCAGCTTCATCGCAGCGGCGCTCCGAGTCGGTCCGTGGTTTCCGGCGCTGGGACGCCGGCGCGCCGCCACCCGCTCGGGACCATGCCAATACCCATCACGGACAATCCGCAGTGGGACATTCACAAACGCGCAGTGCGCTTGAAAACGAGGGCAGGAGCGTCATGGGGCATGAGTCTACCTAGCAGCCGCCGCTACTGCGAGACGCCGCGCGCGGCGCCGACTGCCGGCCACGCTGAGCAGGGCGTACAGTGCCTCTCGTGAGCCGCGGTGATGCCGCCGCGGCGGCTGTCGCCGGCGGGAGGCAACGGGTGGAGGTCGCGTGAATTCGCTGCAATCCGAGATTCGCGAGCGACTGCGCGGGCCGATCAACTCCGTCCCGGTGGCGTTCAGCGAGGACGGGCAGATCGACTATGCCGCGCTCTCGCGCATGATCGAGCGGTCGCTGGACGCCGGCTGCGGCGTCGTGATGCTCACCTGGGGCAACAGCCTCATGTCGCTGCTGACCGACGGCGAGGTGGCCGACGTGCACGACGCGGTGGCGCGTCAGGTAGCCGGTCGGGCGCTCACCGTGGCCTGCGACAACATGTGGGGCCTGCCGAAGTGCATCGAGTTTGGGCGGCGCCTCCGTGACCTGAAGTTCGATCTCTACATGGTGCGCCCCCCCATCGCCATGCCGGGCACGCCCGAGTCGCTGGCGGACTACTACACGGCCGTCGCCGACGTCATTCCGGTGATGCTGGTGGGCGACGTGCCGTTCGCCACGTGCGAGGCTCTCGCGTCCGTGCCCGGAGTCTGCGCCTTCAAGGAGGACGCATCGCTGGATTACGCGCACGAGATGGGCATGCGCTGGGGCGACCGCTGGACGGTGGCGGGCGGCGGGGGCCTCCGACGACACCACATACTGGCGTCCCACGAGTGGTGTCCCGCGTGGCTCGACTACTTCGTGTGCAGCCACCCGGATCCGGCCTTCGCGTACTGGTCGGCGGTGCGCGCGGACGATCTGGCGAGCGCCTGGCGTCTCGTGACGCGCTGGGAGCTGCCGCTGCGCGACTACGCCGCGGCCACCACCTACGGCTGGGACGGGTTGGTGCGGCACGCCCTGCCGGAGCTCTTCGGCACCGCGCCGCGATGGCGCCGCTCGCCCGCGCCCAATCCCAGCGACGCCGAGATGGCCGCGTTGCGCGACTTCCTCGATGGGCTGGACTGGCCGCTGCCCAATGCGTGAAGCCATTGCCGATCGGGCGCTCGCCGCCGAGCCGCTATACCTGACGGACCTTTCACGCTGTCGCCCGGCCCACGCGCTGTCGCCCACGCCCAAACGCCGGCACTGGCGCACGGTGAGCTACACCGCCGACGGACTGTCCGGCGTGATGCTGATGGCGGGGCCGGAGACCGCGGCGCCCGAGATCCACCTGCCGCTGGACGCGGACGGCTGGCATGCGGTGTCGATCGGGGTGCTGCCGGGACGCGCGGTCGACGAAGGCGGCGGCCTCGAGCTCGAGGTCCGCCTGAGCGACGAACCCGTGCCCACGCTCTTGAAGCTGCCGCACGACCGCGAGACCCCAGAGTCGCTGGTCGAGATGTTCTGGAAGACCGCCGACCTCACGGGGCGCACGCTCGTCCTGAGCCAGGTGACGGGACGAATGGCGCCGGGCGATGGACCCGGTTCCGTGCAGTGCGGGTGCGCCCGCGTGGCTTATGTCAAGCTAGTGCCGCTCGACGCCTCCGAAACCGGGGCCGTTCAGGCGGACGCGGCGCGCCGCGACACCCGGCGGCTGTTCGCCCACCAGGACGCCAACGGCCCGCTGGGTCTCTGGCGGCTGACCTCGGCGCGGGACATCCAGCGCGAGATCGAGCCCTATCGCGACACCGACTTCTCCCGGCTCTACTGGGAAGTCGGTCGCGGCGACTTGATGTTCTCCCACACCGAGTCGGGACGCGAAGCCACCTTCAACGGGCTGGGCGACTTCGCCCGGGTCTTCGACCGCCTGCACGTCGAGAGCCGCCGCGTGCTGCGGGAGCAGAACATCGATCCGTTCGATGTGGCGGCGGACTACGCGCACGAGATCGGCCTCGAGCTGCACGCGGCCTACCGCGTGGCGGGGTTTCGCTTTCCGCCGCCCTACGATCATTTCAACTGGGGCAACAGCGTCTACGAACGGCATCCCGAGTGGCGCGGCGTCAACCGCGAGGGTCGCCGGACGCCCCGCCTGGCCTACACCTATCCCGAGGTGCGCGCGCACGTGGTCGAGCTGCTGCGCGAGATGTGCCGACGCCCGATCGACGGCGTGTGTCTGCTGTATTGCCGCCGGCCGCCGCTGGTCGAATACGAGCCACCGCTGGTCGAGGCGTTTCAACGGCAGTTCGGTCTGGACTCGCGCGCGCTCGATCCGCTCGATTCGCGCTGGCTGCACTTCCGCGCCGAAGTCCTGACGCAGTTCATGCGCGAGGTGCGGCAGGCGCTGGATGAGTGCGCGACCCAACAGCGGCGCTCCGAGCCGTTCCACCTTTCGGCGGTCGTGCTGAGCAGCGACGCCGAGAACCTGGAGAACGCCATCGATTTACGGCAGTGGGTGGCGCAGGGTCTGGTCGACACGATCATTCCCTACACCTCGGAGCCCGACCTCGATAGCACCACGCCGGCGTGGACCGACCCGGCCTCGCTGCAGTTCTTCGTGGACCTCGTGCGGGGGACGCCGGTGACCCTGGCGCCGAACGTCATGCCGCGGCACATGCCCCCAGGGGACCTGCGGCGGCGGGCGGCGGACATCTACGACGCCGGCGCCGAGCACATGTTCTTTTGGGACTCCGCCGGCGGCGGCGGGCGGGCCCACTACGGCGGGATGTGGAACGCGCTGCGCCGCCTGGGGCACCGCGAGGAAATCGACGCCTGGCGGGCCGAGGGCGAACCGAACATCGACGCCCGAGTCACGCCGCTGCATACGTTCGGCGACTGGGACCTGAGGTACGTGACGCCGGGCTGAGCCGCGCACGCCAACCCTTCAATAGTCCGCTAGGGTCGGTTGGCGAACTGTCCCCACTGATGGGTAACCAGCTTCAAGGGCCACTGGATTCCGGCTTTCGCCGGAATGACGAAGGGGCTACACCAAGGCCTCCCGCGCAGGGGAGGAGACCTCCTAGATATCCAGCGTGTTCGCGCGCTCCCACTCGCTGGTGTGGCCCATGAAGTCGTGCCAATTGGCCATCTTCAGGCTCACGTAGCTGCTCACCAGCTCATCGCCGAGCCCGGCGCGCATCACCGAGCTGCCGTCGAGGTTCCGCAGCGCGTCGAGCAGATTCAACGGCAGTCGCGGGACATCGACGTCGGCGCCGGCTTCGTACATGTTGTTGTCGAGACGTTCGCCCGGGTCGCGCCGCTGCTCGATCCCATCGAGCCCCGCGGCCAGCAGGGCGGCTTGCAGCAGATAGGGATTGGCGGCGCCGTCGGGTAGGCGGGTCTCCAGCCGCCCGGCGTCGGGAATGCGCACCATGTGGGTGCGGTTGTTGCCGGCGTAGCTGATCGCGTTCGGCGCCCATGTCGAGCCGGACGTGGTGGTCGGCGCGTTGAGGCGCTTGTAGCTATTGACGGTGGGGTTGGTGATGGCGGCCAGGGCCGGCGCCGCGTGCAGCACGCCGCCCAGGAAGTGATAGGCCGTCTCGGAAAGGCCCATCTCCTCGCTCTCGTCCAGGAACACGTTGGTGTCGCCCGCGGCGTCCCATAGCGAGAAGTGGACGTGGCAGCCGCTCCCGGTGAGTTGGGTGAACGGCTTGGGCATGAACGTGGCGCGCAGTCCCTGCTTTTCGGCCAGGTGACGAACCATGAACTTGAAGAAGGCGTGGCGGTCGGCCGTGGTCAGCGCGTCGCTGTAGGTCCAGTTCATCTCGAACTGACCGTTCGCGTCCTCGTGGTCGTTCTGATACGGCCCCCAACCAAGCTCGTGCATCACGTCGCAGATTTCGCGGATGAGCTCATAGCGCCGCAGCAGCGCCATCTGGTCGTAGCAGGGCTTGTCCTGGGTATCCTGCCCGTCCGCGATGCCCGAGCCGTCGGCCTCGAGCAGGAAAAACTCGCACTCGACGCCAGACTTCATCTGGAAGCCGCGAGCCCTGGCGGCCTCGATCACTTGGTTCAGCACTACGCGCGGCGCGTGACCCACAGGCGCATCGTTCATCACCAGATTGGTCGCCACCCAGCCAAGCTCGGGCTGCCAGGGGAGCTGGATCAGGCTGGCCGGATCCGGCACGGCCCAGAGGTCGGGATCGGCGGGCGTCATGTCAAGGTGGGCGGCGAATCCGGCGAACCCGGCGCCCTCGTCCTGCATCTCCTCGACGGCATGGGCCGGCACGAGCTTCGAGCGCATGACGCCGAACAGATCGGTGAAGCTGAAGAGCAGGTATTTCATGCCCTTGTCGCGAACCATGGCCGCCAGATCGTGGTCCATTCGATGCTCCATCTCTGCAAACGCGCCGGGTCGGGTAGCGAGGCTTACGGTAGCGCGAAACGCGCGCCGGCTGCCGGACGCTCGGGCTGAGTGCGGCTAGTCGGAGGCTCCGAGCCCCGGGATCCAGTTCGTGCCGGCCAGCGGCACACGGGCCATGGCGGCGGCTTCGGGAGTCAACGCCACGAGGTCCTCCGGCTCGAGATTGAGCATGTGCGACTTGCCGCAGGCTCGCGCCAAGGTTTGGGCTTCGAGCACCATGGTCGACAGGTAGTTGCGCACCCGGCGGGCCGCGGCCTTGGGTTCCAGCCGCGCCTCCAGCTCCGGGTCCTGCGTCGTGACGCCCACCGGACAGCGGCCCGTCTGGCAGTGGTGACAGTAGCCGGGGGCCGTGCCCAGCGCCGCGTAGTCCTCCAGGTACAGCGGCCGGTTGCAGTTGAGCGCCACGAGCGCGGCGACGCCGATGGACACCGCGTCCGCGCCCAGCGCGAGCGCCTTGGCCACGTCGGCCCCACTGCGAACGCCGCCCGACACGATGAGCTGCACCTTCCGATGCATGCCCAGCTCCTGTAGCGTGTCCGCGGCTACGCGCACCGCGGGCAGCGTCGGGATGCCGACGTGCTCGATGAAGGTGTCCTGGGTCGCGCCGGTTCCGCCCTGCATGCCGTCCAGGACGATCACGTCCGCGCCGGCCTTGACCGCTAGCTGAACGTCGTATTGCACGCGCGTGGCGGCCATCTTCACGTAGATCGGCTTCTGCCAGTCGGTGATCTCGCGCAACTCGCGAATCTTGATCGTCAAGTCGTCGGGGCCGGTCCAGTCTGGATGTCGGCTGGCGCTCCGTTGGTCGATGCCCGGCGGCAGCGTGCGCATGTCGGCCACGCGGTCGCTCACCTTGAGCCCGAGCAGCATGCCGCCGCCGCCCGGCTTGGCGCCCTGGCCCACGACGATCTCGATGGCGTCGGCGCGCCGCAGGTCGTCGGGATTGAGCCCGTAACGCGACGGCAGTACCTGGTAGACCAGCGTCTTGGACGCCACGCGCTCCTCGTCGGTCATGCCGCCGTCGCCCGTGGTGGTGCTGGTGCCCATCTCGGTGGCGGCCAGGCCGAGCGCCTCCTTGGCGTTGGCGCTGAGCGACCCGAAGCTCATGCCCGCGATGGTGACGGGAATCTTGAGCTCGATCGGCTGCTTGGCAAAGCGCGTGCCCAGGGTCACGTTGGTGTCGCAGCGCTCGCGGTAGCCCTCCAGTGGGTAACGCGACAGCGAGGCGCCCAGCAACAGCAGGTCGTCGAAGGTGGGAACCCGCCGCTTGGCGCCCCAGCCGCGAATCTCATAGAGGCCCTCGGACGCGGCGCGCTGAATCTCAGCGATCGTCTCCGGCGGAAACGTGGCGGACTCGCGCAGGACGGGGGCCTCGGGAGTCTCGGCCACTAGTAGGCCCCCGCGTGGTCGACGTGGAAGTTATAGAGCGTGCGGGCCGAGCCGTAGCGGCGGAACGCTCCGGCGTCGGCATCAATCGCGGCCTGGCGCAGCAACTCGGCGAGACGGGAACGGTGGTCGTCGGTCACATCCTTCTCGACGCAATCCGCGCCCAGCCCAGCGACCGATCCCGCGACGTAGAGTTCGGCCTCATAGATCGAGTCGCCGAGTCCCACGCCGGCATCGCCGCACACGACCAGGCGGCCCGCCTGCGCCATGAACGCGCTCATATGCCCGACCGAGCCGCCCACGACGACGTTGCCGCCCTTGAGCGAGATGCCACAGCGGGAGCTGGCGTCGCCCTCGATCACCAGCAGGCCGCCGTGCGCCGAGGCGCCGGCTCCCTGGCTGGCGTTGCCGGTGACGCGCACGGTGCCGGACATCATGTTCTCGGCCAGACCCGGACCGGCGTGGCCGTTCACGGTGATGTCCGCCAGCTTGTTCATGCCGGCGCAGTAGTAGCCCACGTGGCCTTCGACGACCACGGACAACGGCGCGTTGAGCCCCACGGCGATCGAGTGCCGCCCATCGGGTCCGACGATGCGCCACGGGGACCGCCCGTCGTCGCCGTTCAGATCGTGGAGGCGTTGATTCAACTCGCGGATGTCAACGCCGTTGAGATCGACGGTGATCATCCGGTCAGTTGCGCGACCAGGCATAGACCGTCGCCGGGGCCGGCTCCCAGATCTGCGCGGTGGATGCGCCGGGCAGGTGGGCGATGGAGCGGTACTCGGACGCCATGGCCACCCACTGGTCGGTTTCGGCCAGCACCGCCGGCTTGCAGGCGATGCCGTCCCGGAGCACGGCGAATCCGTCGCGGGTGCCGATGGCAAACGTGAAGAAACCGTCGAGGTCGTCCAGGCTCGATTCCAGCGCCTCTTCGAGCGATGCGCCCTCGGCCATGCGATGCGTGAGATAGCCGGCGGCGACCTCGCTGTCGTTGTCGGTCTGAAAGGTCATGCCGTGGCGCTCGAGCTCGCTGCGCAGCCGGTTGTGGTTCGAGAGCGAGCCGTTGTGCACCAGGCACAGGTCGCGCCCGGTCGAGAACGGGTGCGAGTGCTCGGTGGTCACGGCGCTTTCAGTGGCCATGCGGGTGTGCGCCAACGCGTGCGAGCCGGTCATGTGGCGTATGGCGTAGCTCTCGGCCACGTCGTCGGGAAGGCCCTTTTCCTTGTAGATCTCGATTGCGGCGCCGACGCTGGTGATGCGCACGTCCGGGCAGTGCCGTCGCAGCCAGGCGCGCGCCTCGGCTTCCGTGGCGTTGATCACGATCACGGCATGCGTCACGCGCACGTGCAACTCGACATTCCCGGCAAACTCCGTGCCGAGACCTTCCGCGACGGCTTCCCAGTCGAAGCCGGCGTCGGGGTGATAGAGCGTCAGCTTGAGCGCGCCGTCGGGGGCGGGATCGTGATAGATGGCGAAGCCGGCGCTATCGGGGCCGCGATCGGCCATGGCGACGAGCATCGGCTCGAGCCACTCGCCCAGCGTAGGCTCCAACGATTCCTGCTTCAGGAAGAGTCCAACGATGCCGCACATGTGGCGAAGGTCCCGATCAGCCGTGGCCCGGATGGGCCGTTGCGCAACCCGCGATGCTACTTGAATTCACGGGCCAGCGCGTGCAGCACCCGCAGTCCCACGGGCCTCCCGCCGAACTCCTGCATCGCATCGAGGAGCGAGGTCCAAGCGTAGTCGGCCGAGGCGCTGTCGCCGAGCAGGTGGAACAACGGCGCTTCGCCGACGTCAACGTGCACGATGACCGCATTGAGTCGAGCGAGCGACGTCTGCGCAACCGAACCGACGGGGAAGGCCGGCTCGCGCATGTCCACGCCGCACAGCTTGGCCAGGCAGTCGGCGGCCGACGCGCCCGTGAGCGCGAACCAGAACATCCCGTCGAACCGCGGCAGCGAATAGGCGCGGGCACAGTGGGCGTCCGCCGCGCCCGCTGCCAGACGGGCGCAAAGGCTGTCGGCCTCTTGAATCCGCCCGAGCACCAGCACCTCGGTCCAGGAGCGCGTGATCGCGATCGCGCCGTCTGTTTGCGTGCGAGCTTGATTGGGCTCGTCCGGCAGCTCAACGCCCTGCGCGGTCAGCCAGTCGCGGGCCCCGGGACCCCGGAAACCGACGCGCGGCAGCGGCGAGAGATCGGCCAAGCCCAGCCGTCGAGCCGCGGCGGCCTCCCCGATGGGAGCGCCGAAGTCGGTCACGGCGGTCACGCCGGAATGCTCACCGAATACCGCACCGGCGGCTTGCAAGGCGTTTTGAATCGGGCTGCGTGGGGAGACCATGGCTAGATGGCCTGCCGGAGGTTTTCGGGGTCGTAGAACGGCAGCCGCACGACCTCGGCCTCGACCAGCCGGCCCCGCGCCGCCTTGATCGTGATGACGCTTCCAACCTCGGCCTGATCGGGCGCCACGTAGGCCAGCCCGATGGCTTGATCGAGGACGGGCGACCAGGCCGACGACGTCACGCGACCGGTGATTTCGCCATCCCGTACCACGAGGTGACCTTCGTCGGGCACGGCGGCGCGGCGGTCGGGCACGGCGTAGCCAACCAGCCGGCGCGAAAGGCCCTTCTCACGCAGGATTTCGATCGAGCGCTTGCCGACGAAGAACGGCTTGCGGCGGCCCAGGGCCCAACCCAGGTCGACCTCGTGCGGGTGGGTGAGACCGTCGGTGTCCTGGGTGACGATCACGTGGCCCTTTTCGAGCCGCAGGACGCGCTGGGCCTCCACGCCGAACGGGCGGATGCCGTAGTCACGTCCGGCGTCGATCAGCGCCTGCCACAGCCCCAGGCTCTGCGACGCGGGCGGGTGGATCTCGTAGCCCAGCTCTCCCACGAAGCCGATCCGCAGCAGGCGCACGTCCACACCCGCCAGCTTCCCGGTGCGCGCGGCGAGATAGGGGCACGCCTCGGGTGACAGGCCGATGTCGATTCCCAGCTTCTCCAGGACGCGCCGGGCCTGGGGACCGGCGATGTTGATGGCGCCGTAGGCCGAGGTGACGTCGGCGATATCGACGTCGAGCTGCCACTGCGCCTGGTACCAGAGCAGCAGGGGATAGAGCTGCTCCGCACCGGACGTGCTGGCCGTCACGTAGTAGTGATCGGGTCCCTGTCTCGCCGCCACGCCGTCGTCCACCACCACCCCTTGCTCATCGGTCAGCAGGGCGTAGCGAGTGCGGCCGACCCGCAATCGACGGAACGAGGGGGTATAGGCGCGTTCGAGGAACTCCAGCGCGTCGGGCCCGCGAATCTCGAACCCGCCGAGCGTGGAGACATCGATCAGGCCCACGGCGCGACGCACGGCCAAGACCTCGTCGGCGATCGCGTCCGCGCGCTTCTCGGGAGGCCCGTAGTAGGCCGGCCGCATCCACAGGCCAGCGGTCATCATCTGGGCGCCGGCGTCGACGTGCCAGCCCTGCATGGGGGTGTGCCGCACGGGCTGAAATCCGCGGCCCGCGAACAGGCCGAATCGCGTGGGAACGGACGGCGGCCGGTTGGTGGTGGCGCCGACGGCAGCCGCCGTGGAGTCCTGAGCCGCCGCCGTCACGGCGGCCGTCGCGATGGCGGACAGGCGGCCCTGGCTCGGGCCCATGCCGACGGTTGAGTAGCGCTTCAGGAGCTCGATGTCCTCGTAACCCTCCGCCAGGGCGTCCTCGATCTCGCGCACGGTCACGTCCTCGTCGAGGTCCACGAACTCGTGGCCGTCCGGGTGCGGGAACACCGGCCACGACACGGTAGGTTCAGCGGCAGCGGGTCGAGCGGCGATCGCCGGGGCAGCGGCGGCGGAGCCGGACAGGTCCGCGGCGGCCGCCAGGCCGGCCTGTTCGCCTTGCGCCAGGGCCTCTTCCACCGTGGATGCGCCCGCCGCGACTCCCGCGGCGTATGCGTGAGCCGGCAGCGACTCCAGACGCGGTACGGCCCCGCGCCCGCTGGGCCGGAATTTCGCGCCTGCCTGGGCCAGCAGTCCGCCCGCAGGCGCCACGCCCGCCGCAACGACCAGCAGGTCGCAGTCGAGCTCTTCTCCGTCGGCGGCGCAGGCGCCGGGTCCGGTGACTCGCGTCACCAGCACGCCGCCGATCTGCAAGCGCTGCGAGTCGCGCCGGGCCTCGCGCACGGTGTGTCCGGACAGAATCCGATGCCCGCGCGCCTCGGCTTGGGACGCCATCGGGCCGGCCGGCGGGTCCGGGCGGCAGTCGACCACGGCGGCCACGTCGGTGCCGTGCTCGGCCAGGTCCAGCGCCGCGGCGTAGCCCTCATCGCCGGTCGTGAGCACCACGGCGCGCAGACCCGGCCGCACCCCGTAGTGCCGGATCAGGCGCTGCGCCGCGGCCGCCGACACGATGCCCGGCAGATCGTTGTTGCGGAACACGGCCGGCTGGCTCGTGCCGCCGGTGCAGGCGATGACGGCCCTGGCGCGGACCTTGTGCAGGCGATTGCCCTGCGAAACAGCGAGCCAGTTGTCGGCGTACCAGCCGGTGCAGGTGGCGGACGTCATCACCCGCACGGATGTCAGGGCTTGAACGCGCCGGCGCAGGTCATCGAGCGTTCTGTCCGCCGATTTCCGACGACCGTAGGTCAGCCAGCCGCCGAGCTCCGGCTCACGCTCGATGAGCAGCACGTCGAGCCCCTGATCGCCGCACGCGGCGGCGGCGGCCAGGCCCGCCGCGCCGCCGCCGATGACCGCAACGTCGCAATGTGCGTATGCCTTGTCGAAGTATTCGGGCGTCCAGCTTCGATCGACCCGCCCGAGGCCGGCCGTGCGGCGGATGATCTTCTCCCACCAGTTCCAGACGCCGCGCGGTTTGTAGAAGGCCTTGTAGTAGAACCCCACGGGCAGGAAGCGCTCGAAGCGCCCCAGCAGCGCCGCCTGGTCCCTCTCGAGGCCGCCGACGGTGTTTTGCGCCTGCACTCGCAGGCCCGGTTCGACCGCGCGCGTGTCGGCCTGGACGTTTGGCTCGGATTCGAGTTGGACCAGGGCGCCGGCCTCGTCACCGGCGAAGCCGAACGATCCGCGCGGGCGATGCAGCTTGAACGAGCGCGACAGGCACCACGCGCCGTTCGCCGCCAGGGCGCTGGCAATGGTGTCGCCGGCGTAGCCGGTGAAGGCGCGGCCTTCGAACTCGAACGCCACGGGCCGGGAGCGGTCGATGCGGCTGCCCGCGGGAGGCGACAGGCGCTCACGCATCACGGGTGGTCCGGACGCGCGTCGGCGCCGAAGAGCTCGCGCGGCAGGAACGTGCGCACGATCTCGTCGGTGACCGTGTTCCGGTCCGCGATGAACCAGAAGCTCGTGGGCACGTGATACCACCATTCGCGCACGATTCCGGCGGCGTTGTGGTGCAGGAAGAGATAGTCGGCCCAGGCTGCGGCGTCGGCGCGGTCGGGATCGGGCGGCGCAACGACCTCCCCGCCGCAGGTGAACTCCTGAATGTTCCGCGGCCCGTTGAGCGGGCAGGGCATGATCTTCATGCGCGCACCTAGTGCCCCACCGACGCCGCGCCCTTTTCGCCCACCTGCTCGAACTCGGCGAATCGACTGAGCCGAAACGGCTGCAAGAGGTCCGGCGTGCGTCCGGTGGCGATGAGCTCGGCCATCCGCTTGCCGCAGACCGGCGTGGCCTTGAAGCCCCAGGTGCCCCAGCCGGCGTCGATGTAGAGGTTTTCCACCGGAGTGACGCCCATCACGGGGCTGAAGTCGGGCGTCATATCGCACATGCCGGCCCACTGGCGCAGCATCTTGACGTTGGCGAGGAACGGAAACAGCTCGAGCACCGGCAGCAGCGTGCCCTCGGCGAACTCGAGCGACGAGCGGTTGGCGTAGAGCCCGTAGGGATCGGTGGCGCCGCCGATGACGACTTCACCGCGCGCCGATTGCCAGATATAGACGTGCAAGCTGCCGGAGACCACGATCGGATCGAGCCAGGGCTTGAGCGGCAGCGAGACGCAGGCCTGTAGCGGCACCGTGTGGATCGGCAGGCGAAAACCGGCCATGCCCGCGACCAACGAGCTTTGCCCGGCCACCGCCTGCAGCACGCGGTTGCAGCTGATCGTGCCGCGCGAGGTCTCGACGCCGGTCACGCGGCCGCTCTCGACCTGAATGCCGGTGACCTCGGTGTCGGAGTGCAGCTCGACGCCGTGCGCGGCGGCCCGCGCGGCGTAGGCCCACACGACCGCGTCGTGCCGGGCGGTTGCGCCGGGCGGGTGGTACAGCGCCGCCAGCACCGGATGCCGCACGTCAATGGAGAGATCGAGCCCCGGCGCGAGCTTGGCGATCTCGTCGGGGAAGATCAGCTCGGAATCGACGCCGAGGTGCTTGTTGACCTCGGCGCGCCAGCGCATGGTGCGGATGGCTGAGTCGGCGTGGGCCAGCGTGAGGTGGCCGCGCTCGGTGTACTGCAAATTGAAGTCGAGCTCGCCGCTCAGCCCACGCCAGAGGTCCAGGGACTCGGCGTAAAAGCGCACGCCGTCCTCGGTGAGGTAGTTGGCCCGCACGATGGCGGTGTTGCGGCCCGTGTTGCCGCCGCCGAGGTACCCCTTGTCGAGCACCGCGACGTCGGTGATGCCGTGGTCGACGGCCAGGTAATAGGCCGCGGCGAGTCCGTGACCACCGCCGCCGATGATGACGGTGTCGTAGGCGCGCTTCAGCTCGGGCCGGGGTGGGAGAAACCGTTCAGGCGAGCGGCGCGGTCGCAGTCCGTATTTCAGCAAGCCGAGCGGCATGGCTAAACGACGCTGTCCGGTGCGACGGGGAACCGCCCATCAAATCGCGCTGGAGACACGGCAGGAACACGCTACCGGCCAAACGCCGCATCTTGCTGAAGGCGCCCGATGATATCGCGCGCCCCCGTGCCTCGGCGCCGGCAGGCATAATCAGGCGCCGGCCTCGTGATGGGCAATGTCTCGCGCGCACCGGCGTGTTCGCGGGAAGCGTTGTCCATCGCCGGGCAATTGAGTTTGAGCGCGGGTCAAGGAGATCGCACGGTGGACACAATCGCTCGATACATCCGCAGCGTCCCGAAGTTCTACCTGGCGCTGGTCGGGATGATCGTGGTGATCGCGGTCGTGGTCGCTGTGGTCGTGCTCGCGCAGGGTCCCGGCGCGGAGGCGGACCGGGCCGATGCCACGCCGGCGCCCACCGTCGCCGCCCAGGCCGTGGCTCGGACGGCGTCCGCCACGACGCCCGCCGCCCGGCCGACCACGGCAGCCGCAACGGCACCGCGCGACGAGCCCACCGAAACGGCGGCCGCCGCGACGCCCGCGGCCACCGAAGCGGCGCGAATCTGGGCGGAGGAGCGAGCGAAGGCGCGCGTAGACGTCGAGCAGCAAGTGGCGGAGTCTCGCACCGGGCTGCCGACGGCCGGCGACACGCTGGTCGATGCCACGGGCTTCGAAGTCACCCTGGTCGGGGTGGCCAACCTTGCCGAGTTGAAGCAGTTCACCGGCTCGCCGTTCAAGCCGAAGAACGGCGCGTTCAAGCTGGTGAACATCCACTTCAAGAACGGGTCGTCGGCGTTCATCACGATTGCCAAGGCCAACATCGTCCTGCTCACCCCCGACGGTGGCGAGATTGCCGTGAGCAACCTGGGGACGAACGCGCTGACGGGCATGGTGCCCGACATCGAGCGGGGCCGCCCGCTCTATCTGGTGGAGAGTCTGCCCGCCGGCCAAGAGGCGAACGTGAGCGTCGTCTTTGACGTGCCGCCCGACTTGACCGGGCTCAACATCGAGATCGAGGGCTTCCTGTTCGAGGTGCCGGACCCGACGTAGCCGCCGCGCGCTAAGCTCGCCGCATCCGGCGCGAGCGAATGGGCCGCACGATGAGCACACCACACGACGACCTGGACCTGCGCGTGGCCGAATACCGGATCAACGGGTTCACGGTCCTCGAAAACGCGATCCCGGTTGAGCTGGTGGATGCGCTCCACGCGGCCTTCATGCCGCTGCTGGAAGCCGTGCGCGCGCGGAACTCCCGGGAGCTCTCGGGCGACCTGGCCACGGGCCGCGGCCGGCTTGGCTATCCCAACCGCTACACGGTCGACCTGCCCTGGGCAATGCCCTTCTCCGACCCCGCAATCTTCGAGCACCCAACCGTGCTGGCGTTCATGGATCGGTACTGGGGCGTGTCGGACTATCAGCTGACGGGCTACACGTCGAACACCCCCTACCCCGACAGCACCTATCAGCGCTGGCATCGCGACATGGCGCTCACGACGCCGCACATCGGCACCCAGACCTGCGACACCGTGAGCGCCAAGATCCCGCTGGTCGACACCTTCGAGGAGAACGGCAGTTTCGAGATCCTGCCGGGCACGCAGTATCTGGCCGACCCCAGCCTGCAGGGCCGCTACAACGACGTGCTCGAGGCGGGAGACTTCAGGCCCAGGCGACTCAACCTCAAGAAGGGCTCGATCTGGATGCAGGACCCACGCCCCCTGCATCGAGGCACGCCCAACCGCTCCGACCACGCGCGCCCAGAGCTATGCCTGGTCTACACGCGCCCCTGGTACTACTCCGGCCACTGGGTCGAGATGACCAGCGCCCAGTTCGATGAGCTATCGGAGCGCGGCAAGGAACTGTTGGGGGCCGCGCGGATTACGGACGGCGGGGCGGGTTAGGCAGAGGCAAGCACGGCCACAACGCGCTGCTTACCCGATTGTCGAGCGGCGCATCCGCGTTCCGCGTGCACGGGACTTACGGAAACAAGCGGTAGATATCTCGCCGATGCAAAAATCTGACGAGGATGACCGCATCGCCCTCCAGCGCGAGGCCCAAGCGATAGTCTCCAATCCTGATCCGGTAGTAGCGCCCCGTGGCCGACCTGAGCCTGACGACGCCGGCGATGTCGGAAATGGTTGCCGCCGCTTCGAGATCCCCCAGAGTCCGCTCGACCCTGCGGCGTACCTCCGCGTTGCCTACACGCCGCAGGTCGCGAACGAAGCTGGCCCGGTACTCAAGCTCCATCCCAGCCCTGCAGCGACTCCAAGACTCGCTGTTTGCTGACAGGTTTGGTCGATAGACCCTCGGCTATGGCCCGCGCCAGTCCGGCATCCTCGGCCTCCGCCTCGTCATGCTCCGAGTCTTGCACGGTTATGAGGAACTCCTGGCCTTCGGCGACATCAAGCGGTTCCAGGGGAACAATGGCGCCATCCGTAAACCTGGCCCTGACTCTCTGGACCATCGCGCAGTCTCCCGGATCGGCACCAATGTCATAGCGAGGCTAGCAAACGCCACCCTCGCGAACACCGCGCGGCCGTGTGCGAGGTCAGCCGCCAATGGCCGGCGATAGACGAGCTAGGCCGAATCAAGCGCGGAGGTCTCTACGGTTGGCTACTCGCCGGAACAGGCCCGCGCTACCGCATCTGCCGGACACACATCGGCAAAGACACCGAAGTGGTCCGATAGCTCCTTCCCCTCGTGAATGTTACTGATCACACCGAGGGAGCCAACGGTCCAATCCGCACTGAGTGCAATGTGGTCGATGCTCTTGCGTCCCTGGAAGGCAATGTCTGCGGTAGCGATTCGCATGCCCGGCGAGAAGGCGTCTTGGAGCGCCACTCGAAGCTCAGCGGGTGCGCGGCTGCCCTGCCCGATGACCTGATTGAAGTCCCCCATCACGATCAGACGCTGCGCGTCCTGCCGTTCGAGCAGTGCAGCAAGGCCGGCTAGATACTGCTTGTGGTCCTGCCACGGCCTCCTGCGCTCCACCCCGCGTCGAGCCTCGGTCCGAGATCCGAACCAGGGGATGCAGATCCCGACAATAGTGACCTCACCCACGGACGTCTGTGTGATGCCGGACACGAATCGTCCGGGTGGCAGCGAATCGAGCCCCGAGTCGTCGACTTCGCTCCAAGGCTCTCGCGACCAGAGCATGACCTTCCGCCGATTCTCAATGACTCTGTATCCGGCGTCGGCCTGCGAGCAGATCACGTGGCCACGCTGCGACATCAGCCCGACATGCGTCTCGGTTAGGCAGACAATCTCGGGTGCATGTCGATCAATGCGACTTCGAACTTCAGTAGTTCGCCGCGAGTTGGGCGTTGCCCACTGGACATTCCAATTGACAACTCGCAGCGATATCACGCTGCTCCCTTCGTCTATACGCGACAACGGCTCGTCAGACTATTCGGTACGCACTCGCGGCGAGTCCGGCTCGAACACCAGCTCCGGCACCACCACTTCCCAGGCGTCGCAATTGATACGGGCCAGATATTCCGGTTCAGAGCGCTCCCGGTCCCAGGTGGCGACGGCCAGGACCGTGGCAAACGTGCAGCGCACACCGTCGGGGAACTCGAATCCACGAGCGAGTTGCCCCACGACCCTCCCCTTGCGGTCAAGAAGCTCCCAGCGATTCGCGCCTTGTCGCACCTCCAGCCGGTCGCCGGGCGAGAGAGAGGCAATGGCGCGATGCACGGGATGATCCTGGTGTCTGTACCCCGCGAAGCTGAGAAAGACGTTGCGCAGGCTGAGCCGCCGATATCGTCGCGCCAGCTCCGGGGCCGCGGACGGGAGATCGGTGGGCGCTGGGCGGAGCAGCACCGAGGGACTGCCCCGTAAGCCGTCTTGGAGCGGGTGCGGCCCCGAGAATCGCGCCAGGCCAAGCGTCTCCCGCGCGCGGGTCATGGCCACGTAGTACAGACGGCGCGGGGCGTCGGCGTCCTCGTCACGTCCCACGCGGTCCCAGCCTCCGTCCAGCACGACCACGTGGTCGAACTCCAAGCCCTTAGCGCGATGCGCGGTCAACAACATCAGACCACGCTGGCGGCGACGCACCTCCCGTGCCCACTCGGCCAGCCATTCGATGAAGTGACTAGCCGACGTTTCCGCGCCGCCGGTTTCCAACTCGTACTCGTCCATGGCTTCACTCAGCAGCTCGATCCATGGGCCTGAGGGTTGCCCGGCCAGCCAGTCGTTCAAATCCGCGCTTGTTACCAATGTTGAGTCTTGACCGCGCACCCAGTTCACTAGCGCCCGGGTCTCCCGCAGATGCCAGACGCCGGTGAATTCCTCGTTCGCCATCTGCACGGGAATCCCCTCGAGCTCGCAGAGGCTGCGCACCGGGTCGAGGTAGCGCCACTCACGCGCCACCACCGCGCAGGTGGACCAATCCCAGCTCGGCGTGAGGTCCGACAGCCGCTTCAACTCGGCCACCGCCACCTGGGCCTGTGCGATGGGATCGTCGCCCGCCGGCAGAATCTGCACGCGACCGCCGGCGACCGGATCGAGCTCGGCCCAAACACCACCTGGCGAGTCCTTCTCCCGGGCACGATTGACATGGATTGGATGGCCGGTCTTCATCCTCTGCCGGGCGGGCTCGATCACGGTGTTGGCGGCCGTGACGATGTGGCCGGTGGAGCGGTAGTTGTCGGTGAGATAAGCGGGCTTGACTTGATAGTCCGCCTCGAAACGTCGGATGAACTCCACCGACGCACCGCCGAAGGCGTAGATGTTCTGGTCGTCGTCGCCAACTGCGAAGAGGCTGATCCTGTCGTCTTCCTCGGCGAGCGTTCTGCCTGCCAGAGCGGAGATCAGCTCGTACTGGTCTGGACCGATGTCCTGGTACTCATCCACCAGAATCCAGCGGAAGCCGGCCAACAATCGGGATCGATGCTCATCGGCTTCGTCGGGCGGCAGTCCCTCTCCGCGCAGCAGGGCCACCGCCTGCTCGAGAATCTCCTGGAATTCGCCGCCGTCGAGTCGATTTGCCCGCCCCGAGAAGCTTGCGCCGACCAGCCGCATGGCCATGGCGTGGCAGGTGAGCACCATCACGCCCTTGGCATCGTCGCCTATGAGGTCGGCGAGGCGTCGGCGTATTTCGACCGCGGCGTGCCGGTTGTAGGCAAGGGCCAGGATGCCGCGAGGGTTCTCGCGCTTGGCGCGAATCAGGTAGGCGATCCGGTGCACCAGCACCCGCGTCTTGCCGGAGCCCGGTCCCGCCAGCACCAGCACGTTTGTCTGCTCCCGGTCGTCTGCAACGATCCGGCGCTGGATGGGGTTGTTCAAGCTCTCGACGATTGCTCGCCAGGATTCGGGCGTGGTCTGGCGCGAGTGTTCCCGCTCTCTGCCGGGCAGCCATCGGCGCAGAAAGTCCTCCTTGCCATACCTGAAATAGTCCATTGCCAAACCGAGAGCGTTGGCCATGGAGCCAAGACCCTGCTCGGCATACTCGGCCATGACGTGGATCTGCAGCACCTGCTCGTCGTAGTGGAGCTGGAGGGATGTGAAGTCCGACTGGGCAAAACGTCGTGTTCCCGGCTGCAGGCGGATGGTCATGGCTGGACGGAATACGGTCAGCCCCTTGTTCAGCCGAATGACTTCCTGCTCGTGCAGCCACAGGAGCGCACGGTCCATCAGCTTGGTGGGGTCCCTGACCTCGCTCTTGAGGACCAAGTCGGACTCGATCGCTTGCCGCAGCTTTCCCAGGGTCGTCTCGGCCAGCAAGTCCGTGCCTCGCCTTCCAGACGGCAGGCAGGCGATCAGGTGGTCCAACAGTCGACCCGCGGCCGCACGCCGCAGTTCGGCAGTCTTCTCCAACGCGTTCCACTCGCGTTGCAACGTCACCTGAATGGTCTCGGCATCGCGCCCACGCACGCCCAGGCTTCCCCCACCGCCGCCCTCGCCCCGCCCGTCGGCGGCAATGCTGCGGACGATGCGCCGCAGGAGTTCCGGCAGCGCGTAGGCATGGCCGTCGTCCTTCAGCCGCTGGGTCGCGATGCGGAGATGCAGTGGGAACGCCTCGCCCTTTTGCATGTCCGGCGCCGTCTCCCGGAGGAGGTCGATAAGGCCCCGCTCGAGTTCCGCCGCCTGCTCGAAGCGTCGCCGGGAAGAACGCTCCACCCCTGCATGGACGAAGGCCGTCAACACCGTGTCGTTGCTGGCGATGCCCCATCGCTCCATATCGTGGAGCGCGGCCCGCACCGCCTCAGGCGTCATGCCAGATGTGGTCATCAACTCGTCGGTGGAAATGCCTTCGTCCGCATCAGCCTCGATGAGCGCCTCGGCAATGGTGAGCAGCTGGCGGCGGTAGCCATCCGTGATACGCGCCTTTTGGAGCTTGGCTCTCGCCTCACTCACCGAGTTCACCCGCAGGGAGGACGGAAATACCTGAACCCGATTCGCCTCCCGGGTCAGCAGCACGGCCTCCTCCAGCCAGGCCACTGAGGTGCGCACCCGGGAGTCCTCGGTGGCGTCGTCTCGCTCGAAAACCTGCTCGTCATCCTCGCCCAGGATCTCGCCTGCCGTGGCCACCACCTCGCCGCCAAAGCGCTTCCGCCGATCGAGATTCCGCAGCGCCCGCAGCACGCCGTGAATCTCGCGTCGCGTAAGCCGGGATCGGGCCGACATGCCGAACTGCTTCTCCACGTCATCCGCTGAGTAGAGCAGCACGCAGCGCGCCCTCTGCTGGTCGCGTCCGGCGCGCCCCGCCTCCTGGAGGTAGTTCTCCAAGGAACCTGGGATGTCGGCGTGGACCACGACCCGCACGTCCGGCTTGTCGATGCCCATGCCAAAGGCATTCGTGGCGACGATGGCTCGCAGATCGCCGCGGATGAAACTCTCCTGGACGTTCTTCTTGGTCTCCGGCGGCAGTCCGGCATGGAAGTGGTTCGCGTCCATCCCTTTTGCCTGCAAAAAGTCCGCCACCTCTTCGGCCTGCCGTCGCGTCGCGCAGTAGACGATGGCGCCGCCCGGATGCTCGATCGGCAGATCGGCCTCTATGACCTGATGAATGTCGGAGAACTGCGCCTCGCTACTCGTCTGCACCACCACGAACTCCAGGTTGGTGCGCTGCGCGCCGCCGTCGAAGACCTTCAGGTTTATGCCGAGCTCTGCCTGGAAGTAGTCCACGATCTCGGCCTTCACGTCGGGCTTGGCCGTCGCGGTCAGGCAGAGGAGCGGCGGCACCGGCCCTTGCCCCGCTCGCTCACGTATGAAGCGCCCCACGTAGCGGTAGTCGGGCCGGAAGTCGTGGCCCCACTTGGAGAGGCAGTGGGCCTCGTCAAGCACCCAGGAGCCGATCTCGCGTTGGTCGAGGACGCGGCGCACGGAGGTGCTGCGAAGCTGCTCCGGCGCGATGATGAGGATGCTGGCGTCTCCCAGCCGCACCCGGTCCAGAGCGTCGGATCGCTCCGGCATGGACAGAAGCCCATTGATGGTGACGCAGGAGCCAATGCCTCGCTTTTCGAGTCCTTTCACCTGATCCGCCATGAGGGCGACCAGCGGCGAAATCACCACCGTCAGAGCGCCGGTCTTGTCGTAGCGGGACAGCGCCGGGATCTGGTAGCAGAGCGACTTGCCGGCCCCGGTGGGCAGAATCCCCAGCACATGCTCCCGCGCCATCGCCGCCTCGACGATGGACCGTTGCATGGGCCGCCCATGCTCGTCCGCCGGCTCAGACCGGAAGTCGCGATATCCGAACCAGCGAGTCAGCTCCTTGCGAGCGTCGTGCCGCTCGCGGCACCAGCGACAAGCGGCATCGGCGCAGGCGGTGTCACGTAACCGGCGCACCAGCAAACCGGCTTCGGGAAACTGATGCCGCACCCAGGGAGGCATGACCGAGGCGCCCCCAGACACTGACATCCATGCCAGCGCATAGGCCAGCGCCCAACCGTGCCGGGTTGCATTCGCCATGACCTCGCGGGCTTGCGTCTGACAGGCGGTGCCGGCCAGACGCACCCGAATCGCGTCACGCGCCTCTACGTCGGATGGTCTTGGCGCACGACGCAACGAGGCGAACACCCTGTCGAACCCGGCGCCGTCTTCCTGCGTGGCGAGCCAGTGCCAGGCCGTCAACAGGTCAGCCGGCGCGCCGCGCAGCTCCTTCTGCTGGTTGGCGAAGACCTCAAGCGTCAATCCGGCGTCCAACTCCGGGTCGTTTCGGCGCCCGCGCTTGAGTTGGCCGTCCTGATAGTGCTTGACGAGGTGATGGTAGGGATTGCGCGGGAAAGCCAGGGGATTGAGCCTGAGCGTGTCCACCGCCGGCAGCCGCAACAGTCGCAGATTGGGACTCGCAGCCCGTAGATGGGGCAAGTCGAATTCAATGAGGTTGTGGCCGAGCAGAATCTGCGCGCCTGCGGCAAGGTCATCCAGCTTGGCCAATGCACCAGCGAGGCTGTTTCGCGCTATGGCAAGCGTCAGGGATTGCTCGGTGTCGGGACGTACTCCAGCGAGCGCGCGGATGCGACCGCTCTTGACATCGACTTCAAGGTCCAGTGAGAGGCAACGGGACAGCGGACGGCTGCTGTCGTCAGCCCAAGGAATGGCTTCCCTTGTCTCGGTCCCATATTCGACACGCATCTATCACCGATTCTCTCACGACGAAGGACCCGGAGGAGCTTGCTCGCCCAGCGATGAAGACACTCACTGAGGCCCGGACACCGCCGACCAGTCGCTAGCTCACGGTCCGCCTACGCCGCCACGGTCGCCAGTTCAAGTCCAGACGGCGACGACCGCCAGCCATCTCACGGGCACGCCGGCCGTCAACACGAGACCCGCTTTGAGACCTGATCCAAGACCTCGTGTCGTCGGCGGACCAGAAACTCGTTTCCACCCAGCCTGATCCTCTAACGGAAATCAAGGGACGTCGAATCGCCTCACGAAACCGTCCAGCAGTTACGGCGTCGACCAAATCGTTGAGTCTTTCGATCTCGCCCTCTGCCGACTCATCGCAGGCATCGCAGCCACAGACTGGAAAAGGCTCCATATACCATCGTCCAAACCGGACATGAAGCCCGGGAAAGGTCGAGAACGACACCGCGATTGGCGCGGCCTCGGGATCTCCCGGGGTGAGCCTGACAGCTGGGCGGGCCAGGTCCATGCCCCGCTCCAGATTCTTGTCGAGTCCATTTGCTTCGGTGCGCTCGACTTCGAATTGGCTCTCCAGCTTGTCCAGAATCTCCAGCACGACGGGATGCAGAGGGCGAAATCGCTCAGGGTTGGTCACGCGGCTGTATGCTTCGTCCGGTGGCGGCGCCTTACCCCGCAATCCACGATATCCAAACCATCCAGGCACTTCGCTAGCTTCCTCCCATATTGGACTATTCAAAGCTCATTTGTAGGAAGGGCAGTTGCAAGTTACAGAACTGCCGCCGGGTCGGTCCTAAGGCGATGGGGTGAGACTATTCGTGAAGGTTCTCAATTTTGTCCGGTCTGGGCGCACGCCTAAACCGGCACGAACTTGTGCAGGCGGTTGGCGCGTTGGACTTCGCAGACGTAGAGCGCGCCCTGGTCGTCGATCCAGACGTCGTGGGGGGCGGCGAACTGGCCTGGTCCGGTTCCCGGTTCGCCCAGTTGGGTGATGCGCGTGCCGTCGAGATCGAGCACCGAGACTCGCCCGTCGAGCTGGGCGACGTAGATGGCGTCAGCGTTCTCATCGACGAACAAGTCCGTCGGGCGGTGGAGGCCGGTCCACTCCTCCTGGAATTCGCCGTCGCGATTGAAGACCTGCACGCGGCTGTTCTCGCGGTCGGCGACGAGGACTCGGTCGTCCCGCGTGACCCAGATGCCGTGCGGCAGGTCGAATTGACCAGGTCCGCTGCCTTGGCTGCCCCATGACTCTTCGATGACGCCCGCCACCGAGAACCGGTGGCACTTGGCGGCTCGATAGCCGTCGGAGACAAAGACCGTGCCGTCGGCGGCCAGGTGCGTGTTGGTCGGGTGGTTGAAGCCGTCGAACCGCGGCGGCTCGCCCGCCGGCGGATCGCCCTTCATGTGGTAGTCGTCGTCGGTGGAGCGGATGTGCAGCAGGCCGATCTTGCGGAGCACCCGGCCCGACGTGTCGCAGACCCACACGACCTGCGCGAAGCGATCCGTGAGCCAGAGCTGCTCCTCGTCGTCGATGAACGCCCCGTGCGCATGGCTGACGAACGTGTCGCCCCAGTGGTCCACCAGCGCGCCCTCGCGGTCGAAGACCAGCATGGGATGGGTGCCGCGTCCGAAGCAGTAGACGCGTCCGCGGCGGTCGGTGACCACGCCGCCAATCCACCCGGTGGATATGTGGGGCGGGATCTTGGCCCAGCCCGGAACCAGCTCGTACGTGATTCGACCGCTGCCGGTGCGCATGATCGGCCCTCTATGGTCACGCGTGGGGCGGACGGCGGGAGCGTAGCAGCCGGCGTCTGACGGATGTGGGCTCGGGCGCCAAGTTGACGCCGCCGGTCGATCTGCACGACCGTCACCACCGTTGTGCTCTGGCTTCAATGCGACCGCGGCGCCGTCACGTGACCCTTACCCGTCCGCCTGAGGTATCTCAGGTCGCCGCCACGTTCGGAATCATCGCGGCCACGGCCTTCGGCGCGTCGGTCTACGGACCGTTGCTCGTGCCGATCCAGGCGGAATTCGACGTGAACTTCGCGACGCTCAGCATGCTCGTGGCCGTGCCCTCGCTCAGCCGGGTGCTCGTCACACCGGCGGCCGGCTACCTGACCGACCGCGTGGGGCCGCGGCGACTGCTGGCAATTGCGTCGCTCGCGTTCGCGCTGGGAGGACTGGCCGCCGCCGCCGCGCCGGGCTACTGGGCCCTGGTCGGCGCGGTGTTCGGGTCGGGCATGGCCGCGGCCTTCATCGAGAGCGCTGCCGTCGCCCACCTGGTGCGGCTGGCGCCGCCGGCGGCCCGGGGACGCACGATTTCGCGCGGGCTCACGGGATTTCAGATCGGCATGCTGGCGAGCCCGGTTGCGGCCGGAGGTCTGGCGGTCGCGTTGGGATGGCGCTCGGCGCTGGTGATGGCGGCCGCCGTGGCGGTGGTTGGCGCGCTAATTGCCATTGCCCTGATCCGCGACGCCGAGCCGGCGGCCAGGGCCGTCGACGACACCAATTCCGAGCCGGGACGCCCGGTGTCGTGGCGCGCGATCACGGGCGTGCTGGCCTTCGGCGCCCTGCTCTGGGGCGGCGCGTCCACGCTGCGCGCGGTCGCCCTTCCCCTCTACGGCGGAGTGACGCTCGAGCTCGATCCGGCAACCGTGGGACTGGTGCTCTCGTTGCTCACCGGACTCCGCGCCGTGGCCACGTTTGCCGGTGGCCAGTTGATGGACCGCCATGGCCGGCTGCTGGTGGTGAGCGCAACCGTTTGCATGAACCTGCTCGGCACCCTGGTGCTGCTGCTGCCGGCGCACGTGGCGTTTCTGGGGCTCACGGCCTTCTGCTACTCCATGGGTGGGTTTGGCGCCACCTCCCCCGTGATCTTGCTGGCCGACCGCGTGCCGGCGCGACATGCCGGACGGGGCGTGGCCGCGCTGCAAGCGGCCTCGGGAACATCGGCGCTGCTGCTGCCGCTAGCGGCCGGCGCGCTGATGGACGCCGCCGGCATCGTCGCGCTGGCGCTCTTGCTGGCCCCGGTATTCGTCGTGGCCATCCTGGTGGGCGCCGTGGTTGCCCGACCGTCCGGCCCACGTCCGCAGCCGTCGTCCGCCCGAAGTGAGGACTAACGTGAGGTCCTCCGAGGACGCTCTCGATTCTGGGCACTAGGTAGAGCGACCTCTCGTTTGGGAGCGCATCTCCAGGTTCTCTCGGACTGGATTCCGGCCCCGTATCGAGTACGGGGCAGGCTCTTCGCCGGAATGACGGAAGGGCCGGGTGTCCGCTCCCCACCGAGGGAGCGGGTTAGAGGCTGCCCCATAATTGATAAGGGGTGAGGGGGACCACCCACACACGCGGAGGGACGCCAACATGGAATACCGCAAGCTGGGCCAGTCCGATCTGGTGACGTCGGTCATTGGATTCGGTGGGTTTCCCATCGGACGCGGGCAGTACGGTCCGTTCGACGACGACGAGGCCATTCGCAGCATCCACCGAGCCATCGACCTCGGCGTCACGCTGGTCGACACGGCCGCCAGATATGGGTTCGGCGAGGGCGAGAAGCTCGTCGGACGGGCGCTCAAGGGACGGCGGCACGACGTGGTCCTCGTCAGCAAAGGCAGCACCGCACCGGACAAAATGGCGGCTGACCTGGAAGGCAGCCTGGAGCGACTCCAGACCGACTATCTCGACCTCTATCTGATCCACTGGCCGGACGCGAGCGTGCCCATTGCCGACTCGATGGAGGCCATGGCCAAGTTTCAGCAGCAGGGCAAGATCCGCTACGGCGGCGTGAGCAACTTCAGCGCCGCACAGCTCGGCGAGTGCCTGGAAACGTTTCCCCTAGTCACCGAGCAGATTGGCTATCACCTGTTCGACCGCCGACCGGAGGAGGAGATCTTCCCCTTCTGCCAGGAGCGCGGGCTCGGCTTGATGGCGTATGGCCCCATGGCGCACGGGCTCTTGACGGGCACCATGACGCCGGAGACGACCTTCGGCGAGGACGACTTCCGCAGTCGCGGCACGGTGTTCGAGCTGCCGCTGTTCGAGCGCGAGCACTTTCTGAGCTACCTGCAGCGGGTGGACCGGCTCAAGGAGGCGGCCCGCGACCGCGGCTTCACCATGGCACAGCTGGCGCTGGCGTGGGTGATCGCCAACCCGATCGTGACTGTGACGCTGGCCGGCACGAAGCGCCCGGAGGAGATCGAGGAGAACGTCCGCGCCATCGAATGGCGCATGACCGAAAGCGAGCGGGCCGAGCTCGCGGCCATTGCGGCCGGCGCATAGATCCGGCTCACGTCTCGCGAATGGACGGTTTGAGACCTACAGTCGCGCATTGGGATTGATCGCAGGAGGCGACACGCATGGCCACACCGGAATCAGAGGAGCCCAGGGTTTCCACTATCGAGCTCGAGCTGCCGGGCGCCCCGTCGGCTCGCTTCAAGCTGCTGTGGGACGCCGCGCCGCAGACTTGCGCGGCGGTGACGGCGGGATTGCCCGCGGAAGCCGAGTGCCTGCATGCGATCTACTCGGGGACCATCGCGGCGTTCTATTTCGACCCGACCGTTGTGGCGCCCATCGAGAACGCCACCACCTGCGTGGCGCCCGGCGACCTGATCTTCACGCACTATGAAGCCGGCACGCGGCACGGCCACCCGGGCGCCTTGAGCGAGGTCTATTGGCCCTACGACCGCTACGCGCGCCCCACCATTCCCGGAAAGTTCATCACGCTCGAAGCGGCGAACGTCTTCGGGTCGTTCGAGGGTCCAGCGGACGTTTGGCAGGCCTTCGCCGCCCGCTGCGAGCGCCTGCGTTACGACGGCACGGCCACGATCCAGATCAGGATGACCTAAGGCCGTCTGCGGCGCTTTCGGGCCGCGGGGACCGGCCTGACTCCGTGGTAGCTTGCCGCACCCCACGACCCTCGACAGGGATTCACTGTGCCTCCGGCTGCGCTGGCGCTGGTGTTTATCGCGGCCGCGATGCACGCGGTATGGAACTTGCTCGCCAAGCGCGGCGAGGGACACCCGGTCTTCTTCTGGCTGGCCCTGGTCGTCACGTTGGCGATCTACCTGCCGGTGTTCATCGTCGGCGTCGTCCTGGAGCCGATTCCGCCGGCTGGCTGGGGCTGGATCATAGCCACGGGGGTCCTGCACGCGGCGTACTTTTGGTCGCTCGGCAATGCCTACGCCCGAGCCGATCTCTCGGTCACCTATCCCCTGGCCCGGGGCATCGGACCCGCCCTGGTCCTGGTGGCGAGCGTCTGGATCGTGGGCGAATCCGTTTCGCCGTTGGGCGTGGCCGGCGTGCTCGCCGTGGTCGCCGGAATCTATCTGATCAATCTCCAGAGCCTCGATCCGAAGTCGCTACTCGACGCGCCGCGCATGCTGCTGCGACCGGGAGGTCGCTACGCGGCGTTCACCGGCGTACTCATCGCGACGTACACGCTGGTCGACAAGCAGGGCGTGGCCGTCGTCAATCCGCTTCCGTACGCCTACTTGATGTGGCTCATCGCTGCCGCCCTGCTGACCCCGCTGGTCCTGGCGCGCTATGGGCGGCGGCCCTGGCGCCGAGCGCCGGTGTCCCGGCGCGACGCGACGTTGGTCGGCCTTCTGGCAGTAACCGCTTACCTGCTGGTACTCATTGCGCTCACCATGGCGCCCGCGCCCTACGTCTCCGCCGCGCGCGAGGTGAGCATCATGATCGGCGCGGCCCTCGGGATGACGCTGCTCCGTGAGCCGCGGCACGCCCCGCGCTTCATCGGCGCCGGCGCCATCGCCGCCGGCGCGGCGCTGGTGGCGCTGGCGTAGGCGGCCGTCGGCACGCGCCGTCAATCGCCCTTTGTAGTATCGTCGCGAATCGCAGCCCCTTTCCTACCGGCGGCAATGGCACAAGCCGAACCCCTATCCGACGCGGCGTCCATCGACGCAGTGGCTTCGTCCGCCGTGCGCAGCGAGTGGTCCATGGCGTGGCGGCGGCTGCGCCGCAACCTCGCGGCCATGGCCGGCGGCGTGGTGCTGATTCTCTTTGCACTCTGCGCCATCTTCGCCGACCTCATCGCGCCGGAAGGCATCAACACCAAGCCGACGCTCGAGTCGGTGCTCGAGAACCGCCTGCGCCCGCCATGGTCGAGCGGCACTCGCGTGGGAGAAAGCGGCGAGGTGGAGCCGGCGTTCTTTCCCTTTGGCACGGACGACATCGGCCGCGACGTCTTCAGCCGCGTGGTGCACGGGTCGCGCATTTCGCTGCGGGTGGGCTTCGTCGCGGTCTTGCTGGCCGGGGCCGGCGGCACGATTCTCGGCATGGCCGCCGGCTATTTCGGCGGACGGATCGACATGGTCATCAGCCGCCTGCTCGACGTGCTGCTGGCGTTTCCGGGGCTGCTGCTCGCCATCGTGATCGTCGCGTCGCTCGGGCCCAGCCTCACCAACGCCATGATCGCTTTGGGCGTCGCCGGCGTTCCCTTCTATGCGCGTGTCGTGCGTGGTTCGACGCTCTCGGCCAAGGAGTTCGGCTACGTGCGAGCGGCGCGCGCGATCGGGATGCGCGACACCCGCATCATCGTGCGCCACATCCTGCCCAACATCCTCAGCCCGATTCTGATCATGTCCACGCTGGGTCTCGGTTCGACCATCATCTCGGCGGCCGGACTCAGCTTCCTGGGCTTGGGCGCCTCACCGCCGACGCCGGAGTGGGGCCTGGAGATTGCCCAGTATCGCGCCGTGCTCGCCCTGGCGCCGTGGATCTGCATCTTCAACGGGCTGGCGCTGGCCCTGACGGTGCTGTCGTTCAACATGCTGGGCGACGGCCTGCGCGAGGCCCTGGACCCCCAAGCGAGCGCCTGGGCGCAGTAGCTCCGTCGGTCGCCGCGACCGGTTCCGGGCCCAGCGAAATACGTGCCGACTGGTATTCTCATGCACAGGTTCGTAAGGCCAGATATTCGGGGAGGGAATTATGAATCGTGGCAAATCTTTGAGTCGCCGGAACGTCCTCCGTGGCGGGGCCTTGGCCCTCGCGGGTGGCGTCGGCGTCGCCGCGCTTGCAGCCTGCGGCGAGGGCGAGGTCGAGATCAGGGAAGTCGAGGTCGAGAAGGTCGTCACCGTCACCGAGATCCAACAGGTCGAGGTCGAGAAGGTGGTGACGCAGGAAGTCATCAAGGAAGTCGAGAAGGCCGTCGTCGTCGAGAAGGAAGTCGTCGTCGAAAGGGAAGTCGTCGTCGAGAAGGAAGTCATCGTCGAGATCGAGGCCGAGACGGCCGCTCGCGGACTTCAAAAGGGCGTCAACCTCTTCCGCTCCGACGAATCCGTTCCGCTCGGCGAGTGGAACCCGACCCGGGGTGGCCGGATCACCTGGGGAACGCCGGGCCCGATCACGTCGCTCAACCCCGTGCGTATGGACCAGTGGTCCTATCGCAACGGCTTCCCGATTTACGAGAACCTGTACACGTGGGCGCCGGGCAACCGGATCATTCCGTGGCTGGCCTCTGACCTGCCCGAGCTGTCCGCTGACCGCCTGACGCGCCGCATTCCGTTGCGTCGCGACGTGAAGTTCCACGACGGCACGCCGTTCAACGCGGACGCGGTGACCTTCAACTTCATGCTGTTCCTGGACGAGAGCCTGGAGCGGGGCGAGATCGCGGGCAAGGTGGGAGACATCGAGAGCGTCACGAAGGTGGACGACTTCACCATCGATTTGAAGACGAAGACCCCGCAGGCGCTGTTCATGCAGGTGCTTGCCGATTTTCAGATCACGTTCGCCTCGCCGCAGGCCTATATCACCTACCGCGAAGACATCGCGCGCAATCCGGTCGGCACCGGCGCCTACAAGTTCAAGGAGTGGCAGGAGCAGGTCTCCGTCACCTATGAGCGGTTTGATGACTACGCGTGGGCGCCGGAGTGGGCAACGAACAAGGGGGCGCCGTATCCGGACGAGTTCGTGGTTCAGATTCTGGCGCAGGACGCGGTGGCGCGCGCGGCGGCCTTCGAGGCCGGCGAGGTGGACTGGATCCAGCACTTCCAGTTCATCGACCTGGAGCGCTTCGCGAAGCAGGACAACCGCATCATCCTCGGACGTCTGGCCCCGGGCATGCCGTGGTTCCTGCACATCAACTCCATGCGCTGGCCCACCGACGACATCGTCGTGCGCAAGGCGCTGAATCACGCCATCAACAAGAAGTTGGTGGTGCAGCGCGGCAACGGCGGCATCCCGCGCATCGCGGGCAACATCCTCACGCCGGGCACCATCGGCTACAACGCGGACATGGAAGACCTCTACCCGTGGGACGTCGGCAAGGCCAACCAGTTGCTGGACGACGCCGGCTACACGCGCGGTGAGGACGGCTTCCGCTACCGCGACGGCCAGCGCATGCAGGTCGAGTTCCCCAACACGCCCAACCCGTTGAGCGAGCTGTACAAGCTGGACATCGAGTCCGGCATCGGCATCTTCGTGGACATCCCGAACGTCGAGTTCGCGACCTACATCAACGACATGGCGCAAGGGAAGTACACCCACCAGTGGACTGGCGGGGGCGGCCCTGACGGCGACGTGCTGTATCCCAAGTACCACACATCGAACTACGGGCTGCCGGGCCGGGCGTTCGCGTTTCTCAACTACAACGGTGAGCCGGGCGTGCCGACCGAGGGCGACCCCATCGACGCACTGCTCGACGGGGCGCGCTCCGAGTTCGACGAGTCCAAGCGCGCCGAGATGTGGATGGAGGCGAACCGCCTGATCCAGGAGGCCGCCGTCAACCTGCCGCTGTCGGATGCCATGGGGCAGTGGTTCTACAACAGGGACCAGATCGGCGGCGTGGCGCTCTCCACAATCCACGAACCAGCCACCGTGCTCGACTTCTACGACAAGAAGGGCGGCTAGCGCCTAGGGAGATCGGCACCGTCCGCCGGGAGGGTCTCGGGACCGCTCGGATCATCCGCCGGCGGACGGTGCCGGGACTCCCGCGTGGGCGGGCGTAGACGACCAAAGCGACCCGCGACCACCGGTTCTGCGCGGTGCAAATCGCCCGCGCGGGCTGGTATCCTCTCGCGCACAGGCTCGGAAAGCCTGCAATTGGAGGGATGGTCTATGGATCGTGGTAAGTCTCTGAGTCGTCGAAACGTCCTCCGTGGCGGGGCATTGGCCCTCGCGGGAGGCGTCGGCGTTGCCGCGCTCGCCGCGTGTGGCGAGGGCGAGGTTCAGATCAGGGAAGTCGAGGTCGAGAAGATCGTCACCGTCACCGAGATCCAACAGGTCGAGGTCGAGAAGGTGGTGACGCAGGAAGTCATCAAGGAAGTCGAGAAGGCCGTCGTCGTCGAGAAGGAAGTCGTCGTCGAAAAGGAAGTCGTCGTCGAGAAGGAAGTGATCGTCGAGATCGAGGCCGAGACGGCGGCGCGCGGCGCGCTGAAGGGCATCAACCTCTTCCGCTCAGACGAAGCCGTTCCGCTCGGCGAGTGGAATCCGACCCGCGGTGGCCGCATCACCTGGGGTACGCCGGGTCCCATCACGTCCTTCAACCCCGTGCGCATGGACCAGTGGTCCTACCGCAGCGGCTTCCCGATGTACGAGACCTTGTACACCTGGGCGCCCAACAACCGCATCGTCCCGCGGCTGGCCGCCGACATGCCCGAGCTGTCGGATGACCGCCTGACTCGCCGCATCCCGTTGCGGCAGGACGTGAAGTTCCACGACGGCACGCCGTTCAACGCGGAGGCGGTGGCGTTCAACTTCATGCTCTTCTTGGACGAGAGCCTGGAGCGGGGCGAGATCGCGGGCACAGTCGGCGACGTGGAGAGCCTCACGGTGGTGGACGAGTTCACCGTCGACCTGAAGACGAAGACCCCGCAGGCGCTGTTCATGCAGGTGCTGGCGGACCGTCAGATCACGTTTGCCTCGCCGGCGGCGTACATCGAGTATCGCGAGGACATCGCGCGTAACCCGGTCGGCACGGGTCCGTACAAGTTCAAGGAGTGGCAGGAGCAGGTCTCCGTCACCTACGAGCGGAACGAAGACTACGCCTGGGCGCCCGAGTGGGCGACGAACCAGGGGGCTCCTTACCCCGACGAGTTCGTCATCCAGATTCTGGCGCAGGACGCAGTGGCGCGCGCGGCGGCCTTCGAGGCCGGCGAGGTGGACTGGATCCAACACTTCCAGTTCATCGACATGGAGCGCTTCGCGAAGCAGGACAACCGCGCCATCCTCGGGCGAATGTCTTCGGGCATGCCGTGGTTCCTGCACATCAACTCGACGCGCTGGCCCACCGACGACATCGTCGTCCGCAAGGCGCTGAACCACGCGGTCAACAAGAAGCTCGTGGTGCAGCGCGGCAACGGCGGCATCCCGCGCATCGCGGGCAACATCCTCACGCCGGGCACCATCGGCTACAACGAGGCGATGGAAGACCTCTACCCGTGGGACGTTGGCCTTGCCAACCAGCTGCTGGATGACGCCGGCTACGCTCGCGGCGACGACGGCTTCCGCTACCGCGACGGCGAGCGCATGCAGGTTGAGTTTCCCAACACGCCCAACCCGCTGAGCGAGCTGTACAAGCTGGACATCGAGTCCAGCATTGGCATCTTCGTGGACATCCCGAACGTCGAGTTCGCGACCTACATCAACGACATGGCGCAAGGGAAGTACACCCACCAGTGGACCGGCGGGCGTGGCCCCGACGCCGACGTGCTGTACGCCAAGTACCACACGTCGAACTACGGGCTGCCGG
Source organism: Chloroflexota bacterium (assembly GCA_022826485.1). Taxonomy (GTDB): domain Bacteria; phylum Chloroflexota; class UBA11872; order UBA11872; family UBA11872; genus JAJECS01. Next base: position 110,076 of record JAJDUU010000025.1, on the reverse strand, counting down.
GCCGGGCGTTCGCATTCCTCAACTACAACGGTGAGCCGGGCGTGGCGACCGAGGGCGACCCCATCGACGCATTGCTCGACGGGGCCCGCGCCGAGTTCGACGAGTCCAAGCGCGCCGAGATGTGGATGGAGGCGAACCGCCTGATCCAGGAGGCCGCCGTCAACATCCCGCTGGCCGACGCCATGGCGCAGTGGTTCTACAACAGCGACCAGATCGGTGGCGTGGCGCACTCCACGCTGCTCGACCAGGCGTTCGCGATGGACTTCTACGACAAGAAGGGCGGCTAGCGTCTAGGGAGATCAGCACCGCCGCCGGGTCTGGGTGGCCGAGGTTGGGCGGGAACCTCGGCCAGGACCTTCCTGCGAACGAGCCTCGTGCTCATCGCGGAGCAGGTAAACCCAGGACCGGCGGCGGTGCGCTCTTTCTGCCCCGCCTGGCGGTGCATCGCACGCGCGGGCTTCGGCACTAGTCGCCGAAGTACTCGTCGTGACCGCCGAAGGCTGTCCGCAGCCGCTCGACGTCGGCGGCGGGCAAGGGTCCTCGCCGCACCGCTTCGACGTTTGATTCGAGATGGGCCGGATCGGCCGTGCCCGTCAGCACGCAGGCGACCTCCCGGGGCGCGGCGGCAAACCGGTAGGCCGCCTCGATCACCGACCCCACGTCGCCGTGAATGAGCCAGTCGAGCGGCTCCGCATCCGGCACTGACGCGGTCGGCGCCACGCCGGCGGCTTTCATCTGCCTCACCACCTCGCGCAGGTGCGCGGGATCGGCCATGGCTCGACGCACCGGCGTCATCGCGACCACGCCCACGTCGTGCACGCGGGCCAACGGGAACACATGCCGCTCGGCGGCGTGCGTCAGCAGGTTGTAATTCGGCATCACCACATCTGGCCATCCGTCGGCGACGGCCCGGCCCACCATCACCGGCCATCCGGAAATCCCGACGAACCGCGCCAGGCCGTCGTCCTTGAGGCGCAGCAACTCGGGCACCTGACGCTCGCGGCAGTCGTCATACAGCTCCGGCCGCAGCGCGTGAATCAGCACGATATCCAGCGCGTCCCGCCGGAGCCGCCGCAGGCTCGCCTCGACCGATGGGCGAATGACGCTCGGCGGCGCCAGGGGCGGCGCGTCCGCGTGCACGTCGACCACGCTCGGATATTTGGTCGCGATCACGGCCTCGTCTCGAGGCACGCCGTCCAGCGCATGGGCGAGCAGCGCCTCGCTGTCGTGATACACCGGCGCGGTGTCGAAATAGTTGATTCCCAGGTCGAGCGCGCGCCGCACGAATGCGCGAATCACGTCGCGCGTGGCGCCGCGCGTCTGCCCCAACTGGCTTGGCCCGCCGGTACCTAGTCCCACCAGCGACACTTCGAGGCCCGTCCGGCCCAGGCGCCGATACTCCATCAGCCGGCCCTACCGGAACGCCGACAGCTTGTCGGCATCGATCTCCACGCCAAATCCGGGCGCGTCGGATGGTCGCAGCCTGCCGTTTGTGGGCACGGCCGTACCCGGCAACAAGGGACCGTTCTCCAGCGGAACACCCGGCGCCGTGGCGATGTACCACTCGCCAAGCGGGATCGCCGGGAGGGCGAAGAGGGCGTGTTGTCCGTACGGACTCCCAGCCCCGCCGTGCGGAATGACGGTCAGCCCCGCCGCGTCCGCGATGGCGCAAATCTTGAGCAGGGGCGTCAACCCGCCCACCCACGCGATATCCGGCTGCAAGATGTCCACCAGGCGGCGCGACGCCGCGTGCTGGAAGGGAAATGGGGTGTACCAATGCTCACCCGTAGCGAGCGTCTGCCACGGTAGGCGGGTCCGCAACTGCGCGTAGCCGTCGAAGTCCTCCGGGCGGAGCATCTCTTCGATCCATGCGAGGTCGTATGGGCGCAACGATTCCGCCAACTGCACGCCGTACTCCACGTCGAGCGACATCCAGCAGTCGAGCATGAGCTGCGCATCATCACCCATGTACTCGCGAGCCTCGGCCACGCGCTCGACGTTTCGCGCCAGGCCACCTCGGCCATGCACGGGACCGTAGGGACAGGGCACCTTCACGGCGGTGAATCCAAGCTCCTTGACCCAGTCCACGTCGCCGCAGGTGGCGTAGCACGGCACGAAGTCTCGGGCCGGACCGCCGAGCAGCTGATAGACGGGCCTCCCCAGCGCCTTGCCCTTCAGGTCCCATAGCGCCAGGTCGATGCCGCTGATGGCGTACGACGCGAGGCCGGCGGCGCCGAAGGGCGCGCACAGCCGCACCAGCATGTCGTAGAGCCGCTCGGTCGCAAGCGCAGGCTCACCGATGATGCGCGGCCCCAGGTAATCCTGGATGACGGCGGCCACGGGACGCCCATATCGGCCGGGGCCAACCCCTTGCGTGCCGTCCTCCGCCGTTACCACGACGAGGAAGTCCGGCCACTCCGGCACCCAACGCAGCATGTTGGACGCGGCGGCGATATAGGGCGACATCGGATTCGCCATGTGGCTCCGCTCGAGCCAGCCGGGGCGTCGCCGACCTGCATCGGGATCGCGACCGGACAACTCAAGCGTTTTCGTCTCGACGCTTGTGATCTTCAACGTGCGAGAACACCGCTGCCAGGTTGATTGCAGTGTCCCACGAGTGCGAAACGGCTAATCATCGAACTCGGGACCCGGCAGTGCTTCGCGACGTCCTGCGCATCGCCCGCAATACTCAGACCGAATGAGTCGTCGGCTACACTGCCGCCGCCGAGGCGACTCGACGGTTGCACAGGCCCATCGCTCCCCGAGGAGCCTCGGAGGACCGTTCGCACGGTGAGCTAGGAGCAGGCACAGGATGGGGCGATACATCGTCCGGCGGTTGCTGGCCGCGATCCCTGTGATCCTGGGCGTGCTCCTGCTGGTGTTCGTCCTGCTGCGCCTGATTCCTGGGGATCCCGTCGAGGTCTTCTACTACAGCAGCGACGCCGGCGGAACGTCCAACACCTCGGTCTCCATCGACGCTCTCGAGCAAGCGCGGGCGAAACTGCGGCTCGACAAGTCCATTCCCGAGCAGTTCGCCTTCTACCTCTGGGACGTGCTGCGGCTCGACCTTGGGCGCTCGTTCCGCACCAAGCAGCCCATCACGGACGTGATTGCGGAGCAATTCCCCTCGACGCTGGTGCTCACGCTGGCCGGCATGGCGGTGACGCTCTTCATCGGGCTCGTGGCCGGCGTGGTGTCCGCCATGCGCCATCACACCTGGATTGATTACGGCAGCCAGTTCGTCGCGGTGCTCGGCGTTTCCATACCCAATTTCCTCATCGGGCTGATACTCATCTACATCTTCAGCATCAATATGAATAACCTCCTGCCGGCCATTGCCAACGGCAACGGCAAGGAGCTCATCATGCCCGCGCTCGCGCTGGGGATTGGGGGCGCCGCGATTGTGGCCCGGCTCACGCGCTCATCCATGCTGGACGTGATGAGCCGCGACTACATCCGCACCGCGCGGTCCAAGGGCGTGCGCGAGAGCACCGTGGTCTGGGGCCATGCGCTCAAGAACGCCCTGATCCCGGTGGTGACCATCGTGGGCTTGCAGTTCGGCAGCCTGCTGATCGGCGCGGTGGTCATCGAGGTGGTGTTCAGCCGCAAGGGCATCGGCTTCACGCTGGTCAAGGCCATTCTCACGCGTGACTACACCGTGGTGCAAGCGCTGGTGATGTTGGCGGCCACCATCTACGTGGTTGCGAATCTCCTGGTCGACGTCCTCTACACCTACATCGACCCGCGCGTCCGGCTCGCGTGAGCGGGCGCCTGCCGCATAATTTGCCGGCGCCGCCGAAACGCCCGTCAGGGTTCGTCTGTCCCTGACCTGATCTGAATTGGAGCGCATGAGTGCCACATAACGTCGCGGTCGACATGGGCGGCACGTTCACGGACCTGATCGCCACTGATGGCGACACCGGACTGCAGGTCGCAAAGTCGCTCACGACGCCGGCCTCGCCATCGCAAGGAATCTTCGACGCGCTGGCGAAAGCCGAAATCGACCCGGCGGCCATCGAGTACTTCGTGCACGGCACCACCGTCGGCACCAACATGCTCATCGAGCGCCGCGGGCCGCGCATCGGGCTCATCACCACGCAGGGCTTTCGGGACGTGCTGCGCATCCAGCGCATCGTGCGCCCGGAGTCGTTCGACCTGCACTGGCGCAAGCCGCGGCACCTGGTGGATCGCGCGCTCAGCCTGGAGGTTCGCGAGCGAATCGGCGCGCACGGCGAGGTCGTGCAGGCGCTGGCGGAAGCAGACGTGGTGGCCGCGGTGGAGCGCTTGCGCGCCGAGGAAGTCAAGGCCATCGCCGTCAGCTATCTCTTCTCCTTCCTGAACCCGGAGCACGAACGCCGCACTCGCGAGATCGTGCACGAGCTTTACCCCGAGGCCTATGTCTCCATCAGCTCGGACGTATTCCCACAGTGGCGCGAGTTCGAGCGCACGAGCACGACGGTGATCGACGCCTACCTCAAGCCGCGCATCGACGAATACCTGACCTCGCTCGAAGAGGAGCTGGACCGCCGCGGCGCGCGCGGTCTGCTGATCATGCGGAGCAACGGCGGCGTCATGGCCACCGCAACCGCCAAGGCCGAGCCTGTCACCATGATTCAGAGCGGTCCGGCGGGCGGCGTGATCGGCAGCCTGCAACTGGGCCAAGACCTGAGGCTCGACCCGCTGATGACCGCCGACATCGGAGGCACCAGCTTTGACGCGTGCCTCGTAGCCGGCGGGCGCGCCGCGCAAACCACGACCACCGAGCTGGAGTTCGGCATCCCCATCGCCACGCCCATGCTCGACATCCGCTCCATCGGCGCCGGCGGGGGCAGCATCGCCTGGCTCGATGCCGCCGGGCTGCTCAAGGTCGGTCCCCAGAGCGCGGGCGCCGACCCGGGTCCGGCGAGCTACGGACGCGGCGGAACCGAGCCGACCTCAACCGACGCCAACGTGGTGCTGGGACGACTCGACCCGGCGTTCAAGCTTGGCGGCGACGTGCAGCTGGTGCCCGAGGCGGCTCGAACGGCGGTGGAACGCATCGGCTCGCAGCTGGGGTTCTCGGCGGAGCGCGCGGCGGCGGGCATTCTCGAGATCATGAACAGCAACATGGCCGAGACCATGCGCTTGCTCACCATCGACCAGGGCATCGACCCGCGCGAATTCGCCCTCGTCGCCTTCGGCGGCGCCGGGCCGCTGCACGGCGCCTACCTGGCCGATCACCTGGGCATGCAACGCGTCGTCGTGCCGCCGTTCCCCGGCGCGTTCAGCGCCCTGGGCGCGCTGATGGCCGACACCAGGTTCGACTACATGCAGACGCGCATCACCTATTCCGACAACATCGACGTCGAGACCGTGCAGCGCGACTTCGACGATCTGGAGCAGCGCGCGCGCGACGACTTCGCGCGCGAGGGCTTCGGCGATGCGCCGGCCATGCAGCGCAGCCTGGACCTGCGCTACTACGGGCAGAATTGGGAGCTCGAGGTCCCGGTCGCCGGCGGCGCCATCACCGCCGAGGACATCGCGGCCGCCCGCGAGGCCTTCGACGCCGAGCACGACCGGCAGTTCGGCTGGAGCTTCCCGGAATCGGCGTTCGAAATCGTCAACATGCGCCTGACGGCCATCGCCCGGCGTCGCGAGGTCGCCATGCCCGATACGCCAACCGGCCCCATGCCGGCGCCGGTCAAGGTGGGCGAGGTCTACTTCACCGAAGCCGACGGTCTGCTGCCGACGCCGTTCTATCACCGCGACGACTTGCGGGCGGGCAATACCTTCAAGGGTCCGGCGATGATCGTGGAGGACGACGCCACGGCGATCGTTCCGCCCAACTGGTCGGCGCGGGTCGAGCCGCAGGGCAGCGTGATTCTGGAGGTGGAGTGAGATGGTGCAGGACACATCCGCCAAACGCAGCGTCGCCGACCTCAACATCGACGACCCGGTCCAGCTCGAGGTCACGCGCAACTACCTGATCGGCACCTGCGAAGAGATGGGCGCGGCCATGCTGCGCACCTCCTACTCGACGATGTTCAACGAGGCGCGGGACTTCTCCTGCGTGGTGTTCGACGCCGCCGGCCAGATGATCGCCCAGGGCGACTTTTGCCCGGCGCACATCGGCGCGATCGTGCACACCGTCGAGTGGGCCATCAAGGAAGTCGGCCCCGAGAACATGCATCCCGGCGACGTGATCCTCCACAACGATCCCTATCGCGGCGGCTGCCACATGCCGGAGTTCATGACGCTCAAGCCCTGCTTCTACAAGGACGAGGTGGTGGCTTACGCAGCCAACATCGCGCACATGACCGACATCGGCGGCATGGTGCCGGCGGCTTTTGGCGACACGCGCAACATCTTTCAGGAGGGCCTGCGGCTGCCGCCGATCAAGATTTACAAGAACGACGAGCCGGTGGAGGACATCTTCGCGATCATCACGTCCAACGTGCGCACGCCCAAGGTCTCGCGCGGCGACCTGATGGCGATGGTGGGCTCGACCTACCTGGCCGAGCGACGCATCGTCGACCTCATCGACCGCCTGGGGATCGACCGATTCGACCTGCTGTCGGAGCAGATCAAAGACGTGTCCGAGGTGATGATGCGGCAGGCGATCGCGCGCATGCCCGACGGCGCCTATGCCGCCGAAGGGATCATCGAAGACGACGGCGTGCTGCCCGACACGTCCTATCGGTTCGCGGCAGAAGTCAACGTGCGCGGAGACGAGATCGTGGTGGACTACACCGGGTCCGACCCGCAATCCGCCGGCGCGATCAACCAGTCGTTCGGCACGACCGCATCCGCGACCTACGCCACGATCTTCCACATGATTCCCGACGACATCCCCTGGAACCACGGCGCCTACCGGCCCATCGCCATCGTCGCCCCGCCGGGCACGGTGGTGAACGTCAACTACCCCGGATCGTGCGTGGGCGGCAACTCGGACACCTACCCGAACACCATGGACGTGCTCTTCGCCGCCTTCTCGCAGATGAGCGACCGCAGCCAAGCCTGCGACGGCGGAACCAGCGGCTTGCTGGGCATCTACGGCACCAACATCGATACCGGCGAGCCGTTCGTGCTGCTGCACATCGAGGGCATGGGCTGCGGGGGACGCATCGACGCCGACGGCAACGACGCGATGGTGACGAAGAACGGCAACTGCCTGAACTCGCCCTGCGAGGTTATCGAGGTTCGCTATCCGGTGCGCATCGAGGAATACAGCGTCATCCCCGAGAGCACCGGGCCGGGCGCGCACCGCGGCGGATTCGGCGTGCGGCGCATCTGGCGCTGCCTGGCGCCGATCACCATCAGCGCCCACGTGAACCGCACCTGGTTCAGGCCCTGGGGCCTCAAGGGCGGAGAACCCGCGGGCAACGCGGCGCTGCTGTTCAAGACGGCGGGGTCCGACCGCTGGCTCTCGGCCAAGGACCTGTACGACCGCATCTCGGCGGGCAAGTTCTCGAACGTCGAGCTCGACGAGGGCGACCTGATCATGCTCTGCACGCCCGGGGGCGGCGGCTACGGCGCTCCCCACGAGCGGCAACCCGAGCTGGTGCGCCAGGACGTCGCCGACGAGCTGATCGACGCGCAGGCAGCCGAGCAGACCTATGGCGTGGTGCTGGACGGAGCGGGCGTGATCGATGCCGACGCCACGCGCCTCAAGCGAGAGGAGATGTCGCATGCCGCAACGTGAAGTGGACGAAATGCCGCGCTGCCAAAGCTGCGGCATCTTGATCCCAGTGCAGGAGATGGTGAAAGAGCACAAGGGGAAGCCGGTCATCGTGTGCAGCGACAAGTGCTTCCGCATCTACCAGACCTACTGGTATCCGCGCTACGGGCAACCGGCAGGCGGAGATAGCTGAGGCAGGTCGTCGCGTCGCCGCGCGAGCGCTCGTTCCGACAAGCCCCCTCTCCCCAACGTGGGAGAGGGCTGGGGTGAGGGGAAATTCGTGAAGTCGATCTCGGGCGTCGTTCCAATCGTCCCGACGCCGTTCGTCCCGGGAAGCGAAGCCGTCGACGCGGCCGCCCTGCGCCGTCTGGTCGACTTCGCCGTAGACGCCGAAGCCGCCGCCATCTGCCTACCGGCCTACGGCAGCGAGTTCTACAAGCTCACGGAGCCGGAGCGTCTCGAAGTCGTCGAGGTCGCCGTGGACCAGGCCGCCGGCCGCCTGCCGCTGATGGCGCAGTGCAACCACGGCTCGGCCAAGGGCGCCGCCGAGCTCGCCCGCCAAAACGCCGACATCGGAGCCGAGGTCATTTCCTTCGCGCTGCCGCGCCAGTTCCCGCTGACCGACGACGATCAGTTCGACTTCGCGCGCACGGTCTGCGACGCGGTCACCGCGCCGGTGCTGATCCAGGACTGGAACCCGAGCGGCGGCTCCGTCGGCGCCGAGTTCTGCGCCAGGCTCGCCGACGTTTGCCCAAACTTTCGCTACATCAAGCTGGAAGAGCCGCGCATGGGCCCCAAGGTGCGCGCCATCATCCAGGCCACCGGCGGCCGCGTGGAGGTGTTCGAAGGCTGGGGCGGGCTCTACATGCTGGAGCTGGTGCCCACCGGGATCGTCGGCATCATGCCCGGCCTGGCGCTAACCGACCGGCTGGCGCCCGCGTGGCGCCTGGCCGTGGCCGGCCAGGCGGCGGACGCGCTGGCGGCGTTCGAGCCGCTCGTGCCGTGGCTGGCCTTCGGCCTCTCCGACATGGAGTTCTTCAACGCCCTCGAAAAGCGCCTGCTCGCCGCCCGCGGCCTCCTAGAGCACCCCACCCTACGCAACCCCACCGTCACCATCGACGCCGACTCGCTGGCCTACGCGGACTTTCTGATCGGCCAGCTCTTGCAAAGCACCTAGCGATCGAGCCTCTGGCCTCAGCCGGCATTGATCCGGGACCGGACGGCGCCCGCGCCAAGGGCTGCCGACATCGGCAGCGGATACGGCGCTAGCTCAGACGCTCGAGCGCCTCGGCGACGTGCGGGTAGATTGGCAGCGGCTCTCGCCGGTCCCACCAGCGGTGGTCGCTGATCTCGGGGCCGATTTCTACGTCGCCTTCCGCCTCGACCAGATAGACCAGGTGCCGGTTGACGGCGCTGTCCCATGAGAACTGGTATTCCGTTCGGGTCGCGGTGAGGCCCGTCTCCTCGCGCAGCTCGCGGACGACCGCCGCCTCGGGCCGCTCGCCGGGCTCGCCGCCGCCGCCGGGCAGCATGAAGATCCCGGCCGCGTCGCTGACGAGGAGGACCAGCAGCACCCGGTCGTCGCGGAACACGACCGCCGTGGCCCGTTGACGGAGGCGCTTCGTCATACGTTGAGGCTGAGTGCGGATTGCACAAGCCTAGTTGACGAGCGCGAGCCTCAAGTCCGAGCATCCCCGAGGCTGGCACCGATCCGGTCGCCCCGTATCGAGTTTGGGACAGGCCTTCGCCTGCGCCCTTGCAGGAGTCGTTTGCGCAACCCCGAATGAGCGGGTTTGAAACCCGACCCTACGCCAAGGCTCCAGCGCGCCGCCGCGTCTGACCGGACTGGATTCCGGCCCCGTATCAAGTACGGGGCAGGCTATTCGCCGGTATGACGGAGGGGCCCCATCCTCACCTTGCCCCTTCCAGGGAGAAGGGATTCAACGAGCAGGGTTCCTACGCCCCCTCGTCGATGTCGCGCACTTCGTCCGACCAATCGCGCCAGATGTCGCCGCCGGCGTCGGTCATGGCCATCTCGTCGGAGAGGCTCTCGGGCGACTTCATGAACCCGTAGATCGTGGCCTGGCGGATCACGTCGTTCGAGGTGTTCTGGCCGGGGACGTGCAGGATCTTGTGGTGCCACAGCACCACCGAGCCGGTCGGGCCGTAGGTGTCGACTGCCGCGGTGTCGGCCTTCACGGCTTCAACGATGGGATCGGCCAAGCGCTGGTGGCCACCCAGCTTGCGCGCGTTGTGGCGCCGGCCAACGTGTGTTTCACCGGCGTGGAACGTCTTCCAGTGGTGCTCCCAGATCCGCGTGTGGCTGCCCGGCCACACGGTGAAACCGCCGGACGCGGGCGGCAGGTCGTCGATATAGGCTGCGAAGTTGAGCCGGAACCGGCCATAGGACGAGCCGTCTGAATGCGCGCCGCGCCAGTTAGGGCCCGGGTCCGGGCTATTCGGCAGCGTGCAGTAGAGGCCGCGCGTGCCCTGCCCGGTTAGCAACTCGAGACCTTGCTGAGGCAGGCGCAGGGTCTGCGTCTGGAACGTCGGCAGCGACGGCCAGGAGTCCAAGTCTTGGCCGTACAACACTTCCATCGCCTCGTCGCTCATCAGGCAGGGACCAGTGGTGGACCCGGACTCGTCTCGACCGGCCGGCCACACGACAGTGCCCTTGCCGAGGAGTTGCTCGGCCACGGTCCAGAGCGCCCGTGGGCCCAGGTCGAGCATGTAGTCCTTGGAGCCGTTGCGCACGTAGTAACGCGTTCCGCCGCCGCCGAAATAGGGCTGGCCGCCGTGATAGGCGACCGGGAAGTTGGTCGTTTCCTCGTCGGTGATCGGGGTCCACGTCGAGGGGTCGCCGCGCTTCATGCGGGGGAGGTAGGTGCCGATCGCCTCCCACATATCGTCCCGCGCGCGGCGGCACAACTCGGCATCGAGGGCGTCGGGCAGCACGAGAAAGCCGTCGCGCTTGAACTGGGCGATTTGGCTCTCGGTCAGCGGCGGCACCTGCGGCACCGTCGGGGCGGCCGTGACTTGCCGTTCGGGGAGCGGCTCCACCAGCGGCACGCTTGGGGTAATCGACACCATGGGATCCCTACCTTGATCGCGATTCGACCCTGGCTAATGCAGGATTATGACGCAACGGCCGGCAGCCGTTGGCGGGTATTCGCTTGGATTGCCGTCCACAGGCGCAAATAACGCACGCTGCCCGCGAATGCCCTCGACGACCCTAGATTCGACTCCTGCGGGACGGGGGCTAGATTCCCGCCTCCTGAGACCTTTGCAGAGTCCGGTAGGGGCGGGTCTGAGACCCACCCGACGCCAAGCATCCCGAACGCCGCCAGATTGGGCCGAACTGGATTCCGGCCTCCGCCGGAATGACGGAGGGGTGACGCAAGGGTCTCACTCCGCGGGAACGACGGATCCCGAGGAGCCCCGCTTATCCCGCGGTTTCGCCCCCCATGTCCTCGCCGCCCGGCTCCGCCGGCTGCCGGGCGCCAAGCTCACGATCGAGGATCAGCAGCCCGGCGCCGTCGTTGCCGGCAATCTTGAGCTGGCTGAGCAGGGTGCGCAGCGTGTCCTCCTCCTCGATCTGCTCGTTGACGAACCAGTCCATCAGCGACTTGGCCTGGTAGTCGCCGCACTCAATCGACCTCGCATAGAGCGCATTGACGGCGCGCGTGTTGCCTTGCTCGTAGGCCAGCGCGGCCGCTATGGCGGCCGGCGGGCCGTCATAGCTCGATTTGGGCTTGAGGAGCGCGGCCAACGTGATGGGCACATCCCGAGCGGCCAGGTGGTTGAAAATGCGCATCCCGTGGTCCCACTCCTCCGCGCTCTGCGCCCGCATCCAGCCGGCGAAGCCGTCGAGGTCCAGGGACTCGAAGTAGGCCGCCATCCCCAGGTAGATGTAGGAGGCGTTGAACTCATGGGTAATCTGCGCATTCAGCGCGTCGGCCAAGTCGTCGTTCATCGGCATGTGCTGGGGGCTCCTCGGGTCCAAGCGGTTCTACCCGATTCTAGGCAACGGGGCCGCCCCTCAACGAAGGCTCGGCCACCGTCCAGCCCGGCGATCATCACCACAGGCACAGCGCCAGATCGAAACCCGCGCAGTCCACGCCCAACCGGCACCCGCAGCGATCGGAAATCTGGGCCGGGATATCTCGCTCGGCGCCTGGGGGGACGTCCAGCGTCTGCGCCCACGCCAGGGCCGCGTTCAGACCACGCAGATTGCGTGTGAAGTCCGGATCGGTGTAGTTGCTCAACTCAATGTCCACCGCGTATATGCCTCGATTGGCGAGGTAGTCGGTCGCTTGGCCGCTGAGCGGATATGCCGTCCATTCCGTGAGATGGAGGTATTGCGCGGCAATGGCGATCACGCGCGCGAGCTCGGCCGAGCCGCCGTCGTCGCCATGACCCGCCACGACCAGGGCACCCTTACTGTGATAGAAGATCGCCGCGAGAAACGGCCTGGCCACCAGATAGCGCGCGAGCAGGCGCGTTTCCGGCTCCGAGAACGGCGCCGTGCCGCCCCCGCCGACAACCAGACCGGAGGGGCCGTAGCTGTCGGGCTGCCAGCCGGCGTCCCAGTTGCGGTTGAGATCGACCCCGTTCGCGTTTTCGCGCGTGCCCGCCACGGCGCCGTCGGGGTTGAGGTCGGGAATCAGCGCCAGCCCCACGCCATCGGGAATCTGGTCGGGATTGGCGCGGAAGTGTTCGAGCAACAGATGGGCGAGAACGGTGGTGTTCGCCTCGTTGCCCTGATGAATGCCGCCGATCACGGCAATCCAGCGCGGTCCGGCGCCGATCTCGACGACGTTGAGCGGCCGTCCTTCGACCGACCGTCCCAACGTCACCGTGACCCCGACGGCGTCCGGCGCCTCGGCTTCCGCGGCATTCGGAGTCGCCAGCTGAGGCTCGGCGCTGAATCCGGCCTGCGGCGTTGGGCTGACGTGCGAGTCCTGTGAGGCGACGGCGGCGGTGGGCTCCGCCGCACTACCGGCGGCCGGCCAGGCGAGTCGCAAGGGGATGCCGCCCGCCGGCAGCAGGCAGGCCGAGCCAAGAATCGCGACGAGCGTGAGGAGAAACGCAACGCCGGCTCGGCGTCGGACGGTCGCGCTCACCACGCGAGGAGGACGACGGCCGGCGAGGCGGAATGCCCGCCGCCGGCAGCTCCAGCAATCCGAGTTGTCGTTCTCGTCACCACGTCAATCATCCGGCAACTCGAGCGCCGGCGGCTGCCTCCGGCGGTCGGCGCCAAGCGTGCGCCCTATGCTTCGCGAACGTTCGCTGGTCGGGGCGGCGAGATTTGAACTCGCGACCTCATCGTCCCAAACGATGCGCGCTGCCAGACTGCGCCACGCCCCGCGATCTCGTCCTTCCCATCCTAGAAGGGCGCGCGGCCGCTTGGCTAGCGGCCGGGCGGCGGGGTGGAGCGCTACTGCGACATCGGGGCCTGCAAGATGAGAGGTCGCCACCGCGATAGCTTCCCGCACGCTCAGATCGTCTGGTAAAGATCGGGGCGTGGATTCCCGCCTCCGCGGGAATGACGGACAAAACGTGACTCGCCGTCGAAAGCGGCTAACCGGCCGGCGCGTCCGGATCGGGGGGCGGGTCGGGCGCCCGATTCACGCCCCAGCGCGCGGCATCTTCAGGGTTCTCGTCGAACCACTCGTTGTACTGCGTCGGGAACTTGGCCTTCGCCACGTCGATACCGACGACATAGCGGTTGGGCCACGGAACGAAGCTGGAGCGAAAGGTCGATCTGGTCTCGCTGCCGTCGGGCCATGCGATCACGCGTGAGAAGGCCGCCAGCACGCCGCGCTTAGCCCACTCGACCTGCTCCTCGAACTCGGGATCCTCCGTCGGCTCGAGGATGCCTTCATCCGGCGGCGGGTCTTCCCAGTTCTGCAGCTCGTGGTCCACGATTTCGACCCGTCGACCATCGTTGACGCCCCAGACCTCGAACGTCAGGGCGCCGATGTCTTCGTCCGCGTGCGCGCGCAGCATGATCGGGTGCTCGGTGTCGTTGCGAAACTTGAAGTCGAGCCCGGGGCTGAAGATCGTCGCGTCGATCCCAATCGGCGCCGGACCCATCTCGTAATAGCGCACCCGATAGAGGTGCGGCCACCGCTCTTCGATTCGCAGTCCGGCGTTCAGCACGGCGCGAAAGAGCGTGGTCGAGACCTGGCAGATACCGCCGCCAATGCCCTGTTCGGTCTTGTCCTCGAGGATGACGCTGCCCTCGACCCAGCCGTGGCGCAGCTCGAACGGCCCGATGCTCTGCAGGAAGGAGAACGTCTCGCCCGCCGGCACGACCAGGCCGTCAAGCTTCCTGGCGCCCACGGCGATGTTGTGCAGGCGGTAGTCGGGAGACCCCTTGTAGATCGAGTCGCCGATGGCCAGCAGATCCCGAATACCCAACGGATTCTGAGCGAAATCGGCGCCCGTGTTGAGCAGGATGAGGGGGATTTCCACCACGCGGTCCTCAGGGGAGGCCACCGCCCGCGCCATTGCCTCCTCGAGCGCGGCGCGATCGACGATCTGCCCGGGATTGCCCACCTCGAAGGCCAGCACGCGATTGCGCGCCTCGTCGTAGTCGAACACGGTTGGGTGCGGCTCGGCGGCAAGGGTGTCGTCGATGAGCGTGAACAGGTCGTTGAAGCGCGTGAAGTCCAGGGTTGGGGTCAGTTGGTTGCCGTCGCCCTGGAGATCGATGGCGGCCCGCAACTCCTCGGGGGTGACGGTCCAACCCCGGCCCTTGTGCGTCAGCCACAGCGGTGCGCTGGTCAAGCGCGTGATCTCGTCGAGCGCGGCGCGCACGTGGTCCGTGGTATAGGCCGGAAAGTCCTCGCGAAAGGTCAGCGTGATCACCCGCCGCAGCGATACCGGTTGCGTGAGATCGCCGACGGCCCGCACCGCCGCCTCGACATCCACCACGCGACCGGTCTGCCCGGGTCGCACGGACACCACCTCGGCTCCAGCCATGGCGAGGCCGGCGTCCACGGCGGGCTGATCGAATCCGAGGGCAATGCCGGCCACGTAGGCGCGCAGCACGTCCGCGTCGAACCTCGCGGCGACCAGCGCTCGATCAATGGACGCCGGCGGCTCGGAGATCCGACGCGTAATCCCGCCGCCGCCCTGAGCGGCAATTGCACTCCGTAAGGACGCGCGGTAGTCCACGGTGAGGCCGACATCGGCAGCCGACGGATGCCACATGCGGCCGCCAAGCTCGAAGCTCACCGGGTTCGCGAGATAGGACGCCCAGTGCGCGTCAAGCCGCGCCAGGGCCTCCTCCGGCGAGAGCCCGGCCAAGGCCACGCCGTCGATCTGCATGCCTGCCGGCAACAATCCATCGTCACCGCGCAACAGCGCCGCGACCAGGGCGACCGGAGCGGCCGCCGCGAATCCGACGACTCCCAGGCCGGCCAGGAGAAGGGCGCGCCGCTTCGGCGATTGGCCCGACTGTTCAGCCGTCATGGTCTCTCGCCTCGGATCGACGCGCGTCCGTTAATTGCAGCCATACCGAGTATCAAGGTTGCCCGATGATATCAACGGCCATCTGTGAGGGACCCCACGCACGCTTCAGTGAAAGCGCATCGCGGGTCCCGGCGACGGCCTGCGCGATATGCTCCGCGAATGGCAGCGCGGCGCGGCAGGGACTCCAGGCGGCGGTCGGGCCCGCCGGTGCGCAGCTGGCGCGAGTCAAAGGCCGCGCGCCGCGCGCGGACGGCCGAGATCATCCACCGCCTGCGTGGACTCTATCCCGAGGCCGCGGCCGAGCTGACCTACACCGACCCGTTCCAGCTCTTGATCGCCGTGATCCTCTCGGCCCAGACCACCGACGTGGCGGTCAACAAGGTGACGCCAACGCTGTTCGCTCGCTATCCCACGGCCGAGGCGCTGGCGTCGGCGCCGCAGGAAGACGTGGAAGACATCGTGCACCCCACCGGCTTCTACCGTCAGAAAGCCAGGTCGATCCGGGCGACCGCCGCTCACCTTGTCGAGGAGTTTGACGGCCAGGTGCCGACGACCATGGAGTCGCTGCTCAAGCTGCGCGGCGTGGCCCGCAAGACCGCCAACGTGGTGCTGGGCGAGGCGTTCGGCATCCCGAGCGGAGTGGTGGTGGACACGCACGTCGCCCGGCTGTCGCAGCGGCTGGGGTTCACCAAGCACGACGAGCCGGTGCGGATCGAGCGCGACCTGATGGATCTGATCGACCGCGACGACTGGATCTTCACGGGCATCGGCGTGATCTTTCACGGGCGGCGCGTGTGCGAGGCGCGCCAGCCGCAATGCGACACGTGCACGCTCAACGACATCTGCCCCAGCGCCACCACGCCGAACCGCCCGGCGCGTTCGCCCTATTCGGGAACGAGAGCGTCGAGGGCATAAAGTCCGACCGGAGCAGCCGCTGGGATTCACCGCGCGGCAGCCAGCGACCGCCGCGCCACGTAAACTCTGGGCCATAGCCGCACGTCAAAGCGAGAGTTGGCATGTTCGACGCAATTCACCACGTGGCCTACGTCGTCCCGGACCTCGACCGGGCGTTGGAGCTCTTCCGCGACACGCTGGGCATGGAAGCCGAGCAAATCTGGGCATCCGAAGAAGAGGGCAACCGTTACGCCGCGCTGAGAGTCGGGGAATCGGGCGCGTTCCTGGAGCTGATCTGCCCCACCGACCCTTCACGCAGCAAGTTCGCCGCGCACCTCGACGAGCACGGCGCCAGCGTGCACCACGTGGCCTTTCGCGACGACGCCATGGACGCCACGCTCGCGACCCTGGACGGCGCCCACGGCATCGGCGGCACGGCGCCGATCGTGAGCTCGTCGGGCTGGCGAATCAGCTTCCTCGACACCGACGCCACACAGGACATGGGATTGCAGCTGGTCGACGGGAGGCATGACAGTGAGTAACGCAATGGCACACGCCAACGGCGCGCCGGCAGCCGGGCCGGTGCCGGCAGCCAAGCAGCGGGGGACCGGGCCGGCGATCTGGCTGGCCGGCGATCCCGAGGACCTCAAGGTCTGGCTGCCGCGCGGCGGATACGGCATCGTGACCAACACGGTCGTGCTCAACGAGATGGTTCAGAAGTACGGACCGCTCACCGAGCTGATCAAGCGCTACCTGGACGTCACCGACAAGCAGGTGGTGGTGGAGGTTGACGGGCACACGACCCAGGAGCTGCTGGACGTCTCGCATGTGTTCACGCGCATGTCGGACCGGATCGTCATCAAGATTCCCTGCGCCGTGCACGGTCTCGAAGCGTTCAGCGTGCTCAAGGCCGAGGGCGTGGAGACCTTTTGCACGACGTGCTTCTCACTTGGCCAGGCGGCGGCGGTCGCCCAGGCCGGCGCGACGCACATCCTGCCCTTCTGCGAGCCGGTCAAGCAGATGGGCGGCGATCCGACCAAGCTGGTGCGCGATTGCGTGGCGATGTTCCGCGGCTGGGAGCAGCGGCCCTACGTGACGGCGGCGCTGGTGCGCTCGGTCGACACCGCCATCGCGGCGCTGCGCGACGGCGCCGACGGCATCATCATCTTCTGGAACGTCTTTGCCGAGCTGATGGAGCATCCGCTCACCGACCAGTGGAACGACACGTTCATGGACGAGTGGGTGCAAATGCACGAGGCGGGCTACCTGGAAGGCGTGCCGGTCTCGCTCGGTGAGGGCGCCCACGCCTAGGACGCACCAGGTGGGCAATGCGACGCTGCGGGTGCGGCGTCCCGGCCCGCGCGTCGTGGCGCCGGACGACGTGCCCGTGTGGCCGTTCGATCTGGCGCCCGCGCGCCACATGACGCTTGCAGAGGGTCTGCTGGAGCCCGGCGCGGCCTACCGGCCGCACGCGCACCGCACCCTCGAACAGGTCACCTACGTGCTGGCCGGGCGCGTTCGCGTCACCTCGTTCGATGAAGCCAAGCGCCAACCACGGAGCGTCGAGCTGGAAGCCGGAGAGTGCGTCGTCTCCCTGCCGCACGAGACCATCGAGTTTGCCTGCGTCGGGGAGACGGCGGCGCGGGTGCTGTTCGTGACGTCGCCGCCGTATCCCGCCGACCACTCGGACACCATCGCGCTGCGTGAGCACCAGGCGCTCGCGGACGAAGGCTGACGGCGCCAGACGGGCGAGGCTGGTGACCGTGGTCGCCGCATGAGGGCGGTGCGAGCGGCGATGGGCTTTGCAACCGCCGTTTCCGCCGCGGCGCTGCTGGTCGCATGCGGCGCGGCGCCCGCCGAAGCTCCCCTGGCGGCCCAACCGCCAACCGCAACTGAGTCTCCGACCCGCGCCCCGGCTCAGACGTCTACGCCGACGGCAACGACCGCGCCGAGGCGAGACCCGACGCCGACGCCTTCCCCGTCGCCGGCGCCGGCACCGGCACCCACGGCGACGACTGTCCCTACTCCCACACCGTCGCCGACACCCACGCCGACCGCGACAGCCGTCCCCACTCGACGGTCGTCGCCAATCCCAAACGCGACCCCGTCAGCGTCACCCGTGCCCACCGCCACAGCCACGCCAACACCGCCCCCTGCGCTTGGCCCGGAGATCCAGGCGGCGGCGTCCATCGGCGCCTGCGAGCTCTATCTGGAAGTGGCGGACGATCCGGAAGAGCGCGCCGTGGGCCTCATGGGCCGCGAGTCCCTGGGGCGAGATCGCGGCATGCTGTTCGTCTACGCCAATGACCAGGTCCTCAGCTTCTGGATGAAGGGCACGCTCATCCCGCTCGACATCATCTTCATCAACGGCGCTTCGGTTGTCGTGGACGTGCAGACCATGCGCCCGGAGCGCGAGACCGCGCCGGACCTGCCGATCACCCGGTCGGCGGCGCCCGCCCGCTACGCCATCGAGGTGAATGAGGGCGTCGCCGCCGAGTGCCGCATTGAGCCCGGCGTCGGTGCTGAGATCCGCAGCATCTCGCGGGACGCTACGCCCTAGCCCGCCGGACGCGCTTAGCCGCCAATCACTCCGCAGATGCGCAACAGCGTCTCGTGCACGGCCAAGTCGTGTGCCGCGCTGTATGCCGGCGCACGGTCGCCCCGGATCCAGGCGGCCAGGTCCTCGATGTCGCCGTCGTACCTGGGGCGCATGGGGATCGTGGGCTCGCTCCATCCCGCGGGAAAGTCCTCATGCGCTTCGCTGAGGAACAGGCGCACGCCCGGCGGCTCGATCGGCTCGATCAGCACCGAGCCGCGCTCGCCGATCACCTGGAAGCGCCGGTGGTGCATGGGGTCGTTGCCGGTCACCCAGGTCTGCAAGAGCGTCACCGCGCCGGGATACTCCAACACCGCCGTGCAGTTGTCCTCGAACGCCTCGCCGTGTCCGCGCGCGTCTCGCCGATGGCTGGCCCACACGCTGGAGGGCTTGCCGAGAAACAGCATGGCCGCGTCGAGCACATGGCATCCCAGCAGGTAGAACAGCGCGCCGTCGTGCGCGCCGTCCTTGGCTCGGATTTTCGCGTAGCTGGCGATGTTGGTCGGAATGTCGACGTTGATGCGGGTGACGTTTCCGAGCCAGCCCTCGCGCATGGCGCGCAGCGCCAGCTCGATCGCCGGGTTGTAGCGGAACTGATAGCCCATCTGGACGTGCAGGTTGCGCGCCGCGGCCATGTCGAGCACCGCCCGCAGGTCGGCCAGCGACGGTGACGGCGCCTTGTCGATGTGGAGGTGCTTGCCGTGCTCCAACGCGCGGCGCGCCCAGCGCAAGTTGTGGCGCGGGAGCGTCTCGACGAACACGACCGGAATCGTCTCGTCGTGCAGCACGTCGACCTCGGACATGGCCGCCACGTCCGTGAACCGGTCCTCGGCTTGCTGCCGTCCCCACTCCGACGCGTCCGGCTCGAACGCGCCGACGAGTTCCATGTCTTTGGAGCGGCAGATGGCCTGCACCTTGCCCCACGCATGGTCATGCCCGATGCCGATCAGCGCCGCCCGCAGCTTGCCGCTCTGGTCTGCCATTCCGCTGCGCTCCTTCTTCGACTTGGCCCAACGCCGTTTGCCGTCATCATGGCAGGCCGAGCGCCTCACCGGCCGAATGTCGCGCGCACCGGATGCCGTGGCTACGCTACGGGAGTGAGTGACATACGGCCCGCGACCGAGCCGGCGGGCGCGCACGACTTCCCGGAGCCCACCGGCCGCACGCCGGACGATCTGGCGTATTGGGTGGCGCTCAACGCCGTGCGCGGGGTCAGCTCGGGCGCCGTGTGGGCCTTGCGGCGGTCGTTCGCCAGCATGGAGCAAGCCTGGGCCGCTTCCGCGGGTGAGCTGCGTCGGGCCGGGCTCGAGGCCAAGGTCATCGATCAGCTGCTCGACGCGCGCCGCGACATCGAGCCCGAGGCCGCGCTGGCCGCCCTGGAGAAGGCGGACGGCCGCGCGATCGCCTGGGACGATCCGGCGTACCCCGCCAGGCTGCGGGAAATCGCCGACCCGCCGGCGCTGCTGCACGTCCGCGGGGACGTCGACGTTCTGTCCCACGATCGGGCCGTCGCTATCGTCGGCACGCGGCGCATGAGCACCTATGCCCGGCTCGTCACGGAACGGCTCGCCGGCGACCTCGCCGGCAGCGGTATCACCATTGTGAGCGGCATGGCATCTGGCGTGGACAGTGTGGCGCACCGCGCGGCGCTCGACGCCGGCGGACCGACCATCGCCGTATGGGGTACGGGGCTAGGCACGGTCTACCCGACTGCAAACCGGACATTGGCGCGACAGATTGCGGAGCAGGGCGCCATCGCCACGGAATACCCCGTGTGGATGCGCGGCTCGGCGGAGAACTTCCCGCAGCGCAACCGCATCATCAGCGGGCTGGTGCTGGGAACCATCGTGGTCGAGGCGCCGCTTCCCAGCGGGGCGCTGATCACCGCGCGCTACGCCATTGAGCACAACCGCGAGATCATGGCCGTGCCCGGCGACATCTTCAAAGCCGGCAGCCAGGGCACGAATGCGCTGATCTTCCGCGGCGAGGCGCGCGCCGTGACCTCGGCCGCCGAGGTGCTGGAAACGCTGGGCGTCTCGGTCGATCCGGTCCAACTGGCGCTGCAACCGGTCGTGGAGCCGGACGCCGACGAACGCCCCATCGCCAATCAGCTCAACGCCTCACCCAAGCACATCGACGCCATGGCCGAGACCGCCAAACTGCCCGCCCACCGCGTCTCGGCCATCCTCACCATGCTGGAGCTCAAAGGCCTGGCCCGACACGTGGGCGGCGGACGTTACGTTCATCCACGGCCGGAGCCGGCGGGCGGAAGCGGCGGTTAGCTCGTCCGACCAACCGATCTCGACGCTTCACCGGAACCCACGATGGGGCCGACGCGCATGCGGGGAATCTCAACCCCGACGAAGCACGGCGTCTTCAACTCTCGCCAGAAGCTCATGGGCTCGACGTTGGCAATGCGCGCGAGGTATAGCGCCATCACCGTGCCGTGAGTGACCACGATGACATCCTCGAAATCCGCTTGCAGTACGGCTTCAATCGCAGCGGTGAATCGGTCGCGGGCCTGGTTGGCGGTCTCGGAGCCCAGGACCAGCCGGGCAGGCCGCGATAAGAACTCCTCGACCGCTTGCTCGAACTCTTGGGCGCTTTGAATGAAAGGCACGTTGCGTCGGTGATGCTCTTCGAGCCCATCCCTGACGCGCAGCGGGAGACCGAGCGCGTGCCCGATGATCTCCCCGGTCTCTTTAGCCTTGGGCTCCCGGCTGCACCAGATCACATTTGCTCGGTAGTGGCCAAGGCGGGCGGCCAGCGACTCGGCGCGACGCCGTCCGAGCTCGCTGAGTCTCCACGTCGCCGCCGGTCGGTCGGGCTCGATCTCCGGCTGCGAGTGACGCACCAGCACAAGTTCTCGCACGGTTTCTCCCACCGGACTATCGACGAGGATTGGAGCCCAGGATAAGAAGCTGGGAATCTCCCATCGCCTTCCAGACGCAACGCCCGCGAGCACTTTGGCAAGTGCTCCTTCGCGAGAATCTCAATCCGTTCGTGGTGAGCCTGTCGAACCACGCCCTTCGACAAGCTCAGGGCGAACGGATCGGTCGTGGCCCGCATGAACTCGTAGAGGCCGAGCAGCGCGCCGCAAGCTTCCTACGGGCCGCATCGACGGCATCCCCGGCGCGGCTGCATTATGGGCAGGTGAAACGGCCGCGGACAGTGGTGGGAAAGCGTGGGACTGCAGATCAAAGGCGTCGATTTCGTCTGGATCGTTGCCGACGACGTCGACCGGACCGCGCGGTTCTACCGCGACGTGATTGGGCTGCCGGAGACCGGGATTCAGGACGATGACTGGCGCGAGTTTCAGGCGGGCTCCGTGACGCTGGCGGTTACGCCCGCGCATGTGGGCCTTCAGCCGCCCAGAGTGCTCGTGGCGCTCGCGGTCGATGACGTTGACGAGGCGCTGGAAGAGGTGCGGGCCCACGGCATCGAGGTGCTGCACGAGACGCGCGATACCCCAGCCTGCCTGAACGCCATGATCGCCGACCCGGACGGCAATCCGGTCTGGCTGCACCAGCGACACGACGGAACGTTCGGCTGACGCCGCGTATCATCGACGCCATGTCGCGAACCCACGCTCCGAGGCCCTGACGTGCGCCGTCGTCACCAAGCAGTGCTGGCGCTCATTGCGGTCGTCTTTGGGCTGGCGCTCTACATCGTGATTCCGAACTCGCCGGGATTTCCGGTGCAGGTCGGCACCCGCGACTTCTCGGACCTCGAGTTTCGGCAGGGATTGGATCTCCAGGGCGGATTGCACGTGCGCTTCGAGGCGGACCCCGCGCCCGATCAATCGGTGGACGCGGATGCCATGGAGGCCGTGCGGCAGATCATCGAGAACCGCGTGAACGCGCTGGGCGTCGCCGAGCCTGTGATCCAGATCGAGGGCGACACCCGGCTGATCGTGGAGCTTCCCGGCCTTGGCGGTCCGGACCCGGACTGCGACCCGGCGGCGGAGGAATGCGACGACCCGCTGGACGACGCGATCGCGCTCTTCCGCGAAACCGGACAGCTTCTGATCGTCGACACGGGTTCCCGTCCCTACCCGGATGACGAGGTCTTCGTGGCCGATCCGGATGACGTGGTGCTGCGTGGGGCGGACCTGCAATCGGCGCGCGTCGAGTTCGATCAGCTCGGCGCGTCGATGATCGCCTTCGAGCTCAAGCCGTCCTCGGGCGAGCACTTCGAACGGCACACGAGCACCCACCTGGGCCAGTGGCTCACCATCACGGTCGACGACATCGTGATCAACTCGGCGGTGATCGAAGCGCCGATTCGCGACGAAGGCGTCATCCGCGGCACGTTCACGCCGGACGAGGCGCGCCGGGTGGCCATCCAGCTGCAATACGGCGCCCTGCCGGTGCCGCTCAAGGTGGTGCAGAACCTGACCGTGCGGCCGACGCTGGGCGAAGAGTCCCTGGCGCTGTCGGTGCGCGCCGGCATCGTGGGCGCGGTGCTCGTGCTGGCGTTCATGGTGGCCTACTACCGCGCGGCGGGGGTCGTGGCGGCGCTGGCGCTGGTGGCCTACGTGATGATCGTCTTCGCCATCTTCAAGCTCGTCCCGGTAACGCTCACCCTGGCGGGGGTGGCCGGCGTAATCCTGTCGCTGGGCGTAGCCGTGGATGCGAACATCCTGATCTTCGAACGCACCCGCGAGGAGGTCCGCCGTGGTCGCGCGGTGCGACGGGCCATCGAAGCCGGATTTAACCGCGCGTGGCCGTCCATCCGCGACTCGAACGTCTCCACGCTGCTCATCTGCGCGGTGCTCTTCGGCTTCGGCAGCGGCGGCGTGCGAGGGTTCGCGCTCACGCTGGCCATCGGCGTGGCCGTGAGCATGTTTTCGGCCATCACGATCAGCCGCACACTGCTGCGCCTAGCCGTGCTGGTGCCGGGGGTCGATCAGCCGCGCTGGTTCGGTGCGCGTCCGATCCCCGAAGAGAGCGCGGCCTGATGTTCGACATCGTGGGTCGCCGCGGCTGGTGGTACTTGCTGTCCACCGTGCTGCTCGTACCCGGCGTCGTGGCCCTGCTGACCGGCGGCCTGAAGCCCGGCATCGACTTCACGGGCGGCACGCTGCTTCAGGTGCGCGTCGCGGCGGAGACCACGCAAGAGGACGTCACGTCGGCGGCGCAAGGGGCCGGATTCCCTGAAGCCGTGGTGCAGATGGCCGGCGAGAGCGACGCCCTGCTCCGCGTGCGCGCGATCGACGTCGACGAAAAGGACGATCTGCTCACGGGCCTCGGCTCGGCCATGGGGCCGGTGGAGGAGCTTGGCTTCTCGGCCATCGGGCCGGTGGTTGGCGAAGAGCTCACGCGCGCCGCCGTCATCGCAGTCGCCGTGGCCTCGGGGCTGATTCTGCTCTACGTGACCTGG
Source organism: Chloroflexota bacterium (assembly GCA_022826485.1). Taxonomy (GTDB): domain Bacteria; phylum Chloroflexota; class UBA11872; order UBA11872; family UBA11872; genus JAJECS01. Next base: position 86,068 of record JAJDUU010000025.1, on the reverse strand, counting down.
GCCTTTCGCGGCATGCAGCACTCATTCCGTTACGGCGTGGCGGCGATCGTGGCGCTGCTGCATGACGCGCTGTTCGTCATTGGCGTGTTCGCGCTCCTGGGCCACGCGCTCAACGTGCAGATTGACGCCCTGTTCGTGACCGCCCTGCTCACGGTGATCGGATTCTCCGTCAACGACTCCATCGTCGTCTTCGACCGCATTCGCGAAACGAACCGCGACTACGTCCATCTGGACGAGCACGAGCGCCCCGGCCTTGCCGACATCATCAATCACAGCGCCAACCAGAGCCTTACGCGATCGCTCAACACCTCTTTCACGGCGCTCCTGGTGTTGCTCGCCCTGCTGCTCCTGGGCGGACCGACGATTCGCGACTTCGTGCTGGCCCTGTCCCTGGGCTTCGCCATCGGGACGTACTCGTCGATCTTCAACGCAGCGTGCCTGGTCGCTTCGTGGGAGCAGCGCGACATTCCGCGCCTTTGGCGCCGGTTGATTCCCTGGCGCCGCGCGGCGGCGAACTAGGGCACGTAGCCCCAGCGCGCCTCGGCCTCCTCGGCTTCGGCAATGGCCGCCTTGAGGCGGTTGGCGGCATCGAGCGCCCCGGCGTAGGGCGTGGATCCCACGAGCACGTGCACTTCGGCCGCCTCTTCGGAAAGTTCCCGCACGCGCGGCACCCATGGCGCCAACTCCTGATCGGAGTAGGTGTGCGCGATCGGCTCGACCGGATTGGCCTCGGTGCGCGGCCACGCGTCGCCGTCGCGGCCATGGAGCCGCACGACGCTCAAGCGATCGGTGGTGACGGCAACGGTGGGCGGTCCGGCCTCGGGCCGATCGGGCGGAAAGTCCGCCACGACCAGGGCCATTTCCAAGTCGATCAGGCACTCCAAGGTCGCGTCCTGCTGGCTCGGCACGTCCCAGCTCGGATGCCGAAACTCCGCGGCCAAGGGCAGATTGGGAAGCAGTCCGCTGACATGCCCCAGGTATTCACGAGCCTCGTCGCCGGCGCCGAACCACGACGGGAATTGCAGCACCACGCAGCCGAGCTTGCCCGCCTCCGCCAGCGGCGCGAGCGCCTGGCCAAAGTCGTCGAAGAGCACGTCGGGCGGAATGACCGAAACCTTCTGCCACGATCGCCGCCCGATGGGACCCGTGTCACCCGGACGCCGCTGATGCAGCGTGAGGCCGCCAAAGGCGATGACGTCGAATAGGAAGCCCTCCGGCGCCTGCTCCGCCCACTCGGCCAACCGCTCCGGCTTGGGAATGCCGTTGAAGGTGTTGGGCGTTTCCACCACGTCGGCTACAGCCGCGTAGTGGCCCAGCATTTCCGCCGGCTTGACGCGCGGCGGGTAGAAGTCCTCCAGCCGTTGCCAGCCGCGAACGCCGAACCTGCGGGTGGCGCTCATGCTTCACCCGTGTCGTTGTCCTGGCCCCGCATACGGTCAAGCTCGCGGGCGGCTTCCCGCTGCCGCCAGCGCTCGATCACGGGCAGGCCGGGACCGAACACGGTCCAGCCGTGCAAGGCCAGGGCCACCAGCCAGAACACCGCCGGCCAGAAGAACCAGATGAAGTCCGGGCTCGCGATGAGGTTGACGATCAGCAGCAGGATGGCGACCGCCGCCCACACCGCCGCGTGTCCCGCGAAGCCCAAGCGCGCCCGCACGCGCTCGGTTGCGCGGCGGTAGGCCTCGGCACGGTCGCTTGATGACGGGTCGGACATCTAGTAGGAGCCGGTAGCGGGCGGCATTCTACCCATGGACTCGTCGAACTCACGCCAGAGCCGCCCGTGGCGTCGCCTCATCCAGCAGCTAACCGACTTGACCGGAGATACGGCGCACCGCCTCTGCGTCATCAGCGTGAGGGCCAACCTTCGCAGTTCACGACACCAACTCACTGAGCCACGGTCCGGCCCAATAGATGATGAGCAGGGCGGCGGCCAGCCAGCCGACAACCGCAGCCTGCACACCGCGGTCGCGCAGCAAGACGGTCGTCGGGTCCCAGACGCCATCGCCGCTGAACGCACGCAGCATGAACCGCGTGATGCCGTACAGCACGAACGGCACCGTGAAGACCAAGCCGCGCCCGCCGAACTGCGCCGCCGTTTCCGGCGCCAGGCTGTAGATCGCGTAGCAGACGACCACGGTCGCGCCGACCAGCACGATCACGGCGTCAACAACTTCCGGCGGCACGTCGTTCCAGGTTCGCCGCAGGCCCCGTGACCGCGCGTCCGGCTGCGTCAACTCCGCCCGGCGCTTGCCAAGCGATATCAGGAGGGTCAGGAGAAACGTGCACAGGATGAGCCAGCCGGAGAACGGAACCGCAATGGCGACCGCTCCAGCGATGGCGCGCAGGACGAACCCCGCGGCGACCGCCATGCCGTCCAGGAAGGCCACTCGCGACAGCCACAGACTGTAGACCACGTTCAGCGCGAAATAGCCGCCGAGGACGATCACCACCCCGACGCCGAGCAGCGCGGAAAGCCCGACGGCCAGCGCGCCCAATGCGACACCGGTTGCGACGGCCGCGGCGCGGCTCAGCCGTCCCGCGGCCACCGGACGGCCCCTCTTGTGGGGGTTGCGCCGGTCGCGCTCGACATCGACCGCGTCGTTGACGAAATACACGCCCGAAGCCAAGGCACAGAAAATGGCGAACATGGCCACGGCCCGCAACACGTCGCCGCCGTCGCTGAGCCGTTGCGCGAAGACGAGCGGCGCCAGCACCACCACGTTCTTCAGCCACTGGGCCGGCCGCGCGGTCGTCACCAGCGCGGCAAGTAGCTGGGTCATGGAGCCATGTGGGCCTTGTTCCCGCGACCGCGCCCAAATGCGCGATAGTTGGGTAAGGATAGGGTCTGGGCACCTGCCCCCACTGGCCGGGCCGGTGACGAGAGGAGAGCCTTGTGACGGTGATCGAGTCGACCTCCGCGCTGGTCGCAGATTCGTACGCGCGTGCCCGCGCCCGCCTGGCTACCGTCCGTGAACGACTCGATCGCCCGCTCACGCTGGCCGAAAAGCTGCTCTTCGGTCACCTGGACGACCCGTCCACCCAAGACCTGACGCCACTGGAAAGCTACCTGCAAATCCGGCCCGATCGCGTCGCCATGCAGGACGCGACCGCGCAGATGGCCCTGCTGCAGTTCATGCTCGCGGGACGGGACTCGGTGGCGGTGCCGACCACGGTGCACTGCGACCACCTGATTCGGGCGCACGTGGGTGCCAACGCTGATCTTCAAACGGCCTTGCTCGAGAACAACGAGGTCTACGCCTTCCTCAAATCGGTAAGTGCACGATACGGCATCGGCTTCTGGACGCCGGGCTCGGGAATCATTCACCAGGTCATCCTGGAGAACTATGCATTTCCGGGCGGACTGATCATCGGCACCGACTCGCACACGCCCAACGCCGGGGGCCTGGGGATGCTGGCGATCGGCGTGGGGGGCGCGGACGCGGTGGACGTGATGGTCAATCTGCCCTGGGAGACGCTGCAACCGCGCATCATCGGCGTGCGGCTCACCGGCGAGCTCAACGGCTGGACCGCGCCCAAGGACGTCATCCTCAAGCTCGCGGGCATCCTCACCACCAGCGGCGGCACGAACCGGATCATTGAGTACTTCGGTCCCGGCACCCGCGCGCTGGCGTGCACCGGCAAGGCCACCATCACCAACATGGGCGCCGAGCTGGGCGCCACTACCTCCGTGTTCGCCTACGACGAGCGCATGGCCACCTACCTTCGCGCGACGGAGCGCGCCGAGCTTGCCGCTCTAGCCGACGCCAACCAGGACCTGTTGCGCGCCGACGCCGAGGTCGAACGCGACCCCGAGACGTTCTACGAGCAGGTGGTTGAGATCGACCTGGCGGAGCTCGAGCCGCACGTCGTGGGGCCGCACCGCCCCGACCGGGCCCGACCGGTATCCGAGCTCGAGGCCGAGGTGGAGTCCGAGGGCTTCGCCGAGCAGATCTCCGCCGCCCTCCTGGGCAGCTGCACCAATTCTTCCTACGAAGACATCACCCGCGCGGCGGATGTCGCGCGGCAGGCGGCCGCCGCCGGTCTCCAGGCCTCGGTGCCGTTCCTGGTGACGCCGGGATCCGAGATGGTGCGGGCGACCATCGAACGCGACGGCCAGCTGGCCGACCTGGAAGCCATTGGCGGCAGCGTGCTGGCCAACGCGTGCGGTCCCTGCATCGGCCAGTGGCGCCGCGACGACATCGAGCCCGACGCCGCCGGCGGCAAGGCCCTGGCCACGAACTCCATCGTCACGTCCTTCAATCGCAACTTCCCGCGGCGCAACGACGGCAGTCCCAACACCCAGGCGTTCATCGCCAGTCCCGAGCTGACCGTGGCGTTCGCGCTGAGCGGTCGCCTCTCGTTCAATCCGCTCACCGACTCGATCAACGGCAACGGGCTGCGGCTCGACCCTCCACAGCCGGCGCCGGACGTTCCGGCAGATGGATTCACGGGCCGACGCTTCGGCTATGTGCCGCCCCCGGCGGACGCCGCCGAGGTCGCGGTGTCGATCGCGGCGGACAGCGAGCGGTTGGAACGGCTGACGCCATTCGCACCGCGATCGGCGGAGCAGTTCCAGTCGATGCCGGTGCTGCTCAGGGCCGTGGGACAGTGCACGACCGACGCCATCTCGCCGGCGGGACCGTGGCTGCGCTACCGCGGGCATCTCGCGCGCATCAGCGACAACATGTTCACCGGGGCCAACAATGCCTTTGCCGACGCGCCGGGCGCCGGCCGCAATGTGCTCACCGGCGCGTCCGAGGAGCCGCTGGCGCAGATCGCCAAGAGCTATGCCGACGCGGGGCTGACCTGGGTGGCCGTGGGCGACTCGAACTACGGTGAAGGCAGCAGCCGCGAGCACGCCGCCATGTCGCCGCGTCTCCTGGGCGCGGGCGCCATCGTGGTGCGCGGCTTCGCGCGCATCCACGAATCGAATCTCAAGAAGCAGGGGATCCTGCCGCTGACCTTCGCGGACCCGGCCGACTATGACCGCATGCAGGCCGACGACCGCGTGAGCCTGGCCGACATCGATCGCCTGGCCCCCGGACGGCCCATTGCGGCACGCATCGACCATGCGGACGGTTCGCAGGACCACATCCAACTCGATCACACGCTGACCGCCGATCAGATCGAGTGGTTCTGGGCCGGATCGGCGCTGAATCTGTTGCGACAGCACGCGGCTGGGTAGCACCCCCACACAAGCAGGCACGCTTGCTCCGCAGCCGGCTGACCGTCCGGTGGCCCACGCTGCGCGCAGCGTGAGAACTCAGCCGACGGTGCCAATTGACCCCGTTGTCAATTCGAACCTCCCTAAGTCATTTCGAGCGCCCGATGTCATTTCGAGCGAAGCGAGAAATCTCAGACGCTCGACCTCGATTCCTCGGAATGAGGCATTCCCAAGGCGGACCTGGATTCCGGCCTCCGCCGGAATGACGGACGAGGGCAGGCGCTTCGTCGAAATGACGACGGCCGTTCCGCAGGAGTGGCCGGCAAAGAGCGCCGGGTTCAGCCGCCGGCTGACTCCAGCTGCGGCAGGTACGGCTGCCAGGCGGGATCGACGCTGCCGCCCGCGACGTGCCAGACCAGGTGGGCAATGGCCGATTTCGGGCGTCGCGGCTGGCGCAGCAGGCGCATGCCCGCGTCGCGCGGCGTGCGTCCGGCCTTGCGCAGATTGCAGTGTCGGCACGCAGTCACCAGGTTTTCCCAGCGCCGCCGGCCGCCCAGTCGCCGCGGCACCACGTGGTCCACGGTCGGCTCCACGATCGTCTCGGCGCAGTATTGACAGCGATAGCGGTCGCGTACGAACACCTCGCGCCGGCTGAGCCGCACCGTCGGCCGCGGGCGGCGGACGTGGTACAGCATGCGGATCACCGACGGCCGCGGGTAGAGCTGACGCACGCTGTATATCGGCGCGCGCCCGTTCTCCAGCAGCTCGGCCTTGCCCTTGCTGAGCAGCACGATGGCCCGACGCGTGCGGCAGACGTTGAGCGGCTCGTAGTTTTGGTTGAGAAGCAGAACCGGTTCGTTCACTGGTCCGCACGCTCGGCGTCACTCGGCGCGCCTATGCTACAAGGCACGGCACGCGCAGGCGGCCGACCGCGACCCGAATTCGCCGCATGGACCACGAACCACCCGCCGAGCACCACTACCTCCTCCGCTACGCCAAGACGGGCGACGCGCGCTACCTCTCGCTGCACGACGTGCGCCGGGCCTTGGAGCGCGCCACGCGCCGCGCCGGCTTGCCGCTGGCCTATAGCCGGGGATTTCGCCCCAAGCCGCGGCTGACGTTCGGTCCGCCGCTGGCCGTGGGCACCGAGGGACTGCGGGAGTGCGTGGTGCTGTCGCTGCGGGAGGACGTGCCGCCGGATGCGGTTCGGGAGCGCCTGGCGTCCGCGACGGCCGATGGAATGGCCGTGGGCGACGTGCGCCGAGTTGCGCGCCGGAAGTTTGGCACGGCCTGGGCGACCTACGACCTGGAGCTGGACGACCCGCCGGACGACCTCACCGAGCGGGTGGAGCGCCTGCTGGCGGCTGACAGCGTGATCGTCCAGCGCGACGACCGCAAGGGTAAGCCCACGCGGCGGCGGGACATTCGACCCGGGGTGACGGAGCTAACCATCGGCTCGCACAATCGGTTGCACGCCCGCCTGAGCCTCCGCGACGGGTCCATCGTCACGCCGCGCGACCTCGCGTCGGCCCTGGACGTCGAATTCAGCCGTGTCGTCCGAACCGAGATCGAGACCGAGCTGCCCGAGTGAATGCCCCGCGCGTCCGCGCCGCGCTGCATGCGGCCGGCGTCTCCTCCGTGGACCCGGCACGGATCGAGCACATCGCGCGTGGGACCTACCGGGTGCGCGACGGCTCCCGAATGCTGGCCTGCAAGCTGTTCGACGGGCCTCGGGCCGGCGACCGCGCACGCACGGAAGGCGCCGCCTACGGTGCGCTCGCCGCGCGGGACGCGCCCGTGCCGCGCCTGGTGGCGGTTGACGAAGCGAATGCGGCCATCGTCCGCGAGTGGGTTGACGGCCCGACCCTGGCGCAGGCGATGCGGCGAGAGGCGGACCGACCGGCGTGGAGTTTCGTCGCATCCGCGTGGGACGCGTTGCTTCGCGCGCTCGACGCGTGGACCGAGGCGCTCGACCCCGCCCGCGTGGATCGCGCGCAGCGCCTCCGACAGTCGGAAGTCTCGGCGGTCGCGGAGTCAGTCATCGGCTCGGGCCTGCTCCGCAGTGAATCCTCAAGTTGGGAGGCGGCCGCCGGGGAGATTCGCCAACTGGCCGACATCATCAGCTCGGGCCGCGTGCGGACGGTTCCGCTCGATCTGAATCCCGGCAATCTCGTCCTCGGACGTGACGGCGTGGTCTTCGTTGATCTGGAGGCTCTAGGACTTGACATTGCCGAGTGGTCGTTATGTAAAGCCACGATGCTGCCGCACGACCCTCGGTCCGGTAAAGCCGGACAGTCCCTCGTGGCCGGCGAGGTCGATGATTCGCGCTCCAACGTAAACGCGCGCATCGTTGCCAGCGCCCTGCTGCTCGCCCTCGCCGACGCCGCCGGGCTCTGGCGCTCCGAGCCTGCCCACCCGGCGGGTCAGACGCTTGTCCGTGAGCTCACCGCGCGAGCGCCAAACCTTAGACATCTTGCCGCCGCGCTGGTCTAGACTTTGATACACGACACGGGGGGTCAACACATGAGCGAAAGCTTCCAGCCGCGATCGCGCGATCTGGTCATCGGCGGCATTCCCTGGATTGCTCGCATGTCCGACAAGGCCCGGGCCAAGGCCGACGGGACTATCGACGACTACATCTACCCGTGCCCGATCGACAAGCGAGTGCTGGGCGAGCTGGGAATCTCGGCCGACGAGTTCATGCGCATCGCCACAGCCAGCGACACGGACGCCGAGCTGGTCGACGGGGTGCGCGAGGCAAGCAAGGCCGTCAGCTAACCGCCGGGTGTCGGAGCGCCGCGACGACCTGATCGCGTTTCTGGACGCCACGCTCGACGTGGCCGCGTTTCCAGACTATGGCCCCATGGGCCTGCAGGTGGTCGGCAGCGAGCGCGTCGAGCGTGTGGTCACCGCCGTCAGCTCCAGCCTGGCGCTGTTCGGGCAAGCCGCGCGAGCCGGGGCGCAACTGGTCGTCGTGCACCACGGGCTCTTCTGGGACCGTGACAGCCGCGTGGTCAATCGCGTGATGCGCGAGCGATTGCGCGCGCTCTTCGACGCCGACATCACCCTCGCGGCCTACCACCTGGCGCTGGACGCGCACGACAGCCTGGGCAACAACGCGCGGATCGTGGACGCGCTTGGGCTCGAGCCGGAGCCCACGCCGTTCGCCGCCAGCGGCGGCCGGTCCATCGGCAAGATCGGACGCTCACCGCAACCACTCACGCCAACGGCACTGGTCGAGCGCGTCAACGCCGCCATTGGCCGGCCGCACGCGACGTTCATGCACGGGCCGTCCGCGATCGAACGCGTCGCCGTGTGCAGCGGCGGCGGGGCGTCATTTATCCAGGAGGCGCAGGCCCTGGGAGCCGACGCCATGCTCACGGGCGACATGGCCGAACCGGCGGAGATGCTCGCACATGAGCTTGGCATCCACTTCATCGCCGCCGGACACTACGCCACCGAGGTCTTCGGCGTGCGCGCCCTGGCCGACCTCATCGCCGGCGAGCGCGACTGCGAGGCGACGTTTCTCGATTTGCCGACGATCGCCTAAGCGGTCGGGAGGCTGGGGCGCCGGCGGCTCAGGCGGACGCGGCCGCGGCTTGCCGCACGATTTGCTGAGTCGCGGCCGCGGCGACGCCGCGGCCAACGATCAGGCTTCCAACCGACGCGACCAGGATCACCGAAGCCGCGACGACCGCCAAGACTCCGATGAGCAGGATTCCATCGTCCCCGCTCACCGCGCGGCGCACGAGCTCGACGACCAGGCACACGAGCGCGACAACGGCCCCGAGCCAGCCTGCTCGAAAGGCGGTGTACAGCGCCTGCAGCCGACCGAGCGACCCGCCGCCGATGCCGGCCCGACCTAGTGTCCTGACGTGCAGCGCCGCCGCAATGTCGCCCCCCGCCCGCTCCACGTGCGCATGCAGCGGCCCGCCGGAGCTCTCCGCCGCCAGCAGCGCGGCAAACTCGCTCACCCGGCCCGGCACTCGCCAGAACGTCTCGTAGTCCAGCGACAGCCCAATCAGCGTTCGCGTGAAGAAATAGCCGAGCACCGCGAATGCCAGCCACTCAATGGTGAGCGAGGTGCGCGCGAGCCACGGTTCGCCCTGGACGCCAATGAACCCATCGATCACCGTGCGACCGGCCACCAGCGGCCCGACGCCAATCGCCGCATAGAGCGGAACGTCGCGCATGTGCCGCAGCATCGTCACTGGCAGCCGCGACTAGCTGGCGGCCGCGGGCCGCAGTTGCGCGCGGTCGGGGAGCGCGTCCGGCGCCGGCATCGGCTGCACCCAGCGCGCCACCAGCCCGTCGGCGGTCCGTTCGGCCATGACGACCGCCCATCCGCCAAGGGCAACGCCCTCGGCCTGATCGGCATCCCGCAGGGCAACATCAACGTCGTTACCGAGAATGGTGAACATGCTGATCGTGGCGTACGACACCCCCGTGATCTCGCCGATCGCAATCACCATGCCCGCCGATACAGCGGCATCCTTGCCGGTCGGCGAGCGAACGTCGCGCTTGCCGCCACTCCTGCGGTCCCAGCCGTCCTTGCCGAACGAGCCTCGCCCAAATCGGCTTCGCGGCCGGTCGTAGCCGGGCTTGTAGCCTGGTGCGGGTCCGAATCGCTCGCTCCAGCGTCCCGCGTCAACCCGGCTGACGAATGCCACCGATCCGCGATCGTCGTCCCCCAGACGGTTGGCGATTGACAGTCCCAATGCGGCGCCACCAACGGCCAGCGCCGACAGCGCCAGGGCGATCACGGCGGCGCTTCGCGACAGGGACGGGAGCCGCACGCGCCGCCCTTCCGGCGTCGGCTGCGGGGACTCTTGCGGAGCGTCGCTGCTCATGCCGTCAAGCTTAAATCATGCTGCAGTCGGCGCCCGGTTATTGAGCCGGCCAGCACCGCGCCAGTAGACTGGGCAACCGGCCTCCGTAGCTCAATTGGCAGAGCAGCGGACTCTTAATCCGAAGGTTGTAGGTTCGATTCCTACCGGGGGTACCAGGTTTGTGAGGCCTGTTTTGGGGGTCCCATGACTCCCCGTGAATGGCCGTTTGCCAACATTTCGCCAACATCGGCCAACATTTCTTCCAGGGATTAGGCTGCTTCCCGGAAGTTCAAGGCAACCTCTCCAGATTGGCCAGATGCGTCTGGCACGCGCCCGACCCGCGGCAGAGCTTCCGGCGGCACATCTGGTCGTCCGTGGGCGTCGATGAGAGCGTCTGCGCGACTTTGTCCAGCACCCGCCGCGCGCTGATCAGTCCATCTTGGCAAGCAATCCATGGCGCTTGGCGGCACGAAGGCAACCATGTTGACCCTGGATGGCAGCGCGGCCACCGTGAGCAGTGCTGCATCCCGGCGGGATCCGCAGCCGCGTAGGGCAACAGCCACTCAGAGCCGGGCGGTACCGAGGTCCCAGCGCGCCGGTACAACTCTCGCCGGTTCGCCCCCGGAAATCCGGCCGACCCCACAAACTTGGCCCGCGAGTCGCTAACTCCGCCCTCCGCAACCGGCACGTCCAGGTTCTCCAACTAGTCGCTGGACGTGCAAGCCATGTCTCCGACCAGCGGAGCTGATGCCCTCGCCCCCTGTTCTGAGGTAGGAGAGCCCCGCTTCAGGGGCCTTTGGACGGCCCGGCCCCACCCGTCTCGGCCATCGCCACCCGGTAGCCGACGCGAGGCTCGATGAAGATGTTGGTGAGGCCGTCCGCGTAGTCACGCAGTTTGCGGCGGACCTCGTTCACGATGGTGCGCATGGGCCGCACGTCGCCGTGCTTACATTTGCCCCAGACCCGGTCCAGGAGCTCCTTGTAGGTCAGACTCGTCCCGACCTGGCCGCAATCTCAGACAGCATCCGGTACTCCGTCGCGGCGAGCGGGACCCGCCGATCGCCCCAGGTTATCTGGCGCTCGGCGAAGTCGACGGCCAGATCGCCCCTGACGTACGTGTCTGTCGGCTCGGCGGCCACCCGCCAGCGAAAGCCCGCCCGGGTCCGGTTCACCCCCACGCGGGTGGGGATAGCTATGCCGGGCTGACTGTCCTCTTGCGGCCCCAACAGGCCCGTCCCGCCCTACCGGACCCGGAGCCCCAGTACGCTGACCGCGCGAGTCACGTCGGGATCGACGGACCGCACCGGTTCGGCGTCGAGCACGCGTAACGGAGCGGGCGCTACCGGCGCCGGCTCGAAGACGGCTCAGTTGTCGGTGTCGTCGTCGAGGCGCGAGCGGTAGCGGATGCCGGCGAGCGGCTGGCCCTCGGCAGTGCGGCTCCGGTACACGAGCCTCGACACCTCCTGCGTAAAGCCGCGCGGGACGGAGGCGCGAATCGCGGCGGTGTCGACCTCCGTCAGGCCGTGATGGAGCGCCCTCGCGGCCAGCTGCGAGCGGATCGTCGCCAGCGACGCGGCCGCCCCGACCTCGGCGTACGCGCCGGAGAGCTCGGCCACACCCATGAGCCGCCGCTCGAACCACTCGCGGGGAACGGTGCCGGCGGCCAGGGCGTCGTCCTCCCCCTCGATCTCGCGAAGGCCGGCGACGACCGCGAGGTCAGGTCGGAAGCGCGCCAGCGTCTCAAGCAGGGCGCCGAAGCGGGTCGAACTCGCGTAGAGGACGCGGTACTCGCCCTCGGAGTCGTCCCAGCGATTCCCGAAGGTTCCGTCGAGGCCGGCCTGACTCCAGTCGGGCCATGCCCAGGGATCGGGGGCGCGAGCAAGGCGGAAGACGGGACCGTAGGCGGCCACCGTCTCGAGGATGCCGCTCAACCGCTGGCCAGGAAGGAGCGCGCGGCACCGATCACCGCGGGGCCGATCTCGTCGAGATCGCCCACGCGGAGCAGGTGCAGGGGCGAGCAATCGTCGAGCTGCGGGTTCAGGCCCTGGAACCAGGCCTGCGCAACGGCAGCCGAGTCGGCGGCTGCGATCGGAGCCGCGGCCTGCAGGGCGACGCGCAACCGCCGCTGCACCTCGGCGCTAGGGGCGCGCGACCCCTCTGCCCACTGGTGCACGGCGCGGGTTTCCTTCACCGACCCCAGGTACGCGCAGAGCCGCGCACCGAGGATGTCGCGCACCTCGCGGACCACCTCCGGGAAAGCGGAGCGAATCGCTCGCGCGTGCGCGTCGTAATCAGAGCGGGCAACCGGCGTGGTCGTCATTGGCAGACTATAGCGCATCAATCCCGATCGGAATCACAGGTCGCATCACACAGCGATCTGGCTCGTTCTGGAGCCATACCCCGTTCGACTACCTCTGACAACGAGGCGTCGCGCCATGGCTCAGCAGGGGGCTGCGAACCGTCTGTGTAGATGCTGTCTGTATCGGCGAGGCCCAATCCTGTTCGAGATAGTCGCCGCCTATGTTCAACTAGAGCCAAGGACACCGACTGGCGGACTCGCTCTACGACTCTCTCGAACTTCGTGACTGTTGGTGCGACCCTTATGTTGGAAATCGGCCTGTCTGTGCCGAACACCCAAGTCCTCCAAGCGACGCGTTCTATGGACCTCTCTTTCAGCAGCGCGTTGATGAGCGACTGCTTCTGAAAGCGGTAGCCAAGGTGCCTCATAGCAAAGGAGATTTCGTCGGCGGTGAGCTCGGTGTCCTGAGCCTGGAGGACGATCTTGGCGACATCGACGAGTTTGCGGGGTCCTGGTATCAGTCCGTGGCGATATAGAGCGTAGAGCCCCTTCCCTGCCCAGCAGCAGCGCAGGTCATTGGCAACGCTTACTGTGAGTGAGGGTCTGTACGGCTCCCACCCGAAATTCCTCGTGATGCCGCGTTGGATGTCGTAGATGCTCAATGGGCCGTCGGCGCGCTCAAGGACATACACCGCCGCGTCGGCATTCCCGAGGGATTTCCCCCGAGCGGCCAAGACCGACGGACACGGGGACGCCTCCCACGGTCCCAGGTCACCACAACCGCATAGAGTGCATGTCCGAAGACTCATGCCGCCTGAGCCCACCTCGTCGAGTAATGCTCAATGAGCGCCTCGAACTTGCCTGGGACTGCATCGATGGAGAACCAAAGACGTTCAGACCAGAAGTCGTGACGGTCCAAGGCGCCGGCGATGGCTGCCGACGGGAGCGGGCGCCGCACCCGGTAGTCGCCATCCGGAAGAAGGGGGAGCACATCTTGAAGTGGCCGCGAGAGCCATGCCAGATGCTGACGATCCTCCTGTGCCGGCGCTTCGAAGTCGCCCGGCGGCCACAAGAGGTGCTCGCTCGCAAGTACGGGGGCCGGCCACCGCTCGGAGTCGACGAGCGTTATGCCCCAGCTGGCGGCGTAGCTGCGCAGTTCACGCGTGGCAATGCCCGGCCCTCCAAAGAGACGCATGATGGAGCGAGCCGGGTGCTGTCCGCGGAGACCGAAGTAGTAGTCGTCGGTGACGGCCTTGAAGCGGATCAGCTCGTTCTTCGGGAAGAACCCCTGATACGCCTTCCACTCACCGATGACGATGGCCTCTCGGGAAGAGAGGGTAGCATCCAACTGGTGCGAGAGGCCGCTTAGCGACGAGGTTCCCAGGAGCTTGTATCCCCCGGGGAGAACGTCGCTGCGCACGCCTCGGTTCGCGAGGTGATGCTGAATCCACCGCTCCCACTGATGGCCGCGAGACGCCGCGCTCAACGGTATCTGGGCCATGAGGAACAGGTCCCTGCACAGCCCAGGAAAACTAATCATCTGCCACCCCAATCGACGTCACCGGGCACGAGGGCTGCAGACGGATTGAGGAGATTCTCGTCGGACTCGTCCAGTACCCATGTATCGAGGAGCTGCGCCGCCCGCGCACCGTCGATGACCGACCAGTTCTTTTCGGCGCCTCTCTCGATAAGCACCTGAGCCTTCCTCAGAATGTCGCGCGGCTTCCCGTCGGATCGAGTAAAGACAGCCTCGATGGCATCCGCAGTGAACGGAGCGAGTGGATCGAGATCGGTCGGCGCGCTATCAGCCCGGAATCGGTCGAGGTAGGGGCGTAGCAGACGCGATGTCTTCGCCGCTGAGCCGATGCGTTCGAGGATCACGACCCGGTGTCGGTTCTCCTCTCGGTCGTGGTCGTAGCTTGGAAGATCAGCCAGCTGCCACATCTCAGCGATTGCCTGCACGGCCCGCGGGTGCATCGTCACGACAACACTCAGCAAGTCGGCCATGGGCTGGATCTCAAGCAGGTAGTCCCGGAAGCGCTCGATCTCGATGGATCGCTTCTGCTTCGCGGTTGTGGTCGCCGCGAAGTCCTCGAGTTGATCGCAGCAGAGCAGGATGTGCGCGATGCCGGCCGACTTGAGGAAGATCAGGAGCGTGGCCAGATAGAGAGCACCATTTCTGGTGCGACGCGCTGGCGTAGCGTTCCCGAGATGCTCGATCACGGCTTGGAAATCGCCCGAACACAGAAGTTCAAGGAATTCGGCAACGGGCGGCCCCAGAGTGCGTCCACGGAGGTTGAGCTGCGTGCTGTTGACTGCGGCGACAAGCTGAGCCTGGTCGCTGCTACCAATCTGGTCCGTGAGTCTTTGGTAACCACGCTCGAGAAGCGTCGGGTACTCCGGTCGGCGGAACCGACAGGCGTACTCGACCGCGGCGAAGAACACCGCGTGCAGGGATCGCACATTCGCCATGTCGAAGGAAGCGAGGACCGCGCAGATCGGGTGTTCTTCGGAGTCGCTCGCGTCGAGGCCGGCGTCTAGGAACACCTGCCTTCCGAAGTCCTCGTTGATGGTCTCTGCGAGGTGCTGCATCAGGCTCGACTTGCCGAACCCGCGAGCGTCCCCGTGAAGGCCCGTTCCGAGGGACCACAGGAAGCCGAACTTGAGGCCGCTGTATGCGGCGCCAAGCCCGAATTTCTCGGCCGCCTCCCGGAACTTGTCGGGGTGCACGTCCGGGTCGAACAGCAAGCCGTTCTCCCGCTCATCCTCCCCACCCAATCTTGCGATGGCCTCGGACGGGAAGGGATTCTGCTCCAGATGCCAGTTCTTCTTTATGTGGACGATTCCAGGGATTGCCGGACTCATTGGATTCCTCCTTCGCTCGCCGTCCCGCTGTGGCGCGGGACCAGCGTCATGGACTTGAATATGCGCGTCGCGGACGGTGTCGACACGATCAGCGGACGTTCGGACGGCGGGATGTTCCCGTACGAGGACTGATCGAGGTTCACCCTGTAGGGCACTTCAGCGCCCCGCTCGCTGCGGAGGAGCTCGAGCAACGCCATGTCGAACTCGCTATCCAGAACCCGCAGCTCAGCACAAACAGCAGCCCTCACACGATAGATTGGTAGCCATGGGGAACCGCCGCTGTCGGCTCTGCGTACACGCTCATGTGCCCGCTGCAGTTCGGTGACAATTCGATCACGCCAGACCTCCCCGACTCTGCGGCGAATCTCCAAGCCGTCCTCCGATCGACTCAACTCCGCTGTAGGCCAGAGTCGAAGCGCGTAGCTGCCGGGGGCGTGATACGAGAAATTCGCGATCCCGAGCGTGCGCGTCCACCGCCGGAGAATCTCCATCGAGATGTAGTCGAGCGGAGCCCCCGCCTTGGTGAACGCCAGCTTCACAGCTGCTTCTTCGCACTTGTTCACGAAGTCCTGACTGCGGGGAAGAGGATCGGGGCGCTCCCTGGACCAAGCTCGGTCTACGATCGCCTGCACGTAGCTCGCGATCGCCGACTGCACCTCCGACGCATCAGCGGCCCAACCCGCACGGTTCTTCGATAGCTCCTGAGAGATGTGGAGCGCGAGGGTTTGGACATACCGCACCCGACTTCGGGGCTTCGGAAGGTCGCCCCATCGCATGAGTGGGACCTCGAAGCCCTGTCGCTCTGATTCGCCGAACGCTCCGATTGTGACGAGGAAGCTCTTGAACTGTGGATGGTTCCGGAGCAACGTTTCGCACAGCGCGTCGTAACCCCGAGGCCGGTCGTCGATCAGCAGGTCGACCCACGTCTCCCCCGACGCCGTGAGCGCGAACGTGGCCCCCCTGTAGGCGTCGACACTGGATGCAGACGCGGGAAGGGTGGCCCTGTGAACGAGGCCGAGCCGCATGAGCTCCTTGAGCGCTTCGCTCACATTGTTGACGTATCGCTTCGAGTTCTTCTTGGCGTTTCGGTACGCCGCCGTGTTGCCGGTCCCGGGCGACGCTTGGCTGATTCTCAGCATGTGGTCCACCAGCTCACGCCGAATGTCCTCAAATGAGGACCCTCTGGCGACGGCCCGTGCTGCGACCTCGAGGTAGGACAGTTCCTGCAAGCGCGGAATGCCTTTGCCGCCGGTCGTCATTGCTGTCCTCCCTCGGTGCCTCGGCAGAGTCGGCGACAGCGACAGGCCTCCGCATGGACGCCGAGCCATCCGCTGTGCCAACGCTGACGAGGATGGTTGGATGGTCCGTTGCCCATGACTGCCCTCCTCGCTAGTCGGCGCACGAGAAGCGTATCCGAGTCGATGGTAAGGATTCAAGCAGATTTATATACGATAATGTGGTCTCGTTGGCCACGAGACCACATTATCGGTCTATGTTATGGGTGACGATCAAGCGGGTGGCACAGAAGCTCCAGAGATCCCCTCGCCACCCGTCGATGGGCGCTGCTCATGCCCCTATCGCCCTCGTGGAAGCAATGCCGCCTCCTACGAGTAACGCAGCGTTTGGTGCTGATTGGAATTCCGGCAACCTTGTATGGGGCTCCACGGGCAAGGGCAAAGACGACCCCGTCCGGGTAGAGAAGGCGTTCCCCGCCATCGTCTCCAAGGCCAGGTTCCGGCGCGTCAGGAGGCTGATGCAGACCCGAGCCCCCAAGGTCGTTCACCCCCGCCGAGTCGGGAGCACCTACCTGCTCAGCGGGCTGGTCAAGTGCAAGGCGTGCAACAGGGCGCTCAGCGGCTAAGACGCCAAGAGCGGTCAGTTCGCCTATTACGTCTGCCAGTCGATCATGAAGCACGGCAAGGACGCCTGCGAGACTCCCAGGTTCAACACCCGCCGCTTCGAGGAGACAGTCGTCGGCAAGATTCGCTCCAACGTCCTCACCGACGGCAACACGCGCGCCCTCGTCAAGGTCGTGTTCATGTCCTACCGGAACACCCTACAGGCCGACGCCCTGAATCTGGTGGCGCAGAAGCTGCAGAGCTCCCTGGCCGTCGAGGGGGAACTGCCCGAGGACGGCCTGGCCGCCTACGGCGACGATGGCGACGACCTGATGATGGCGCTGGCCCGTCAGATCGTGAATGGGCAGCAGGAGGCGGACACCGAAACGGTGGAGGCGGTGTTTGCGCACGCGCGGGACGCCGCAGTCAGCGCTGAGGAGTTGCTGGTGGACGATGGCTGGCAGGCGGTCGAGGTCGAGCCGGAGGCCGTCTCGGTCAACGGCAACGGGACCAACGGTCACCAGGACGCCGACGGCATCGGGCCGAGCGTCGAGCTGGTCCCGCACGCCGGCCACGCCAACGGGAACGGCCACGCGCCTGTCCCGATCAACGGCAACGAGGCCGAAGAGGGGCAGCCGTCCCTGTTCTCCTGCGCGGAGTTCATGGCCGATCCGCCGACGAAGCCCACGGGCCGTCGCCGCAAGGCTCAAGCTCCGGCGCTGTCCATGTTCGAGTGGGCGTTGGAACAGGAGTGGGCACCGGTCGGCGCCGGACGATAGCGCGGGAGCAACGGGGAGAACACCAAGTCCGGGCGTCCTCCCCCGTATGCTCATGTATGCGGCCTTTTTTGTTTCAGAAACTACGCCCCCCTCCTCACTTGACAGATGCGTTCCGGTCATTTAGCTTGCCGGGCTGATACCTATATTCAATTGAGTCGAAGGTCGGTGTTTGGTGGCTTACCCAATAGGTGAGATCGTTCAGCTCGCACGTGAGTGGGCAATACAATCGCTAATTGGAGCGGGTGGTCTAGGTGCCGTATATGCAGCAACATCAAGGCAAGGTGAGATTTATGCATTGAAGTTGATACCGAAAGACCCAGGCGCAGATCGCGAACTCCTCTTTGGCGATGATCTCACGAGCGCAAGAAATGTCATCCCGATCATTGACAGAGGCGAATGGGATGATTTCTATGTTCTTGTAATGCCGCAAGCCAAACTCTCACTACGTGCATTTATCAATAGAGTCGGCAAGTGTGACGCATATGACGCAATCAATATCCTCGTCGACATTGCTGAAGCACTAGTGTCAATTGAAGGCAAGGTTGTTCATCGCGATATTAAGCCGGACAATATACTTTTGTTGAATGACCAATGGCAACTTGCCGATTTCGGTATATCAAAATATGCCGAAGCCACTACCGCCCAGGATACACGTAAGTTTTTTCGAACACCCAAGTATGCGGCTCCTGAGCAATGGAGAGATCAGACAGCAACTAGCGCAACTGACGTATATGCAGTTGGTATAGTCGCATATGAACTGCTCACAGGTCAGCCACCATTTGCATCAAGCGATATCAGTGTAATCCACAAACAACATCTAACTGAAATCCCAGCGGGTTTGAGAGATGTGCCACTACCTTTGTCTGATATCGTTAGGCAATGCTTGATTAAAGCCCCGCAAGCACGACCTTCACCTACGCAGTTACTAGAACAACTAAAGACGGCGCGTGACGTTTCACCGCCCGCTGGCGCTAATCTCTTACAACAAGCAAATGCGGCTGCTGTTACGCGACAAGCAGAACAAAGTCTGCAAGAGTCGATTGCACAGTCTGAAGAACAACGACGTCAAGAGCTTCTTCAGGCAGGACGGCAGTCATATAGACCGATTGTAGAGTCAGTAGAGGATAACATCAGACGATATGCATCACAGGCTTCAAGAGGTGAAACTAGAGGTAGAATCACCTGGCGCCTTAACGCAGGCACACTGACTATCATTTCGACACCTGCTTATGAAGAAGCATCTGATTCTAAAAAAGCTACATATCCGATACCGTTTGATGTGATTGCGTGTGGGGCAATCATGGTTACGCAGACACCATCGGTTCGAGGCTATGAAGGGCGATCACACTCACTTTGGTACTGTGACGCCCAAGCACAAGGAGAGTATCGATGGTTTGAGGTAGCGTTTATGAACAACTTCTCCGGTCAGCCGAGCACGGTGCCATTTGATCTCGACCCATCAGAAGCCGGGGAATCGTTCTTTGTAGGAATGTCTTCACAGCAATGTGCGTATCCATTTACTCCCATTGACCGCGCTGATACGAGCGCGTTTGTCGATAGATGGCTTATCTGGCTAGCGCAAGTTGCCAATAAGTCGATGCAATATCCAAGTACATTGCCCGAACTTGAAACACGAGGTTCTTGGCGACGTAATTAAGAAACTAGTCGGCATTGATTTCAAGAGCGCCATCAGGACGTATCCACTGACACCTGCTCTTGTAACCCGAGATCGGTTAGCGCTTGCTGCAACTCCAACTGGAAGCCTTGGGCTAGGCCCGCATCGACACTTACCGAGAACTCGACGCCGACGCTCAGGTTGTCCGCAGAGCGCAGCTTCGGCAGGATTCGCGTGCCGAGCCGGTTCCATACCTCCGGTGGAACGGTTCCCCTGAGCCTCAGCGTCGCCTTCTGGCCTGTCGCTATGGGAAGCGCGACCTGGGTTTGGCCAGAATCCGGCACCGAATCCGGATCGGTATCAGTGCTCGGGCTTGTTTGGTCTTCCGGCTCCACCGGCTGCGTGTCATCGGCTGTGGCGGAGAGTCGCTCTGCCTTGGCCTTGGTCAACAGATAGACCCCGGACTCGAAGGCCACTTCGTCCTGACCTACCGGCTCTTTGAACCACACTCGTTCGTACTGACCGTTGTCCTTCTCGCCAGATGCCAATCCGAAGTCTCCGGCGGTTACGAATTCGACGACCTTCCGTTGGAGGACTGCATCCGGGTCGATCAGCCGGGTCAGCGCGCCGTTCAGGAAGCTCTGACGCAGGCTGATCAGCGGCCAGGCTCCCGTGTCCGCGAACGCGGGCGGCCAGTGCCGGTCGATGTATCCCACGCCCACGGACTCGTTGAGTAGCGCTCCTGACTTCAACGCGCCGATCACGCGCCCGCCGAGCGTCTCGCTGCCGCTGGAGTGGCCCGCGCCGAGGTCGATCACCTTCAATCCCTTCAGCGCTTGCCTGTCCCCCAACGCGGCAAAGCGGTATCCGGCCCATACCTCGTCCCTCGCCGCCTCCTCCGCATCCCTGACGCTGGTTTGCACCTCGGCCCGGTCAGCCCGGTCGAACTCAGCCCCGAGGATGCCCTGCGACACCTCCTGGGCCACCCGACGCCACGCGAGCCACAGCTCCACGCTCTCTCGCAACTCGCGCCCCGGCTTCCTGACGCACCAGACCAAGGCGCCGGGATAGAGCCGTGGAGAATTCCCTCGTTCCCTGGTCCATCGGACCACGCGATCCGAAAGCTGGCCGCTCCTCCGCCACTCTTCTGCGGGATCGAGGACGACCATCGTCAATCGTGGCGAGTCCTGCACCGCATCGCCGTTCTCCGGAAAGTAGACGACCGGAACCGGTGCGCCCCGGGCAAACTCTTCCTGCACGATCCTGCGAACCGCGGGCCTGATCTCCGTGTCCTCGTCGAGGGAGGCGCGCCGATCGCTGACGACCTTTCGCAGCGTCGCCTGATGGTGGATGCGGTAGCCGTCCGCGCCGACTCTCCGCAGGAAGAAGCCGGACTTCTCCAAAGCCGTGGCGGCGCTGTCAATGGTGGTCGTCTCCACCTCCGGCTCGCCGAGGGCGAAGCGCAACTCCGGCAGGTGGGCCACCTTGTCCACCTGCCCGCCGGACGACTCGAACAGGATGGCCGCGCCGACCCTGCGATGGATGTGGCGCAGCGCCCCCTTGGTGTCTGTGTCCAGGGCTCTGGCGTGGGACGTATCCCCAACGACGTCCGCTTCGACGGCGGCGTCAAGCCGCTGCTCCCCCAACTGGCCGAGGACCACGGCCCGGAAGTCCGGCACGTGCAACGGGGCGGAGCCCAGGGTGATCAGCGGTTCATTCCGCGCTTGCTGGAACTGTTCGCGCGACGCCCAGGAAATCCATTGGGCCAGCATCGCCAGCGCGCCGCGAGTCTGCTGGAACTGCGCCAGCGCCCGCCACTTCCGCTGGAATACGGAAAGCGTCGCCGGGTGGAACGGATAGCATGCCTCGAACCGGCCTCGCAGGAAGTCTCGCGCCTTCGAGCCGGTGATCGCACTGTCCACGGCCGTCCACTCCTGGGGAAGACGCGCGCTTCGCTCGAAGCACCAGTCCGCGTGGATTCTTGCGATCCGTCGACGCACGCGCGCGCCGCCGAGATCCTCGAACAGCCGTCGGCGCACCACCTCGCTGATCTCGGACTCGTCGTTCGCAATCAGGTCGCGGGCGACGCGGCGCACGACCTTGGTGATGCGGTCCTGCCACTCCTGGTCCCACGCGGTCATCTCGATCTGGCTGCGGGGCAGGCTGATCACCGCCGCCGCACGGGTCGCGCCCGTGACGGCGACGGTCAGATTCTGGAGGAAGGCGTGGAAGGGATCGGCCATGCCTCGGTGTCGGTTGACAAAGTTCAACACCTCGTCGAACAGCAGCAACACCGGCGCGTTTGCCGCGGCGAACACCCTTGCCAATGCCTCGGTCCCGGGCGGCGTCGTCTCGGCGGCGCTACCCAGCGCAGATAGGCCGGCGTCTCCGGCCAGCTGCCGGGCCAGATCGATCCAGGGCGTCTCTCGTCCGGGCGCGGGGTCCCAGGCGTTGCCGACGAAGACGCCGACACGGGCGGCAGGAGCCTCGGGGACGTTCACCGCGTTGAGCAGGTCTCCGACGCCAGGCAACGCGTCGGCGTCACGACCGGCGTTGGCGAGGTGGTACAGGGACGCGAGCGTGTGCGTCTTGCCGCCGCCGAACTGCGTGATGAGCGTCAGGACCGGCGCGGTGTTTTCCGTTCGGCCGGACAACCGCCGCAGGACCATGCCGGAGTGCTCCGTCAGCGCGCGGGTGAAGCAGGTGCGCGAGAAGAACTGCGCCGGATCGCTGTAGTCCGGGGGCGCCGTTCCCGCCACGACCTGCTCCAGGGCAATGGCGAACTCGTCTGGGCTGAAGGACCGGCCCTCCCGGACCTCCTCGCGTAGCGTTACGACCTTGTACCAGGGTTGCATCGGAAAGACTCCAAACTGCTGATGCTCAGGATGTCGGCGGATGCGATATCCGGATTCGTCCGCCGCGTACGGTTATGACAGCCCGCTCCTCCAGCGCCTTACCGTGATCCTCGATGACCGCACGAACGGTTTCGATTCGCTGGGACACCCGAACATCGGGCAGGCGTATCAGTCCTGCATGCGAAACCCGCTGCAGGTAGATGAGCTCGCCGAAGTCCTTGTCGAGCGTGACGAGAACCCGGTTCTCCGCCCCCGCTCGTTCCAGCAAAGCCCGGTCGCCTGGATCCGGGCCGAGGGTCTGTGCTTCAACAACGTCGTGTCCGTTGTCACGCAACCACTCCACCAACCGTCGCCCGGCGCATCGGTCGGTGAGGAATCTCACCGTGCCGCAACCGAAACCGGCGCCAGCGTGTCGCCGGATATCACGGTGTGGGCGTAGGCGATGCAGGCGCGGATGTCCTCTGGCTCCAGTTCGGGGTAGTCATCCAGGAGCTCATCCTGGGTGGCGCCCTGGCTCAGCAGGCTCAACACAAGCTCGACCGATATCCGCATGTCACGGATGATCGGCTTTCCGCCAAAGACGGCGGGCCGCGCGGTGATGCGGTTGAGGAGTTCATGGTTCGTCGTCATCGCTTCCCTCCGTAGTTCGTGGATTCGTCGATTACCTAGGTACCGCCAATAGCATGGCATCCAGCAGCCGCTTCTCCTCGCTTCCCCGTGGGTAGAGCGCCGTCAGCGCGTTGGCGAGGCGCAGGAAGTCGGATCCGCGCTCCTGCTCGGCGCGCAGCAGGTTGCGCAGGGCTTGGCTGCGACCCGACGCCTGCAACAGCATGGCAGCATGCACCCGGTCCAGCGTGGTCGCCGACAGCCTAAGCTCTGCATTGCCGCTAGTCGGCGTCGATGACCTGCTCCGCCTCCGCGCTCGTCCCCGGACGGCGGGTGGCTCGTCGGGAAAGAGGCTCAATTGCGGAGAAACGTTCGCTGCCGCCTCCATCTCGTCGGCTACGGCGGCGGCGCCCGACTCGCCGAACAGCTGCTTCCCGCGCTCAGTGACAGGGAGCATGTACACGACGCCTCTCTTCGTCTCGATGATGCGCGACTCCCAGTCGTCGAGGTGGATGCCCAGCGGCTGGGCGAACCGCCGCGCCACGTCGAAAGGCAGGCTGTAGCCCGACGACTTCCTGCGCGGCGCTTCGTCCTCTCCGTCATTGGGGGCGGCACCGTCTTGTGAGAACGCGCCTTCCGACGTGCTCTGCAGAGTCCAGAGGAACAGCGCGGTCAGGCGGGCGTCTTCCTCCAGCGCGCCTGCCGCGCCATTGCGGGCCTGGGCCTCGGCCGTGCCCAGCACCTGCTCAAGCGCCTCGCGCCCAACGACCTCCCACACCTTTTCGAGGTACTCCGGCAGGCCTACCTCCCGGCCGTCCGCCGTCTCCACTGCGCGGTAGCGGCTGTATATCTCCAGCGCAGGCCCAACGCAGGCGAAGACTAGATCCGCCCCACGGACGCCTTCGCCTTGGAGCCGCTGCATCCAGTCAGCGACCCGCTCCGGCAGCTCGCGGAGAACGTCGGCCCAGTCACCTACATGTGCATCCTCAGGTCGCGGGCGGCAGACGAGGTGGACGCTGGTGGCGAGGGCGGCGGAATCGCGGGCGCGCAGGCGCGAGCCCATCTCGGTGGCGATCGGCCAGGATCCGGTGATGGTCCAGTTGCCACGGATCATCCCCGACAGCAGAGCTTCCCATCCTTCGGTGGTCTTGTGGGCGAAGACGACTGAGCCGATGCCATCGGCGTTCAGAACGCGACGTCCTTCGGCAAAGGCACCTGCCATCGTCTCCTCAAACCAGTGGCGATCTTTTGGACGACCATCGTCCCGCTTGTTCTCGTCCTGTACTATCTCGCGAGTTTTGGGAGACAGTAAATTACTGGAGTCAAGAGTATCTCGTAGCAGAGGATGGTCTGGCAGTGTACGCTTGAGCCAGACGATGAAAAAGTCTGATAGGTCGGCGTAAGGGATTGCGTCGTAATATGGGGGGTCTGTGAACCAGACTTCTGCAGATTGGTCAGGCAGTGGGTGGTTCATAGCGTCAGCTTGGTCGGCTTGGCCGACCTTTGACGCCGACGTACTGTTCTCGACGACCCTCGCGATTGAGTTGGTCGCGCTAATCCAAGTCCTGGAAGCTTCGGCGAGATAGTTCGACTCACCAAAGTCCCAAACTATAGGGAGTGCCTGGCGGGCAAATACATGCTTAAATTCTTCTCCCGAAGCAAGCCAGCTGGAGACTGATGCGCTTCCGTCTGCAGTTCTGTTCAGAGCAATAGCAGATATAGGTTGAGTAGGTTCACCTGATTGATGAATATTCTGAGATAGTCCTACCAATGTCGCCTTCTGCCGCGCCGTGAACAAATCTCCCCATTGGAGCATCCCGTACCTCTGGACTCTGAATCCCAGTGTCCCGATGGGCGGTAAAGGCTCGTCCGGCACGGGGCAGAGCCCCTGTCTCCCGTTGCGTTCCCACTCGTCCAACATCTTCGCGACACGCTCCTGCGCCAATCGGACAGCCGCGTAGTCGGCCTCCGTAGGCAGTCTGTAGTGCCGCCCTCTTTCACCTGGCTTGAGCGTCACCACCGCCGTCATTTGCGCTCCGCCCGCGCGGTTGCCTTGCTCGTCGAACACCGCGTCCGCGCCGCCGCGCTGAGCGGCAAGTTGCGACCGTACTCGCTCAGGAGATAGCACCGTGCCGCAACAGACGCATGTCGCCCTGGCCCTTGTCACGGTCCCAATGGCTACCTCGCTATCGGACTCCGGCTCGAAGATCTCGAACTCCACGCGAGGAGTGCTGTCATCGTGCACCACGTTGGAGCGCAGCGCCCACTTGCGGTTGGGCTTCCGGCACAGCCACATGGAGCGCATCAGGGGAATCTCCGCCCCGCAGTTGGGCGCTTCGCACCGCACGGTCCGCGCCCACAGATAGGCGATGGGTGTTGCGCCGTCCGGGTCGGTGGGATATAGGTCGGCGAGTTCGGTCTCCGCCTTGGCCTTTACCTCTGCGCCCACGCGGCGCAACTCGTCGGCCAGACCCGGCCCGTGCCTTGGGATGTCCTCCAGCATCACCTTGAGGATGAGGCAAGCAACGGGATTGAGGTCGCTGGCGAAGGCCTCACAGCCCAACCGCAGCGCCTCCAGGGGAATTGAGCCGCCCCCCGCAAACGGATCGACCACCAGCGGCGTTTCCTCCGGGTGGGCGGCGCGAATCAACGAGCGGCCCGCTTCCAGATGCTCCGGCTTGGCCGCGTTGTCCCAGTTGGCGAAGTCGGCGATGAACCGGAGCAATACGCGCCGCAGCCCTTCGTCAGTCTCCACCTGCTCGTCCCACGCACCCGGTCGAGTTCGCATTGCCAACAGTGTCTCCCGCGCACGCGCCTTGAACGCCGGCGGACAGTGCTCGTCACACGGATCGGGTAGCAATAGCGCCATGAGCACAGCCCGCGACGACGCCAGCGGCCGCCGCGCCCACCACAGATGCAGCGTCGAGGGATGCCCATGCCGAATCGACTTCTCCCGCGCCGCATGCCGCGACGCCTCCGCAATGGGAAAATCCACCTCAGCCAGGCGTTTGCAGGTAGCGGGGATTATGGGACTGCCCTCTTACAGTATTCGGAGACGAACACTCGGCCGTCGTTAGGTGTGTATGGGCAATCAATGAGGAACTGGGTCAGGGACCGTGCAGCTCTTCCGCGATCACGACCTGTGTGCATCTGCTGGCCCGTCCTCTTGTCACAGTAAGTGATGAAGAGGTGATGCCTCGCACGGGTAAGCGACACGTATAGCAGGCGCCGTTCGTCTCCTATTTCTTCGCCAGTAGCCCTACCTGGAACATATTGATCCTCGGCCGCAGCCACGATAACCGCCTTTGCGGTAAGTCTTTTAGCACGGTGCATAGTCAAGATATTAACTTTCCCTACTTCTAGTACCTGCTCAATGTCCTCACTCGAGATTCCTATTGTACGGACTAACTCCTCAATAGAAATCACTTCGAGAGCCCTAGCAGACTGCTTGACTTTTGATAGGACAGCAGCTTGTTCTTCTCCGTCAGAAATAATGCACCCTGCGGCAGATTGGATTACATCTATCAACTCGCCAGGCGAAGCATATTCTATATCAGTCTCATCTGGAATCATAGCCTTAAGCTGGTTCATCGCCTTATCAATTCCCCCGAAGAGGCGAGAGCGATGGTTCGTCGGTAGAATGTCCTTGTTGGAATAAGCGGATATTATCGTTTGAGCAAAGCTCTCGTCACGACTGCGAGCAAGGTCATAGACGGCACCAATGGCTTTCTCACCAACGCCTTGACACCAAACCTGAAGGAGTGTTCGCCACGCGAGCGAGTCTTCATTTCTCACAGCTAATCGCAAGAAGGCAAGAAAGGCTCTTCCTTGCCTTGAGTCTAACGGATTAGTCGCATCCGTCGCCGATACCTTTATGTTCGCTTCTTCCAGTTTCTCTCTGATTGGCCGAGAGAAAGCCCCGTTTCGGTCGGAACGGAGAAGGATCAGAATGTCATCGGGTTGTAACCCTCGTCCCTCCATAAGGCTGGCGCATAGGTTGGCGATGCCTGTAGCTTCCGCAAATTGGCCGTCAAATCGCAGCAGGGCTACCTCCCCTTCTGGCCTTCCGTCCTCAGTTTCTATAGTCTTGTCAACTCGTCGATGGTCCTGCCGGGCAACAAATAGACCAAGATCCAGAATACTTCTGTCACATCGCTTACATACCTTCAGCTCAAGGTCAGTTGCTCCCGAGTAATCCTCCGGAAATCGACGTATGCCTGCGGGATCAGCTTTGCGGAAGCCATAGATGCTCTGGTCATCATCGCCCGCAATGAATAACTCAGTCCCGCGCGATGCAATTCGCTCCACAACCGCAAGGTCGCACCGATTCAAGTCCTGGTATTCATCAACGAGGAGATGCTCAATCGGACTCTCAAGTTCAAAATCCCCACGCTGTTCAAGAGCTTTTTTAAGCTGATAGACCAGCTCTGACCTCAATGTGTAGCCGTAGACTCTCCGGTGTTCCCGCCACGCACCAAGAAAGGCTGGATTAGGGAATCTCTTGTTCCAGTCCGACTCATCTGCAGTGAGACTCTGCCAGTCTGCCGACAACTGATTTAAGAGTTCCTGAGCTTCACTAATGCGAGATAGATCACACAGTGACCTTAGATCTGGTAAGATTATATTATGCTCCTCCCAGTCATCTGCAATCTGGAGAGGTTGTGGTAAGTCAGTGATTTGTGTGGCGTTCTTTAGGAGTTGGCGGAGAGCAAAGGAATGCAAAGTTGAGATTCGAGGATTTCGGTTGTCGCCAAGCTCATCTACGACCCGTTGTTGAAGTTCTCTGGCTGCTGCCCGCGTGAACGTAATAGCTAGAATACTGTTGGGTGTTAGCTTTCTCTCAATGATTAGAAAGCTGATGTGTCGGGTCAGCGTGAGCGTCTTACCCGTGCCTGGTCCAGCTAACAACCTAGCGTGGTTGCCTATATGAGACGCTGCCGTCTTCTGTTCCTTCAGTAGGCTGTCATTCCATGGCATTAGGGAGACACCTCGTAATCCGCCTGCTCCTCCCTCACCTGCACAGGCTGAGTCATCGCGTCCACTTCCAGCCAATAGTGCTGCACCTTGGTGACCTCGTGCCACGGGAAGCGTGCGGGGTCCTCTATGGGTTCCTGCAACTGCGGCTCGGCGGCGCAGTTGGTGACGACGTAGAGCCAGTAGCAGTCCCGGCGGTCCTCGGCCACGCGCCGCTCGTTGGGCGTGAGCAGGATCGTGCCCGTCTCGGCGGCCAAGCCTTTCACTTCAATGAGACGTAGCTGGCCGGATTGCACGTCGAGGCTGGTCACGTCGTAGCCCAGGTTCTTCTCGTGCACGTCGAAGACTTGGCGTCCCTGGGCCTCTTCGTAGTCCATGACCACCCGCATTGCGGTCATCTCAGTTTCCGGGTTGGGACGCAGCCGCTTCACTTCGGGGGTCTCGCGCTCGGGGTGGGGTAGGACCAATACGCTGGCGAGCCGTTCGACGCCCTGAAGGGTTAGCGCCCGCTGCTGGGTCAACTCGCGTCGCCGCCGCTCCCGTCGGGCCATCGCTTCACCATGCCGGGCATCCGCCTGAGCAAGTCGCCCCTCGGCGCCCATGATCTGCTGCTCCACGTCCTCCGAGGCGCGGCCGATCTCTTGGTCGATACGCTGAAGCACCTCGGTCAGCGATAGCTCCACGTGATCCGCGATGCGGTCGATTTCGGTCACTCGTTCGGCCTTGACTTCTTCGATGAAGGGGGTAAGCGCGTGCTCGCTCAGCCAATCGGTCACCTCGGGGCTTGCCGCGACTGAGGGCAGGTCGTCAGGACCCAGATCGGCAGGGCTCAGATTGCCCAGTACGTCCGGCTCGCGGAGATGAGGTAGGGCGCCATCGGCGAGTTCGACGGCGAACAGCCGCTCGTGGACGATGCGCCCCAGCCCGTCCACCACGCGGGCTCGGTAGAAGTCGATTCGCGCCGGGGTTTCGTGGTCGAGCGAATGGAAGCAGGCGCCCTTGGCAAAGGCGTCCTGGCCGATTTCGAGGCAGTGACGCCGCAGAGCTTCGAACAGCGCATGACCCGGCGTGACCCACTCCAGGCTGTGCTGCTCCGCCGTGTTCCGGTCCGTCGAGAGACGGGGATAGCGAGCGACGAGATCGGGGAGGCTCCAGTCCGGCTCCCGTTCGTATTGCCTCAGCGCCGGGGGAGTCCGCCCCGGCTGGAACGTGTGGGACAGGCGGTACACCGGATCCAGGGTCAACCCGGCGTCCCGTGCGCTCGCGGTCATGAAGCGAGCAATCGTCTCAGGCACGACCCGACGTTCTTGGGCGCGAGCGCGGCGCTCCACGAGCATTTCAAGATTGAGCTTCTTGGCGGCGAGGCCCTCTAACGCGGTCTGGCAGATTTCCCGAAAGCGTCCTTCGTCCACGTCCCGCAGCAGGCGATCCTCCAGGTCCGCCTCTTCCAACTTTCCTGCGTAGAAGTCCCGAAAGACGCGGTCTATCTGCGCGGCGGGCAGCACCTCGCCGACCACGTTGAACACGGCGTCGTCGTCCAGAGCGTCCCGAATCTCCTGGAGCTTTCCCAACAACCGCTGGAGCACATGCCCTTCGATTGTGTTCGCGGCGACGAAGTTGAAGATGAGGCAGTCGAATCTCTGGCCGTAGCGGTGGATGCGACCCATACGCTGCTCCAGCCGATTGGGGTTCCAGGGGATGTCGTAGTTGAAGAGGATGTGGCAGCACTGGAGGTTGATGCCCTCGCCCGCTGCCTCGGTCGCCACCAACACCTGAATGGCGCCGTCCCGGAACTGCTGCTCGACGTAGAGGCGGGAACCCGGATCATCCCGCGAGCCGGGCCTCATGCCGCCGTGGATGGAGCCTACGCGGAAGCCCCAGGACGTCAGCCTCTGTACCAGATGATCGAGGGTGTCCCTGAACTCGGTGAAGATGAGCAGCCGTTGGTCGGGGTCGTCGAAGAAGCCCTGCTCTCGGATGATCTCGTTGAGGCGGGTGAGCTTGGCCTCCTCACCCGATGCTTCGATGGCTTCGGCTTGTGCCGCGAGTTGTCGGAGCTCGGCAACCTCCCTGCGGACCTCATCGGCGTTCCCGGCTAGCGTGACTGCCTCCAGCAACCGCTCCAGATGCTCGCGCTCGGTCTCCTCAAACTCTTCCAGGTCCTCCCAGTCGGGCAGGTCCGGTGGTGCCGTCCGCGCCAAGTCTTGAGCCTGCTTGAGGCCCTCTTCCAAGCGGTTGGCCCGATTCTCAAGGGAGCGACGCATGGCATGGGCGCTGGAGGCGAGTCGGCGCTGGTAAAGGGACATGAGGAAGCCGACCGCGCGGGCGCGAGGGTCGTCGCCCTGGGCCGCGGCGCGGGCGCTCTGACGTTTCACGAACCGCGTAATCGCTTGGTACAACTCGAACTCCGCGCCGTCCATGGTGAAGCCGGCTGTGTGCGTGATGCGCTTGGTGAATACGGGCTTGGCTGCCCATTCGCCGTCCGGCTGGCGCTCCGGGAAGTAGACCATCGCCTCCTTGGTCCGGCGCAGGTAGAACGGCGCCCGCCTGCGCGCCATCGCCTGGCGGATGGACTTCACGTCGGCGTAGGCGTCCTGATCCAAGAGTTGGAGGAAGAGGGTGAAGTTCTGCGGGTCGCCCTTGTGAGGCGTGGCGGTCAGCAGCAGCAGGTTGTCGGCGCTGTCCCGCAGCAGTTCGCCCAACCGGTAGCGCTGGCTCTTATGCGTCTCGTCTCGCGCCGACATCCGGTGAGCTTCGTCGACGATGACCAGGTCCCAGCGCACCTGCCGCAGACCGGGAAGGATGTCGTCCCGCTTGGCTAGGTCAAGCGACGTAATGACCTGCCGCTGTTCGAGCCATTGGTTGATGCCGAACTGATCCCGTATGTCGCTGCCCTTCAGGACGAAGAACCGCTCGTCGAACTTCTCCCGGAGCTCTCGCTGCCACTGAAAGGCCAGGTTCGCCGGGCACACCACGAGCACTCGTTCGGCTAGGCCCCGCAGCTTGAGTTCCCGGATGAGCAGGCCGGCCATGATGGTCTTGCCGGCACCGGCGTCATCGGCGAGCAGGAACCGCACGCTGGGGAGCTTGAGCAGGTAGTCGTAGACGGCCTCCAACTGGTGGGGCAACGGGTCGACCCGGGAGATGGACAGGCCGAAGTACGGGTCGAACTCGTGGGCGATGCCGAGGGAGTACGCGTGGAGGCCAAGTCGCAGGAGCCGTCCGTCGCCATCGTAGGAGAGGACGGGATCGGCGATGGTGACGCTGGCGATGTCAGCCGACGTCAGGGTCACTCGACGGAATCGCTCAGTGCGCTGGCCAACCAGCCCCGCCTCCACGGAGCCGATTCCGTTCGTCCGAACGGTCTCCACCCGCATCGGCTCACTGAACTGCGGGCCAGTCAGCACCTGTCCTTCACGGATCACGACTTCAGTGCTCACCTCAGTTTGACCCTCCATCACCGAGAAAGAACCACCGGACCTCATAGGACACTCACCAACTCAAGGATGGTACGGCTTACCGTCAAACCAGGCCCACCCAGGCGTCCACTCCCACGCAGTCTTCAGTGCGTTGTTCATAGCTCCGTCGCCAGGTTTGAAGAACAACTGCGCGCAGTGATCGCTCATCATCACCCACAGCGACTCACGCTGGCCGCGTAAACACCTCTGTTTGGCTGATCCGGCGGGTGTGGGCTCCAGACCTTGCCCGCGAAGTCCAAGCCTCGCCCCCGCCAAAGGCGCGAGTCTGAATCCCGCATCCGGCGGCTCCGCTCAACCGCTCGGGACTGACACGAGATTCTTTAGGCGGAGCTGTTCATCGCTGCGATCAAACCCAGTCGTCGCGCTGCGAGAGGGACGGCTAGCGCCAACTCCGTCGGGCACTTCTAGAGGCTGTTCCCCAGCCCTCGCTCCAAGGGTCCTCGGTCCGCGAACTGCGATGTGGTACCGAGTCGTATTCCTCGGGATCCGGCACGTCATCGGCGGTCAGGATGGTGAGCACTCGCCCGTACGATCCGAGTCCAATGGCGTCTTCTCGAAGCGCGAACGTCGCGTAGGCCCTGGGAAACCACGTGTCGGATCGGCAATTCACCGCAACCCGGTGCGCGCGCCGCACCTTCTGTGGGTTCGAATTCAGCGAAAGGGTCGCTGTGCTGGGCAATGGATCGTCGGGTCGCATCGGGATACGTCCAATGCCGGGCACGTTGCTCAGTGCCTCGGAGACCCAGCAATAGCGTACGGTGCCACCTTGGCTCACGACTGCCGCGACGGGTTCGGAACTCAGCTTTGCGAAGCGGATGGCCGTACTCGTCAGCGAGGTCTCAAACTCATCAGCTATCTCCCTAACGGCGTCAAGTCCGGGCGTGCGGCGGTCGAGCGCCGCGCTGAACGGGTCGCGGGGCATCAGCAGTTCGGCAGCGAAGTGATCGGCTTCCAACTCGTGCCATCGATTCGATACGAAGCCCGACTGGGATACGTGCATCTGGCCGTTGGCGAGGAGCACTTGGCGATGGTGCGTCATCTGATGGTGACCGAGCTCATGACCGATTGTGAATCGGCGATAGCCAGGACTGGTCACCGAGGTGTTGAACAGAATCCCGAAAGTTGTGCCAACAAGCATCAGACATCCAGAGGCCGAACTGCCGAGGTT
Organism: Chloroflexota bacterium; assembly: GCA_022826485.1. Taxonomy (GTDB): domain Bacteria; phylum Chloroflexota; class UBA11872; order UBA11872; family UBA11872; genus JAJECS01. Next base: position 53,597 of record JAJDUU010000025.1, on the reverse strand, counting down.
GGTGCTTCCTTCTAGCTTTATGCCGAGTCCCTCAGCGATGGCAACAACGTCGACTGGCGTGGAATCACCGGCACGCTGGCGAAGTACGGCGCGCGCGGCGTCGACGGCCAACTCCGGATCGGCGTTTCTACGGGTCGCTGGATTCACGTTTCATCCGATCCACCTCGGCTAGCCGTTCGCTGAACCTCTGGAGATCAATCAGTGCTTCGTCACTCATGTCGGCCATGTGCCGAAACACCGCTTGGAATTGTGGCTTGGTGGTCCGCTCGCTAACGTCGCGATCCATCAGGTAGTCCACACTGACCGACAGAGCGTCGGCCAGGCGTTCCAAGTTCTTGGCGCTGGGGCGACGCACACCGTTCTCGAAGTGCGAAATGGCCGCTGGCGCTAGACCGGCACGCGCAGCGAGCGTTGCCTGCGTGTAGCCCATAGCCCGACGGGTCTCGCGCAGACGCAGCGCCAGACGCGCGTTGCGACCGGTAGCCTGGGACTCAGTGGGGATACGACTTCGTATAGCATCACTTGACGAATCTCTCATAGAGCGCTACGTTTCCGTGGTGCAGGCAGATTCGCACCCGTAGAGTACCAAGGAGTACCAATGAGTTTCGAGTTTCCGAAGCGCGGCTATGTGTTCTGGCCAGTCGGCAATGGCGACAGCACAAGCATCGTAGTAGCCGACGAGGTCGTCATGCAGGTCGACGTGAACCAGACTGAAGCCGCCACCGACGCCGACGATCCGCGCGAGCCGGTCGTTGACGGCCTAATCGAGCACCTTCCAAGACGCGCAGGCCGGCCATACCTCGCGGCCTTTGCGCTGTCGCACCCGGACGAGGATCACTGTCGCGGATTTGCCCAGCTCAATAACAAAGTGCAGGTCGGAGAGCTGTGGTTCACGCCCAGAATCTTCCGCGAATACCGGAAGGATCTCTGCGACGACGCCCTGGCATTTAGAGATGAGGCCATGCGACGAGTGAGGAAGACGATCAGGACTCGGGGTGCAGTGGCGTCTGGAGATCGCGTCCGCGTGATCGGATTCGACGACCTGCTGAAGGATCCCGAGTTCGCCGGATTTCCGCCTCATCTGCTCTCAGTGCCAGGCAGCGACGTGACGACAATTGACGGTACAGACCACGCGCAGACGTTTCGGGCCTTCATTCACTCACCCTTCAAGGAAGACGCGGATGGGGAGCGTAACGACACCAGCATGGGCATGCAGGTTGCGCTCATTGACACATCCGGCAGTTGTAGTGCGCTTCTGCTTGGAGACCTCTCCTACGCGGTTGTAATGGCCATCTTCAAACGCAGTCAGCGGCACGACGTGGCATGGAATGTGCTGCTTGCCCCACATCATTGCTCAAAGTCGGTGATGTACACACGGGGACCCGACGGCAAAGATCATCTCCAGGACGACGTCATGGCTGCGCTCGAAGACGCGAGCATCCCGGACGGATATATCGTCTCTAGCTCTCAGCCAGTGCCCGCCTCGAATCGAGAAGGTGACGATCCGCCGCACGCCAAGGCGAAGCACCGGTATGAGGAAGTTGTCGAGAAGGGCCATTTTGTCTGTACCCAAGAGCATCCGAATGCAACGTCGCCGGTTCCAGTCGTCTTTGAATTCTCCGATGGCGTGCTTCGGAAGCTTCCCCCGGAGATCGAGACCCAGCAGTCTTACCGGCGCCCCCTCCCACATGCCATCAATCAGGCACGGGGCGAGGATCGACCGCCTTCACAGCGTGTTGGGTTTGGCCGAAGGCGTGACTGAAGGCCAGCGGCTCGCGCTCAACCAGGTCAAGGCTGTAGCTGCGGAGTCACAAGGACTGTTCGACTATATCCGAATTCACCGTCATGGCCGCGGCCACGAGTTCTTGGTGGCTGAAGTCTCCTTGAACTGCGGCGCGATTGATCACCGGCGCAACGGTCTCCCGCTTCGCGAGCGTGAGCGATTCCTCATCTGGATTCCGAAGGACTTTCCCTTCGACCACCCACGCGTGTCCGTACCTCACGACCGGTGGGCTACATACCCGCATGTGCAATGGAATCGAAATCCCTGCCTGTTTCAGGCCCCGTCGATTGAGTGGGACCCGAGCGACGGAATGTTCGGATTCATGCAGCGTCTTCAGGAATGGCTGGTGTCTGCGGCCAAGGGGAATCTAGATCCCGACGACGCGCCTCTCCATCCGCCCGTCGCATATGTCTCGAGACCTGATGTGCCGCTCGTCGTTTCAAGGACGAATGTGCCGGCGCATACTGATCTGCCTTGGCTGGGTTTTGTCCGAATTCGGTGCGTGACTGGGGGCCGCATCGACATCGTTGGCTGGAGATCATCCACTAGTGGCGGGCCAGGAGATTGCATCGGAGCCGGGCTGCTTCTGGGCAAAAAACTCCCTTTTGAGTTTCCCGAGACAGTTTCTGATCTATTGGATTACATTGAGAGTAGCGGCATCGATACGTGCCAATCTGTCGACCTGCTGACTCGGGTCAGGCATCAGTGCAACGGTAGCAGTCCGCTGCTCGTTGTCATGGGCTCGCCAATGCGCCGCCTTACGGCCGGAGGAACGATTCGTATTCACCTGGCAGCCTGGCAGATATCTTCAGCGCAGTTGCCCAACTTCCAAAGAATGGTTTCTGGTCGCAATGCCGATCAATTGGCTGGCGCTCGGATTGACTGGTGTCCCTTGATTGAGGCCCGTCCAGAAGTAACTCGGCGGAGGGACAGTGGATCCAGTATGGGATGGTTCAATGGCCGAACAGTCGAGGTATGGGGATGTGGCGCCCTTGGCGGATGGTTCGCAGAGTTTCTTGCGCGAGCTAAGGTCAAGCGGCTGGTCTTGAGGGATCGTGGCCTTGTAACGCCAGGTGTGCTTGTACGCCAGCCATTTGAAGAAAACGATGTGGGTCAGCCGAAGTCGGTTGCGCTAAAGAGACGAATCACTGCAATTGATCCAGGTGTTGAAGTGAAAGCATCTGGTGGAGATATCCGATCGAGCGTTCTCGGCACAGGCGGCTGGTCGGATCAAATAGATCTGATCATTGATGCAACCGCAGACGCCGCGGTTCTTGCCAAGTCGGAGTACGTGCGGCGGACTGGAAGAGGATTTCCGGACTTTGCGTCGGTCGTAGTTGGGCGTCGTGCTGACCGGGGGCTACTGGTTATGGCGCGACCAGGCCATTCAGGAGGCACGGCCGACGTAGCGCGTTCGGCCAAGCTGCAGGCTTACACAGCACCTGATTTGCGACAGCTGGCCGATGAGTCTTGGCCTCCCGGCTCCCGTAGCGAGCGCTTTCAGCCGGAGCCCGGATGCTCGGAGCCCACGTTTATGGGTTCGGCAGCGGACGTTGCGGCGCTGACCGGAGTAATGCTAAATCGACTGGCTGCGGCATTGTCGAGGCCTAACTGGGGGTCAGCGACCGCGACTCTAGTATCACTCCGGTCCAGTCCTGGATCGAATGCCACGTGCTTTGAGCGTACGATGAGCTTCGAACCTGACGTCGTCGTGTCTGAGGCGCAACACGGCTATGACGTTAGGCTCTCGGCCGCCGCTATTAACGCTATGGATTCCGCAGTCGAACAGTCTCGACACGAGCGCGGGGCCGACGTGGAGACTGGTGGAGTTCTCTTCGGCGAGAGAGACGACGTGAGCAAAATAGCCTGGGTGTCCGAGGCATCCGACCCGCCACCTGACAGTAGCGCGTCTCGAGATCGATTTGTGTGCGGCACCATGGATGTTGCCTCGACAGACTCCGCTAAACGACGGCAGTTTCGCGGCAGCGTGAAGTTTATCGGCGTGTGGCATACGCATCCAATGGGAGATCTTCAGCCAAGCCCTAAGGATCGAAGAGGAATGCGTGCCATTGTTGAGACGATCGACCCGAGGAACACGCAAGCCTTACTGTTGATCGTTGCACCGAATGGAAGTTCAAACCCCCGGATCGCCGCGCACATGTTTCGGAGATCCGACATGGACGACTAGCTTGATGTTTGCCGACCAACCCAAAATCCCGACACCGCACGCTCGAGCGGTAGCTGGACGTGACATTGGTTTGGCGCTGTCAGGCGGGGGATTCAGGGCCATTGCCTTTCATCTAGGTTGCTTACGAGCGCTTCATGAACACGGACTGTTGTCACGAGTCAGAGTTATTTCGAGCGTATCTGGCGGATCGATTATTGCCGCAATGTACGCTTATTGGGACGACGACTTTGATGACTTTGATTTGCGTGTACAGAATCTACTGCGTCAGGGACTCTTGTCAACAATCGTCCGGCGGAGCCTGTTTGGAGTCCGGGGCCTCCGATCACTGCTGACGCTGATCTCCGCTGGAACCTTGGCTGCAGCGTCGGATACCTTAAGAACTCTAAGTGGCATTACGGTGCGTCTGTTTGGCGCAGGAAGAGTCGTAAGGGACAAGTATTTTGCTCGTATCCAGCCACCAGTATCGCGCTGGTCGAGCAGGACCAATGCACTCGAAGACGAGCTCGATAGAATTCTATTTGGTGGGATGACAATCGATGCTGTGAAGCGATCAGGGATCGACGTTGTGATCAACGCTTGCGAGCTGCGAAGCGGCGCAGCATTTCGATTTGGGAGCTTGGAAAGCAGCTGTTGGAGGTATGGACGCGTGGTAGGCAACGGCATCAAGATCTCGACAGCGGTCGCAGCTTCAGCTGCGTATCCGGTGTTGCTGCCGTGTCTCGACAAGACGATGTCGTTCAGCGGGCGTGATGGATCTGTTGAGGAGAATCGGGTATTTCTTACGGACGGCGGCGTGTTTGACAACTTAGGCACATCGTGCTTGGAGCCGAATCGTCAGTCGGAATTCAGCTCGAATGTGTTTTCGGTGCCGTATATCGTTGCTTGCGATGCGGGGCGAGGTCTATTCTCAACCAAAGCAGTCCCATATTTGTGGCCGTTTCGAATGATACGTTCATTTGAAGCTGTGATGCGAAAGGCGCAGGACGCTCGCAGATCCCTACTGATCCAGTACGCGAATCAGGGCATCATTCGCGGCTTGCTACTTCCGTATTTGGGATCGGAGGATCGGAAATTCACCAATGTGCCTTCGGACTTTGTGCGTAGGAATGATGTTTGGGACTACCCAACGAACTTCTCAGCAATGAGCCAAGCCGATATCAATAAACTGGCATTGCGCGGGGAACAGTTGACACGGATTCTGCTGGTGGAGCGGGCGTCGAATTGGTGAGCGGTTTAGTCAGAAGAGGTTTCGCTATCGCGGATTGTGCTAAAGCGTCGCGTAGCTGTGGTTGCCTGGGAGATTCATTAAGCGCGCGTTTACGGGGGCGAGCGATTGAGCGCGTGTACAAGGACGGGTGATGAGATCCCAGGTGCTGGGTGAATGAGGCACGCGCTGCGTCGCCAGTGCATGATCTAGTGCGATTGCGACACTCGGACCTTCCGCTGAGCCAGGTGAGCGAGCCCGGTTTACAGCGTGACCTCCCAATGGAAAGTTCGCAGTACAGTCCCCGTTGGCCTACCAAACGAGATTCGAACCCTCCGCCAAGTATTCGGAAAGCTGCGGGTCGCACGGTGGCCTGTTTCATTTGGTGATCAGTCGCGTAATAGTTGCGCATAATCTTGGACAGTCGGTAGTGCTCAGCCGCCGCAACCAGGAGCAGCGCCCGCAACCGAACCTCACGCTCCGTCCATTTGTCTCGGTCGACCGGTGTTAGCAAGGCAACAAGCCTCCGCTAATCACGAATCACCTGCCATTGATGGTCGCGCTGATCGAGCCGCCGTGAGCGGCGATGACTGCTCATTGGGAGAGCGGTCTCTTGCATGGCTCAGGTGCGCGTCTACGGGCCCATGAAACGGTAATCGGTGTAAGAACACATCCGGACTCGAGCGCCGTCAGGCGTCCAAGACCTTGCCCACCCGCTGCACGGCCTCCGACTGGATACCGGGCGTGACGTGGGAGTAGGTGTCAAGTGTGAGCGTAATGCTCGCGTGACCCAATTGCTCCTGGACGACCCGCGGATGCACGCCCTCGCTGAGCATGATGCTGGCGTGCACGTGGCGGAGGTCCTTGATCGTCAGCGACGGGAGACCCGCCCGATGGAGCGCCCGCTGAAATCGATCGAGCATCACGCGGGAGTCGATCGGACCCCCGTCGGCCTGGGCGAAGACGAGATCCTGGTCGTCATAGAGCGGACCGAGGGCCTGCCGGTGCGCCGCCTGGCCGGCCCGGTGTGTGGTGAGCTGCTCGACGACGGTGGCGTCGAGGGCGATGGTTCGCGTGCTGCGATGGGTCTTCGTCGGCGCGAAAATCAGGCCCTGGCCCGTGATGCGTTGGAGTGTCTGGCGAATCTGCGCGCGGCCGGTTTCAAGGTCGAGGTCGCGCCAGCGTAGGGCGACCAGTTCACCGGGCCGCACGCCCGTCGTCACGGCCAGGCGGATCGGCAATTCGAGATCGGTGCCGTGGATGGTGGCGAGCGCCGCCCGGATGACCTCAATGCTCGGGATGTCCACGGGCTGCGACCGCGACCGTGGTGGCCGCGCTGCCAGGGCCGGATTGCGCGAGAGCAGTTGGAGCTTGACCGCGTCGTTGAGGGCTTTACGCACGACCTGGTGGACGTAGTCCACCGTCCGCGTGTGGCCCTGCTGGCGGAGGTCGACGTAGAGCTCCTGCAGGTGGAGCGGGCGCAGCTGGCTGAGCTTGATCTGCCCCAAGCGGGGTTGGAGAAACCGCTGCACGTGATAGCGATAGTCCTGGTAGGTGCGCGGGGCGTTGTGGAGGCGCACATGGGTTTCGAGCCACCGCTCAAGGTACGTCCCGAGGGTGACCGCGGTGGGTTCGACGAGCGCCCCGGATTGCGCGTCCTCTTCTAGGCGGGCGGCGACGCGTTCGGCCTGCCGCTTGGTGCCGCGCACCGAGCGCCAGCGGCGCTTGCCGCCGCCGAGGTGTACGGACACCTCCCAGCGGCGGGGGCCGCGCTTGCGAATGTGAGCCATGGGTCATGCGTTCCATTTCTGGTCCTGGTGGCTGCTCAACCCGGGCTGCCCGGCATCGAGCAGCGCGTGAAGGTCTTCCTGCAGCGTGTGGCTAGGGATGCGGATCCAGCGCCCGATGCGGATGTGGCGGATCAGGCCGACGTGACACATACGGCGGACGCGGCCCTCGTTGAGCTGCCAAAGTTCGGCGACTTCCCGCACCGTGTGCATTCGGAGGGCGCGATCGGCGGCGGTACTCCGGCGGCGGGCCGGCGTCATCGCGGTGGGATCCACCCCATGGGGTGGCGACCGACGGGCGATGAACTCAACCCGCGGCACGGATCCGGCCACTGATCCCGTTCGCACGAGCCCTGCGGCCTTGCCACGCTGGGCGTTGGTTGCAACCTGAGCACGGTCCCACCATCGGCGCAATCGCGCCGTTCGCCTAGGCAGGTTTCCGTAAACTCGGTAAGCCTCGGCTGTGTCCCGCGTCACTGCGTGGTTCCCGGTTCGGCCTTGGTGGACCGTCCGCTGCGTGACGGCCGTCGCTCAGCCGAAGCAGAGGTCGCCGGGCCTGTGGTCGCGGGTGGCGGCGCGACCGGAGGCGAGATCGTGCGAGCGTGGGGGATTGCAGCGGTGGCCTCCGGGCGCGGCTGTGCCAGGCGGTCTCGGGCACGCGGTCGCATTGGCGACGCGTGCGCTGCGCCCGGCTTCAGACGTCAGCCGTGCACGGCGCAAGGCGTGCCAGAAGGTGCCGGACACCAAGGCTTGCGACGCCCGCGCGGTACCACCCAACGCCCGACACGGCCATGCGTGGGCGCCATCCCATGGCTGCCGGTTCTCGAATCTGGTCGCTCAGCGCCCGGCGGCCTCCGCTGGACTGAACAGCACCAAGTGGGTCAGTTCGGCAATCCAAGCGGCCGCAGTTCGGCGATCGAGCCTGCCTGCGTCGCAGCCGTAGCGCGCCGGTCTGGTCGTTTTCACGTCCAGGCCCAGCCGGTCGCCCGGCAGCCACAGGGTCTCGACCTGGGTCGGCAACAATGGCTCGCCCGTCGGGTCCGTCCCCGCGGTCGCCCGATCCAGTCCGGGTCCAACGCCACCCGGCGCTACGTGCCCCGCGCCCCATATTCGTGTGTCGATTGCTCGGTCAATTGACGAATCGCAGCCGCCGCCTGCCGGCGGGTCAGCTCAGCGATCGCCACGCCGAAGCGCACCGGCATCTGCTGCTACCAGCCCGCGCCCAGCAGATCCGCCAGCAGCGCCAACCGCCGGCTCCGCGCCGGTCGCTCCCAGAGGGCACTTGCCGGGTGGCCACAGCCCGGGCTTGGCGCTCAGGCCCGCCGCGGGCGACGCGCCAACCGCGGCTGTGTGTGGCGTGGCAGGCGCCGGGCGCTTGCCACGCTGAACCATGCGTTGCGCTGCCTGCGGCAGCCAACGCGCACATCCTGGATCCACGACGCTCCTCCTTCCGCCCGTGCATGGGCGGCCAAGGCCCGCCGCGATCCAGCGCCGGCGGGCCGCGAACCACTATTCGGTGGCATGCCCGCCGGCGGCTCAATCCGCCGACTACGAAATCTGAGGCTCCAAGCGACCTCCCGCCGCTCGGACGTCCTCCAACCGACGACGACCACGTCCTCCCGGCGCGTCGTCGCCCTGACCTTCGTGACGCGGACGACCTCCCGACGTCCCGTCGCATCAATCCCGCCGCAGGCCCGCGTCGATAACTTGCTGCGCGGGGTATGCGGCACCCGCAGCATGCGGTCTCCGGTCGAGATTGCCTATCCAGGTTTCCGTAAATTCGTCCACGTTCCGCGCATGACCGACATCTCCGCCGACGGTCGGTACGGCAGCGGCGTGGTTGAAGGTCACGGCATCGGCTCAAGAGGCACGATCCGGGTCCGTCGGCAACGGGACGCCGTACGTCCCGGTCACGGCCATAGAGCCCCGCTGCATCTCAAGGATGGCTCGGTGTCGTCCTCGCCGACTCGGGCTGATCGCGGTCCAGGTCGGCCATGCGGTCGGTACCAGCCGAGCCGATCCCGAGAGCTGACTTCGACCTTGGCGACGGGTTTCGACCGGAACGAGGATCGGCCGCTTGATCGCGGCGGCGGGCCGAGCGCCCGACGCCGATATGCAAGCCACGGCAAGGCGTTAGGGGCATCGGCTGGTGGCGCGAGTTGTGGCGCAAGTTTGGCGCGAGCTCAGGCCGCGCCGCGTGCCAGCACGCACTCCACGCGGTTGGTTTGCCCGCGACGCACAAGCACGCCCTTCTTCACCAGCGCCCGGAGATCCCGTTGCCGGCTGCGTCGCGGAATGCCCAGAACTCGGTCTTGAAACTCGGCAATCGTCAGCCGGCCACGCTCAAGCACTGCGCCTAGCGCCACCACTTGCCGTTGGGTCAGGGCATGGCGGCGGGCCAGCACATCCTGCCGCATGGCGACTTCGCCGCGCTGTTTCACCTCGGCGAGTTGCGTGGCCAACCCCTGCGTGAAGAACTGGATCCACCGGGTCATGTCCATCTGCGTCCGGCGCACGCTCTGGATGGCGTCGTAGAAGGCGGTCCGATCCCGGTCGTAGTACTCGCTGATTGCAAAGCGCCGCTTGAAGTCGTAGCCGGCCCGGTGGAGAGGCAGCATCGACAGCAGCCGCGACGTGCGACCGTTGCCCTAAAGGAGCGGATGCATGTGCACCAACTGAAACTGCGCGATGGCGCCGACGATCCCCGGATGCCCGTCGTGTGGGTGATTCATCCGCTGGACGAGGTCGCGCATGAGCTCCGGCACCTCGACGGCCGTCGGCGAGCCGTAGATCACGTCGCCTGTGGCTGAGTCGATGATGGAATTCTGGATGGTCCGGTACGCGCCGGGCGCGGTTGCGCCACCACGGACGCCCGCCACGAGGCGATGGCGAATCTCACGGACGAGGTTTTCCGTGATTGGCCTGCCATCGGTCAGCTACCGGCTGACGAACTCGAATGCCTCGTGCTAGCTGAGCAATTCCCGCGCGTCATCGGGATCGGCACTGGGGACCGAGGCTCCAGCGAGGAGCTCGGCCGCCTCGTCGATCGTGGGGTGCGTCCCTTCGATGTGCGTCGTGTGGTGGGCTTCCAGCAGGAGCGCAGTCGACTGCATGGCGTGAATCCACGCATCTGAGAGCGTGGCGGCGTCGAGGAAATCGCGGGCCCGTTCGATGTCGGTCAGCGCGGCCGCAATCCGATTCGTGATCGAAAAGCGTGGGACGAAGCTCATGGCAGGTGCAGCTGGAGCCATGCACCCACCTGGCCGGCGCCGCACACGCACGCGGCTCTCACCGACGCGCTGGGTGCATGCCGCCAGCCGCCCGCGCCCGTCAACGGCCCGTGCCGTCCGCATGTCGGTCCGCCTGTGACTCGTGGCCGCGCCAGCCGGGGGGCGGCCGGCTCGTGTCACGGTGGCCCTGCGGCCGCTTGCGCGTGGCGATCCTGGCGACGCGCGCGTGGCAACGTGCCTGCGAGCGCCCCGCGCGCGGCGGGATCGCGGAGTGGCGATCGGGGAATTCCATGGACCGGTGGTCCGCGCCCGTCATGTCGCGCCACCGGCGAGGTGATGCGGAGGCGTGAGAACGCCCGCCGGCCCGGCATGCCGCCTGCCGGTCAGAGCTACGGCCGGTCGCGACACCTCGCATCACGTGCGCCACACCGAATCCCAGGAGGTAATGCCCGCCGCATCCTTATAGCTTGGTCGCCGGTTGCCGGTCGCTGCCCACGATCTCAACGCACCGAGCGTCGACGACGGCCACACAGTACCCATCGGTCCCTCGGTGGTTGGAATCATTGCGAGACGCGACTCCAAGATCTGGCGTGAGCCAGCTGTTGGCAACCCAGAATTCCGCTGGGCGCTGCAAGTTAGCGGGGTGCGCGATGCCGGCTGCGTTCAACCCGCGGGCCCAGGCGCACAGCGCGACCTCCTCAGTCTCCGAGATGCTGCGCGTCTCGACACATCGCCGGCTGGTCCCTCGGCTCCGACGTGGCAGCGCCGATGCGCGATTTGGCGTCGCCGTTGGCAAGCAGCGGCTCGCGACAGTCCCCGGCAAAGATGCATGACCAGACAGCCGCGACTGGATCCGCCCGGAACGCCGCTTCCCACGTCACCGCCACGACCACATTGGCCACCAGCGCGTCGCGCTCGGTCCGGCTGAAGCTCTGCAGCGCATCCTCCACTTCCCCCAGCATCCGCTGCACCCGCGGCCGATGGGCGGTCACGATCCGTATCTCCGGAAACGTCGCGTACTCCCGCCGCCAGCTGCCCGAGAGATAGAAGTGCGCGTAGCGCCGCAGTTTCAGTCCGTAACGCCGCAACTCCGCCGTGCCGCGGTCGACCTCCAGATAGATCCAGCGGCGTCGGCCATCCACGGCAATCTCGGCAATGGCATCGGGATGCACGGTCCGCGAGATTCGCCCTACCCGATACCTCACCCGCGAGTGCGGGTCGGCCGTCCACTCGTGCAGGGCGGCCCCGGGATGGGCCCGACAGGCCTGCCGGATCGCCAGCATGCACCCGTTGACCGCCAGCTGATGATTGACATACCTCGCCTCCAAGGCCTCGGGTCCGGCGACCGTCGGGATCTCAGCCAGCGGGATCCCGGCCAACGTCGCGAGCACGTCGGCACCCTCAGCGGAGAGACCATAGACGTAGCCGCTGCGGCCACCCCCGGCGCCCCCATGCAGAGGCTCGGCTCGCACGACCCACCCTTTGCGATGCAGCCGCTGCAGGCAGATCTCGCAGGTGCGCCGGGTGGCAGTCTCGAAGGCTAGAGCCTGGACCTGGGCGGCCGTGAGCAGTCGATGGGTGTAGAGCAGACGCAGGACCTGGAGCTGCCGGGCTCCCACGCGGACCCGCATCACGAGGTTAGGAACCGCCCAGGGCACCGGGTATGGCGCAGACACCGGAGCTGCGGGGGCTGGGGCCCCACGGGAAGCGACAACCGGAGGCTTGGGGATGCCAGGGGTCGTGGGTATGGCACAGGCGCCGGACCTGTCAGCGCTCGGACCCAGCGGGAATCGACAACTCGTGGATTGGGGATCCCCGGGGTTGTGGGCATGGGGCAGTCGCTGGAACTGCGAGGGCTTGGACCCCACGGGAATCGACAACTTGAGGCTTGGGGATGCCAGGGGGCGTGGGTATGGCGCAGACGCCGGATCTGCCAGGGCTCGGACCTGACGGGATACCGGAGCTTGAGGATTGGGGATGCCAGGGGTCGTGGGCATGGCGCAGACGCCGGAGCTGCGAGGGCTCGGACCCCATGGGAGTTGGTAGCTCGAGGATTGGGGATGCCAGGGGTCGTGGGTATGGAGCAGTCGCTGGAACTGCGAGGGCTCGGATCGGGCAAGAACCCGTACCCCCAGGACGAGGATCGAAGAGGACGAGGAGTGGGGGTACGGGTTAACAGTTCCACGAAGCGAAAGGTCACCAATGCTTGACGTATGCGAAACATTGGGCCTCTGCCATCAGGTTTGGCTGGACGCGGATGCACAAGCCAGACGTTCGCGTCGAGCGCTTGTGCCACTCGAAACGCCTTTCGAGCCCGCTATCGAGCCAGCTATCGCAACGTCATCCGAAAGGTGATCCGATGGTTCATCCGAATGGCTGGCGCCGCGGTCATGCGCCTGCTCGCGGGTTGGGATCCAGACCGTCCAGCGGCTCTGAGGAGCCCACCTTGACGCCGGTTGTGGCACCCGGCTGGGGCGGTTCCGGGGGCGCTGGCGTGGTTTCCCTGCTCTCGCGGTTGGAGTCCGTGGGCGGCTCGCCGTAGCGCTCCGCCACCAGCGCCTCGATCCGTGCTCGCGGCTGGCCGACCTGCCGTCGGCAGTGGACTCGCACCTGCTCGGCCATCTCTGGATCACCCGACGGGATCGGCGCCACCGCCGCCTCGAATGGCCGCGCCGGCCGGTTGTCCACCAAGGTCGTGATGGCCATGTGATACGCCGGCAGCCCGTCGAGCTGTTGGCGGGTGAACGTCGGCGCCATCTCATCCGTGAAGTGCCGCACCTGGGCCCGCAGGCCTCCGAACACCACGTGGGTGCGCGTGTTGATCAATACGCTGTCCAGGATCGGCCGCAGCCGCGGATGGCCGGGGTTCTGCGTCGCCACCGTCAGCCCCACCCCGTAGCTGCGCGAGCGCTCGAAGAACGCCGCCATGTCCCGCCCCGTGTCCAGAAACTCCTGGAACTCGTCGAACACCGCGAAGAACGGAGGCCGGATGTCGGCTGGTCGTCTGAGTACCGCCTGCCAGAACTGCGTCACCAGGATGCTGCCCAGCAGCCGCGAACCCGCCGCGCCAAGCGCCGTGTCCGCCTGGTCCAGATTGGCCAGCACGATCTTGCGGTCGGCCAGTGCCCCGTCCCAGGCCACCGCCGAGCGCGGCTGCACCAGGATGTTGCGCACCCGCGGGTCCTGCACCAGCATCGCCATCCGCCGCAGCGCTCCGCCGAACGTCAGCTCGAACTGCCGCGTCGAGGTGCGGTCCACCTGGTTCTGCCAGTACGACCGCAGGAACGGGTCCGTCACTTGCGGCAGCAGGGTCTGCCGCCAGTCGCGATCGAAGAACAGCCGCTCCAGGTCCAGCATGGACGGCTTGATCTGGGGATTGGCGGCCAGGGTGCGGAAGCCGTAGGCGAACGCCTGCGACATCGAGGTGCCCCAGTGCAGGTCCTCGCCCTTTACCAGTTCCTTCATCATGGTGTAGACGGCCCCGGCCACGCGTTCGCCCTCGGCCGCATCCCGCACGTCCAGCGGGTTGAGCGCCACCGGCCACTCGGTGTCGGCGAAGTCCAGCAGGAGCGTGTCCTTGACGCGGCCCGCCGGCACGGCGGCGAGCAGCGCCTCGACCAGGTCGCCCTTGGGATCAAGCACGAGCAGGCCGTGGCCCTGCTCGATGGCGGAGCGCGCCCACCAGTACAGGAAGGTGCTCTTCCCCACCCCCGTGGGTCCGACCACGAGGACGTGCTTGAGGGCGTCGTGGGGCTTGATGCAGGCCCACTCTTTGCCCGGGTGCTCAATCATGCGTGGCCGGTCCGGCCCAGGCGCAAGTCACGGCCGTGGGGCACGTCGCCGTAGCGACCGCCCCAATGCGTCCAGACCTGGGTCCCGACGAGGGTCTCGAGCTCAACCAACGACCGGCCGGTCAGCGCGTGGGCCTCGGCCAGGCTCACCACGAAGCTGGCGCCCGGCCACCAGCCCTGATCCACGAAGCAGCGGTCGAAGCGCTGCTTGCGCCAGGGGCGGCGGGGCACGAGCCAGTTGAACGCGCCCCGGGTGGGCTCGAAGCAGGCCAGCAGCAGGTCGAAGCGATCCTCGGCCTGAGGGCGGGATGGGGCATGCATCCAGAGCTGGAGCTGCATGGTCAGCAGCGGGCTGTGGGCTTTGGTCTCGGCGGCCCGGGCCTGGGCCTGCATCTCATGGGTGGGCTCCCGGGAGGTCGGGTTGTAGTTCTGGCCGGTCATGAGGAAGGCCAGCATCTCCCACAGCGCGCTACCGATCTCGCGCAGCACCGTGCGCCCCAGGCCGCCGCCCGACAGCCGCTGGCCGGCGCGGAGTTGCGCGACGCCGCGCAGCGCCTCGCGGGCGCGGCGCTCGCCCGCCCGCGCCACGAGAAAGCGCACCGCCACGCGCTCGTCAGCCGTCTGGTGGGCGAAGCCGCGGTCGAGCAGGACGACCGGGTCCTGGGTGAAGTCGTGGCGCAGCGGCAGCGCCCAGTGCCGCTTGGGCGCCAGATAGGCCCGAATCGTGCAGGGGATCGGGAGGTCCCCAGTAGGCGGCGTCATGGGCTCATCGGCCGGGCCGTCCCCGCAGTGCGGCGCGTGCGGCAACCGTCGCCGATCACGCGCCGGGACCCTCGCTCGAATGCGGCCCGGTGGCATGCGGCGCCTCGCCGTCGCCACCACTCCAGCGCGTCCAGACCTGCCGCTCGCTGAGGGTCGCCAGCACCAGCCGCGGCAGGCCCGTGAGGGCACACGCTTCATCGAGGCTCACCACGAACTGGGCGCCGGGCCACGACCGTTCCTCGTCAAAGCAGCGGTCGAAGCGTCTGCGGCGCCAGGGCTCGCGCGGGCGCAGCCAGTTCCGCCAGCTCGCGCATGCGTCGAAGCCCTGCCGCAGCCATCCCATGCGGCCTTCGGCTAGATCCCGCGTCGCCGCCTGCACCCAGCAATGGATCTGCAGGGTCAGCAGAGGGGCGCGGGCTTTCGCCTCCACCGCCGGCGCGTCCAGTCGCAGAAGGGACAGGGAGGAGCGCTGGCGCACGCCCCACCAGAGGCTGCTGCCGAGGTGGCGGATGCGCCCGCCCAGTGTGTCTGGCAGCGCATGCCGCTCGGCCCACAGACGCTCGGCCTGGGCGCGAAAGTCATGCACGGTGGCCGCGTCCGCCGGCTCGATGATGAAGCGGACGGCCAGGCGTTCGTCGGCGGTGAGGTCGGCGAAAGCCTGATCGAGCGCGGTATGGGGCTCCTGAACTTGGTCATGGTCGAACGGCAGCGCCGAGCCATGCGCTGGCTTGAGAAAGGCTCGTATCGTGTGGAGGCCGTTGGCTCTGCGGCGAAACTTCTTCATGCCATGGATCCCAGCGTCGCTCTAGCGGGTGGCCCGGCTTCACAACGTCGGCCTCGACGGCTCCGCCGTTCAGGCGCTGCGGGCCATCGGCGTTTTCCATTGCTGGAGCCAAGCGCACCGTTGCCAGGATGTCGTGTGTCGATCATCGGGTGAACTCCTTGGCGGGTCGGCTCTCAACCGGCCGGTGCGAATGAGCCTGGGCCGTTTCATCGGTTGGCCTTGATCTGTCACAGCCAACCGTAGGTGGGAACGGCGCCCGCCGGAATCCAGGTTTCCGTAATTCAGCCCAGCACCTTGGGGTCGGGACGCGAGCCACTTCGCGTCGCACAGCCCAGGCCAGCTCGAAGAAACAAGCAATAGAGTGACGGCGCCGCTTGACCAGTAGGCTCAAGTTGGTCGGGTGCCAGCTACAGTCCACCATGTGCCACGCGTCGGCTCTAGGAAGCCTCCGAAAAAGGCTAGACGGCTGGGGGCGGCGCCTATGCTCACACGTGACGGGCACTCGGTGAGGGCCAGGGGATGCCGCCGCGCACATTTGCCGACGTGGAGTATGACGGGCAGTCGCGCCAGACGCGGCGGGAGCGCTCTTTCCACCGCATGGATGCGCTGATGCCGTGGGCGCGGAAACGTGCAATCGCCCGGTCTACCCCACCGGCGCACGCGGCCGGCCGCCCTAGCCGCTGGGCCTGTTGCTGCGGATTAACTGCGTGCAGCTGTACTACAACCTCAGTGACCCCGCGATGGAAGACGCGGTCTACGACAGCGTGGCGGTGCGGCGGTTTGTGGGGCTGACGGCCCGAAGCCCCCGCCCCGACGAGGCGACGATCCTGCACTTCCGGCACCTGCTGGAACGGCACCAGTTGGGGGAGGGGCTGCTGGCGGAGATCACCCAGAACCTGGCGGCGCAGGGGCTGCGGGAAGGCACGATCGTGGACGCGACCATCCTCGACGCGCCGGCGTCGACGAAGAACTGTGCCCAGGTGCGGGACCCGGAGATGCGTCAGGTGAAGCAGAGCAACCAGTGGTACTTGGGGATGAAAGCGCACATCGGAGTGGACGCGGCCACGGGGCTGGTGCACAGCGTGGCGACAACGCCAGCCAACCTGGCGGACATCACGCAAGTGCGGCATCTACTGCACGGCGCCGAAACGCGTGTGTGGGGCGATGCCGGGTATGAAGACGGGGCGCGGCGCGCGGGGCCTGCACCGCTGCTGGGTGGCGGCCTCAGCCCCAAGACTCCTCGCCGCGGTACCCTCAAGAGCCTAGCCGCTACCCTATGGCGCTCTGGTGCCCAGGTTGTTCAGATCTCTCCTGCAATCTAGGTGAGAACTGCACCTAGAGACGTGCTCGTGAAGACGGCGAGTTGCTGGAATCCTTCCGAGGATTCGAGCACTCAAGTTGAGTAAAGACGACTGACATGCCTAAGCCGATCGTGCTCGATCAGGGTCAACTCGCCCGCATTGAGGGTGTCCACCGCGGATTTCTCTACCAGCATCTGTTTGCCGCGGGATGCCTCCTGCGTATGGCGAAGATGGCAAGCGAGAGAATTCGGGTCGAAACCGACGAGGATGTGGAGATCTACTGGCCCGATGGGGTGCTGTATGTACAGGTCAAAAGCCGATCCGTTCCGCTGCAGCCCAGCGACGTAGCGAGTGCGCTTGAACGCTTTGCCAAGCTGAGGACTGAGCACGTGTCAGGCCGACGCGTAGGGCGAGCCGACTTTCTCATAGCGTCAAACGTCGCTCCCAGCGCCGCGCTCTTGAAGGAAATCCAGTGCTGGCCGGACGACTTTCACTACAGGGCACCCGGGTTCGAACACGGGCAGCTCGAGACGAGCCGGCCGGCCCTTCCCCCGGCCTGGGAGAGCATCTCCGCAGCCTACGACTGGTGCGCGGGACAAGCGGATGGAATTCCCGCCGGACTGCTGAGACCCGAGACCCTCGTTGCCAAGCTCGCCGCAGCAATGCAGCAGGCCGCAAGTGGCACGCCTCCATACTCCACGCACGAAATCGCGCTGACGCAGTTGCCAGAGCTCTTTGAACAGATGGTGTTCGAGATTCATGACCTGCCTGTCCCGCCGTCGCCGTATCGGCCGCAGGAATGTGAACCGGACCTCGGATCGGAAGCGCGAACACTGCTCGTGGTTGGGGTCTCGGGAAGCGGGAAGACCTCATGGGCTGCGCAGCAGGCAATCCACCAGGAAGGGACGCTTGCTTACCTAGACGCGGTCGATGCCATTCCTGGTTCATTCGCTGCGGCACTTTCCCGCGAGCTTGCGCCCCGAGTTTTCGACGGCGATAGGGAGTCGCTCGCCACTGTCCTTCTGCCAGGAGCGAGCGGGATTGACTCGCTGAGGACACTCGGCAGGCTCGTGGAGCTAAAGGGCCTTACAGCCTTAGTCATCGTGGACAACACACAGGACGTTGCCGCGGACGAGGTGGTGGCAGTTGTGCGGGCGGCCCCTGCACTTCGATTCCTCTTTCTCGCCCAACCTGCAGCATCCACCAGCACGGTGGCAGCCCGACTCAGTGTCAGGCCGATCGAACTCCGTGGGTGGCCCTTGCCAGCAATCGCCGCGGAGTGCTCAAGTCAGGGCGTGCCGATCAATGCAAGGACGGCCGAGCGCCTACGAGCGCTGACCGGAGGTCTTCCCCTTTACGTCCGGGGCGCAGCATCGATCACGGCCAGTGAGTACGGAGGAGACGCAGCTGCCTTTTGCACCGCTTGTGAAGAGAACGAGCACGTGGGGTCGGTGCCTCAGCGTGCAATCTTGGCAGATGCGTTTGGTGCCGGCACAGAACTAGATCGTCAGATTTCCGCTGTCCTCAGCCTGGCTACGGTCCCGTTGACGCACGAGGAGTCACTTCGCCTCGTCTCGGACACCCTCCGAGTTACCCGAGCAGTCGCTGCCAACCGGCTCAGTGCTCTCATCGAACTCGGGATCGTTAGCCAACTACAAGCGGGCCAAGTGCAGCTGCACGACGCCTTCCGAATGCTTGCGATCAACGCGCGAGAGGAGTTGGAGCCTGGCACACTCCGAGACTCGGCTCAGCGGCTCAGAGCCATATTGATCGACTCGATCAGGGAGGTGCCCGACGCCAAGCGCGCATTGCTGACGTACCGGCTCTTACCACAAACTGGCCACGTTGAAGAACTTGTTGATCTCTCCACCGACGAGTTCTTCATCGAACTTGGGCTTGAGCATGAGTTTAGGGGCTTGCTCGAAGCGTTTGCCGCGGACCAGGCACAATCCGCAGATGACCGATTCTGGGCCTACGACGGGCTGGCCTTTGCGAGCCTCATCAGGTCGGACTGTGCAGCGGCGGAGCAATATCTTTTGGAGATGGAAGCGCTGGCAGAGTTTGTACAGGCCGAAGTCGAGGCACGTGCGCGAATTGCCACCAAGCGCATCGCCATCGCCGGACACCGCAGAGATCTAGGCCAGGCCACCCGCCTGTATCAGGCCGTCGATGCAGGAGGGGCGGCTCGCCTAGTCGTCGACTACACCTTTGCATTGGCTCTCCATGACTGTGGCAATGACGAGCTGGCGCTTCCCGTTGCACAGGGGGTATGCGACCGATACCTTACGCGCCTCGGGCTCACGTTTGCGTGGCTAGTTGGCAAAAGCCGGCGTGCGGTCGTCGAACGCCTGGGCACGAATGCAACCGACAGCAAGATGTTGAAACATCTTGCAGATAGCCTGTACTTGGTCGGTGTGATCAACCATTCGTTGGGAGGAGGTGGGGCGTTGCACTGGTTCAATGCCTTCAAGCTTTACCAAGTTGCTCACGCTCCCACGTCTCTCGTGAAGGTCGGCCAGGAAATCGTGGACGAACTGATCGGCCTGCTGGGTGACGCTCTTGAGGCGCGGTGTTTCATGGAAGAGGTTCTTCTCCCGGTGGTCAACGAGTACAATCTGCTCGGGCACCTCATTCCGATCAACGCACAGTATGCTGTCATCCTGGCGTACTGCGGGGACTCTAGTGGCGCTTCGGCCATCTTTGCGGACATCGACAAATTCCGCGCCTCACTGCCACCCCAAGCGCAGCAAGAACTTGAGAACCAAGCTCGTCTGATTGAGGCGATCAGGGCTGGTGATGTCCTGCTCGCCCCGCACACACTGTCAGCTCAACAGTCTCATCTACCGAAGGTGCGGGCGTAGGACGCTCACCCGGTTCATGGACCATTCAGTGCCGGGACAGTTTGCAGACGAGCACCCCAGGCTCGTTATCCAGACCCTGTCGCAGTCACTGTCTACCAGCGGTGGCTCGCGCCGTCCAAGCCGAGTGTCCGAATGCCCTGGCGAGGATGCCCACGGCAGGCGCAATGCATAGGTGGAGGCGGTATTCTGCGCAGCCGGCGGATGCTGGACATCCACCCTACATCTTGGAGTGCCGGGCGGGTAATCCCTTTGTCATCCCTTCGCCAGAAACCCGAAGCAACGAGATGCCAGGGAAGGGTCCAAGGGCAACTTCTGGCTCCCTGTAACAAGTTTGGTCCACCGTCAAAACGGTATAGTCCGGCACGCACCTATCCGAGCCGGAATCCGCCGCTTCTAATCCCGCCTTCAGATCCGGTTCGACCAGCCGAGTGTCAGCCAACTCCGGCGCCCGGGTACCAATGTCGAGCAGCGATTACAACATCGTTCGCCCGCGGGCCCGGTCAGGGTGGCTCCAGCCCCCGGGATTACTCGGCGTTGAGGGGCACAACGGGATTAGCACTTGTCCGCAGCGGCCTAAACCAGGCCAGTTTGTGCTGGTCCGCGTACTCCTCGTGCCCGAGCCAGCCGGCAAATACCCGCAGCACACGCCCCGTACAGGTCGATCTTGTAGTCGCTGAACTGTCCGCCAGCGCGGGGCTTTCTTGGTAATGGGCGAAGCGCACGTGCTAGCCGATGAGGTGGGCCACACAGCCGTGAACGAAGAGCAGGATGAAGTCGGGCGGGGAAGGCGCCGCATCCGTGGTCGCCCAGCGCAGCTACGACTTATTGGACCGAGCGGGACTTCTCAATGGTCTGCGGGGAGACGTGTACTTCACAAGCAGCGCCGCTAGGCAGCGGTCCGCGGCTGTGCGCGGCGGCAAAATGCGAAGGTCGGACATGCCCAACATCGGGGTGCCTACGCCTGCCTGCCGTCAGGCATCCCGAACTGCGCAGCGCCGTGTGCGCCGCATCGTGCCCTGCGAAACCAGGGAGATCTTTCCCAGATCGGGTGACCCGTTCGGGCCCTTTGCGACCTGCACATCGACGACGGCGACGTCGATTGCCGAGGCTGAAAGACCTGCCGAAACAGAACGCCAAGGGCTTGCCGGACACAACTGGCCGACTCGCCAAGGCACCTGCGGCCTGCCAACATTTCGCCAACATTCGGGCCGCTCACCCGTCGTGCTGACAGTTTCCGAGGGCCGTTCGGAATCGCGGATTAACTGAAGTGGGGAACGTTGACGGCTGCCTAATTGGGGTCCAGCAAACCCCGCCGGACAGGACTCTTAATCCGAAGGTTGTAGGTTCGATTCCTACCGGGGGTACCAGGTCCGGGCGCCTGATTTCTTTGGCGACGGGCGCCCGGCGTCCGTGCAGGTTCTCGCTGAGCCGTTGAGCCCATAGACTCCCTTCACGGGCGAAGCCGCATAGAATAGGCGGCCTCGGCAACCTTGGGTACCGTCGCCCATGCCATCCAACATCGAGTACGACAGCGAAGCCCGATCGTTCGACTGCGCCCCCACGCTCACCGACAGCCAGGTGCTCGATTTCTGTCGCGACGGGCACTTGTTGCTCAAGGGCGTCGTGCCGGACGAGATCAATCAGAAGTGCTGCGACTATCTGGACGGCAAAGCCCCGCTCAACCCGATCATGATGCCGCCAGGGCTGACGCTCGACGAGTTGGAGCGCATCCGCGCTTCGCACGAGCCCAGCTCGATCCTGCTCGAGGAGTGGTTCATCGAACACGTGCTGCTGAATCCGCAGCTCGCGGGCGCGCTGCGGTCCCTGCTGGGCGCCAACGTCGGCCTGCCGGTGATCACCAGCCACCATCTCGCCGAGTGCCCCATGCCGGCGCAGGGTTGGCATCAGGACGCGGATCACATCTTCGGTCCCGAGCTCAACTTCCTGGAAGTCTTCTACTTTCCGCAGGACACCCCGGCCGGGATGGGCCCCACGGAGGTGTTTCCCGGCACCCACATCGGACCCAACAAGCGCGACTTCGAGGAGCAGGGCGTCCTGCTCGAAGGTCCCGCCGGGACGATCGGCATCCATCACCAAAGCATCCTGCACCGGCGCGGTGTCTCCACCTCGACCGGCCGGCGACGGATGCTGAAGTACAACTACTGGCGCTCGGCCGAGCCGCAGCGGGATTGGATCGTGGAGGACGACTTCGACTTCCACACCGCCTACTACGGCGGCCACCGCACGGCCATATTCGTGGCGCATATGTTCTATTGGATGTGCGGCAGGGACGACGACTACCGCGTCATCGGCGGCCAGGCGTGGCCTTGGCGCACGCCCCAACAGGTATTCCCGTCCAAGGGATTCAACGCCAAGGAGGGCTACCGCCCCGACTGGCGTCGAACCGGTCCGGATACCTTCGCGCTGTAGACGGCCAAGGCCGAGCCCCGAGCGCCGGCGTCCCGGGCTGCGGGCAGCCCCGGAAGTCGCAGGGTTCGGCCATTGGCGTATCCTTACTATCAATTTGTAGTAAGGAGCAGCGCATGGACGTTGCGGCGCGTGTCACGTCAAAAGGCCAGGTCACGATTCCTCGCGCGGTGCGCGAGGCGCTCACCATCGAGGAGGGCGACCAGGTCGTCTTCCGGGTCGAGGGTCAGCGGGCGATCCTGGCGCGCAGCGCCGATCTCATGCAGCTCGCCGGTTCGGTGACCGTGCCCGCCGCCAAGCGAGGCACGCCCTGGGACCAGGTGGTGCGTGAGACGCGGAAGGCCAGGGCCGCCTCGCGGCGATGACGGCGTTCGTCGACACCAACGTAATTGTCCGGCACCTGACCGGCGATCCACCCACGCAGGCGCGCCGGGCGACTCGCTTCCTGCAACAGGCGGACAACCTGCTGCTGCCGGACCTCATTCTGGCGGAGGTCGCCTACGTCCTGGAGTCCTACTACGAGGCGCCACGCCCCCAGGTGGCGGAGGCGCTGCGGGCCATCCTTGCCTTCCGCGCCATCCGCGTGGTTGACGGCCCGCTGCTCCTGCGCGCGGTGGAGTTGTACGAAGTCCAGGGCCAGGACTTTGCCGACGCCTATCTGGTGGCGAGTGCGGAGCGGACGGGCGTCGGCGTGGTGGCCTCATTCGACCGAGAGATCGACCGGGCGGGAACCGTCCGGCGCGAGGAGCCCGCGTAGGGCGACCAATCGGACGCCAGCGACCGCTCCCACGCGCCCAGCCAGAGAGGATGGCGCAAGCCGACTCGCTGCGCTGGCGTCGCGGGGCGCTCTGCCCCCTAGCGTGATACCATTCCGCCACCACCGGGCCAATAGCGCGCCGCAAGGCGCGTTGTGTATTTCCCGGCAGCCTCAGCGGCTGCTGGGGTCGGGCCTGGTGGTACGGGAAATCGTCCCCGGTGCGCTCGCTGGGGCTGTCGTTTGAAGGGATCGCATGCAGCAGCGTCTTTCCGCCATCCCGGAACCAAGCGCGCTAGGCCCGAACGCAAGGCATCATTCCCAAGGATTCTTGCCATGACCCCGTATGATGTGCCGTCACGCCGCGCGAGCGTGCTCTGCCGAGGCGAGCGCTGTTGAATAATCTGGTCATCCAGACCGATGCGCTGACGAAGCGTTACGGTCACATCCTGGCGGTCGATCAGCTCACGCTGGAAGTGCCACGCGGTCGGATTTTCGGGCTGCTGGGGCCCAATGGTTCCGGCAAGACCACCACCATCGGCATGCTGCTGGGGCTGGTGCGGCCGACCTCGGGCAGCTTCAGTCTGCTTGGCTCGCGGATGAGCCACGGCGAGGCCCTGCATCGCGTGGGCGCCATCGTCGAGCAGCCGTACTTCTATCCCTATCTCTCGGGACGCCGCAATCTGGCCTATTTCCAGGGCGTATCCGGCCGCGGCTCGCCCAAGGAGCTGGACGATCTGCTCGAACAGGTCGGTCTGGCCGACCGGGCCGGCGACCGTTTCCAGACCTACTCGCTGGGGATGAAGCAGCGCTTGGGCTTGGCCTACACGTTGCTCGGCAACCCCGAGCTGCTGATCCTGGACGAGCCGACCAACGGCATGGACCCGGCGGGCATGGCCGAAGTTCGTGATTTGATTCGCAGCCTGGGGAGCGCCGACCGCACGGTGCTGCTCTCCAGCCACCTGCTCAACGAGGTCGAGCAGATCTGCGACAGCGTCGCCATCCTGTCCAAGGGCAAGGTGATCGCCCAGGGCGCCGTCGGCGACTTACTCCACCAGCAAGAACAGATCCGACTGCGAACCTCAAACGACGCGGAAGCCGTCGAAATACTCTCGGCGCTGGAGTGGGTGGACGACGTGCGGATCGAGGGCGAGGCGCTCATCGTGACCGTGCCGCACGACCGCACCTCGGAGCTCACCGCCGCGCTCGGCAAGTCCGGCGTCTACGTCGCGGAGATCACGCCCTTGCAACAGTCGTTGGAGCAGTACTTCCTCGAAGTCACCGGCGACGTCGCGGGTGAGCTCGAATGATCGGGCAGGTCCTCAGGCTCTCCCGCTGGGAGTGGTTCAAGCTGCACCGCCGCCGGATGCCGTGGATTCTGCTGCTCATCGGCGTGGCCATCTCACAGCTCATCTTCTGGAGCACCTATGCCTTCGTGGCAGTCGGAGGGCCCGCCGCTCAATCGAGCATCTCGTTCGACGCAACCGATACGGCCGGGGAAACCGTCGAGATCGAGTTCACCTGCGCAGATCTCACTGACATGCAGGAAGGCGATCTTCCGCTGGACTTCGAGCGTTTCTCTCAGGAGGAACAGCAGAACATCGTCAGGAGTCTGCAGGAATTTGCCGAGAGCTGTGAATCCGTAAACGAGAACTCCGGCGACATGCGGGAAGCCATGTTCCCGCCCAACAGCCTCCTGTTTGCGTTGGTCAGTTCCCTGGCCTTCTTTGGCGTCATTCTCATCATGATTCTGGCGGCGTCGGTTCCAGGAACCGAATACGGCTGGGGGACCCTGCGCACCGTCTTGGTGAGGGGCGTCGGCCGCTGGCAGCTGCTGGCGTCCAAGACGCTCGTGATCGCGCTCGCAAGCGTGGGCCTGAGCGCATTGGTGCTGGCAACCGTCGGCA
The DNA here is from genome assembly GCA_022826485.1 of Chloroflexota bacterium. Classification (GTDB taxonomy): domain Bacteria; phylum Chloroflexota; class UBA11872; order UBA11872; family UBA11872; genus JAJECS01. The sequence continues at coordinate 28,818 of JAJDUU010000025.1, read as the reverse complement.
TCGCCAGCGTGATCGGCACCCTTACGCTGGAAGGTGAGATTGTCGGGGCCGGCGAGTGGTCCGAACTTGCCATCGCGTTCGGCAAGCTCATCTATGTCTATCTGCCGTATGTGGCGTTGGCCGTGCTGATGTCGGTATTGACGTCATCGTCGGGAATGGGCATTGCGATCAGCGTCGGCTACTACGTGATCGAGCAAATCGTCGTCGGCATCCTGGCCAACTTCGCTTGGTTCGAGGGCATCTCGACGTTTGTCCTGGGGCGGGCGGCCAGCGGATGGATGGACACGGGCGGATTCTCGTTCGGAGCGGGGGGCGTCGGCGCAGTGCCCGACCCTCTGCCCGCCGCGATGGTGATGCTGGCCTACACCGTCATTCTCGGCGGTCTGGCCTTCTGGATCTTCCAGCGCAAGGACGTCGCCGGCGCCAAGGGTGGGTAGCAGGAGACGCGGCCGAGTCGGTTCGTAGCGCCCCTTTCCGTCAGTCCAAGCGCCAATTCCTCGTCATTCCGAGCGCCCATTTCTCGTCATTCCGAGCACCCCTCTTCTGTCATTCCGAGCGCCCTTCTTCCGTCATTCCGGGCGCCCCTCTTCTGTCATTCCGAGCGCACGCGAGGAATCTAAGGACGTTGGGCCAGGCACCCGAGCCGTCGGCCCTTCGTCCGTGCGTCTGAGGATGGGCATCTCAGATTTCTCGCTCCGCTCGAAATGACACGGGGCGGGGTGCGCAAGGACATGGAGGCCGCCCCGCACAGTCGTCCGTCTACAGCCTCCGCATCACCCCCGAAACTCGAACGCCGGTCGCCCCTGAACCCCCGGCCGCGCGCGGAACAGGCCGCCAGCGTGGGGTTCGCGCTCGAGCGCCTCGGCGTCGAGACCCCGCGCCCCGCTCGTGATGTAGAGGTCTCGCAGATCGGGTCCACCAAAGGCGCAGCTTGTGACCTGAGTGACGGGCAGCGTGATTTCGCGGTCCAATTGCCCCTCCGGATCGAACCGCCGCACGCGGCTGCTGCCCCAGAACGCCACCCACAGATAGCCCTCGGCGTCCAGCGTCATGCCGTCGGGAATGCCCCATGACTCCGGCACGTCGATGAGCGGGCGGCGATTGGCGATCGCGCCGGTGTCGGGGTCGTAGTCGAAGACGTCCACGCTCCTCGCAAACGAATCGATGAAGTACATGCGGCTGTTGTCGGAGGTCCAGTCCAGCCCGTTGGACACCCAGAGCTCCCCGACCATGGGATGGAGCGACAAGTCCGTATCCAGCCGGTGGAGCACGCCAATCGGGAGGTCGTGAGTCATGCGCGTCGTGCCGGCCCAGAACCGGCCCTGCGGATCGCACTTGCCGTCGTTCATGCGGTTCTCGGGCAGGTCGGCCTCCACGGGCACGACGAGTTCGAAAGCGCCGTCACGGTCCACAGCGGCGAAGCCGTTGGTCACCGCAGCCATATAGCCGCCGGACGCACGGCGCACCACGGCGCCGGGACACTCCGGAACTTCGATCTCCCGGTCCACGCCCGTGGCCGGGTCGAACTCGTGGATGCGCTTGCCCTCAATGTCGACCCAGACCAAGAGGCCCGCCGTCGAATCCCACACCGGACCCTCGCCGACGATGGCGTGCGCGTCGGCCACCAACTCAACCGAGGTCGATTCACTCATTGCTTTCCTCCTGCGGCTGCGGGCGGCGCTCGCGACCCAGCCTCACCCATTGTCGCCTCACGAATACTCGGGATCGGTCTCCGGCGTCTCTCCCAAAGGCCCGCCAATCGAGTCTTGCGCCATTCGAAGTCCGACCAAGGCCAGAGTAACCGGAGCCAAGACCATTAGCGGGAGCACAAAGGCCACGCTCACGCCGATGGCCACGGCGGCGACCAGCCCGAACGCGGCGGATGGCCCCACGCGGCCGAGAGCCAGCACAAACCCGCCCAGACACGCTTGCGGCAGCGATACGTCGGCACGAATGACCAGGGGAAAGAGATAGGCCTGCGCGCCGACCCAGACCAGCGTCAGGTACAGCGCCACGAACGCGAACGCCTGCAGGAGGAGCTGCCCCGAGTTCAGGTAGAAGTAGAAGCCGAAGACCAGCGCATAGAGCACGAGGAGGTCAGCGAAGAGCACCAGCCACCCACGCGGCCAGAACTGTCGCAGCGCGCGCCAAAAGTCGACGATTCCAATCTCATCGCCTTGCACGAATCGCGCCGTGGTATGGACCAGCGCCAGTGTCGCGGGCCCCGCCGACAAGCACGCGGCGCCCGTGGCGCCAACTAGCGCGAGCGCCAGCACCAGCGGCGTTTGCGGCGAGTCGAATCCGCTCGCGGCCTGCTGCACCGCTAGCGCAACCGGAATGCCAACCGCCGGCAGTAACGGCAGCGCCGCGAGGAACCACAGGAGATTGAGCCGCAGACCAAGCGTGCCGAAGTTGCGGAACACCTGCATCACCGCCCATCCCGCATACCCGAGCACCCGGCCCACCGTCAGGCCGCCGCCAAGCCCAGCTCTCGGGACAGGTGCGTCCATCGCTCGTGGCCGTCCGGCGTAATCAGATACGTGTCCTCGACCGCGAAGGCTCCGTGCTCCGGGTCGTGATACAGCGTTTCGAGGTTGATGACCATGTTCGGTTCCAGCGCCTGGGTGTTGCCGTGGATGAGCGCCGGGCTCTCGTGATGCTCAACGCCGATGCCGTGTCCCACGTGCTCCAGGCGCGCCTGGGGCAGCTCCTGCCGCAGGCCGTCCACGGTTGCCGCATAGATCTCGCCTGCCGACACGCCGGGTCGCAGCAGCTCCACTCCCTGTGCCTGCCCCCGCATCACGGCGGCATAGAGCCGTTCCTGCACGGCGCTGGGAGTTCCCCACACGTACGAGCGCGCGTTGTCGGCGTGGTAGCCGTGGACCAGCGCGCCCAGGTCGAAGCGGATCAGATCGCCCTCGGCAAGCCGCCGGCTGCCGGGCACCTTGTGCGTGATGACGGTTTCGCGGCCGAACCCCAGCACGAAGTTCTTGATGCCCTCGGCGCCCTGACGGCCGACGCTGGCGCGAAACGCAGCCGCCAACTCGGCCTCCGTCACGCCCGTATGAGCAGCCGCCAGCATGTCGGCAGAGGCGATCTCCAGCACCTGGGTCGCCGCGCGCAGATGGCGAAGCTCAGCGGCAGTCTTGACGGCGCGAACGCGCCGGATCAGCTCGCTGCAGTCGCGCACCGTGCGGTCGGCGCAGGCCGCGGTCACCTCGTCCATGATCCACTTGGGGATGGCCTTCTCCTCCACGCCCACCGTCCGCGCCTCGGTGCGATCGGTGAGTGCGGTGCGCAGCGCCCGCCGCCAGCCCCCGGCCTCGGCGCCGCTGCCCGGCGCGGCGTGCTCGGCGTAGACCACGACATCGGAAATCCAGCTCACCCTGACGAACGCTTCGTAGTTCCAGCGCGGAATGATCGCGATCGGATCGACCGCGGGGTCGGCAAAGAATAGGCAGATGGCCGGGCGGTCGATGAACGAGAACGAATTGACCTGCGTGAAGTCCGAGAAGTAGAGGAAGTTGCTGGGCTGCGTGAGAATCAGCACGTCGACACCGTCCCGACGCATCAGCTCCAGGGCGCGCGAGTGGTTGAGCAGCGCGGGACTGGCCTTGGACCCTAAGCCTGGCTGCCGTCGGGGCCTAGCCCCAGATCCGCTCGAAGACACGGGCGGCGTTTCCTCCCAGGATGCCCCGAATCTCGTCCTCCGCATATCCACGCTCCCGAAGGCCCTCGGGGATGGCCGGGAACTCGGCGTGGGTGTGGAGCCCCTCCACGTACTCGGTCTCCAGCACGTAGCGCCCCACCATGTCGGGGTACATGCGCTTGGTGGCGTTTTCCCACTTCACCTTCGATTGCGGCGTGATGTCCGAGCCGATGGCCGCGTGCTCCGGGCCAACCAATTCACAGACGTAGTCGATGTGCCGGAAATAGTCCTCCAGGTCCAGGTGGTCTTTGTCTTCCTGGTGGCAGAAGGGGGCATACGACGCCAGGCCGACGACGCCGCCCGTGGCGGCCGCGGCGCGAATCTGCTCGTCGGTCAGGTTGCGCGGGTTGGGCGTAACCGCATGGGCGTTTGAGTGGGTGAACATCACCGGGCCGTCGTATTGCTCGATGGCGTCCAGCGACGTCCGCACGCCCGCGTGCGACAGATCGAGCGCGATCCCCGCGCGCCGCAGCTCGCGCACCATGCGGATGCCCAGCAGCGTCAGGCCGTCGTCGCGCGGCTCGAGACAGCCTGCGCCCACCTGATTGGCTTCGTTGTACGTGAGCGCGGCGACCCGCAGGCCCAGCCGATGATAAATGGGGATGAACTGCGTGTTGTGCCGCAGCACATCCAAACCCTGAAATCCGAGGATCAGCCCCAACTTGCCCGAAACATGGGCTTCGTGAATGTCCGCCGTGCGCTCGACGAGCATGAGCTTGTGGCCCATCTGTTCGCAGAGATTGAATGCGTCGAAGAACTCGTCGAGCTGATGCTCGATGTCTCGTGCGTAGAGCGCCAGGGTGACGTGGATGACGTTCACGCCGCCGCGTCGGACGTGGTCGCCATAGGCGGCGGGCGCGCTGCTCGGCGGAATAACGGTGTTCAGGTTTCCGCCGAGGAGGTCGATCACGGGGCCGTCGGTCAGCACGGGCGTCTGGTCGCTGGATTGCGGCGGAGGCGTATCGGTGGACATGGCGGCGCTCCTCGACTCGCTCGGTCAAGCATGGCAGATGCACGCCGCCGACGTGGGCGCCGTTTGGGAGTGCCGCATAATCGCTCACGGCAGCGGCAGACGAACCGATCGACCCGGCCACCTACGACGAGCGGTGGGCCGAGGTTTACGACGACCTCCACGGGGACGCCGATCCCTCCGCGGTTGCACTTCTTGCGGACCTGGCTCAGGGCGGCCGTGCGCTGGAATTGGGCATTGGGACGGGTCGCTTCGCCCTCTCGCTGGCGGCGACCGGCGTGGCCGTCGAAGGCATCGACGCGTCGGAGTCCATGGTGGCGAAGCTGTGGGAAAAGCCGGGCGGCGCGGACATTCCGGTCACCATGGGCGACTTTGCCGACGTCGGTCGCCCGGGACCGTTCGACCTCGTCTTCGTCGTCTTCAATACGTTCTACGTGTTGCTGGAGCAAGCGGCCCAGGTGCGCTGTTTCGGCAACGTGGCGAAACGCCTCAAGCCGGACGGCGCGTTCGTGATCGAAGCGTTCGTGCCGGACCTCACACGTTTTCAACGCAACCAGTCGATCAGCGTTGTCTGGCTAGACGTCGATCGCGCGAGTCTGGACCTTTCGCGACATGATCCGGTCGCCCAACAAGTGACCAGCCAGGTCGTCTACTTGTCCGATGGCTCGATCGACATGCGCCCGATAAAGCTCCGCTATGCCTGGCCGTCCGAGCTCGACCTGATGGCCCAGCTCGCCGGCATGCGGTTGCACGCGCGCTGGTCGAATTGGAGCCGGTCGCCGTTCGACGCCTCCAGCGCCAATCACGTTTCGGTCTATGTGCGCAACGACTCGACCGCGTAACGCCAGGTCGTCGGGCCCGGCGGATTAGGCGGGAATAGCCCCCGGCAGGTCGAACGTCGTCGTTGTCGGTAGGAACCGGCCGCCGGCGCTCGACTTGTGCACCAGGTCGATCACCTCGAGGATGTGCAGCGCCTGACGCGCGGAGAGCTGCACCTCGGCGTCATCCGCGATGCAGTCCACCAGGTGCGTGATCGCACCGGCGCGGTCCACGACGTCCCAACCGTCGTTCGGCTCGCCCACCGCCTCCCAACGGCTCTCACGGCCACCGGTGACGGTGCGGTAAAGCTCGATGCTGTCAACACCCGTGCCCCCGTTGACCGCGAGCACCCCCGCGTCGCCGTAGTACTCGGTGTGCGGACCCCGGAAGTTTGCCGGCAGATATCCCGAATAGACCATGCCGAAGCGGTTCTCGCCCCAGTCGAGCATCATGACGACGTTGTCGGGGGCCGTTGTGGCGAAGCGCTGCCCCTTGGTCGGGCCGCTCCCGGAGACTCGCTCGGGCACGGCGATACCGGCAAGCGCACCCACGCGCTTGATCGGGCCCAAGAGCCGCGTGGGCGGTATGAGCTGATATGGCGTCAGGTCGAACAGGGGGCCGCCCTCACCGGCCTGGTACATCCAGGTCTGGTCCGTGGGAGGCGTATCGATCCGGGCCAGGTTGCGACCGATCTGCTGCCACTCGGTTTCCCGGTCGGCGGGATTCGCGGTCATATGCGTGCGCATCGCCGCCACCCGGCCGATGGCGCCGCCGGCAATGAGCGCCTCGGCGCGCCGCGCCACCGGCTCGAAGGCCATGGCCGGCGCCGCCGCCAGCTTGAGCCCGCGCGCTTCGGCAAGCTGCACGATCTCCGTCGCCTGCTCAAACGTCGCCGCGATGGGCTTCTCGATGCCGAGATGCCTGCCGGCTTCGAGCACCTGCTTGGCGTGCTCGTAGTGCTGGCTGTGCTTGGTCAGCACCAGCACCGCCTCGACGTCCGTCGACGCAAGCATCTCACCCAAGTCCGTGAACGCGGCCCTGGCGCCCCACTTGTCGGCGGCGGCCTGCGCCCGGCCCGGCGCCACGTCGCAGAGCGCCGTCAGCTCGGCGCGATCCCCGTGCTTGACGATGGCTTCCAGATAGAACAGCTCGGCGACCGTCCCAATGCCCAGGACGCCGACGCTGACCTTGCGCGCCACGGTGCCACTCCTCGGATGTGCACGCTGCACGGCGAGTGCGCATTGTACGGGGCCGCAGTTTCGGCCTTAGAGATTCCCGTTCGCGGCTAGTTCAGACCCCGCGTATACTCGCGCCGTCTGCTAGCGGGACTGGTGCACGCGCTCGGCCATGAGCGCGTGCGACCGAGGGGGTCCTGATCCGCAACGCAGCCGCGCGACAATCGGGCGTCGGCCTTGCACCGGCGGGCGGGTGGGCGTTGCTGCGCCGCTGGCCAGTCCAACCAGAACCCATCATTCGCGGTCTGCTGTTGCTCGTCCTGTCCGCCGTCGTGCTGTACCCGATCTTTTGGCTGATCACCAACTCCGTGCGACCGAACGGCGAGATCTTCAAGCACCCGGCGGAGTGGTTGCCGCCGACGCCGACGCTGGAGGCCTACGGCAAGGTCTTCGGCACCGGCCTCTGGCTCCGCATCTTTCTCAACAGCTATTTCGTGGCCGGCGCCACCACGCTCGTCGCCGTCACGCTCGGAGCGCTCGCTGCCTACGGCATGTCGCGTTTTGCCTTCCGCGGCAAGCGACCGCTGGAGTTCTTCGTGGTGGGCACGCAGCAGATTCCGCCGGTGGCCATGATCATCCCGTTCTTCGCGCTCGTGCGGCAGTTCGGGCTCTACGACACCCACCTGGCGCTGATCATCACCTACGCCTCATTTGCGCTTCCGCTGGCCATCCTCATGCTGACGACCTACTTCGCCACGATTCCTATTGAGTTGGAGGAATCCGCATTCATCGACGGTGCGGGCCGGCTGCGCATGCTGTGGACGATCATGCGTCCCCTGGCCCTGCCGGGAATCGTGGCTACCGGGGTCTTCGCCTTCATCCTGTCGTTCCAGGACTTGCTGTTCGCCGTCCAGCTGACGGTGTCGGACGACATGCGCACGATTCCGCTCGGCATCGTCACGCTCATCGGACAGCAAAACGTGGACTGGCACCAAATGCTGGCGGCATCCGTGCTCGCCAGCATTCCACTGCTCGTGCTTTATGCCCTGGCGCAGCGGTATCTGGTGTCGGGGTTGACCCTCGGGGCCGTCAAGCAGTAGCCGCGCACGTGAGGAGGTGGCGTATCGGGTAACGCTGATCGACTGCGGTGCTCGGCTCCGCGGGCCGAGCGCCCGAAACCACGACGGACAGGAGGTGTATATGAATTCACGCAAGTTCAGCCGGCGCTCGTTGATGGCGGCCGGCTTTGGCGTGGCCGTCAGCGCCACCGCCGCGTCGCTGCTGGCGGCCTGCGGCGAGGACGAGGCCGAGACCGAAGCAGCCGCCATGGACAGCGGAGAACGGGAAACCGTCACGATCGAGTACCTGAACTGGGCGTTCTCTGAGGTCGGGGAAGCTGAGGCCGCCCAGATCCTGGACGCCTTCCACGCGGCCGTACCCCACATCCAGGTGGAGCCCCAGAACCTTGGCTTTTCGCAGGCCCAGGACAAGATGATCACCTTGCACGCCGCCGGGGCGCTGCCGGACTGCATCCAGATTGGCTTCTGGCAGCTCGGCGACTTCTGGGACCAGGGCATGATCCGCGAGGTCGAGAGCATGTCCAACGCCGCGAACTTCGACTGGTCGGAGTACGCGGAGCCGCTCAAGAACCGGATCGAGGACAAGATCATCGTCGTCCCCATGTCCACGATCGCCGGGCTCACCCACTACAACGAGGGCACGTTCGAGGCCGCGGGCGTCGATGGCCCGCCCCAAACGTGGGATGAGCACATCGAGATCGGCAAGCAGGTCACCAATCCCGACGCGGGGCAATACGGCATCTCGCACGCCTGGAGTCTCGAGAACCCGCAGGTTTACAGCCACCTGTATCCGCAAATCTGGCAGGCGGGCGGGGAAGTCGAGAACGACGACGATCTCAGCTTCGAGGCCAATACCTCCGAGGGGCTTGCGGCCCTGAGCTACGTGCTCGACATGGAGCTCAACGAGGGCATGGTCGCGCCCGGCAGCCTGAACGGCACCGAGCAAACGCTGATCGAGAACTTCGGCTCGGGCGTGAGCGGGATGTTCTACGACAACTCGGCGCACTTCAACGGCTACCTGAGCCGCGAGGATCTCAGTTTCTTCGTTGGTCCGCCGCTCGAGGGTCCCTCGAAGCGGGCGGGCTTCACCTTCGGCTGGCGCAACAGCATTGCCGACCGCACCGAGAACCCGCAGGAAGCCTTCGACTTCCTGGCGTGGATCGCCGGCGTGGAGGGCAACACGCTGCTCGCCGGTCTGGGGAACCAGGTGCCGGCCAACAAGAACGCGTCGCCCACCTACGCGGAGGGCAAGATGAGCGGTCTTGTCAGCGAGGCAATCAAGTGGGCCACGTTCGAGGGCGCGCAGGGGCACGAGGGCTTGGGCGACGAGCGCCTCATCTTCGTGCGCCACATTCACGACGCCATCAACGGTACGGCCTCGTACCAGGAGGTCCTGGACCGCACCGAGACGGAGTGGAACGAATCGGTAAGCGGCTAGGCGGCGTACTCGCTCCCACAGCGAGCACGGCTCTTGGGGGCGCGGGCTTTGGCCCGCGCTCCCCAAGAGAGCCATTCGCGCAGGCCGAGAGGGGCTAGCCGCCGCTATGGGCGCTCCAGCAGTCCGCAAGGCATCGCGCAGTGCCGCCCCGGGGCGCCGTGGGTCATGGCGGCGGGCGCTGTTGCCCTATGCCTTCGTCGCCCCGGCAATCCTGGTGATGGTGGCCCTGATGGTCTTTCCGATGGGCCGCATGTTCCACCTCAGCCTGTTCCAGGACCTGTTCTCGCGCGCCGGGGAGCGGTTCGTCGGCCTGGAGAACTATGCCGATCTATTCCAGAAGGAGCTGTTTTGGATCGCGCTCAAGAACTCGATCGTCTTCGTGGCCGCCAGCCTCATCATTCACCAGATCGTGGGCGGCGGTCTGGCCCTGTTGCTCATGTCGCGCATGCGCGGACCGCTGCGGGCGTTCTTCCGGGCCATCTTCATCACGCCCTGGCTGATCATCCCGGCGGTCGTGGCCATCACCTGGGTGCTGCTGCTCGACCATCGCGGCGGGTTCAACAGCATGCTGCGGACCCTCGGCATCGTGGAGTGCTGCCCGCCGCCGGAGTGGTTCGGCGACTTCACGCTGGCCATGCCCGCGCTCATCGCCACGAACGGCTGGGGCGGCTATCCCTTGACGATGATCATGTGGCTGGCGGGCCTGCAGAGCATTCCCAAAGACCACTACGAAGCCGCCTCGGTCGACGGCGCCGGGCGCTGGCGGCGCTTTCGCCACATCACGCTGCCCGCCATGGGACCGACAATTCTGACGATCCTGCTGCTCGACACGATCTATACCTTCCGCAATTGGGACTTGCCGTTCCTGACGACCGGCGGCGGTCCCGGCGACACGACGATGGTGCTGCCGCTGCTGACCTATCGCGAGGCGTTCATCGGCTTCAACTTCGGCATATCGGCCGCGTCCGCCGTGATGATCCTGCTAATTACGGCGTTCTTCGTGTTCTGGTTCTTGCGGATCCGCGGCCGGTTGCTGGAAGGCTGACCGTCGAGCGGGCCTAGGGCATATTGCGCAAATCCGCGGCCCTGAATCCGGGAGAGTTGGCCAGGGCGCGCCGGCGCTCCTCGATCTCGAGCACGCCGGGACAGCGCTCCAGCACTTCGGCGCAGTGTTCCGGCGGCAGGACGGCGACTCCATTCACATCGGCATGGATGATGTCGCCGGTGCGCACGAGCGTGCCGCTGATGGTGACGTCCAGCCCCGCCTGCACGATCTCGGGCGTGCCGTGCGCGGCCACCAAGCCGGAGGCGAAGTAGCGAAAGCCAAGCTCGCGCACGGTTTCGAAGTCGCGCACGCCGCCGTCGGTCACCAGCCCGATCGCTCCCAGCGCCAGCGAAATCGTGACCATCACGTCGCCGCAATGAGCCGAGCGGTAGCGGTCGGGGCCAACGTCCTTTAGCACGAGCACCGCCGGCTTGGGTGACTTCTCGACCAACTCGAACCACTGCGGAAACCCATCGCCCTTCTGGGGCGAGCCGGGCACGGTGCTGCGTCCCGTCGCCGTGACGGCGTAGCCCACCATGCGTCCCATCTCCGGATACATGCAGCGAACGTCCCAGCCCATATACCCGTCGACCGGATCCCGCACCTCCATCTCCTCGATCGCGTTGCAGATGGTCGGGGTGTCGTATTCCAGCAGGCCGTCGAGGATCGCCGGGTCCAGCTCGGTCATGGCTTCGCTCGAATCGTGGTGGGCTGCGGTGAATCCCTGAACCTACGCACGGTCGCGGCAGCGCGCAAGTTCGGCGCTTGGCAGTTCCATGCCGCAGCTCTGATACGCTCCCGGCCCGCCGCTGGAGCCGGAGGCCGCACCATGAAATACGAACGCTTGCGACCGGATGAGATCGAAGCCATTCGCGCCAAGGCGCCGGTGGCCGTGCTCCCGTGGGGCGCCCTGGAGTGGCACGGCTATCACGCGGCGATTGGCCTCGACGGGCTGAAGGCCGCCGCCTTTGCCGATGCCGTCGCCGACCGCATCGGCGCCATCTCCCTGCCGCCGCTGTATTGCGGGCACCAGACGATGAAGCCCTATGCCGGCTTCAGCCACACGATCGAGATCTCGGCGGCCACGCTCGAAGCATTGGCGCATGAGTACGTGGCGCAATTGGCCGAGGAGGGCTTCGTCGTGGTGGTCATCATCTCGGGCCACGGCAATCCCGACCACCTAGCCGCGTTGGAGCGCGGCGCGCGTCCGGCCGCGGAGGCCGCCGGGATCGCGCTCTGGATCCTGCCCGACAACGCGGCCATCGATGACGAGGAGTATCCCCTGGACCACGCGGCGAAATGGGAAACCAGCGTGCTCTGGCACGTGGACCCGGCGTTCGTTGACCTCACCAAGGTTCGGTCTGAAGTGGACTTGGAGGCGCAGGGAATCCTCGGATTGAATCCCGTGGAAAATGCCTCACCGGAACTCGGCGCCGCGGCGTTCGAAGAAATCGTCGCCAACATCGCGGACGGCGCGCTCCGGCTGCTGGCGGAGCGTTCAAGCACATTGAGACTGCCAGCCACCAGAAGAGAAACCCACGACTGATTCGGCCGGGCACCGGGCGAGATGGCCGGCAGATTCCCCATGGGTCCGGAACTGTCGGTGCTGATCTCCCGACGATGGTGGCCTAAACTGCCCGTCATGGAACGGTCGGCGCTTCGACGTGGACTCAACATTGGGGACGCCCTGAAGCTTGGCGACCTCTGGCAGGGTGCTCCGCCTCCGTCCTCGATCATCACATCGCCGCCGTACCTCGACATGCACGATTATGGAAACGCATCGCAAATCGGCACCCGTGGTCAACCTTTCGATGACTACCTTGCACAGGTGGCAAGGCTGTTCGGAGACTGCTATAGAATCACGGCTGATGACGCCACGTTTTGGCTTGTTGCGGGATCCGTGCGGAGGAATGGACGCGTCCTTCGCATACCCGATAGGCTCGCCACTTGCGCGGAGGAAGCTGGCTGGGGGCTGCGTGAAGCCATTACGTGGGACAAGCAAAAGGCCCTGCCTTGGACTCACCACGGCGAATTCAGGGATATCACTGAACAGATACTGCTGTTCTCGAAGACAGACAACTTCAGATTCGATCCCACCGGGCTCCGCTCGCCGATCCCTAACTCGATCTGGTGGCGACGGTACCCAGAGCGCTACTCTCCGGACGGCTCGATGCCGACGAACCTCTGGAGTATCCCGATTCCCACGCAAGGCTCATGGTCAGGAGTCCGGACGCATTTCTGCCCGTTTCCTGAGGAACTCACCTACCGAATGCTCGCGTTGACTACCGTCGAGGGCGATATAGTTCTGGATCCCCTTGCTGGCGTCGGATCTGTACCAGCCATGGCAAATGCCATGGGTCGCATTGGATACGGGCTCGATCTCACAGCGGAATATGTGCGTCTCTATGACCGGACCGTGCAATCGGCGACCAGATTCTTATCTCGAATGGGCGACGATAGGCATCGTCGTGAGGAGTTCAAGCAAACCATTATCGAGTTGCGGCTTCTCAAGTTCGCCAAATTGCTAGGCAAGGTCATCAGCGAGGAAGGCATTCCCATTTCATGGGTTCGAGTCACAAAGAGCAACCGCCTACCTGCCGGTGATTTCAAGATTGTCGCGGGTGATTTCGAGCTGGTGCTAGGGGATGATTCGCTAGGCGATCGTGCGGCTTCAGTGGCCAGATCTGCCATCGCAAAGCCCCCGCTGTCGAAGTTTGGAATCGATGCAAGATTGCTGCCTGTGCGCCTGTCCGACGCAGTGACCACCGGCTACTGGTATGCTTCCGGAAGGTTCTGGAATGCGCCCACATCCAGACGGCAGTTAACCGGCGTGCCACATGTGGTTTCTGAGCTTAGGCCAATCCCAGACATGATCGACGATACCCCATATGCATAGCCGGAGGAACGCGCGGCTCCGGTACCGAGACATGATCGGCATCGATTCGTGCATTAGCCTGAGGATGGTGTAATGCGCATACCAGCGATCCGGGTTCGCCAGTGGCTGGACGAATGGAACAGCTATAGATTTGACGAGGCGTCCCGCCAGCGAAAGCCCCTGCCGTATTTCTATATCTGTTCGATGCCAGCGTCTCTCCTTAGAAGACTGTCGGGTGTTCGGGCACGCGAAGCCACAGGTCCGCGGATAGAAGACATTGGAATTCAGCGCGGCCATGATACGTCCCGCTCCGAGGAGATAGCACGATTCGTCAGTGCAGGGTACCCATGGGCAACTCTAAACACTGCGCAGCAGAGTCGATTCCGTGAGCTCAGGAAGCCGGGATGGCTGCCGACTGCAGTTGTCGGCAACTTAGTCGGCACCACGACCGAGAGACGTGGTGTAACGGCAAGTCCAAGTGACTTAGTCACCGTCGAAGTGCTGGACGAATCCGTAGTGCACCTAGTGCTTCCAGAAGGCTCAGAAGACGTTGGCTGGGAGCCGACAAGCGGCAGGCTAGTTCCAATCGAGATCATTGACGGCCAGCACCGGCTCTTTGCATTCCCGGACAGTCAGGTATTGAACGGAGATTTCGAACTGCCGGTAGTGCTATTCGTGGACCTTGACATTAGTTGGCAGGCGTATCTCTTTTGGACCATCAACATAACGCCCAAGAGAATCAATCCATCGATGGCGTACGATCTATATCCATTGCTCCGGACTGTCGATTGGCTCGAGACTGTCGAGGGCCCGATGGCATACCGAGAGACTCGTGCGCAGGAGCTTACTGAGGCTCTATGGAGCCATCCTGAGAGTTGCTGGCGTCAGCGGATCGGCATGCTAGGCCGTGAGAGAGGAAAGGTTACGCAAGCGGCGTTCGTGCGATCACTAACACTAAGCTTCGTGCGAGGCTGGACTGGGAGTCGGCGGACCGGAATCGGAGGCTTTTTCGGAACTGAGCGGTCCGACCAGCGAACAGACGTGCTTCCATGGAGTCGGGCTCAGCAAGCCGCCTACCTAATCGAACTGTGGTCGGGCCTGGAAGGCGCGATTCGTGCCTCGGAAGAGGAATGGGCAGTTCACCTCCGCCAAGTAACGCCGCGTGCGGATACCCCCGACGGACATGATCCAGCCTTCGCTGGACGATTCGCGATACTTGCTACGGACCAGGGCGTCAGAGGGTTCTTGCAGGTCTGCAATGATATCTCCTATACCCTCCAGCACGATATCTCGTTCAGCGAATGGAGGCAGCCCACGTCAGCGGAAGCAACGAACGTCAAAGAGGTCAGCATCGCTTTGGAAGAGCTCAAATCGCACAGGGGAATCAGCGAGTTTATTCGACAGCTGACACAGGACATCTCAAGATTTGACTGGCGTTCAGCCGTAACGCCGGGCCTATCCGAGGAAATTGAGAATCGCCAAAGCCGCTATCGCACCGGAAGTGGCTACAAGCAGGTGCGGCTCCAATTGCTGCGCCATTTGGCCGGATCGGCCGGACCCCCAATCTCCGAGGGCGCCCAGTTTGTGGCTCAATCGCTCGGCTACATCGAAGTATAGTTTTTCATGATTCCGGCAATAGCAAGTTGCGAGAGCGACTTTATTCGAGCTGCCTCTCCGATCGCTGTGGAGAACTCCCTGAGGTCAGTCGGCAGGCGCATCCGTCGCTGGAAACGCTGGCTAAATATAGCCCACCCCTATAGCGACGTAATCGACGCGCTGGAGTCAGAATCGATTGATGCGGCAAAGCTCGGCGAGTATATCGCCTGCTCCGTCCCGCTGCACCTAGCTGACGGTTGGAACTATCTCTCCCGAGCGTTTGACGCCGCGTCACGGGGAGATCGCTATTCCGCCTATCACCTCGCGTACTATGCGGAGTTACGCGCAGCAATGTCCTTGCTTGCGAGCGAGGGAGTCGGCGTGTTCCGCAATCGACACATCGCATTGAATAGGCACTTTCAGGCGAAGCAATTTGGCATGAATACTCATCGAGCAACCTGGCGCTTTCTCTCTGCTTGGTCACGCGAGCCCGGTAGAGCTGTAAGTTTGCTTGATGCTATTTCGGTGGAGTCCAAGACTCTTTCGCAATGGCTAGAGGCTGTCGGAGTCACGGATCCAGCCAGACAGGTTGTAGCCGCTGAATGGCTTCGTGCGTGGAGTATCGACCTTGAGACTCTCTCTGAAGACCCCGCACGACGCAACGAGATGAGCTATCGCCCGGCACGCATTCGGGCTCCCGCACCGCCGCCGGTAGACCCGCTGTTAGAGTTGGCCGAACCTCTATTTCATTCGTGGACGGCGCTCGAGCCCTCCGCCGACCGGGCAAGCGTAGCTTTGGACTTGTCACTCCTCCGCCAGGCATTCATACTCGTTGTCGAGAAAGGCCTGTGTACGTATTCGACTTTGGGTGCAACTATCAACTCATTGAAGGATCAGACTTCCGACACCATGTATCGTGCGCTGCACAATGAGAGTCCGAGCGCTACGGCGATCTTTGGTGAAGCCAAGGTTACCGATGTCCGGGGAAGGGCAGCCACGCCCATTTTGGCGCGCAGCCTGTTGATGCTGCGGCTCGCATCCGCCCGCGCCGCGTCACTGCTCACGGCTGCGGAGGTATCGAAAGCGAACCTCGAGTTCTGGTGGTCGGCGCTAGGTACCGATCTAGGCCTGTGGGAAAGTGCGGCCGACATTGAGACGCTTTCCGATCTCTGGATCGAAGTGGCAGAGGCAAGAGATGCGGCCGGCGCGAGGATTTCGTCAGCACCGGGTTCAGGCTCGGTTCACACAGTCTCTGGAATCCTCTCCCGTGAGGTGTCACTGACTCAGTTCTCAAGGGCTCCTATGTGGCTCCTTGGCCTCGACTAGCCCGGCTTACCAAGCACCACACACGTCTAGTTACCACAGCCATTCGGTCACGCAGCCGGGGCGTTCGACGAGATCGTCGCCACCATCGCGAACGGCGCGCTCCGGCTGCTGGCGGAGCGATCGGGCGGGTAGGAGTTACGAGCCCAGCGTTCGTTTCACCGCGGCGATCACGTCGTCCTTGTCGGGCAGGACGGCTCGGTTCAGATGCTTGGCGTGCGGGACCGATACGCCGGGGTTGGCGACCCGCTCGATCGGCGCCTTGAGCTTCGAAACCACGTCGCTGCCCGCCACCATCGCGGCTATCTCGCCGCCGAACCCGCCGCGTCTCACGGCTTCATGCACGATGACCAACCGGCCAGTCTTGCGCACCGACCGCAAGACGGCTTCGCTGTCGAACGGCACCAGGGTCCTTGGGTCGATGACCTCAACCGAGATTCCCTGGGCGGCCAGCTCGCCCGCCGCCGCGTCGGCGGCGGGGACGGCGGCCAACCACGCAACGACGGTGACGTCGACGCCCTCGCGCCGGACGCAGGCCTCTCCGAACGGCGCGGTGAAGAGTTCTTCCGGGACCGGCCCGATGGTCGCGTAGAGGTCCTCGTGCTCGACAAAGAGCACGGGGTCGGGATCTCGAATCGAAGCGACGATCAGCCCTTTCGCGTCGGCAGGTGTGGACGGAGTCACGACCTTGAAGCCTGGGATGTGCGCGAACCAGGCTTCCAGCGCCTGACTCATGTAGGCGTTGCCGTGCATCATGTGCGGCGAGCGCACCACCATGGGGACCGACATCGCCCCGTCGTGGACGTAGCGCGCCTTCGCCCCCGTGTTGACCAGAGGGTCCATCGCCACGGTCAGCAGGCCGGTGAATTGCATCTCGATGACCGGACGCAGGCCCATGAGCGCCGCGCCCACCGCCATCCCGGCGAACCCCGCTTCAGAGATCGGCATGTCCACGACGCGCTCGGGACCGAATTCCTCGAGCATCCCCTCGGTGACGCCAAGGATTCCGCCGTAGCGGGCGATGTCTTCCCCGACGAGGCACACCGTTTCGTCGCGGCGCATCTCCTGCGCGAGCCCTTCCCTGATGGCCGCTCGAAGCTCGATCTCTCTCACAGACCCATGGCCTCGATCGGCTCGCCGTAAACGTTGGTGAACGCCTGCTTCGCGTCTGCAAACGGCGTCGCCTCGCACTCCCTTAAAGAGTCGTCTAGCTCCTTCGCGATGGCGGCCTCGACCGCTTCGACGGCTGCGCCGTCCTGATGGCCAAGCTCTTCGAGATGCCGTCCCAGAATTGAGATCGGGTCGCGCTTCGTCCAATGGGCGATCTCTTCGGGCGGACGGTCGTCGCGGAGCATCGAGGGGTAGTGACCCAAGAACCGGTAGGTCTTGCACTCCAGGAGCGTGGGACCCTCGCCGGCGCGGGCCCTGGCAACCGCCGTCTGCACGGCGTCGTAGACCGCGAGGACGTCCTGGCCGTCGACGACCTGGCCCGGCATCGCGTAGGAGGCCGCGCGGTCCGCGATGTCCTCGATCGGTTGGCCGACCGCGGCGGGAACCGTCTGGAAGTAGAGATTGTTCTCGCAGACGAACACGACCGGGACCTTCAAGAGCGAGGCAAGGTTCAGGCCTTCGTGGAAGTCACCGCGGCCCGCCGCGCCGTCGCCGAAGAAGCAGACCGCCACGTTGTCGATGCGCTTCATTTTGATCGCCCAAGCAACGCCCACGGCCTGCGGAATCTGCGCGCCCACGATGGCGCTGCCGGCGAGGATGCCCAGATCCGGGTAGCCGCTGTGGTGAAAGGACTCTTTCCCAGCGTTGACGCTGCCGGCGTTGCCCATGATGGCGTTGAACATCTGGAGAACGGTGACGCCTCGGGTCCAGAACGCTTCAGTGGTTCTCAGGGAGGGCAAGACCCAGTCGCCGGGCCGCAACCGAAAGCAGGCGCCCACGCCAACCGCTTCCTGCCCCGCACTCGGGTGCATGCCGACCGGCAGCCGTTGCTCCGCGGCGAGTTCCAGCGCTCGCTCGGTGAAGCGCCGGCCCAACAGCATGAGCCGGTACATCTCGCGCAGGTAGTCGGCGGTCAGGGCGTCGCGGTGTGACATCTCGTCGGCGAGCGGCTGCCGGCGGGTCATTCTCGGCCGACGGTGAAGGCGAAGAGCTTGGCGTTTCGCAGGTAGAACTTGAGGCGAATGTTCCGTCCCTGCAGCCCATCCAGCGAGCGCTTGTCTTGCCAGGTCATCCGCTGGCGGACCGAGTCGCCGTCGAAAAGCGCGCACTCGTGCAGCGAGTACCCGTGGTGCTGGGTGCCGCTCTCGTCGAGGACGGCGACGCCGACCAAACCGCCGCGCGCGGCGGCGTTGATCGTCAGCGGACCTCCGGCGCAACGGAATGGCTTGGTGACCAACGTGCCGGTCTCGTCGCCGGCGTCCACCGAGACGAATCCGTCCATCCGCAGCTTGGCCAGGCAAATTGGTCCGCTGCGCCCGGTGACGCCGTGCTCCACGGCGCTGGGCGAGTAGTAAAACCACAGCTCGTCATCCACGACCACCGGCGCGCGAGCCACGAAGATCTCGCCCGCGTCGTCGCTTCCCGGCGGGCCGTTGGGGATGAAGGGCTCCCGATCGCCGGCCCGATCCCAGCTGATGCCGTCGCGACTGGACGCCAGTTGGACGTCGATGGGACCGAAGTTGCGGAAGTTGCGCTGGATGGGCTCTTCGGGCCGCGTGTGAAAGACGTAGAGCAGGCCGAGGTAGTGACCCTCATATCGGAACACCGGCATGCCGTAGAACTCCACTGCGGGCGGGTCGTGCTCGTCCGGCGCCAGCACGTCCTCCGGGTCGCTCCAGTTGACGAAATCGTCACTCACACAGCGACCGATGCGGCGGGTCATGTTGCCTTCGCGCATGGTCGGACGGGCGTAGGCCACGTAGCAGCCGTGCCGGTCGTCCCAGCCGAAGAGCGTGTGGCTGTCGCTGGACCTGGTGATCACGGGATTGCCGGGATGCTTGGTCCACCGCAGCCCGTCGGGCGAAAACGCGACCGAGACTCCCTGGTCGATGTGGAGCGAGCCCAGCGCTTGCCAGTCCTGGTCCTCGAAGAACAACGACTTGTAGCGCCGGGTCGGGTCCGGGTCGCGGGGGTCCTCGATCACGTTGGCGAAGGCCGCGTTCGAGATCACGATGTTGTTGTCGGTGGCGCCGTTGAACTCGACCAGGCCCAGATTGGGTCGTTCCCAGTGGACGCCGTCGTGCGAGGTGGCGTAGCAGATGCTGTATTGGAGGTTCCTCATGTCGAAGTTGAGGTCCTCCAGCGGCGTGCCCGTCAGGTCCCGGCCCATGTCGGCCACGCCCATGCCGCCCATGCCCTGGTACCACATGCGGAAGCTGCCGTCCGCGTCACGCCAGACCGTGCCAAACAGCTCGAGCCGGCCTTCCCAGGGGTAGATCGGGATCATGACCGGATTGCCCACGTACTTCGCTGGCTGGTTCAGGTTCCGTGTGACGCCGACGGTCTCGTCGATGACGAGGTCGTCGATGAATAGCTGCTTTTGCGCGCCGAATTCCATCGGTTGCATCAGAATCTCGTTGTCGCTCTCAGTGCCCCGCCTCAATCA
This sequence comes from Chloroflexota bacterium, assembly GCA_022826485.1. Lineage (GTDB taxonomy): Bacteria > Chloroflexota > UBA11872 > UBA11872 > UBA11872 > JAJECS01. The sequence continues at coordinate 9,173 of JAJDUU010000025.1, read as the reverse complement.
TCGCAAGCCGTGCAACCGCCGGCCCGGGTGCGGGTCATGGCAGCGGCGCCGGTCCCGCCACCAGCGCCTTTGGGCTAATCCGAAGCGGAATCGGGCTGCACGAACTGCAGATCGCAGAGCCGCCGGTACAGATCGCACCGCGCGTAGAGCTCCTCGTGACGACCGGTATCGAGCACGCGGCCTTCATCGAGCACCACGATCAGGTCGGCGCGTCGCACGGTGGCGAGCCGGTGGGCGATGACGATGGTCGTTCGACCCTGCGAGGCGCGGGCCAGCGCTTCCTGCGCTAGGCGTTCGGACTCGGCGTCCAACGCCGACGTGGCCTCGTCGAGAACGAGGATGCGCGGATCGTCGGCGATGGCGCGGGCAATCGCGACTCGTTGCGCCTGGCCGCCCGACAGCCGCAGGCCGCGCTCGCCGATGCGGGTCACGTAGCCGTGCTCGGTGGCGGTGATGAAGTCGTGTGCGTTGGCGATGACGGCCGCGCGCTCGACCTGCGCTTCGGTTAGCTCCTCACGACCGAAGTGGATGTTTTCGGCAATCGTGCCCTCGAACAGCATGGGGTCCTGGAACACGACCCCGAACGATCCGCGCAGCGCCGCGGGATCGAAGGCGCCGGTGTCGTGGCCGTCAACGGTGATGCGACCAGATGCCGGATCGACAAAGCGGAGCAGCAGGTTGATCAGGGTCGTCTTGCCGGCGCCGCTCGGTCCCACGACCGCCAGGGTCGTGCCGCGCGTGGCGTGGAAGCTGACCTCGCGCAAGACCGGTTGGTCGTCGGTGTAGCTGAAGTCCACACGCTCGAAGCGCACCTCACCGTCCCGGATCGGCGGCGACGCGGCCACGTCCCCGCTCGGCTCTTCAGGCGTGTCCAGGAAGGCGAAGACGCGACGCGCCGCTCCCAGCGCCGTCTGGATCTCGACGTAGGAATTCACGATGAGGCGCACCGGCTCTGCGAGCATCATGAGGTAGAAGATCAGCGCGATCAGCAACCCCACGGTTATCTGGCCATCGACCGCCTGCGGGGCGAGTACGACCCAAATCGCCGCCGACGCCCCCCAGTAGACGACCATCTGGATCGCCGCCACGCCCTGCACCACAACTAGGCGCAAACGCCCCCGCCACAGCTGGCGCGCCTCGGCCCACAGCCGCCCAGCGGCCCAATTCTCGCGATTGAAGGCCTTGAGGTCACGGGCACCTCCCACGAACTCGGTGAGCAGCGCCGACAGACTCGCCATGGCCTCCTGCACGCCGTGACTCGCCCCCTGGACCCTGCCTTGCAGCAGCACCGGCAGGAGGGCATAGAACGGGATCAAGGAAACGGCGAGCAGGCCAAAGCGCCAGTCCACCGCAAGAATGATGGCCACCACCGCCATCACGCGAAGGCCCGGAAGAGCGCCCTCCGCGAACACGTGCCGATAGACCCCGCCGATCGCGGTGGCGTCGGAGGTGAAATGCGCCACGATGTCGCCGGTCCGTCGTTGGCGCAGGCTGGTGAGCGGCAAGCGATGCGTGTGATGCAGGATTCCCGCGCGCAGATCGTTCATGGCGCGTTCGCCGACGCGGGCATAGCCATACTCGGCGGCGTAGCTCAGCGTGGCCACGGCCGTCTCCAGCGAAGCCATGCCGATGAGCACCGGGGCAAGCAGCTCCGCGTTTCCCGCGCCAAATGCATCGTCGACGAGCAGCTTCATGAGCCAGGGACGGGCGAGCACAAGCACCGAGACACCGACGGCCGCCACCGTGGCGAGCCCTCCGGTCACCCGATACGGACGGGCATAGCCCAGCAGGCGCCGGAACGTCGTCCAGGCGCCCGGGACGCCGGCGATTGTGCCGTGGGTGGCAGCCTTGACCTGGGCGCTCATAGACCGGTCTCGCCCGTCGGAGTCATCTGCAGGTCGCAGAGCTCTCGGTAGAGGTCACAGCGTCCGTACAGCTCTTTGTGCCGACCCGTGTCCACGACCCGGCCGGCGTCGAGCACAACGATCCGGTCGGCGCCGCGCACGGTCGCCAGCCGGTGCGCGATTACCAGCATGGTGCGGTCTTCGGCGGCCCGATCCAAGGCCGCGCGCACTAGGCGCTCAGCCTCGGCGTCGAGCGCCGCGGTGGCCTCGTCGAGGATGAGCACGCGCGGATCGGCGGCGATAGCCCGGGCAATCGCGACGCGCTGGGCTTGGCCGCCGGAGAGCCGCAGGCCGCGCTCGCCGATTTGCGTCTCGTAGCCCTGCGGCATGGCCGTGATGAAGTCGTGCGCGTTGGCGATGGTGGCCGCTTCGACCACCCGCGCTTCGGATATGTGATCGCGGCCAAACGTGATGTTGTCGGCCACCGTGCCGGCAAACAGCACGGGATCCTGGAACACGACCCCCATCTGGCGCCGAAACTCGCCCGCGGTAGCTGCGGCGATGTCGCGTCCGTCCACGACGATGCGTCCGCTGCTCGGCTGTAGGAAGCGCAGCAGCAGGTTCACGATGGTGGTCTTACCGGAGCCACTGGGACCGACCAGCGCAGTGGTCCGACCGGCCGCGGCCGTAAAGCTCACGTCATGGATCACCGGCGCACCGCTCTCGTAAGCGGCGCTGACGCTCTCAAAGGCAATCTCGCCACGGATTGCCGGCAGGTGCCGCGCTGCCTCCGGTCTCACCGGCTCCGCAGGAGTGTCGAGAAATGCGAACAGCCGCCGCGCGGCGCCCAGCGCGTGTTGGGTCTCGCCGTATGCGCTCATCAGCACGTACGCCGGCCGCACGAAGTACGACATGTACATCGCCAGCGCGAAGACCACGCCAAATTCGATCTCACCGCCAAGAATGGCGCCGGCAAGGACCGCGAAGATCGCAACCCAAATCAGCTCGTGAACGACGTCGAAGAAGAGCCGCGCGTGCTGCAACGCCGCCACGCGCAGTCGAGCGCTGAACAGCCGGCGCAGGTCGACTGCCAGCCGACGCGCCGCCCAGCCTTGCCGATTGAAGGCCTTGATTTCACGGGCGCCGGCGACCATTTCAGTGGCAAGCCCGCCAAGCGCGGCCAAAGCCGATTGCTCCCGTTCACCAGCCCGGCGCTGGGGCCGGCCCAGCAGCGCGGGAAGAGTCGCTTGGATCGGCACTATGACAAGGGACACGAGGACGAAGCGCCAATCGATGACCGCGATAACCAGCAGCATTACGGTTAGCTCGATTACGGCGGCTACGGCCGCGCCAAGGGCCGCGCGGTAAACGCCCGTCACCGCGACCGAGTCGGTGGTGAAATGGGCCACGACCTCCCCGGTCCGATGGCGCCGAAAGTAGGCGAGCGGAAGCCGCAGCGTGTGGCCCATGAGCTGCGTGCGCAGGTCGTTGATCGCCTGCTCGCCGGCGGTGGTGAACAAGTAGCTGGCCGCCAGATTGAATGCGGCCATGACCATGGCGGACGCGACAATGCCAGCCACCGCCGGGCCGAGCAGGTCCAGGTTGCCGACCCCCACGACGTCGTCGATGAGGATCTTAGTCATCCAAGGGAAGACCAGGATGGCGGCCGAGAAGACGACGGTTGCAACGATCGCGGCCACCTGCCAGCGCCAGTGCGGTCGCAAGTAGGCTGCCAGTCGGCGGAGGAGCCAAACGGCGTTGGGCGATTGGGACGACGGTGCGTCGCTCATCGAGCCTCCCTCAGTCGAGGGTGCCACGATCGGCGCCGTAGCGCAGGGGGTGGGCGCTGCCTTAGGTTTGCAGCCCGTTCAGCGCGATGGGGAACGCGTCGGCGTTTCGCAACGTGGCGGCCCGGGCCGACACATCGGGCGTCAGCCGGCGATTCGACGCCAGGGGCACGGTGACCTCGTGCAGGCCGCCGTGGGAGCGGAGGCGCGAAGCGCTCAGAACCGAGAGATCGTGCGCGCCGGGCGCTCGGCCCAGGACGGAGCCGCGGTCGCTGAGCACGACGACGTCGCCGATGCGGTCGGCGGGAAGCTCGTACTTGCTGGCGGCTTCGCCGCGCGGAAGCGCGTCGTCGATGCGTTGGTCGTCGCGCAGGCGCTGGATGGCCGCGTCGACCTGATCGGGCGGGAGGTAGACCGTGGCGAACGATCCCAGGCCGGCGTGGTGCGTCACGTGCGGATCGGTCACCGGCAGCACCACCCGAAACGGCCCAGGGATCGCCGCGTCGAGCAGCGTTTCCAGATAGACGATGTTGGGCGTGCCGTCGGGATGGCACTTGTCGTTCATGCCGTGGTCGGCGGTCAGCAGGATCACGGCCCCCAGCGTGTCGAGCTCGGCGAGCCGGCCATCGAGCGACGTGTAGAACGCGTCGGCTTCCGGCGAGCCGGGCGCATGGGTGTGCTGCACGAAGTCCGTGAGCGACAGATAGAGCAGGTCCGCCAGGCCCTCACGCACGAGGAAGACGCCGCAGGCCATGACGAAGTCGCTCATGCGGCCCGAGTAGATCCCAGGATTGGCCTGGTCCATGCGACGGGTCACCTCGGCGATGCCGTGCTCGTCCTCGGTCGTGGCGTGCGCCAACTCGCCGGAAAAGCAGATGCCGCGCCAGCCGGTGGCCAGCATGGTGCGCAGCTTGTCCTTGGCCGTGATGGCGGCCACGCGATAGCCCTCCCGGCTGTACCGCGCGAAGAGCGAGTCGCAGCGCAGGAAGCGTGGGTGGTCCATCATCACCTCGACCTCGCGCTTGGCGTCGTAGAAGTAGTTTCCGGAGATGCCGTGTCCCGCCGGCGGCTGACCCGTGACGATAGTCATGTTATTGGGGTTCGTGAACGAGGGAATCGCCGCAGGCACCAGGTGATAGGCGCCTTCGCGCTGGAACCGTTCGAGCGTGGGCATGCACCCGTGGTCGATGGCCGCGTCGACATAGGCGGGGTCGGCGCCGTCGGCGCAGATCACAACAATGGGCGTCGGGGGCTTCGACAAGGGCGGCCTCGCGTACGGCGTTCGCGTTCTCGGCCAGTTTATCGGGGGCGACTGGACTGGGCAGTCCCGCGGAAAGGGCCGGAGTTTTTTTGCGTATTCGGGGCTTAACTTCGAGTACGAACCATCGCTGCGCTCGGAACAGCGGTTTGAGCGTGCGCGTTGGGGACGCGATCCCACGCTGCGCGCAGCCTGGGCCACCGAGCCGGCGCTATCCTCGCAGCGCCAGCCGTGCGATCAGTCATTGAACGAGGTCAGCGATGGAACCCGTGCCCGAGGTCCACGCGACGGCGCTGCACCTCAAGCGCTTGGAATTCACCGGATACACGTTGGTACCTCGCGCCATTCCCCCGACTCACCTCGTGCGGGTTCGCGAACGCCTCGACGAGCTCTTTCGCGATCACGCCAACGTGCCCACGGCCGTGGAGGACTATCGGCGGACGTCGCTTCCGGGGTCGGGATCCATCGATATCAACCGCCTATTCGAGCTGGACCCGGTCTTCGAGGACCTCATGGACCTCCCCACCGTGCTCCCGCTCGTGCAAGCCGCGCTGGGGCATGACGCCACGCTGTGCTGCGATGCCACGGACAACTACCGGGCGCCGCATTCACGGGCGGCAACGCTTTGGCATCGCGACGGCGGCCCTTACCTCCGTCTCACCTATTTCCTGGACGATATTGCCGAGCACAACGGCGCGACCGCCTTCCTGCCGGCGAGTCACCTGAGCACCGAGCCACCGCCGCCGTGGGCCAACCACGACGGTCAGCCGCGCCTGCTTCCCGGAATGGTGCACGCCACCGGACCGGCGGGCGCCTGTCTGCTGAACAACACGAACCTCTGGCACACGAATACGCCGAACGACTCGGACCAGCCGCGCCGGGTGATCTGGCTGCTGTTCAAGCCGTCGCAGGTCGAGTTCGCGGGGCACGACGAGATGAAATCCACCCCGGCCTACCTCGCGAGGCAAACGGACTCGGGGCGGCGGGCCTTGATGGGACTGGTGGATTAGCTCAGCGCGGCTGCGGGCAGCCGGCGTCGACCAGCCTCTGGCCGGAGGTGACGCGCTCTAGATTCCTCGCTGCGCTCGGAGTATCTATGTTGCAAGCCGAGGGTGTTCAAGCCGCTGCGGCGGGCCGTTCAATCCAGGACTATTCCTCGTCACCCCGGCGCTCCCTCGTCACCCCGGCGAAGAGCCTGCCCCATACGCGATACGGGGCCGGGGTCCAGGTCCACTCGACGCGCCGGTGACCCGGACTGGATTCCGGCCCCGGATCAAGTCCGGGGCAGGCTCTCCGCCGGAATGACGGACGGGCGGCAGGCGCTTGATCGGAATGACAGCGAGGCTGAAGCAGTCTCGCTAGGGCGCCAGCACGAAGGTGTTGCTGAGGACGCCGTTGCCTTCGACCTCGACTTCCACGACGTCGCCGTCGTTGAGCGGGGTGCTTTCGCCCGAGGTGCCGGTGAAGAAGACATCGCCCGGCTCGACGGTCATGTACCGCGAGACGTAGCTGACCAACTCGTCGACGCCGTAGAACATCTTGGTGGTGCGGGTGTCCTCGACCACCTCGCCGTTGACGCGCGTGATGAGTTGGAGGTCGCGGTAGTCGAGGCCGGGGGTGATCCAGGGACCGAACGGCGAGAAGGTGTCGCTGCCCTTGCCGCGGAACCAATCGCTGTCGGCGCCGACCCACTCGTAGGCGCTGACGTCGTTGGCGCAGCACACGCCAAGGATGTAGTCCGAGACGTCGTCTTCGGCAATGTGGCGGCCGCGCTTGCTGATGACAACGGCCATCTCGCCTTCGTACGACACCGGCGTCTCGCGCGGCATGACGACGTTGGCGCCCGGGTCCGTGACGGACGTGCTGGGCGCCAGGAACGGCTTGGGACGGGGCGGCTTGGGAGCGCCGGCCATGTGGCTTTCGTAGTTGCCGGCGGCGTTGATGACCTTTGACGGCGTGGTCGGGGCCTTGAGCGTGACCGCGTCGAGCGCCACCACCGCGCCGGTGCGTTGACGGTCGCCGAAGAAATCGCCCTCGATCTCGGAGATCGAGCCGTCTTCCAGGATGCCGTGCCGAATGCTGCCGTCGAGTTCGTAGCGCACCAAGTGCATGTCGTCAGGTTCCTTTATCGCGCCGCGCCGTCAGCCGGCGCGGGAAACAGTGCCGCGATTATCCATGATGGCGGTGGTCGGGGCGGCGACTCGGGTCGAGTCACTCGCACCGAATTGCTGCAGGTGTGGTGAGACGCCGAAGAGCCGGCGGTCTTTCGACCGCCGGCTCTTCGCTGTCCGCGGGCGCCGCTGCTCAGAGCAGGGACGTCGCGGTGAGCGCTACCGCTCTTCCCAGTAGGGGTCGATCCACACCAGGTTGATCGGCGACCGCACGGGAATGGCGTAGTTCTGCATCCAGAATGCGCCCTTCACCCGGCGGTGGTACAGGTTCAGCAGCGACCCGCGCGAGAACTGGCCGTAGACCATCTCGCCGCGCGCGTGCAACCGCGCCGCCATCTCCAGCCACACCTCGCGCCGCTCCTCGGCGTTGGCCGCGCCGAGGACCTTGGCGTAGGCCTCGTCGATCCACGGCCGGTTGATGTTCGAGTGGTTCCAGCCACCCAGCTCATACAGCCGGTCGCTGCAGATCCGCAGGCACGCGTCCACGGGGTTCTGGTCGCCGCCCATGTTGGCAAACACCAGATCGTGCACCCGCTCCTGGTAGAGCTTCTCGATCACGGCGGAGCCGTCGATGATCAGGAACTCGGTTTGGATGCCGACCTCGTCCCAGTAGGCCTTGATCGCCAGGTCGCGCGGAGCCGGCGCTCGCCACCGCATCCACTTGATGACCTTGTTCGTGTCCCAGCCCGATTCCGCCAGCAGCTCACGTGCGGCGTCCGGGTTGTAAGACAGGTCGCGGAAGGTGCCCTCGGGCGGATCCGACAGCAGCGCCACGTGCTCGAAGATGTAGTCCGAGATGAACCGCGTGCCGCCGTGCAGCTCGTTGTTCAGCTGCTCGCGGTCCACCGCCAGCACCATGGCCTCGATCAGCATCGACTGCTGCTGGAGGGTCATGTCGGCGAAAATCTCCGCCGTCTGGTTCAGGAACACGCCGGACGCGAACGGCGAGCGCTGCGGGAACGGCCGCAGGTGGGCCTGCGCCGCCAACCGGGCGAAGGCCTCGATGCCGCCCGCCGCACGGTGGAAGTCGATCGGGTTCGGCTGCTCGTTGGCCTCGGTGGCCGCGTCGAGCGCTGCGCCGTCGCCATAGCGCACGACGTAGTCGTCCACATATGGCGCGCCGTAGGCCCAATCCTTGTTCGCCGTGAGGTCGGCGAACTGCTGGGTCACGTAGCGCTCGAAGATCATCGGGCCGTTGCCCAAGAGGTCCACGGCTCGCGCTTCGGTCGCGATCGCCTTGTCCAGACCCGCGAAGTGGTGGCGCGGCATCGCAAAGACCTTGCTGCCGGACGCCCACCAGTTGTTGTCGGGCCGCTCGATCGTCACCTGAACCGTCATCTCGTCGATCTTGGTCACGCCCGAGGCGTCCGTGATGCTCTCGGTCGGGTTCTCCGCCCAAGCCTTCACACCCTCGATGTCGCCCCAGGCCGTCTTGTGCTTGTTGTTGTTGTAGGCCGGGTCGAACGCCATCTCCATGCCGAACAGCACGTCGTCGGCGTCGACAACCCGCGTCCGGTCATGCCACCAGATGTCCGGGTTGAGATGGAAGATGTAGGACCGGTCCTGCTCAACTTCCTCCCAGCGGTTGGCCAGCGCCGCGTCCCAGTTGCCCGTCATCTGCGGCGTCTCGCCCATGCCCCAGGTGTCGCCAATCCACAGCGGCTCATAGACGTAGCCGAACACGAACCCCTGGGTGCTGCTGACGGCCCGCAGCGGCGTAAAGATGTCCTGCGTGTTGGCGCGGCTGGCGCTCAGCGTCAGCGTGCCGCCGGTGAGCGGACCGTCCGGAATCATCATCTCGGCCGTGACTTCCTTGATGACCTCGACTTCCTTCGTCACGACCTTCTCGACGACGACTTCCTTCGGGACTTCCTTGATGACTTCGACTTCCTTGACGACTTCCTTCGGGACCTCCTTGACAACCTCGACTTCCTTGACGACTTCCTTGATCACTTCTTGCGTCACGATCTTTTCGACCGCGACTTCCTTGACGACTTCCTTCGTGACCACGGACTCGACCGGGACCTCCTTCACCACTTCCTTGGTGACGACGGTCTCAACCGGGACCTCTCTGATCACTTCCTGCGTGACGATCTTCTCGACGACTTGCGCC
>JAJDUU010000034.1 GCA_022826485.1 Chloroflexota bacterium | reverse complement strand
CCGGACCCTCACCCTGCCCTCTCCCTGTGTCCAGACCGGACACAGGGTTTACAGACGTTCGGAGACATGGTTTACACATTTAGGCGGGCTTCCGGAGATCGATGGGGGTCAGCCCGGTGGCCCAGGCTGCGCGCAGCCTGGGATTCTCGATCACCGCCCGTCCCACGCAGCACGGGCCACCGTCGCACCCGCTCAGCGCCTCGCGCCACAATTCATGTCATTTCGAGCGGAGCGAGAATTCTAAGGAACGGGGAGAAGGCACAACGCCTGAGATTCCTCACGGCGTTCGGAGTACCTGTGTTGCAAGTCAGGGGTGTTCAAGTCGCTGCGGCGGGCCATTCAATCCAGGACGATCCCTCGTCACCCCGGCGAAGAGCCGGCCCCGTACGCGATACGGGTCCGGGGTCCAGGTCCACCCGACGCGCCGGTGACCCGGACTGGATTCCGGCCTCCGCCGGAATGACGGACGGGCGGCAGGCGCTTCAGCGGAGTGACACCGAGAGAACCGCGCTCACACGCCACGGATGCGGCACGCCGACCCAAACTCAAAAGCCGGCCCACGGACGGCCTGACCGTCGCTAGCGCGTCTCCGCCAGCGCCACCAGCGCGGGCTCGTTCTGCGAGGCCTGCTCGTAGAGGTCGATCAGCGCCGCGGCCAGCGCGTGCGGCTCGTGGTGATGCGGCGCCGCCGGATCCACCACGTCCGCCAGCACGGCCTGCACGCCGGCGTCCAGCAGCTCGACCTGCGTCGCCGGGTCGCAGGTGACCAGCCGCGTGCCGCTGCCCTCGGGCAGCTCCACCTGCGTATTGCTGTTGCCCAGCATGTATTGGAAGAGATCGGGCCCCACGTGCCGCGTGCAGCAGTAGACGTGCTCCGCCGGGCCGAAGTCGTCGGTCTCCCCAAGCTCGGTGGCGACGTTGCACACATAGACCTTGACCGCCCGCGAGGCGCGGATGGCGGTGGTCAGGCGCCCCACGAGCAGGTTGGGAATCACGCTGGTGAAGACGCTCCCCGGCCCCAATACCACCATGTCCGCCGCCAGGATTTCCTGCACGGCCGCCGCGTTGGCCGCCACGTGGCGCGGCTCAATGAAGACGCGCGAGATGGGCTGGCCGGACGACCGCAGCTTCGACTCGCCGCGCACGATGCGTCCGTCCGCCAGCTCGCCCGCCAAACGGATGTCGGAGTGCGTGGACGGCAGGATGCGCCCACGCACCCGCAGCACGTCGCTGAGCGCGCGCACACCGTCCTCGAAGTGTCCGCCCTTGAGCTCGGTGGTCGCGGCGATCAGCAGATTGCCCAGGCTGTGCCCCTGGAGCCCGCCGCCGCGGCTGAAGCGATAGTTCATCACCTCGTTCATCAGCGACTCGGAATCCGCCAGCGCCGCCAGGCACTGGCGCACGTCGCCCGGCGGCGCCAGGCCAAACTCGTCCCGCAGCCGGCCCGAGCTGCCGCCGTCGTCGGCCACCGTCACCACGGCGGTGATGTTGTTGGTGTGCTCCTTCAGCCCCCGCAGCAGGATGCCCAGCCCCGTGCCGCCGCCGATGGCCACGATGCGCGGACCGCGCTGCAGCCGGCGGCTCTGATAGAGCGTCTCGGCAATGTTGTCGTCGGGGCTCACGACCACCGACAGCACCGTGCGCCCCAGCAGAAACGCGCCGGCAACCACTCCCGTGAGACCCAACCCGCCCACGATCAACGAGCGAAACGGGTGCTCGATGAACTGCAGGGTCATGTAATAGACCACGGAGCCGGCGGGACCCGGCACGTCGATGGTGCGGTAGACGTAGGCCAGGAACATGGCCAGCGCCAGCGCCAGGATGACCGTGCCCGCGAAGATGAGCAGGATGTAACGCTTGACGCCGATACCGAGGGTTAACCAACGTCGGGAGCGCATGCGCGGACGAGCCTCCAGCCAATGAATGAGCCCGCCGTCGTCTCGACGCTGGGACTCGGCGGCGCGGAGTACCCGGGTGCCCCGGGAGCCAATTATACGCCTCGGGAGATGCCACGGCCGCCTGGGATGCGTGGATTCCATGCGGCGCGGCGCCCAGCAAAAGCAAGTTTCGGCCGCGTAGCTCAGGCGGCGGCGAATTCGGAGTAGGCTGCGTGCATGCCGCACACGCGCGCCATCCTGAGGGTCCTGTGACGCCCGCGATCCGGCTGCTGGCGCTGGACCTGGACGGCACCATCGTCAGCGGCGCGCACGGCGTCACGCCGCGGGTGCGGACGGCCATTCGCCGGGCTCAGGCGCGGGGCGTGGCCGTCACCATCGCCACCGGGCGCATGTTTCGCTCGGCGCGGCGGTTCGCCCGCGACCTGGACGTCACCGCGCCGATCATCTGCTATCAGGGCGCGCTGGTGCGTAATCCCATCTCCGGCGAGACCCTCCACTCACGCGTGTTGCCCGTGGCGCCCGCGCTGGACGTGGTGGCCTATGCCAAGACGCGCGGCTGGCACCTCAACGCCTATGTCGACGATGAGCTCTACATGGAGGCGGCCACGCCCGAGGGCCGCTTCTACGCCGAGACCTCCGACGTGCCGATCCGCCTGATCCCCGACCTTGCGACCGCCGTGCACCGGGGCACCACCAAGCTGGTCGTCGTGGCCGATGAGGCCGACGTGCCGGCGATCGTGGACGACCTGGACGAACGGTTTCGATCCGTGCTGGACATCACCCGCTCCCATCCACGCTTTGCGGAGGCGATCGGGCAGGACGTGAGCAAAGGAGAGGCCCTGCACCTGCTGGCGCGGGCGCTGGACATTTCAACTGAGGCGACCATGGCAATCGGCGACAACCTCAACGACCTGGATCTGGTCACCGCGGCGGGCATCGGCGTGGCCATGGGCGACGGCGACCCGCGGGTGCGCGCCGCCGCCGACTGGGTCACCGCAACCTACGCCGAGGACGGCGCGGCACTGGCCATCGAGCGGTTCGTGCTGGGCGAGGACGGGGCGGCGTGAGGCGGTCCAGCCGTCACAGCCGCTATCGACATCCATACTCTGGTGGCGCGCGGTCGGCTTGTTGTGCCGTTCCGTTCGAGACGTAGAATCGGGCTCAATACTCCCGCGCCTCGACCACCGACGCCGGGGACAATGGGGCCTGGGCGCCGCTTTCGGCGCCCAGGCTTCAATGCGTGGGGGCTATGCCAAAGCGGGTTGCCGTGTTCATTGACGCGGCGAAGATTGAACCGCGGCGCCACTAGCTTTGACCGCACCTGGTTTCCAGAGTGTCGGACGCTCCCAATTGATAAGCTAAGGCTAACCACCCCAGCTTCTTCGGCGGCTGGGATAGAGGCCGCCTGCGGGCGGCCTCTGCTGCTTCCCGCGTGCGGCGGATCGAGGGCCAAACACCCCCATATCCAGCGTGTGAGCCGATCTCTAGTGGTATCCTTGGACTAACCACCCCAGCTTCTTCGGCGGCTGGGATAGAGGCCGCCTGCGGGCGGCCTCTGCTACGTTCCGCGTATGAAGGCCAACCTCTACGTGGACGGATTCAACCTCTACTATCGGGCTCTCAGGAACACGCCGTGGCGCTGGCTTGATCTGCAAGCCCTCGCCCAGCGCCTGCTCGAGTCCGAATTCGCGCTCCGCCGCATTCGCTATTTCACGGCGCTCATCAGGAGCGGGTCGCTTGATCCGCAGAAGCGACTCCGACAGCAGACCTACCTGCGCGCCTTGCGCACGATCCCAGAGTTAGACATTCACGAGGGGCGTTTCCAGTCGAATACCGCGAAGCGTCCGCTGGCAGCCCCGCGATCAGACGGGCAAGAGTTCGTCAAAGTCATCGAGACCCGGGAGAAAGGCTCGGACGCCAACCTGGCCGCGTATCTCACCCGCGACGCCGCCAAACGCGACTGTCAGGCTGCGTTCGTCGTCACCGGCGACTCCGACTTCGTCGATGTCATTCGCATGGTGCGCCGGGATTTCAACTTTCCCGTCCACGTCATCGACCCACAGAAGCACGTGAGCCACCGCCTGCGCGACGCGGCGACCAGCTATCGACCCCTTGACCGCTCGCTGCTCCCGCAGTGCCAGTTCCCCGATGAGCTAGTGGACCGCCACGGCACGATCACGCGACCGCCGGCATGGCAGACCAACAGCGAGCGGTGAGGCCCCCGGCCCGGGACTTGCCGGGGTGAGCCCTTCCACGCCACCCACCGACGCGGCCATCGACCGCTGCGCCCGCGTCATCGCCGGCGGCGGGGTTGCGGTGGTGCCCACCGATACGCTCTACGGCCTGGCGGCCGGCATCTCCAACGCTGAAGCCGTGGCCCGCGTGGCCGCCATCAAGGGCCGCGCGTTTGGAACCGGCATGCCCGTGTTGCTGGCTTCATCCGAGCAGGTGGCGGCGGTTGGTGCCTCGGCGCCCTATCTCGAAGAGCTGGGCGCGGCGTTCTGGCCGGGCGGCGTGACCCTGGTGATCCCGGCCCGGCCCGAGATAGACCCCCGCATCACCGACGCGCGCCGCACGGTGGCCGTGCGCGTGCCGGGCATGGCGGTCACGCGAGAGATCTGCCGCCGCGCGGGCGCGCCGATCACCGGCACCAGCGCCAACCGCCACGGGGACCCGCCGCCCACCACCGCCGCCGAGGCCTGCGCCGCGCTCGGCGACTCGGTGGACGACCTGCTGGACGGCGGACCGGTCGGCGGCACCGCCTCCACCATCGTGGACCTCACCGGCGACCGCCCGCGCATCCTCCGCGCCGGCGCGGTCCCGTGGGACGACCTGCGCCGCATCGCGCCCACCATCATCGACGCCACCGAAGGCTAGCTGTACTGACCACAGAGGTGTGAGACACGGCAGACGGGCGGGAGGCCACCCAATGAGCCGTGGGAACGCCGCCACCGACGCCGGCACCGGTCGCTCCGACCCCAGGGAGTGGCGGTTCGCGCACCGCCCCGGCACGAGGATTCGTCGCGGTGGTTCGAGCGACCGGCCACGAGTGTGGCGGAGGTCGCCTGGGTCCGGCGCCTACCCGGGGCCGGCTGAACTGCCGGGGCTGGAAAACGCCGGGCGGCGGCTCGACATTCCGCGATGGCGGGACGTCCGCCGCGGCCGCCGTGACGGCTGCTTCGGACCCTGAGCCGTCGCTCGCTCGCCCTTCCAGGACTTGCGGACGAAGCGGCGGCCGAGTCCCCGCACAATCTCCCGCCACTTCTTTTCCTCATCTGGCGTGACGAAGGTCACGGCCTCGCCGGAGCGGCCCATGCGACCGGTTCGACCGACCCGGTGCGTGAAGAGCCGTCCCGAGTCCGGCAGGTCGAAATTGATGACCTGATCGATGCCTTCGATGTCCAACCCTCGGGCGGCAACGTTGGTTGCCACGAGCACCGGAGTCGTTCCGGACCGGAAGTCGGTCATCATGCGCTCGCGCGCGCGTTGACTCAGGTTTCCCTGGAGCGCGCCGGCCGGATAGCCCAGCGCCACGAGCTGTTTGGCCAGCTTCTTCACGCCGTGCTTGGTTCTGCCAAACACGATGACCGACGCGTCCTTTCGATCATTGAGCAGCTTCTGAAGCGCGCCCAGCTTGTCGTGCTTCTGGATGGAGTAGATCAGGTGCTCGACGGTCGGCGGCGCATGCAAATCCGCATCCACCTGAACCGTCACCGGATTGCGCAAGTGCTTGGTCGCCGTCTCGGCCACCCACCCAGGCAGCGTCGCGGAGAAGAGCAAAGTCTGCCGGCTGCCGGGCGTCCGGCGGAGGATGGCCTCGACGTCGCGGGCAAACCCCATATCCAGCATTTCGTCCGCTTCGTCCAGGACCAGGACTCGCACGCCCCGCAGATCGAGCGTGCCTTGCCGGAGGTGGTCAAGCGTGCGGCCCGGCGTGCCGACGACGATCTGCGCGCCGCGTTTCAATGCGGCGTGTTCCGGCCGCAACGACCGTCCGCCGTAAAGCAGGGTGACGCGCAACTGCTGCGGCGAGGCCAACGCCTCGACCACGCTCGCCACCTGGATGGCCAACTCGCGCGTGGGCACCAGCACGAGCGCCTGAGTCTGGCGGACCGACGCATCGCAACGTTCCGCCAGGGGTACGGCAAAGGCCAGGGTCTTGCCCGACCCGGTGCGCGCCTGGCCGATCAAGTCACGGCCCGCCAGGACTTGCGGAATGGTTGCCGCTTGAATCGGGGTGGGCGCCGAAATCTCCATGCGCTCGAGGGCCGCTCGGCTGGCCGCGCTCAGGGCCATCTCCGGAAAGGCCGGCGATTCGTCGGAAGCGTCGGCGGCTGAGGGAGTGATCGTTGGGCGCGTCTCCGAATCACGCGCTCCCGGCGCGGCGGGAGCGCCCTGGCGCCGCGCCGTGAAGCACGGTGGACAGTACACGGGACGGTCCGACCGAGGTCGGAACGGGACGGTGGTCGACGCTTCGCAATCCGCGCAGACGGCCGGATGGCCGCGGGAACGGCGGGAGCGACGCGACCGGGTCGGTCGATATTCAAAAGGCATACAGACATGACTCCAAGGGCGATGCAGGGTGAAAACGGCGATTCAGCGCGGGGCGAACGAGTGGACAGGAGTTGTAGGAGAGGTGAGCCCGCCGCCGGGTGAATCCCAGGTGCGCCGATTGTGGCGCCTGTAGTCACCGTAACAGATAGCCCTGGAGTCATGGGCGGAGTCCCGACTCTGGTGAATCGGGACTCCGCGGAGCGCACACGGTGGCCGGCCGCCTTAGCCGATCCGCAACAGCCCCAACCACGACCCGTGGCGGCTGCGAACGGCCTTGTCGAGGGCCGCGAGCGCGCCGGCGGCAACCGCCACGCCCGCCGCGCCGATCAATTGCGTCCCGAGTTCGTAGATCTCGGGGCTTTGCACGGCGGCCACCGCGCCGGGCACGCCGCCCGCCACGAACGCCGCGCTCACGATGCGCACGAAGCGCCGCAGCACGCCCAGCTTCACGCTGTAAGTCGTCGTCATTGCTTGTCCCTTCATCCAACTACCTCCAAAACTCGCCTCGCGCTCGCCGCGAGGCCCTGTCGAACCACTGACTCGTTCCAACTCGTCACTCCGTCGAACGATCGGCCCTCAATCGAGTCCGAGGCCGAAATCCAGTCCTCTCCGTCATTCCCGCGAAGGCGGGAATCCACCGCCCCCGACTCCGTCATTCCGGCGGAGCCTGTCCCCGCGCAGGCGGGGAGCCGGAATCCAGTCCTCTCCGTCACTCCCGCCCCCTCCGTCATTCCGGCGAAGGCCGGAATCCAGTCCGGCCGAACCCGGCGTCGGCCCTGGACCCCGGCCTTCGCCGGGGTGACGACCGGGTAACCGGCACTTTGGTTCCATCACTCCGGCCAAGCGCCCGCCGAAGCACACTCCTCCGTCACTCACCCGCTTCGGGGTCGTGATAGAACCGCTCCGCGGTCATGACCCGGCGCCAGTCCGGCGGGCGAAACGCGGACTCGCCGGCCCGTCGCGCCGCCTGGATCACCTCGCCCAGGTGCGCCAGCGCCGCCAGCTTGCGGTTGTGGTTGGCGTCGCGGTCTCGCCGCAGCGCCTCGAGCTCCGCCGTGCTTGCCATGTCCAGGCCCTCCAAGATCGTGTCCGCGTATCGATAGCCCTGGGCGCGGAACGGGCCGTCCGCGTCGCGGCCCGTGTTGTAGTCCGCCAGCGCCTCGCGGTAGTCGCCGCCGCGGTGGTCCAGGTGCGACGCCATCAGCCGCGCCGCATAGTCCAGCGACGCGAACGGGTCGAAGGTGCGCCCGCGCATGGCCGGGTGCCAGCGCGGGATGATTTGCGCCAGGCCCTCGGCCCCCGCGCGACTCACGGCCAGGGGATTCCAGTCGCTCTCCACCGTGATCTGCCGCCGGAACACCTCGGGGTCGTAGCCCGCGTCACGCGCGTATGCCTCCGCGTACAGGCGCAGCGGATCGACCCGCGCCCCGCGCACGCGAAACGTCGCCGGGTCGATGGCGCCGCGGGGCGACGCGTCCAGGTGCAGGTGGTGCCCGGTGCTATTGCCGGACGAGTCGCACAGCCCGAGCGTCTGGCCGGCCGTCACGCGCTCGCCCACGCGAACCGCCGGCGGCTCGTCGAAGTGCAGCAGCCGCCACAGCACGCCCGCGTCATCGCGCAGCGCCACGGCGTTGCCATAGGGAAACCCGTTTCGCACCGTCGGG
The DNA here is from genome assembly GCA_022826485.1 of Chloroflexota bacterium. Classification (GTDB taxonomy): domain Bacteria; phylum Chloroflexota; class UBA11872; order UBA11872; family UBA11872; genus JAJECS01. The sequence continues at coordinate 96,254 of JAJDUU010000034.1, read as the reverse complement.
TCTTGCGTGGAGGGCCGGTCCGTCGTCCAGACCGCCAAAACGGTTCCGGCCGCCGGCGCCCTGACCGGGCGGCGGTAGACCGACTCCTGCTGCAACGCCAGGTCGAGGCCGCCGTGGCGGTAGCTGCCGCGGTCCAGCCCGAACACCGAGGTCACGCGAATGATGCCGTCGAGCGGCGGCAGATAGGCCATCAGTTCGCCTCCCCGGTCATCGCAGCACCAGGGCCAGCACGCCGCCGCCCACGCTGGTCAGGGTCAGGCCCACCAGCCCGTAGATCACGCTGCGGATGGGTCGAAACTCGGCCCGCGTGACGAACGTCGCGCGCCTCGGCCTTGTGCGCCGCCAGGTCCGACCGCAGCTGCGCCACCTCGCGCAGGATCGACGCCGTGCGCTCGTCGATGCGGGCCAGCAACCGGCCGTTGCCGTCGGGAGGCAGGCGTCCGCCGCTCGTCACGCCCACACCCGTCGAAAGTCGGCGTCGGCCTCGGCCATCCGCCCCACGCCGTCGGCCAGGGCTTCGTCACGCCAATGGCCGTCGCCGTTGGCGTCCACGAACCAGGCCAGACCCTGCAGACGCCGCCCGAACACCGCGCAGGCGTAGGCAAAGGCGTTGGGCAGCAGCCCCGCCGGATAGGCCGCGGCGGAGGGCCCGTCGGTGCGCGCGTTGTACTCCGCGATGACGACCGGCTTGCGCCCCAGCCCCACCGCGCGCAGCGCCTCGTCCCAGGTTTGCATCACATTGGAGCCCCAACGCCGCCCCAGCCCGTCGCGCGGATCGCGCCAGGGCTCATGGCGTCCGCCGTGGGACTCGCCATTGGCGCCCGTGCGCGCATAGGCATGCAGCGCCACGCCCTGGAAGCGACGCGACCAGCTGTCCCGCGCCGCGTCCCGGCACCGCTCCCAAAACTCCGCGCTGTAGCGCGCCCACGGCGACTGCTCGACCTCGGCCGACGGCCGCCCGCCGCGCGGCGCGAACGGCCCCGTTGGCGTGACGAAGACACGGCAGGGCGATGCGGCGTGCGTGCGCCACACCTGCAGGGCGTTCCAGGGGTTGCCCGGCTCGGTTCCGGCGCCGTTGAACACCCGCGCCATCCAGGCGGGGCTCACGCTGGGATCCTCGGCCTTCGAGCGCCGCCAGTTGGGCTCGTTGCCGAACGTCACGTCGATATCGCCGAAGCGCGGCGCCAGCGCCTCCAGCCCGTGGAGATACGCGTCAAGCTCCGCCTCGGTCCTCGGCTGATCCACGCCGACGCGAAACTTCACCTTGAGCAGGACGCGATGCCCGGCGTCGCGCAGCACGCGGCAGCGGCCCGCCATCTCCAGCCAATGCCGCTGCCGGTCGCCGGTGGGGTGGGTGTAGACGTGCTCCACGAACAGCGTCGGCACGGGATAGCCCGGCGACCGCGCGGGATTCCAGAAGTGCACGCCCAGCAGCGGCGCGGCGTCGGACATCAGGCCCCGGCCCCGATGGCGAGCCAGGCAAAGCCGTTCCACGTGTTGTTCGCGGCGGCGGAGATGTGGGCTTCAGCCGTGAACCCGGTCGCGCCGATGTCCTTCACGAACCAGATGGTGTGCCGGCCCTGGTTGCCGAACACGGAAATGGGGTCGTCGCTCGGCTCGTTGCCGCTCCCGGTCACCGATCCAAGCCCGGTCACCAGCACGAGGGGCGCTGCCGCGAACGCCTGCCCGAAGGTGACGGTCTTCCTGCGGCGATTGCCGCCGCCGCTGGTGGAGACATAGCCCCAGCCCGCCTCGGCGCGGTAGTGCGACACGTTGGCGTCGTTGTGACCCGCGCCGTCCTGGACGTTGACCAGCGAGACCCCGCCGACGTGGGGGGCGAGCTTTGCGGCGGTCACGGCGGCGTCAGCCAGCTTGTCCACGGTCACCGCCGCGTCGGCGATGTTGTCCGTCACAACCGCGTCGGGCGCCAGCTTCGGCCGCGTCACGGCCCGATCGGCCAGCGCGTCGGTGGCCAGCGGCGGACCCTGGCCCGTCGAGCCGTCATGCCGATGCCCGGCGGCGACGTCGAAGGCTGCGTCGACCGCATCCGCATTGGCGTTGACGACCCCAACGTCGTACCGCTCCGTGGGCAGCGGCTTGGTGAGGTTGAGATTCAGCGTCGTCGTCGGCATTGGTCCTCCTTAGAACTGGGAGATCTGGCGATGGACATAGGCCGCCAGGTGGTCGTGGCGGTAGGTGGCCAGCCGGCGGTGCCGGCCATGGGCGGCGGTCGGCCGGTATTCGGTCGCGGATACGTGCATGGCCCAGGTGAGCGGCCGGCCCGTCGCGCGGACCTCGGCCTCGCGCACCAGCACCTCCAGCGCCTCGCCGTCGGGGGTGGTGAGCATCACCGGCAGCTCCGAGGCCGCCGCGTCAATGAGCGCCCGCTTGATGTCACGCGCCGTCCGACGGTCCCGACCTCCGTCTCGCAGCGAGAGCCGGTCGGCCAGCCGCACGCGGAAGTCGAAGACCCGCCGGAAGCCGGTGCGCGGCGCGTAGGCCAGCGTGACGGCCCGAATCACCGGCGTGTCCCGGTCGCTCCGCGACGTGAGCCGCAGGCGCAGGTCGATCGAGGTCCCGGCCACTGCCGAGCCGAAGTCCACCCGCTGGCCCGAGGTGGTGGCGAATCGACCCAGCGGCGCATACGCCCCCTGTCCATCCAGCCGGTAGGCGGCGTCGACATAGGCCGCCGGCCCCAGGCGCGCGCCGTCGAGGACGAGTCCCAGGAACGCCGTGCGCCGGGCCGCGGGGCTGCCGTGGAAACGCGCCAGCCGCAGCTCGCCCGACGCGGCGAAGCGGCACTCCGGGTCGTGCAACGGGTTGGCGGTGTGCCGCGGCAGGACGACTACGCCAATGTCGCCGTCCAGCCCGAGGTACAGCCGCGGGTTGGGACCCGGAATGTCCGAGACCCACATGTGGCGGCACTCGCGGCGACCCAGGTCGGCCAGCGGATGCCAGGCGCCGCGTTCGGCGTCGTGGCACATCAGGTAGGTCACGCCCTGCTCGCTGCGCAGCGCGGCGTACAGGAAATAGGCGTCGCCGGCGCAGGCCGTGATGCGTCCGCGCGCCGGCGAGTCGTTGTCCGGCAGCGTTTCCGGACCAACCGGCTCGAACGCGCCTGGCGTGAAGCGATACAGCCCGGACCGGAACGGCAGCCAGAGCGCTCCGCGCCACTCGGCGCCTCCCCCACCGTCATCGAGCTCGGGCGATCCGGACGGATGCGGCCGCGGCCGCACAGGCTCCGCCGCGCCGGATCGAGGCGCTCGAAACAGCCCGTCCGACTTGACCGCGTAGGGCGCGCCGCCCAGCGCGTGCAAGTCCGTGACCGGCTGCGCGCCGTCGCCCACCGGCTGGCCGGGGGTCCAGGTCGCGACGGGTCCGCCGTCCGTCGATCGGGAGAGCCGGGGCGATCTCGTTTCGGAGGACGCCCGCAGCAGCTCATGCCCGACCACCAGGAACCGGTCGGCCTTGCGCGGCTGGCGCGCGGCAATGCTGTGCAGCCGCGCGCCGGAGTCCAGCACGGAGGTCGCCGAAAACCGCACCCAATACGCCCGAACGCCGCCGATGCGCGCGGGGCGCCATGCGGCCGGTTCGGTGAACGAGACCTCGCCCGCGCGTCCCAGCGCGGCGCCCGAAACGCTGGCGCCGTCGGCCAGATCGCTCACGGCCGTCCAGGACGCGCCCGACCAAAACTCGACCGCGAGCGCCGCCGCGCGACGGTTGACGCGGTTGCGCGGGTCCAGCCGCAGGCCAGCGAACGGCGCGTCGGCGCCCACGAGCAGCCAATCGCCGCTGGCCGTCGTGCCGAGCAGGCGCACCTCGCCGGGGGCCACGGGATCGACTCCCGCCACCGCCGCCGTGTGGTCCGTGTAGGTCGCGCCGCCGTCGCCCGTCGCCAGCACCGCAATCGGCGCGGCCAGTTCACCCGGATGCTCGGTCCAGGCTTCGCCGTCGAAGGTCCAATAGGGGCCGTCGCCGGGCCCGCTGCCGACCGCGACGAACGCGTGGGGAACCGCCGCCTCCCCCTGGAACACGGCCGCCGATACCGCCTCGACGCCGTCACCAAACCTGTGGGCAAGCGTCCAGCGGGCGCCGTCGGTCGAGCGGTAGACCGCCGAGCCGATCAGCGCATAGAGCACGCCGTTCAGCTCGAAATGGCCGCGCACCGTGCCACTCGCGCGTGTGCGCGCCTCCGCCACCGCCGGCGGCAGGATGATCTGGTTGGGAATGCGCGCGTCGACGAAACCGTGCGCGTATCGCCGTCCGCTCTCCGCGGGGGCCGTGCTGGCGCCGTATCCGCCCGTCAGATCGTCGTTGGTCCAGGCGGCCTCATGCTCGGGCGGAAACTGGGCGTAGGCTCGCGCGGGCCCCGCGATCGGCGGCGGCAGGGCTTCCAGGCGACGCTCGCGCCACGCCGCGCCGCCGTCGTCGGTCAGCATCAGGCCCGACCCATGCAGCACGCAGTCGAAGGGGAAGGGCGACCGCCGCGACCCGGGCATCTAGAGCCGCTCCCCGAGCTGGACGCGCCGCACGGCCCGAGGTTGGTAGAGCCGCGACAGCCGCTGAAACTCACGCGCGGCCTCGTACTGCAGCGCGGCGTAGCGGTCCGCGTCGTCCGCCGGGGCATCGCGGCGCAAGCGCCGATAGGCGTACGCCAGCGCGCCCGCCGTCACCCAGTCCGCCGGGGCGTCGGTGACGCTCTGGTCGGCGGCGAGAGCCTCGTAGGGACGCAGCCCCTCGACGAGCAGCGCGCCGCCCGGCGCGTGATCAAGCTCGATCCAGAACGGCGATTCGTGCCCGGGAGCGCCGCGCGTGAGCCGCCACCAATCCACGGCGCGCAGGTGCTCGCCTCGCGGCGGTGCGCCACGGCGCTCCCAGACCTCCACCACCTGCTGGCGTCGCGTGACCCAGGCCGGCAGCGGGCACCGCCGCCGGCCGTCGGCGACCGACGTCAACTCGGCCAGCGTTCGGCGCCAGCAGCGCGCCAGCGTGTCGTCGATGGCCAGATGCAACTCCGCCGGCCCAAGCAGGCGCAGCAGCTCGTACTCGGACGTGGTGTCGACGGGACGCGCGAACGGCCGGTTCACCGTGACCGATCCCGACGCCGGGTCGTACGCCGTTACGCGCCGCACCTCGCCCGCGTTGGCGCCGGCGGTGATGTGGAGCCAGGCGCCGGTCCACAGGTCGTCGGAGGCGCCGGAGTCTTGCAGCTCCGCCGGATCGGCCAGCGCCACGGTGGACCCGCCGCCGGCCACGCCGATGACGGTGCGCATCATCGGCGCCGCAACGGCCCGCCGCAGCTCCGCTCGCGTGACGCTCACGAGGGACCTCGAGTCAGGCGCCGAGAACGGTTGGCGCGACGGTTCGGCGACTCGGCGTCACCCCGGCGAAGCGCCGGCCCCGTATCGAGTACGGGGCCGGGGGCCGGGTTCGCGCGGCGCGCCCGGGACCCGGACTGGATTCCGGCCTTCGCCGGAATGACGGACGGGGAATTGATCGCTGTGAGGTTGCGCGAGGGTCTCCTCACGCGTCGCGCCATTGCGGTCGCTGCGCGTCGAGCCGCTCGCTGAAGGCGCTGCCGCGATCCGCCAGCCGCCGGCGCTGGCCTTCCAACGCCGCCTCGGCCGCGTCGGCGGCCTCGCTTGCATCGGGGCTCAGCACCACCACCGGCGAATGCGGCGTCGCGCCGCGAAACCGGTGCACCAGCCGCGCCCGGCGCTCCCGCGGAATCCAGATGATCGGTCCAGACATTCACGTTTCCTTTCACAATCGGCCCCCTCTCCCCCGGCGGGGAGAGGGGGCCGGACCACGGCGGACGCCCACCAGCCATTCCGCGCGCAGCGAGGGGTTGCGTATCGCTCACCCCGAGCCGGGAGAACCGGCACTCTGGATGCCTCACGGCCCTCGGATGACAGGCCCGAAGGGCCCGGGGGCAGGGGCGGTTCGCGAACCGCCCCCACTCCGCGCCGAACTCGTTGCATGCGATCTCGGCCGCGGCCCCGCCGCCTAGCTGCTGGGCGCCGCGGCGTCGAAGTACATCTCCACGCCCCAGGCGTCCTGGTACTCCGCGTAGCCGTAGTCGGCCACGACGTTGAGCTCCCAGGCGCGCAGCGAGGCGTCGCGCTGACGCTCCACCGCCCAGTCCTTGAAGATCACCAGGACCAGCGCCTCGCGGGAGAACACCCCGCCCTTAGCGTCGTCGGCGTTGTCCACCGGCAGGTTGCCGGCCTGGAACAGATCGACCCCGAAGGCCCGCCCGACCCAGTGGTTCTCGAGCACCGTCTGCGAGATGCCGCTGGGCACCGGGTAGGTGCCGATGGGCGAGATGTCCTCCGCCAGGTCGTGGGCCTGGTAGGGATGCAGCACGCCGTAGTAGGGCATGGGCGCCGGCTCGGCGGCCGCGTGCAGCCGCGACACCGCCGCGCGCAGATGCCCCATGGTGATGGACTCGCCGGCCCCGCCCAGCGAGGCGCCGAAGCCGTCCAGCAGCCCGAGCAGGTCCGCGTCCAGCTTCTTGGCCACCGCGTCGCCGAGCACGCGGCCGGCGGCGCGCGCCATGTCCTCGCGCGCCGTGCGCAGCGCTCGATCCGTGATCACGATCTGCGCGCCGACCTCGGCCGGCGTGATGGTGACCTTGGTGGTCGCCAGCGTCTGCGGATTGGTCATGTCCACGCCCTCGGTGAGAGCGCCGGCCGTGACCGTGCCGAACTTGGGAATCTCCAGCGTGTCGCCGGCGCCGCGGCTCACGCGGTAGGTGCGCACCAGCGGCTCCATCACCGTGCGGTGCATCTGCGTCCGGCGCGCTTCGGCGATCACCGTGTCGACGACGTCCCCAATCGAGGCGCCCGTCGTAATCGCCATGGACTCTCCTTTCACGCCCCAAGCGGGCGTCGTGGGAGTGATGAAGGCTCGCCGCGCGGGTGACGGAGACAGCCCCTTCGGTGCGGGGCGTCCCGAAGGCGACGGCCGGGGCACCGGGCCGGACTCCTGCCGGTGATGCCGCCGGCCGGTCGCCTTCCAGCCGCGCGGAAGCGCATGGCGCCTGCCGATCGGGACGCGGGCGCGCCGGCGCCGGTCCGCACGGGCGTCCATCCACCTTGCGAGGTGCGTCCGCCGCCTGCGAGCCGGCCCGGCGACGCCGAGCGCCGACCGTGGCGCACACCCACGGGACCCACCCGGGCCGCTCCGGGTCCGGAGCGCCGAGCGCATCCCCGCGAGTGCTTACATAGAGAACTCTACGTTACTCAAGTAACGTATGCAAATGGAGTACGGACGTGCCAGGCTAAGCGCTGATGGTCAGTGGCTAGCGATGGCGGGCGAGGGTGCAGGCCGCAATTCCGCCCTCAGTCGGAGACCACGCTCCCACCCTCCGTCACCCCGGCGAAGGCCGGGGTCCAGTCGTCCGAACCGCATCGGCGCAGGCATCCACGCTGTCGCCTACACAACCTCGTCATACAAGTCGCGCCAGCATGGGTTCGGTCCCGTATCGAGGACAGATCTGGCTCATCGCCAGGCATCCAGCCGGCCTCCAGGTTCGACCGGACTGGATTCCGGCCTCCGCCAGAATGGCGGAGGAGGCGGGAGTGACGGAGAGGACTGGATTCCGGCTCCCCGCCTGCGCGGGGACAGGCTCCGCCGGAATGACGGAGGGGGCCGACGCGTCGAGGGCTGACGTTAGTCTAGGTGCCGTCCACCGGAAGGGTGCTGCTGGTTACGATGTTGCGTTGGAATCTGTGTCGGGAAAGCACCTTCGGGCAGGAGTCGTTGTGGAAACTCGAGGCGACATGCAACACCAGCTGAAGGCAGCGGGGCGCAACAATCGCAGCTTGAATCGCGAGAGGTTGGCGCGCTTGACGGCCTCCGTGCGTCCGGGCGCGGACGCCGTGGAAGCCCTGCTGGCGCGGATTCGTCGCCGGCATCGGGATCTGGGCCCGCTGGACGTCAGCGAGGCGACGCTGCGCGACCTGCGCGACGAGGGCCGCCCGTGATCACAGGTGAAGTGAGCCAAGTGGTCCGGCCGTCAGCCGGTGGCCCAGCCGGGGCGGGCCGCTAGCTGGCGCCCCGCGGACCACCAATGCAACCCCCCAACCTGCTCGTCATCATGTCTGACGAGCACAATGCGCGCGTGCTGGGCTGCGCCGGGCATCCGCTGGTGCAGACGCCGCATCTCGACGCGCTGGCGGCCCGCGGCACGCGCTTCACCAACGCCTCATGCAACATTCCCATCTGCGTGCCGTCGCGGGCGAGCTTTCTCACCGGGCGCTACGGCCACCAGATCGGCGCCTGGGACAACGCCATGCCCTACACCGGCGACGCGGCCCCTAGCTGGGGCCACCGACTCGCCGCCCACGGTCATCAGGTCACCACCATCGGCAAGCTGCACTACCGCAACACGCGCGACGACATCGGCTTGCCGGACCAGCGCCTGTCCATGCACGTGATGCACGAGCGCGGCGACGCGTTCGGCTCGATCCGCTGGGACATGCCACGCGCGCGACGCCAGCTCGAGAACGTTCACGCCGCCGGCCCGGGCGATTCGGAATATCTGCGCTACGACGCCACCATCGCCGACGAAGCCTGCGCCTGGCTGCGCGACGAGGCCGGACAGCACTCCGAGCCGTGGTGTCTTTTCGTCTCCTTCACGCTCCCGCACTTTCCCCTGATCGCGCCGCCGGCCGACTTCGCGCGCTACCCGCTGGACGAGGTGCCGCTGCCGATCCAGTGGCAGCCCGCCGAGTGGCCGGATCACCCGCATGTGTCGGCTTTCCGCGAGGCGCGGATATTCACACCCGAGGACTTTCCGGGAGAGGAGCCCACGCGCCGCGCGATTGCCGCCTATCTGGGCATGTGCACCTATCTCGACCGTCAGATTGGGCGTGTGCTGGGCGCGCTGGATGCGTGCGGCCTCGACGACCACACGCGCGTGATCTACACCAGCGACCACGGCGAGACCCTGGGCGACTATGGACTCTGGGGCAAGAGCGTGATGTATGACAGCGCCGTGGCCGTGCCGCTGATCCTGGCCGGTCCCGACGTGCCGGCCGGCGCGGTGCGCGACGTGAGCGTCTCGCTGGTGGACGCCTTTCCCACCATCTGCGAGGGCGTCGGCGTGCCGCTCGAATCCGCCGACGCGGACCTGCCCGGCACGTCGCTCTGGCCGCTGGCGCGCGGCGAGGGACCGGCATCGCGCACGACGTTCGCCGAATATCACGCCAGCGGCTCGGTGTCGGGCGCGTTCATGCTGCGCGATGAGCGGTGGAAGTACGTGCACTACCACGGCTTTCCGCCGCAGCTCTTCGACCTTGCGAACGACTCGGAAGAGCGTCAGGACCTGGCGGGCGATCCGGCACACGCCGCTCGTCTGGCAGGGTTCGAGGCGCGGCTGCGGACGATCGTCGACCCCGAGGCCGTCGAGGCCGAGGCCAAGGCCGCCCAGCGCCGGCTGATCGAGCGCAACGGCGGCGAGGAAGCCCTGCGCGCCGCCGGACCCAAGATCAACTTCACCCGCGCACCGGAGCAGTTTTTGTAGGGACGCAGCAGCGGACCTGAGATCGGACGCCGTTGACGAGGGCCTAATCGCATTGAGGTAAGAGATTATTCCCTTGACCCGAGGGATTCATAGAATTATCTTTATGGAGCAAGGGAGTAATCCATTGGTCGAAGGTATGGAATTCAAGCTCACGGTGGATACCAGCGATATCGACACGGAGTTTCTCTACCGGCGACTCTACGTCGTCCGCACCCTGATCCCCGGCGGCTACGAACCCTATTTCCGCGAGCGCGCGCGCTATTTGAGCACGCTCGCCTCGGCGAAGGTGGAGGGCAACCCCCTCGGCTACGAGGAGGCCCGGGTCGTGTTTTCGGGCGAGGCCGAGCCGGCCCGTCACGAAGAGCGCGAGCTGACGAACCTGCAGGACGCCTATGGGCTGATGGAGCAACTGGCGGCGGACGCGACGGTGCGGATTGACCAGGGACTGCTGCGCGCCATGAACTCGCTGATCCTCAAGGACCTGCCGGAGGAGATGTCACGGCGCCGGGGGCAGTACCGCACCGGACCCAGCCTGATCGTGGACCCAGAGTCGCGCGAGATTCGCTACCGGCCGCCGCCGCCGACCTGGATCCCGGACCTGATGGACCGGCTGGTCGCCCACATCCAGCGATGGACGGCCGAGGGATGCTATCCCCCGCCGATCATCGCGGCGCTGGCGCACGCCGGCCTGGTGTCGATCCACCCGTTCGAGGACGGGAACGGTCGGACGGCCCGTCTCGTCGCCGACATGATCCTGCACCAGGCGGGATGGTCGGCGGAGGGCATGGTGTCGCTGAATGTGGTGCTCTGGCGCAACCGCGACGGCTACTACCAAGCCCTCCGCGACACGCACGGTCTGGACTTCCAAACGGCTGTCGATGTGACGCCGTTCGCCGCATTCCATACCGACGCCCTGAACACGGCCGCCACCATGCTTGAAGAGTTCGCCGTGGTTCTCAAGGGGCGTCAGGACGCCTGGCGGGACACGTTCGGCACAGATCTGACCGAGCGGCAGACGCTGGGCCTGACGTACATCATCGACACGGGCTCCGTGTCCAGCTCCATGTACGCGCGGCTGATCGGTGCGTCCGCATCCACCGCCTACGCGGACCTGACGCATTTGGTGTCCTGCGGCGCCGCCGTGCGATCGGGGAAGGGACGGAATACGCGCTATGCCGTGCATCCGGACCTGATGGCCCAGCTGCTCGCCGCGGCCGAGCGGTCGGGTTGGGCAGAGGCTCAGCGGAGCAAACGCCGCCGGCGCGACTCAGGCGGCAGCGACGGCTCGGGGCGGTAGCGCGACGCCGCTCACTCGGTAGCGCAGGCGCCCGCTTGGCGCCGGGTAAGTCGCTACCCCACCAACGCGAACGGCCGGTACGACCGCGCGGGCCGCGCGACGGGGCCGAAGCGGTCGTAGAGCCAGTAGGCCAGCGCCTTGATGGCGTGGTTGTCGCGGTCGATGGGCAACTCGGAGATGGGGCGGTCGTCCCGCGCCTCGTGATAGCGATAGCTGCCAAACTCCTGCATGAGCGCGCGGCAGGCCGGCGCCAGGGTGAGGCGCGGTTCGCTGGTGGCCGGGTCGCGCAGAAACGTCCGCAAGCGGTCGATGCCGTCCTGGATCCGCACCGGGCGGGACCGCAGGCGCAGCCCGGCCAGGGCCTGCCAGATTTCGACCTGGCTGGCGCTGGCGTGGTGTTGGCGTCCGGCGATATCGATCACGCCGCCGGTCACCCGCGGCCACCACCAGCGGCGGCGGCACTCCGCGATGACGTCCGCGGCCACCATGCGGCGGTGGTAGACCTCGTCGATCACGCGAACCGCGCCCGCTGACTCGGCGACCGCCAGCACGGCGTAGGCGCCGGCGTAGCCCGGATCGATCGCGACCTCGACGGATTGGGCGTCGTCCGGGTCGACGGCGGCCACGTGCCGCGCCGGCTCGAACTCGGGAAACACCAGCGTCGCCGGCGGGCAGGGCACGCCCCCGAAGCGTTCCCGAAACACCGGCGCCGGATAGGTGGCTTCGAGCGCCTCGATCTCGGCATCGGCCCGTCCGCCCGGGAAGAGCGCCCGGTTGGACCAGGTGGGAATCGAGAACGATGCCGCGCCGTCGGCGTTCACCACCTGCCAGGCGCTGAAGTGGTCGGCGTACCAGCCGCGCGAGCCCTCGAACGTGCCGCTCAGCCAGAGCCACCCGCGGCGCTCGGCCACGCGGCCGCGCAGTCGGAGAAAGACGTCATAGGGCAGCTGCGCGGCCTCGCAGCCCAGGATCCCGTCGGGCGCCTCGCCGGCCAGCCGCGCCGGATCGCGGGCCGACTTGGTCACGATCCGCGCCCCGGTGCGCAGCGTCAGGCGGCACTGCTCCGAGCTGGGAAAGCTCAGGCTGTCGACCGCGCCGATGGCCCCGAACGCCTCGGCCAGATAGCGAAACTCGGGCCGGCAGAGCTCGTAGTCCGGGCCCACCAGCCAGTAGAGCCGGCCTTCCAGGCAGCGGCCGAACAGCTCCATGGCGGCGCTGCGGCTCTTGCCGGCGCGCTCGCCACCGGCGATCAGGCGAATGCGCGCCGACGAGTCGTGCGCCTGACGCTGCTCGGGACTCGGCGCGTAGCCGACGCGCCGCCACAGCGCCTCACGCGCTGTGCGCAAGGCGGGCGCGGATCTCCTCCAACAGGTTCACGAGCGCGTCCTCGGACGCCTCGGCGGAGCGGTCGAAGGCGTATTGCATCACCAGCTCGGTGGCCCAGCGCTCGCCTTTGCACGCGCGCCTGACCACCTCCGCGCAGATCTCGTCCGTGTGCTCCTCGGCCAACTCGCGAAACCTGGCCGGGAACTCGTCGGTCGACCGCCGTCGCTTGACGACCATCACGAACCGGCCGCCGGAGCCACGCGCTCCGCGTCCGCCGTTTCCGCGGCGCCGTCGCGGCGCCACAGCTCGCGCCGGACCTCGGGATCGTCCAGCATCTCCTCGCGCAGGATCTCCGCCTGCATCTCCGCCGCATTGGCGATACCCAGCTTCTCCTGCATGGCCCAGCGCCGGGACGCCAGCTTGGCCGCCACTAGGTTCGCGGCGTAGGTGCCCTGGGCAATCTCGTCCGCCGGGGCCAGGGCCTCCAGCTTGGCGCGCACGGCGTAGTAGCCGTTGATGTCGCGGGGCGAGAGGCCCAGCCACGAGGCGTCGTCATCGCCGTAGACGTACACCGTTTCCCGCACCCGGTGCTCGACCAGGCGCCAGGCCAGCTGGACGATGCGCTCCAGCGCCTGCTCGGCGTGCCGCGTGATCTGGTTGAACGACAGTCGCGCCGCGTTGATCAGCTGGTTCAGGTAGTAGCCGCTCGTGTTGCCGTCGGGCGCGATGCCGAAGAGCACCGTCGGCACGCCGGCCTGGTCGATCATCGAGCGCGTGAGAGCGATGAGCTCGTCCAGATCGGGCGGCGTGCCCGACCACTGCAGCAGGCTCAGGTCCTCTCCGGGGAACAGCGGCAGAATCTCGCCCGGCCGAAACTCGATCGGCGGCGGGCGGCCGTCGTCTCCCAGGGCGCCGTCGCCGCCCGCGAAGCCGGTGAGCTTGGGCGTCGGATAGGCGTAGAGATGCACCGCGTTCTGCTTCATGGTCAGCAGCCGGTCGAGCAGCGGCACCAGGTATTCCACCGACGCCAGCATCGACTCGCCGGCCTTGGCCGGATCGCGGCTGGGCGATTGGTTGCCATGCGCCATCACATAGGGCACGGCGCCGTAGGCGTGACGGCCGCGCCGCACCAGGTGGCCGTCCACCAGGTAGGCGAAGTGCTCGCGGTCCCAGTATTCGACCACGCGCACGCTGCCCCCGGCGGTCGCCGGACCCTCGCTCGCCGGCGCGCGGCCCGCCGGCGTCAGGCGGCCCGACCGCCGGTCTTCGACCAGGCCGTAGCGCCGCATCATGAGCCACTTGGGGCGCTCCGAAATCTCGAGGCACGCCTCGACTCCGTCGTCGCCCATCAGCGGATAGAAGGTCAGCACGTCCACGTCGCGCCAGGCCAGCGGAAACGGCGCGGATCGTTTGAACCGCGTCGACCGCTCGTTGAAGGCCGTGTCGGTCTCGGGCCCGGCGTCGCCGCGACGCGGATAGCCCGTCCAGCGCTCGGGCATGTAGACCAATTTCATCACGCCGGTGCCGTCGGCCACCAGCGCGTCGACGAACATGCCGAAAATGTCGCGCCCGGCGTCGTTCTTCATGCGCCGCAAAGCGGCGGCCGTCCAACGCTCGCGGCGCGAGGCGTTCGCGCGGCTCTCCGACGTCTGGTCGGCCGGCGGCACGCTGACCGTTGGGTGGTTGGCGGTCAGGCTGCCCACGACCCGCTTGAGCTGCTCGCGGGCCAGCGGGGTTCGCACCTCGCGCGTCGTGGCTCGGTAGGCGGCCGGAATGTCCACCGGCTCCTCCATGAACCGCAGCCGCCGCAAGCGCTCGATGCGGGCGTTGCGCCCGCCGAACTCGGTGAGCAGGTGCTGCTCCAGATCCTGCACGTAGGACTCGGACGGTGGGGGCAACGCGTCGGGGCGAAGCTCGGACAAAGGGGCCTCCCGGTGTCATTGGCGCCGCGCATGTGGCGCGCGCCGTGCTGCTACAGCCCCTATCCTAGAGCGTTACAACTGTAACTTCCAAGGCTATTCGGTAATCTCAATCGTCTCCACATGGATGGAGGGACCGTGCCCACCCTCGCTCGGGCGCCGAGTCCGAGGTGCGTGGCGTAGGGAGAGACTGGATTCCGGCTCCCCGCCTGCGGAGACCTTTGCATGAGTCTGTAGAGGCGGGTCTGAGACCCGCCCGGCCCCAAGCATCCGGCGCGCTTCCAGGTTCGACCGGACTGGATTCCGGCCCCGTATCGAGTACGGGGCAGGCTCTTCGCCGGAATGACGGAGGGGTTTCGCAAAGGTCTCCCTGCGCGGGGACAGGCTCCGCCGGAATGACGGATGGGGAATGACGGATGGGGAAGAGCGCCTGGAACGGGTCGCGGCGGCGTTGCCTGGCTCAGCCCCTCGGGCGGAGCAGGTCGACCAATCGCAGCTGCCAGATGACTAGCAGGCACTCCACGATGTCCCGCCAGCCCAGCTTGGTTCGACCGCGGTCGCGCTCGCGGAAGAAGATCGGCTCTTCGACGACGCGGGCGCCGCTGCGGGTCAGGCGGTGCAGCAGCACGACCTGGAAGGCTTGACCGCGAGCCGTGATGCTGTCGATGTCGGCGGCGCGCAGCGCGTCGGCGCTGATGGCCTTGAACCCGGCTGTGCAGTCGCGCACCTGCCGCAGGCCGGTGACCCAGCGGGTGAGCTGGTTTCCCCAGCCCGACAGCAGTCGGCGGCGCAGACTCCAGCGATGGTCAATGCCGCCGCCGGGCACGTAGCGACTCCCGATCGCCACGTCTGCGCCCGCTCCAAGACGGTCGATGAGCCGGCGGGCGTCCGCGGGATCGTGCGAGAAGTCGGCGTCCATTTGCACGATCGTCTCCGCCCCAAGCGCATCCAGCGCGTGCCGCATGCCGCGCACGTAGGCGTGGCCCAGTCCGCGCTTGGGACCCTCCAGCAGGTGCACCCGCGAATCGGCCGCGGCGAAGTCCCGCACCAGCCGTCCGGTGCCATCGGGGCTGTGGTCATCCACGACCACGATCGCCGTGTCGCCGCCGGCGTGGAGCGTGGTCAGCCGCTCGAGCAGCGGCGTGATGTTGGCTGCCTCGTTATAGGTGGGAATGACGAAGCAGACGCGGGGGGAGGTGGACGGCGGCATCCGCCGCAGCATGCCACCGCCGGCGGTCACATGTCATTGCCCGGCAGCCGCCCGCCGGGGATGGCCGACCGGCCCCGCGGGGAGCGTCCGGCGCGCTTCTAGGTTCGACCGGACTGGATTCCGGCCTTCGCCGGAATGACGGAGGGGTTGCGCAGAGGTCTCCTTCGGCGGGAACTGGCGGTCAGCGACGGTTGCCTAGCTCGAAACCGCCTCCTGGCGGCGCAGCCATACATCCATGCTGCTCGGGCCTCGATTGGCCCAGGCGAAATAGGGAATGGCGCGGATGGCGGTGTGATTCGTGGGCGCATGGGCCGCCTGCGCGTCGCCCGGCAGCGGCTGATAGAGCGCGCCGGGCTCGGGCGTCCCGGGCAGCGGCACGGCCGTCGTGTCCAGCAGCGTCATCCCCGTAAGGCGCGAGTCGCCGGGACCCGGCGTAACCGGCGCGTCATCCGGCAGCGCGAAGGCGTCTTGCCCCAGTCCGGCGCGGTCGTGGGACTCGACGCAGTAGATCAGCGGCCCGCGCGCCAGGGCCACGCGGCCCACATTGGCCGTCACCCGCGGATCGCTGACCAGGCGGCGCGGCGGCATCGACAACCGCAGCGCAACCCGGTCGCCCGGCGCCCACACGCGCCGCAGGATGGCGTAGCCGCTGGCGGCGAGTGCACGATCGGGATCTGCCGCGTCGGCCGGGACCACCTCCAGGCCGGCGCGGTCGCACCAGCCGGGCACCCGCAGCCGCAGCTCCACCGGATCTCCCGGCGCCTCGCGCACGGTGAGACGCACGTCGCCCGACCACGGATAGTCCGTCTCCACCGCCAGCGACAGCCGGCCCGCGCCCGGCACGTCCGCATCCACCCGGCCCGCCGCGAGCTGATGCACCCATAGCGCGCGGTCGGACACGCCGTAGAGATAGCCCGGCAGGCTGGCGAGCATTCGGGCGAGATTCGGCGGGCAGCAGGCGCAGTCGAACCACTCCACCCGGGCCTGCCCCGAGGCGGCGCTGAGCGGATTCGGATAGAAGTAGTGCTCGCCGTCCAGCGACAGGCCGGCCAGCATGCCGTTGTACAGCGTGGTCTCCATCCAGTCGGCGAAGCGCGGCTCGCCCGTGCCGGCCAGCAGGCGCCAATTCCACATCACGCCCGCCACCGCCGCGCACGACTCCGCATAGGAGTTGCGATTGGGAAGGTCGAAGGCGTCGCCGAACGACTCGCCGGCCCAGTGCGCCCCCAGGCCGCCGGTGACGTAGGCCCGGGTCTCGTAGGCGCTGCGCCACAGCCGCTCCGACGCCTCCCACAGCGCACGATCCTCGAGCTCCAGGCCCGCGTCGGCCAACCCGCAGGCCAGGTAGATCGCCCGCACCGCGTGTCCGGCAATCTCCTGCTGCTCGGCCGCCGGCTCGTGGTCCTGGAGATAGCGGTAGCCGCCGAGCCGGGGCGGCTGCCGGCCGCGCTGGTCCAGAAAGAACCGCGCCTGCTCGGCGTAGACGCGCTGGCCGGTCTCGCGCGCCAGCTCCACCAACGCCAGCTCGATCTCGGGATGCCCGTCCGCCGTTTCGCGGGCGTCGGAACCGAACTCGCCGCAGATGTGATCGGCCAGCCGCACCGCCACGTCGAGCAAGGCATCCGTGCCGGTCGCGCGGCGGTGGGCGATGCCCGCCTGGATCAGATGTCCCGCGCAATACAGCTCGTGCTTGTTGATGAGGTCGGTGTAGCGCTGGTCGGCCCGTTCCAAGGCGAAGTACGTGTGGAGATAGCCGTCCGGCTGCTGCGCGGCGGCGATGTCGTCGACCAGCGCGTCCACCAGCGCGCGCAGCCGCCGATCCTCGCGCCCCACCAGCGCCCAGCTGGCGGCCTCCAGCCACTTGTAGACGTCGGACTCGTCGTAGTAGCGCCCCCGAAACGGCGCATCCACGCGGCCCGAAACGCGCCGGATGTTGTCGAGGCGGCCGGTGGCCTCGCACTGGGCGTGCTGCGAGGGCAGCGTGACGTCGTAGAGCCGATCCAGCCACCCGCGCCAGAATCCGGACTCGATCCGCACCGCCTCGATCGGCACCGGCTGGACGGCGATCCCCGGCGTGCGGCGCGTGTCGGCCACCAGCGCCGTCATGGATGCCATCCGCCGAGTCTCAACTGCAGATCCAGGTGTGTTTCGCGCAAGACCGTCGCCATGCCCCGCCAAGCGGTGTGTCGCTGCCGCAGGCTCGATTGTCGTATCCGGCGAACGGCGTGGCTACTCACGTCAGTGCTGCGTATCCCGAAGCCGGCTGTCACCACCCCGCCGGCTTGGTGATGATTCCCACCTCATCCCTCAGTGTGTCGGGAAGCCGGCTCCGTCGCAGATGGCTATTCCAGAGGCGCTTGACGTAGGTGGCGGCGTCTCGGCCAGCTTCCGCAGGTCTAGGGAAGCTCTGAACAAATCTGTAGGCCGCGCTTCAATCCCCCCATCCTAACCTTCCCCCCAAGGGGGAAGGGACCGGAAGGAGGCTTAATCAGAGGTTTCCTAGCCACCTGAAGGGCGTGTCCTTCAGGGCGCGGTAGTAGAGATTGAAGCCGTCGATGTACAGGTTCGTAATCAATCGCTACTCCCATACAAAGACAGAGACCGCCCCGAAGGACGGTCTCGACCCCACCGTCGAATCGATAGGGGTGGTGACAAAGCATACTACGAGCGGAGACGAGACCCCCATCACCGAAGACCCTGGCCGCGTCTTGGAGCCTGTTGCGGGGCCGCCTGTGGGTGCAAGTGGGAACCTCGGTCAACCAGCTCGATGTCGTCGACCAGCGCCGTCACAGATGCCATACGCTCCGGCTCGCCTGGGGGCGCATCATCCCGGCTGCAGTCGCCCCGGAGTGGATAAGATCGGATTGGCTGCGGGCCCGACGCTGGCCGTAGCCATCACGGAGAATCTGAAGCGAGCACGACCGGGAAGTTAGTCATGCCGACCACGCTGATCCGGCCAACCGAAGTTGAAGCCCGAGCCGGGCATCGCCTGTGGC
The DNA here is from genome assembly GCA_022826485.1 of Chloroflexota bacterium. Classification (GTDB taxonomy): domain Bacteria; phylum Chloroflexota; class UBA11872; order UBA11872; family UBA11872; genus JAJECS01. The sequence continues at coordinate 77,977 of JAJDUU010000034.1, read as the reverse complement.
TTCGGTATGCCGACGCTACGGCTGGGGAAGTTGATCTGTCGCATCTGGTTGGACGCGGCGTATTTGAGTTGTGGGATACCCCAGGGTGCTTTGAGGCCGTTTACATCGCTCCGTATGGGGGAATTGCCTGGGGAGACGATGTCGAACTGTGTCCGGATGCACTGTATTTGCAGCTTACGGGCAAGCCTCTTACCGACGTGATTCCAGCCGCCGAGCTCTCAGGCGAGCGTGCCTGAGCTCTGCCGCTTCTACGGCATCGTCATCCGCATGTACTTCGACGACCATGGGCCGCCCCACTTCCATGCCTTGTATGGCGGGGATGAAGCCCTCGTGGGCATTGAGAGCTTGGCGGTATTGCACGGACGTCTGCCTCCCCGTGCTCAGGGGCTGGTAGTCGAGTGGGCCTCACTGCGCCAAGAAGAACTGCGAAAGGCTTGGAATCGCGCCAGGCGTCATGAAGTGCCAGGGAAGATCGCCCCGCTCGAGTGAGCCCAGCGCGTGGAAAACCGAGCAGAACCCAATCACCGGAGGACCTTGATGGCCTGGAAACGTCCCAAAGAACTCACGAGCACGGACGAGCTCGAAGAAGGCTCTGACATTGCCCTCGACTTCGGGCGGTTCTCCTCCGCCAGCGGTCAGGGGGTGGTTCCGGTCGTGGCCCAGGATGTCGAGACCCGCGACGTGCTGGTGCTGGCCCACGCGAACCGGGCCGCCGTGGACTACACCCTGCGCGAGCGGGTGGCGGCATTCTGGAGCCTGTCGCGGGACCGCCTGTGGGTGAAGGGAGAGACCTCGGGCAATCAGCTCGATGTCGTCGAGGTGCGCGTGAATTGCGAGCAGAACTCGCTGCTGTATCTCGTCCGGCTGCGCAAGGACGGCGTGTGCCACACCCTGGAGGACGGCGTCGCGCGACATAGCTGCTACTACCGCCGGATCGACGGCGATCAGCTGGAGCCCGTGGCCTGCAAATGTACGGGGAACCAGAACGTTTGACGCCTCCGTCGGTGGCCCACGCTGCGCGCAGCGTGGGAGTCCCCACAAGCGTGCGCCCACGACAGGGGAATCGCTGCCGCGGCTCGGTCGTCGCTCCCGTTTCAGGGGATTGAGTTGTAGCGGTCTTCCCAGGCTGCACGCAGCCTGGGCCACCGGGTTGTGCCTGTCCCTTGCTAGCCCGCGCTTTCCGGCCGCTCGCCGATGGCGTCCAGCCGGCGCTTGGCCTCGGCATAGACATCAGGGGCCAAGGGACCGCGCTGCTCCGTCTCCAGGTTCTCGCGCAGGTGGTCCGGGTTTTTGGTGCCCACGATGATCGTGTGCACGTCCGGGTGACTCAGCGTGTACCGCAGCATGAACGCCGTGCGGCTCTCGCCCGCGGCGCGCAGCTCATCCAGATTGGCCTGCTCGAACTTGTCCCAGGCATCGGCCCGGCCACCGCCCTCGCCCGGCTCGCCCTTCTGCACGCCGCCGCGGATCACGGTGCCGATCCCGGCCTGAGCCGACGTACTGATCCATTCCTCGTGCTCACGGTTTAACGCCGAATAGGGGATCTGGAAGAGATCGAATGCGCCCCACTCGATGAACGTCGGCAGATTCGGCACTGACGTCGACGTCGCGATGTGCCGCACCTTGCCCTGCGCTCGCATCTCGTTGAGCGTGTCCACCACGCCCTCGCGCTCGGATTCCTCGACGGATGCGCCGTGCAACTGCATCACGTCGACATAGTCCGTCCGCAGCAGCTCCAGGCTCTGCTCCAGCCCGCGCATCATGTTTTCGCGCGTCCACACGTGCTGCCCGCCGGCGGGACCCACGCAGCCGCACTTGGTGGCCAGGAAATACTCGTCCCGCCGGTCCGAGATGCAGCGGCCGATCAGCTCCTCGCTCAGCCCGTAATCGTTGGAGGTGTCGATGTAGGTAATTCCCGCGTCGAGCACCGCCGTGAGGATGGCCTCTGCCTCAGCATCGGTGGTGGCCCGCCCGCGCGGCCCGCCGCGAATCTCCATGGCGCCGTAGCCCAGGCGCGTCACTTCCAGACCCGTTCGCCCCAACGTCGCGGTTGCCAATTGCTCGGCCATGGCTTCTCCAATCGTGTGGTGCATCGCTCGCCGGACTCGCCTCACGGTACCCCGCATGAACTGACGCCCGAGCACCGCTCACGGCCATCCCTCGTCACCCCGGCGAAAGCCGGGGTCCAGGGTCGTGGAAGCGTGCATGAGGCGCCGCGCCCCTGCACCGGGGCACTGGATTCCGGCCTCCGCCGGAATGACGAATGGCGCAGGCGCTCCGCCGGAATGACGGACAAGGCGTGGCGACTACCGCGCCCTAGCCCCCTCGCGTGAAACCCCGATCACGCCCCGGACGGTCTCGATGCGGCGCAGCAGGCGGGCCAGTTGGGCCACGCTGCGCAGGGCCACGGTGAGCCGGAACGTGGCCTCGTGTCGACGGTTCGTCCGCACCGACATGGTGGCGATGTTGAGTCCTTCTTCGCGGATGATCCCGGTGATGTCGTGCGTCAGACCTTCGCGGTCGTGCGCCACCACGCGGACGCTCACCGGCAGGCTCTGCGTGTCGTCCTCGACCCAGCGCACGCGCACGCGCGGGTCCGACGATTGGGCCAGCTCGCGGCAATGTTGCCGGTGCACCTCCACCGCGCCGTTCGTGGCCACCCCATTGATGCGTCTCCCAGGTCTGGGTGCGCAGCAACTGGCCAGCCGGACGGGCAGGTCGGTATCCGCCTCGACCAGCCGGTCGGCCCAGGACACGGGGACCAGGCGCTCGGGCTCCGACACGTTGCGCACGTTGGCGCAGTTGCGGCGGTGGATGCTGATCCCGTGGCCGCGGGTGATAAAGCCCACGATGTCGTCTCCCGGCAGCGGATGGCAGCAGGCGGCCACGCGCGTGAGCAGGTTGCCGGCGCCCAGCACATTGACCAGCGGCTGCACGTCGCGCCGCTCGTCCGGCTCCAGCGTTTCCGGCACTTCCGGCTCCGCCACCTCTGGGGTGAGCCGGATCCGCGTGACCACCTGGTGCACCGTGGTGGCGCCGTAGCCGACGCCGGCCAGCAGGCTCTCGACGTCCAGGTAGCCCAGCGAGGTGGCGATCCCCTTCAGGTCGGCGTCCGGCACGTTGGCGACACCGCCCTGGCCCACGCGCCGCAGCTCCCGATCGAGCAGCGCGCGGCCCGAGACGACGTTTTCGGCCTTTTCGTGCCGCTTGAACCAGCGGCGAATCTTGTCGCGGGCGTGCGCCGTGCGCACCTGCGACAGCCACGCCCGGCTCGGCCCCTTGCTGCTCGTGCTCGTCAGAATCTCCACCACGTCGCCGTTTTCCAGCTCCTGATCCAGCGGCACCAGGCGGCGGTTGACCTTGGCCCCGATGCAGGAGTGGCCCACGTCGCTGTGGATGCGGTAGGCGAAGTCCAGCGGCGTGCTGCCGATGGGAAAGTCCTTGACCTCGCCCTTCGGCGTGAACACGAACACGGTGTCGCTGAAGAAGTCGGTCTTGACGGCATCCACAAAGGATCCCGCCGAGTCGCCGTCTTCCTGCCAACTGAGGATCTGCCGAATCCACGCCAGCTTGTCCATGAACGCCTCGGGACCCAGCGGACCACCCTCCTTGTAGCGCCAGTGCGCCGCCACGCCGTATTCGGCGTTCTGGTGCATCTCGCGCGTGCGGATCTGCACCTCGACCGGCTTGCCGTCGGGTCCGAGCACGGCGGTGTGCAGCGACTGGTAACCGTTCTCCTTGGGCGCCGAGATGTAGTCGTCGAACTCGACCGGAATGTGGCGCCAGGCGCCGTGCACCACGCCCAGCGCGCCATAGCAGTCCTGCTGCGAGTTCACGATGACGCGGATGGCCAGAATGTCGTAGATCGACTCGCGGTCGGCGCCCTTGCGCCGGATCTTTCGCTCGATGCTGTAGATGTGCTTGACCCGGCTCTGGATGTGCGCGTCGATGCCCGCCTCGTCCAGGCCGCGGCGCAACTGCTCCTGCACCTCGGCGATGGCGGCTTCGCGCGCGCGCCGCTCGGCCAGCAGCCAGCGAGCCAGGTCCCGGTAGCGGTCGGGGTCCAGCAGCTTGAGGGCGTAGTCCTCGAGCTGCCAGCGCCACTCCTCGATGCCGAGCCGACCGGCCAGCGGCGCGAAGATCTCCAGCGTCTCCTGCCCGTACCTGACGCGCTTCTCGGCCGAATACACCCAGGCCGTGCGCACGTTGTGCAGCCGGTCGGCGAGCTTGATCAGCACCACGCGGACGTCGCGCGCCATGGCCATCAGCACCTTGCGCAGGTTTTGCGCCTGCTGCTCGTCCAGGCTGGCCACGGTGACGCGCTCCAGCTTGGTCACACCGTCGACCAGCTCCGCCACCCCGCTCCCGAACTGCCGCCGGATGCCGTCCAGGCTCAGGCTGGTGTCCTCGACCGCGTCGTGCAGCAGACCCGCGGCGACGGTATCGGCGTCGAGGTGCAGATCGGCCACCAACATGGCCACCGCCAGCACGTGCTGGATGTAGGGCTCGCCCGACAGCCGCTTCTGCGGCGCGTGCGCCCGCTCGGCGGCGTCGTAGGCGCGGCGAATGAGATCGCCAACCTCGGGCTGGTCGTCGGGAGGCGTATAGGAAGCGACCCGCTCCAGGAGCTCGTCAATTGCCAGCGCGGTCGTACCCCCGCTCACCATCGGCGCCAGCGTGGCCGTCACTGAAACCGGCATGCCGCGCCTCCGCTAGTCCGCCGCGTGGCGGATGTCGTCGATGAGCATTTGCAACCGCGTCTCGCCGTTGAACGTGCGTAGATTCAGCCGAAACGCCGCGTCGCAGCGCCGGCCCGGCGGCAGCGCCTGGCGCAAATCCGCCTGCCCGAACCAGATGCCCTCCACATCGGTCCCCAGCTCCGCAAAGCGCAGGGTCAGATGCGTCGAGCCCACGACGCGCGTCTCGTCGATCGCCACATTTTCCACCACGAAGCACGGTTCGCCATGCGCCTCGCCAAACGGGCCCAACTGCCGGGTCAGTTCATAGGTCTCCCAGGTCACGGTGCGCGGATAGACGCGGCAGTCGGCCTCCAAGCGCGGCGCAGCCGGCGCCTGCACGCCCGCGCGCGCCAACTCTCGCGCCAGGCCGTCGCGCAACTCGTCCACGCGCTCGGGCCGCACGCTGAACCCCGCCGCCTGGGCGTGGCCGCCCCAGGCGTCGAGCAGGTCGGCCTGGGCGCCGAGCAAATCGGCCAGCACCACGCCCTCCGGCGCCCGCGCCGATCCGCGCACGACGCCGTTCACCGGCGCGCCCACGAACGCGGGCAGCCCCGTTTGCTCCGCCAGCCGTCCCGCCGCCAATCCGACGACGCCCAGCGGAAACTCGTCGCCGATGGCAAAGACCAACGGTTGCGACGGCTCGATCTGCGCCGCGGCCGCGTCGATCACCAGTTGCGTCAGGCGGCGACGCTCGATGTTGAGGTTGTCGAGCTCGTGCGCCAGCGATTTGGCCTCGACGGACTGGACGGCTCGCAGCAGTTGCAGCGCCAGGTCGGCGCGGGCCAGGCGACCGGCCGCATTCAGTCGCGGCGCATAGCCGAAGGCGATATCGGCGGCGCCAACGCGTGAGAGGGGTCGGCGGGCGATCTCGCCCAGCGCGTGCAGGCCGCGGCGCCGGGTCTGGCGCAGCGCCTCGAGGCCCTCGGCCACGAAGGTGCGGTTCTCGTCGCGCAGCGGCGCCATGTCCGCCACGGTGCCCAGCGCCACCAGGTCGAGAAATTCCTCGGGGTAGGGCAGGTGCTCAGGCATCTCCTCCGCCAGCGCCTGCACCAACTTGTAGGCCACGCCCACGCCGGAGAGCCCGGGAAACGGATATCCGCCGCCCGGCTGGTTGGGGTTCAGCACCGCCACCGCGCCGTTGTCGGCGCCGTCGCCCATGTGGTGGTCGGTGACGATCGTGTCGATGCCGTGCGATCGCGCGCGCGCAATCTCATCGGCGCCGCCGATTCCGCAGTCCACCGTCACCATGAGGCCCGGTCCCTGCGCGCCAATGGCGTCGATCGCGTCGCGATTGAGGCCGTAGCCCTCGGTCAGCCGCTCCGGAATGTAAGGCGTGGCCTCCGCGCCCAGCATTTCGAAGGTCTCCAACAGCAGCGCCGTGCCGGTGACGCCGTCCACGTCGTAGTCGCCGTAGACGTAGACGCGCTCGCCCTGTGCGAGCGCCTGCGCCACGCGCGCCACCGCCGCGTCCATGCCGTCGAGCAGATAGGGATCGTGCGGCGGCAGCGGACCGTCCAGGAACTCGCGGATGGCCGCCTCGTCGCCGTAGCCCCGGTTGTGGAGCAGCTGCACGGCCAGCGGCGGAATGTCTTCCAGCCGCGCAAACAGCTCCTTCGGCGCGCGGCGGCGGATGTCCCACACCTTGCCGGTGAGGCTGCTCATGCCGGATGTCCGAAGTGCGGCATGGCGCCTAGGGTACTCCCGACGTCTAGGCTGCGGCCTCGCGCTCGCCGATCACCTGATCGAACGTCCGCACCGTCGCCGCGGCGGGCGGCGGCGTGAGGAGCGACACCGCCACGGCTGCGAGCATCCCCGCCACGAATCCCGGGGTCGCCGGGTGGATGTCCATGACGCCGCCCGGCCCGCCGGAAGACGCCCACCAGATCGAGGACACGAGCGTGCCGGTCACGATCGCCGCACCCGCGCCCCAGAGATTGAATCGGCGCCAGTACAGCGCCAGGATCGTGACGGGCCCGAAGGCGGCGCCCATGCCGCCCCAGGCATAGGTGACCAGCTGCAACACCGACTCCTGGGCCACCAGCGCCAGCACCGCGGCCACGATGCCGATCACCACCAGCAGCCCGCGGCCAATCCACACGCGCGCGTAGGCCGCCCGCGAGTAGGTCAGCCGTCGGATCACCGGCACGTCGTCCGCGGCGACGGCCGAGGCCAGGAGCAGTTGCGAGTCCGCCGTGCTCATGACCGCCGCGATCAACGTGGTCATGAGCAGGCCCGTGATGATGGGATGGAAGAACGCCACCGCCACCACCAGGTAGATCCGCTCCGGGTCCGCCACGGCTTCGAGCAAATCCATCTCCGTGAGCGCGGGGAGCGCGATGACGCCCAACACCACCGCCGTCGTGTACATCATCGCGATCCAAATCGTGCCTATGCTCCGCCCTGCCGGAATGCTCGACTCGCCTTCTATCGCCATGAATCGCTGCAAGATTCGCTGCGAGCCAAAGAACCCCAATCCCCAGCCAACGGCCGACAGCAGCATGACCGGCGTGATGGGGTTGTTGTCGGGATCGGTCAGCGGATTCCAGAACCCCGGCGTGTCGGAACCCGCGCGCAGCAGCGAATCTCCCGCGACGACGATCAGCGTCAGCGGCACGATCATGAATCCGATCAGCATCAGCACGGATTGAAAGACATCGGTGCGGGAAACGGCCAAGAAACCACCGATGAACGTGTAGGACGCCACGGCAATCAAGGTGATCAGAATTCCAGGGGTATATTCGACGCCAAACTCGGATTCCAGCAGCTTGGCGCCCGCGACCAAACCCGAGCTTACGTAGAAGATGACAAAGAGAATCGTGAGCAGCGCGGCCAGCGTGCGCAGGACCTGTGACGTGTCGCCAAACCGTTTTTCGAGAAACTCGGGCAGGGTCAGCGCGTCGTCGGTCGCGACGGTATAGCGGCGCAGCCGCTTCGCCACCACGGTCCAGCAGATCCAGCTGCCCGCCACGAGGGCGACCACGGTCCACAGGTGGGTGACTCCCCCGGCAAACGCCAGCGCGGGCAGCGCCAGGATCGTCCAGGCGCTCGTCGTCGATGAGCTGGCGCTCAGGGCCGTGGTGAAGCTGCTGAGCTGGCGTCCTCCGAGCACATAGTCCGACATCGCGCGCATGCGCCGGGCGCGGAACACGGCGATGCCAATGAGCACCGCGAAATAGGCAATGAAGACCGCGAGTACCCAGGCATCCAACATGGCTTTGGCTAACCGTCGGTCAGCGGATCCCCTTGGTTCCGAGCGGTCAGGCTATCCAAGGTCATCGCCGATAGCAATCGCTCCTTCGGCTAAGCTCGGCGCGGCAGCACGGCGGGACACTGCGTGGAGCATGCGCCCGAGTTGCCCACCATTGACATGATCGACTTCAACCGGTCCTTCATCACCTGGACGATCGAGTGGGCGGAGCCCGACCCGGTCTATGCCTACGCCGGCGGATTCGTCGGTGAGCCGGGCGAGGCCACGACCAGCCGGCTCCAGGTCGACGCCACCTGCCAGATCGTGGATGAGGCGCGGGGGACGGCCTGCACGATCTATCTGACCGCGCCCTGCCGCTCCGAGTTCATCATCGCCGAGGAGAACCTGTTTCAGGTACCCAACGGCGAGTACCGCGCGGCGGTCAGCGACGCGTTCACGGTTCCCATCGCCGCCGAGCCCAGCTGGGAGACCGAGGGCACGCGACGGCAGCCCCACGCGGCGCGCTTCGCGGAGCTCGCCATCGACGTGCGCGCCTGCGAAGGCGTCGTTCTGGCGTCGGACGACGCCGTCGTGGCCGCCTCGCTCGCGGGCGACAGCCTCAACGCCCGGTCCACCTACCGCGACGCGGCGCACGGCCTGACCGTGACCGTCGAATACCCGATCAAGCTCATCAACCTGCACGCCGGCGGCGGACGCTATCAGGTGTGCACCGGCGCCGTGGCGCTGCCCGACCTGACGACCTGGGACGGCGCGGGCGTCGACCGGGTCTTCGCGGCCCACGCGGCCTTCACCGCCGACGACCACGTGGAGTTCATCCTGCGGCGCGGCATCGAGGTGGCCGAGCACGAGCTGGCCTGGGCCGCGGCCGTGCGCGGGCGCGACCGGTACCGGCGGCGAGACTCCCGTGAGCCGGTCGATCGCCCGCGACCCCGCGCCGCCGGCTATTTCGAGACCTGGGAGCTGCCGGCGGTCAACACGGTCCTGCGGTCCTCCAACGAGGCGCGCCGGTGATCGACTTCGCCCGCTCGCACTTCACCTGGGACCACCTGCCCCACCGGCCGGACCCGGAGTACAAGTATCCGGGCGGCTTCGTGGGCGAGCCCGGCGACGCCTATCACGTGCGCATCGGCTACGACGCGGTTTGCACGATCGGCCGCGACGACGACGCGCCGCCGCTGGAGATCTTCCTGCTGCAGCCCTGTCTGGCCGAATACACCATTGCCGACCGCAACCTGTTCCAGGTTCCCAGCCAGGAGTTTCGGGTAGCGCTCAGCCGCACACACGGCATCCCCATCGCCAGGCGCCCGTCGACCGAGCGCGAGCCGACCGCCGCGACGCCGCACGCGGGCCGCTTTGCCGGCACGGATTTCACGACCCACGAGGTTCCCGACGCGCGGGTCACGCGTAACACCGGCGACGTCATGCGCGCGGTCTTGGCCGGCCGGCGCTTGAATGCCCGCACCACGCACCACGAAAACGCCCTCGGGCTGACGGTCACGCTGGAATACCCCATTCGCACCATCAACATCGAACGCACCAAGGGCGCCTTTCAGGTCGATACCGGACCGATGGCGCTGCCCGATCTCGCGACGTGGGACGGGGCCACCGTGTCGCGAGTCTTCCTGGCCCACGCCGCCTTCAGCGCCTGGGACCGCGCCGAGTTCATCCTGCGTCGCGAGGTCGAGCCGCTGGCGTCCGAGCGCTGGTGGTGGGAGGTTCGCGGCCGTGACCGCCGCGCCCTGCGCGACCCCTCCCAAACGCCCAGCGAGCCGCTGCTGCCGCGCCGACCGCCGACGCTCTACAACGAGACGCTGGTCGTAACCGTCCGCAACGAGATCCTCATCGCGCCCGACGGCTAAGCGCTCCATATCTAAGGAAGCTCTGAGTAAATCTGTAGGCGGCGCTTCAATCCCCCCATCCTCACCTTCCCCCCAATGGGGAAGGGACCGGAAGGAGGCTTAATCAGAGCTTTCCTAAAGGTGCGCGGCAGCCAGTCCGATCCCCTCTCCCCACTGCGTAGCTCCTCCGTCATTCCGGCGAAAGCCGGAATCCAGTTCGGTCGAACCTGGAAGCAAGCGACGGATTCCCCGGGGCACCGGGCCCAGCCGGCTGTTGCGAAGCACCCCACAGTCGGGGAGGGTGAGGGGTTGACCGATCCCACGCGGCACGCCGCGCGGGCCACCGGACCTGCTCTCCGCGCCCGTGCGTTCGGTCCCCTCTCCCACGGGGAGAGGGAAGGGTGAGGGGACGGCCACGCGGGCCACCGGACGTCGCGGCGGACCAGACTCGGCAGTGGCCCGCCGTCAGGCGTGGCGAATCCGCACCCGGCCCAGGTGCGAGGACCCCTGCACCAGCAGGTTCACGAAGCCCGCGTCCGGCTCCGGCTCGTCGTCCCCGCTGATGCCCTGCCGACGGCTGCCGACCGGCCGCATGCGCCCAACCCAGGTGTCGGGCCTGGGCCCGCCGTGCTCCCCGGCCAGCCGCGCCTCGAGCACCAGGCGAGAAAGCGTGGAGTTGACGTTTTGGCCGATGCGCCACCAGACCGGGACGACCAGGTCCAGCCGTCCCGCGACGCACGTCACGTCGAGGATCGCCGGCGGACGCGTGATGTCGACGTAGCGCAGATCGACCGTGACGTCGCACAGCCGGCAGGTGATCTCGCCGCGCCGGACGTCGCCCCTGGCGCGCAGCGTGTCGCCGGTATAGGTCAGCTCCACGTGGCTGTCCTTCCACCCCCGCAAACGCACCGTGCGGCGGGTGCGGATGGCCCCGCTTTGCCACAGCGCGCCAAAGGTAACGATCGCGAAGGCCAACCAGATGCCCAGCTGCACGCCGCCGCCGAACTCGCCCAGATGGCTCACCTGCACCAGGACGCCAGCGCCGACCACCAGCCAGGGGACCGGACTGCGGAGGCCGAGATCATTCGCCCAGCTGAGACCAAAGAGGGTCAACATCATCGTCAGGAGGTCCCAGACGTCGAGGACCCCGACCGCGCGCAGGATGATCCACAGGAACAGCACCATGCCAAAGGCCGCGCGCATGAAACGCGGCGAGTCCAGCAGCTGGCGCCAGTACGGCTTCCCCATCGTGTAGCGCCGGTCAGGCATGGGATCGTCCATCGGGCGCGCGGCGGAGCGCGCGGGAAGTACTGGGGGAATACCGCGCCGAGCAGGCCCTGAGCCTGTGCTCGTTGCTAGTCACGAGCCCGGTGTGGTGCATGCGGCGCTCCTCGATTCGGAGCCTAGCAAAGGACCGGATTCGCCGGACTGAGACGCCACCCTTGCGGGCCGCGGCGTCACTCGCCGACGCCGCAGAACTCCATCGCCGCCAGCGCGTACAGCGCGGCGGTCCGGTGCAGGCGATCGACTGACACGCGCTCATGGTCGGAGTGGGCCGTGGCGTACTCGGGGCCGCAGCAGACCACCGGCAGCGAGGCGTCGTTGGCGTAGATGTTGGCGTCGGTCACCAGCGCCAGGCCGATCCGCGGCAGCGCGGCGCCGGTGGCATTGGTCGCGGCAGTCTCCAGGGCGCGCACCAGCGGGTGGTCGCCGGGCGTCTCGAAGGGTTCGTGCGGCGCGTCCAGAGAGAACGTCGCCTCCAGCCCCGACCGTTCCTCGATGCGCCGGCACAGGTCGCGCAGCTCGGCCTCCACGTGGGCCACCGTGAGGCCGTGCCGCCAGCGGCGCGTGCCCCGCAACGTGAGGGGCGTCGGCAGGCGGTTCGGGTAGTCGCCGCCCGCGACCAGGCCGATGTCGACCCGCTGGCGGCCGCAGAGCGGATGCGGCGCCTCGGCCTCGAATTGCGCCTCCCAATCGGCCAGTTCCTCCAGAATCGCGCCGGCCCAGCGCGCCGGGTTGTCGGCGAACGGCACGTGCAGCGTGTGCACGATGCCCCTCTCGCTGCTCAGCGTGATGCCGAACATCGCCGCGCCCAGCCCCGCCGTCCAGATGGCGTGCGGTCCCTCGGCGATGATCACCGCCGCCGCCGGGATGTCGCCCGCGCGGATGCGCTGCACCAGCCGCTTGGGTCCTTCCTTCTTGCCCACCGGCGTTTCGTGACCGACGACCCCCGTCAGCCAGAGGTCCGAGCCGAGCCGCACGCCGGCGCGCCGCAGCGCCACCGCGGCATGCACCATCGCCACCAGCCCGCCCTTCATGTCCTCCGAGCCGCGGCCCACCACCCAGCCGTCGCGCAGCTCCGGCGGGTCGCTGTCGCCGCGCGGGATCGTGTCGACGTGGCCGTTCAGCAGCAACGGTCGTCCCCGCTTGACTCCCGGAAGGCGCGCGTAGACGTTGGGCCGGTCGGCGATGAAGCGATCGACCTCCACCTCGAGTCCGGCGCGCTCGCACAGGGCCGCGAAGTGCTCGCTGCCGGGGCCCTCCTCGCCCGTCTCGCTGGCAACCTCGACGAACGCCAGCGTGTCCCGCGCGATGGCCTCGGCATCGAGCAGGTCCAGGACCCGTTGGTGCATCACGTGCGCATTCCTCTGGCGCGGGCTGCTCATACTAGACTCTGTACGCGAACGACAGCGTCCGGGAGCGAGCCATGCTCAAGGCCGCCATGATCGGCGCCGGCGGACGGGCCACGCGGGCGCACTACCCCGTGCTGGCCGACGCCGACGACGTGAGCCTCGAAGCCGTCTGCGACCTGGACCCGGAGCGGCTGGCGCACGCGGGGGACGCCTTTGACATCCCCCGGCGCTACACCGACTACCACCGCATGCTCGACGAGGTCGAGTGCGACGTGGTCTACGCCATCATGCAGCCCTACCACGTGTGCCAGGTGGCCGTGGACGCGCTGGACGCGGGCAAGCACGTGCTGGTCGAGAAGCCGCCCGGCGCCAACTCGACCGAGGCGGCCCGCATCGCCGCGGCCGCCGCGCGCAACGACCGGCTGGCGTGCGTGGCGCTGCAGCGGCGCTGGACGCCGCTGATGCGCGCCGCCAAGGAACGCATCGAGGCTCGCGGTCCCATCCGCTTCGTCCTGGCCGGCATGCACAAACACCCCTCGATGCAGCCGCCGGAGTCGCTGCGCATCAACGTGATGTACGACCGCGACATTCACATGGTCGACTTCATCCGCTGGGTCTGCGGCGGCGAGTGGGACGAGGCCCACGCCCGGGTCGACAACGCCTACACCGATTGGACGAACGCCACGCAGTCCGTCATCGCCTTCACGTCGGGCGCGCTGGCGGTGCACACGGCCATCGGCCACGCCGGCAGCCGCTACTACCGCATCGAGCTGCACGGCAACGGCATCAGCGCCTACCTGCACCCGCCGTCCTACGGCGAGGTCTTTGCCGACGGCGCCGGCGAGCCCGAGATTCTCGACGCCGCCAGCCTCACCGGCGATCCGCACGCGCAGCTGGACGACGGCGTGCCGGCGCTGCACCGCGACTTCCGCGATTGCATTCGCGAGGGCCGCGAGCCGCTCACCAGCATCCACGACGTGGTGCACAGCATGCGGCTGCTGGAGCAGGTCGCCCGGCTCGACGCCCACGGGCAGCCGCTGGCGGGCGGAGGCTAAGCAGGCGATCCCAGGCTGCACGCAGCCTGGGCCACCGGGCAGGACTCCCTGTTGTCGACCGCCGCAAATTGGGGCGGCCGCAACTCCTGACTCAACGCACTAGGATTTCTGGCATGGGAGGCGCACTGAGGACTCTCCTGGCAGCGCTCGGCGTGGCGCTGCTAGCCATCGCGTGTGGTCCGGGCGGCGCAGCGCAGCCAGCGGAATCCAACGATGTCGGATCGTCGCCGTCGGCGCCCTCGACCTCCGCGCCGGATTTTGGAGCGCAGTCGGCCGGAGGCGACGACGCCGCGCGGGCAACCACGCACGAACCGGCGGCGCCGATGCCGACCGACACTCCCGCCGCCGAACCCGACAACGGCGCGCCGGCAACCACGCGGGTCTGGCCGTCCGGCTGGCCCGTCCCGCCGCTCCCGGTCATGTGGTTGGTGCATCCCAGCGGATCGGTCTGGGGCTCGCCCCAGCGCTACTGCTGGCACCTCGGAGCCGATGCCAGTCGCGTCTGCGAGGAATACAACATCTGGTCGGGGGTGAATGCGTACCCCGAGGCTGTCCCTGGCGAGCGAATCCCCATCAGAATCGAGTCCGACACCCCGCCAGACAATGTGTTCGCTCAGGTCTTCACCCGACGCGGGGGCCTCATGGTGGAGTTCCTGCGACTAGGACCGAACTATCCCGCGCTCGATCTCGACCTGGACCCCGGCGACTATCACATTCGTGTGATCGGGCAATGGCCATACAGCGATCCCAGCGCTCCCCTCGGTCGGCGCTACAACGAAGTCGCCTACGAGTTTGGCCTGCACGTCCCTGGCGCGGTCGCGTTGATCGGCGGGTGCGATATGACGCAAATCGGCGGCGACCTGAGCATCACGTTGCACTCGCTCGACGACCGGCTGCGCACGGCTATCGACAGCGCCAACCGCGGCGGTTGCCGGTTCAACAAGCCGATCGCGCGAGTCTTGCTGACCCTGGACGACGGCGCTCGGACGTACACGGAGGTGTTTCATTTCGACCCGCCATCGCACGAGTTCGGCTTGCCGCTGCCGGATGACCAGGTCTCCGAGACCAGCGGCGGCCCGCTGCCGCCCGGCGACTACTCACGGCGGATGGTCGCGGTGACCGAGGACGGCAACGAGTTCGATCTCACCAGCCTCGACGGGATCCTCGACTCCCTCACCCTCGCCGGACGCTGACCCGGCCGGCTCGCTTGGTTCGGGGACCGCTAGGGCGTGAGTGACCTCGTGATCACGCCGGTGCCGGCGGAGGAGACGAGGGTGGGCTACTCGGCTATCTCCCCGCCTTCGAGTGCCTTCAGGTAATGGCCGTAGCGGAACACGCGGTTGCGCTGGTTGCCGGTGACCTCCTCAAGCACCCCGATCCGAACCAGCCGGGCGACCAAGTCATTGGCCGACGAGTACGCGGTCCCCGTGATTGCCTGAACGCTGGCGACGGAAACAAGTGGCCGTCGGTATAGGTAGTCGAGCACGCGGTGGCCATTGGCGGCGGCGCGGCCCAGTTGCTCGGTTACCAGGGTTCGATGCTCCTCCCGCAGGGTCAGGACGCGGCGCACGGTGTCGACGGCCACGGCACTGACCTCCGCCACGCCGCGTAGGAAGAAGGCCAGCCAGCCCTCCCAATCGCCGCCGTCACGCACGGCCTGCAGCCGGTCGTAGTAGTCGCTGCGGTGCTGCCTGAAGAAGTGCGAAAGATAGAGCACCGGTTGTTTCAGGATGCCCCGTTGGCACAGCAGAAACGTAATGAGCAGCCGGCCGACGCGTCCGTTCCCGTCCAAGAACGGATGGATCGTCTCGAACTGGGCGTGGATCAACCCAACCTGGACCAACACCGGCAACTCGCTGGGGTTATGGATAAACGTTTCCAACGCGCCCAGGGCGTTGGGTACCTCGTGGTGCGGCGGTGGCACGAACGTGGCCTCATTGAGCGTGCATCCAGCGGGGCCGATCCAATTCTGGCGGGTGCGCAACTCACCCGGCTGCGTCTGGGACCCGCGGACGCCGTGCAGCAGCCGGGTATGGATCTCCCGGATCAAGCGGACCGAAATCGGCAGCGTCTCCAAGCGATCGAGGCCGTAGTTCATGGCGGTTACGTAGTTGATGACCTCGCCGACGTCCCGCGGCTGTTTCGGCGACCGAATGCTGGCCTCGGCGGCCAGCACGTCTTGCAGCGAACTCTGCGTGCCCTCGATTTGGCTGGAGAGCACGGCCTCCTTGCGCACGTACATGAGCACGAACAGGTCCGGGTCCGGTAGCGTCTGAATAGATCCGTCAAGGCGTCCAAGCGCCAGATCAGCCTGCGAGAGCCGAGCTTGAATCTTGCCCTCCAGCCGTACCGGCGGTTCCGGTGGCAGCGGGGACGGTATAAACGCCCGGTAGTCCTGCGGCTGGGCGACGTAATGCCCGGCTCGCCGACTGGCGGTGGCGGGAGCGTTTTTGGCCGGGGTCATTTCACCTCGCTGCGCTGGCACGCTTCGTATGTTCCAAACCAGTCATATGCGGCCGGGATGGATCCATATTACTGCCAGCACGCAATATGGACGAATTCGACGGCCTTATTACTGTCAGCTGAGCATATGGAGAGCTGCGGCGGCCATATTATCGGCAGCCGCACGTATGGGCGGCTGCGCCATCCATATTATCGGCAGGCGCACATATGCGGGGCTTCGCCGTCCATATTATCGGTAAGAGCACATATGGAAGCCTGCGCCATCCATATTATCGGTAAGCGCACATATGGAAGCCTACAGCCGCCATATTATCGGCAGGAGCACATATGCGGGGCTTCGCCGTCCATATTATCGGTAGGAGCACATATGGAAGCCTGCAGCCGCCATATTGTCGCCAGCCGACACTATGGAACGCGCGCACCGTCGCCTGACCGACGACATCGAGGCTCAGGGCGCGATCGCACGATCGCCCCGGTCCTTCCCGCCGCGCCCACCTCGGACACCGCCGCGGGTAGAGCGATATGCTAGCGGCAGGCTTGCGAGCTTTGTGAAGCACGCAAAGGAGCGTGTCCGGTGCTGAGATTCGCCGAAGAGATCATGCTGCTCCTGCTCGACGACGAGGGCGGGGACTTCCTGCACGTTTCCGACTGGTCGATGCGCTGCGCGTTGGCGGGCGCGGTGCTCATGGACCTGGCCTTGGAGAACCGCATCGACACCGACCTCAAGCAGCTTGTCCTGATCGATGCGACGCCCGTCGGCGACGACCTGCTCGACCCGACGCTGGCCAGAATCGCGGCGGCCGACGAGACGCACGACGCCGCCCACTGGGTCCACCAGACGGCCCGCCAATCCGACCAGATCCGCGACCGCGCGCTCGCTCGGCTCATCGACCACGGCATTCTCGAGCGCCGGGACGAGAACTTTCTGTGGGTATTCAAGTCGCGGCGCTATCCCGCCGTGGACGGCAAGGCCGACCGCGAAGTCAAGCTGCGGATCATGGGCGTGCTGTTCAGCGACGAGATTCCCGACCCGCGCGACATCGTCATCGTCTGCCTGGCCGAGGCCTGCGGCATCTTCCAGGCGCTGCTGTCCGCGCGCGAGCTGGCGACCGCCTCGGCGCGCATCGAGCAGGTGCGCAAGCTGGACCTGATCGGCCAGGCCATCTCGCAGGCCGTGTGGGACATCGAGACGTCACTGGCCATGGCCATGCACCCGCCCATGTAGCAGCCGCGCCGCGATCCGTTCGGAAACCCCTTCGACAAGCTCAGGGCGAACGGATTGGGACAGAGCCGACGGCCTAAGTCAGACCTTTCCTACGGCGTAAAGACGCTCGTCACGGCGCCCGCGCTCGCCGACGAGACCTGCGCGGCGTACTTGGCCATCACCCCGCCGGGATAGCGCGGCGGCGGCGGGGACCAGGCCGCCAGTCGCTCGGCGATCTCCTCGTCCGATAGCGCCACGTCCAGCCGGCGGCCCACGGGATCGAGGGTGATGCGCTCGCCGTCGCGCACGATCGCAATGGCCCCGCCGTGCGCGGCCTCGGGCGCCACGTGCCCGACCATGCGACCGTGCGAGGCGCCCGAAAACCGCCCGTCCGTCATCAGGGCCACCGAGTCGCCCAGGCCCGCGCCCTGCAGCGCGCCGGTCACCTGCAGCATCTCGCGCATGCCGGGTCCGCCCACCGGCCCCTCGTAGCGAATCACTACGAAGTCGCCTGGCGCAATCTCGCCCGCCTCCAGCGCCGCGTAGCACGCGGCCTCGCCGTCGAAGACCCGCGCCGGTCCGCTGAAGGGCGTCTGCTCCTGGCCCGAGACCTTCGCCACGCAGCCGTCCGGCGCCAGATTCCCGCGCAGAATGGCAATCCCGCCGCTGGCCTTCACCGGCGTGTCGATGCTCGTGATCACGTCGCCGGCGGCGTCCGACCGCTGCGCGTCGGCGGCAATCTCTGACACGGTTCGTCCGTCCACGTTCCGCGCGTCCGCATGCAGCAGGTCGCGCGACGCCAGCTCGGCGGCGATGACGGCCAGGCCGCCGGCCGCATAGACGTCCGACGCCACGAAGCGTCCGGTGGGCTTGAGGTCGGTGATGATCGGCGTGCGCTCGGCGATGCGGTCGAAGTCCTCGATCTCCAACTCAACGCCAGCCTCGTGGGCAATGGCCATGAGGTGCAGCACGGCGTTGGTGGAGCCGCCGGTGGCCGCTAACGAGGCGATGGCGTTCTCCATGGAGGCGCGGGTGATGACCTCGCGCGGGCGCACGTCGCGCCGCAGCAGGTCGACCGCCAGCTCGCCGGCGGCAACCGCCGCCTGGGCCTTAGCGGCGTTGGTGGCCGGAACCGCGTTGGCCCCGGCCGGGCTGATGCCCAGAAACTCCAGCGCCGTGGCCATGGTGTTGGCCGTGAACTGTCCCCCGCAGGCGCCGGCGCCGGGGCAAGCCGCGTCCTCGATGGCCAGCAGCTCGGCGTCGTCGATGCGCCCCGCCGCGTGCGTGCCCACGCCTTCGAACACATCCTGGATGGTCACGTCGCGCCCGCGGTGAATGCCCGGAGCGATGCTGCCGGTGTAGAGCGCCAATCCCGGCAGGTTCAGCCGCGCCAGCACCATCGCGCCGGCGGGAATGGTCTTGTCACAGCCGACCAGCACCACCAGCGCGTCGACGCAGTGGCCGCGCGCCGCCAGCTCGATGGAATCGGCAATCACCTCGCGGCTGACGAGCGATGCGCGCATACCCTCGGTGCCCATCGCCACGCCGTCCGAGACTGAGATGGTGTTGATCTCCACCGGCGTGCCGCCCGCCGCCCGCACCCCGGCCTTGACGTGCTCGGCCATCTCGCGGTGGTTGAAGTTGCACGGCATGGTCTCGATCCACTGGTGCGCCACGCCGATGATCGGACGCCGCAGGTCCTCGTCGCTGAAGCCGATGGCCTTGAGCATGGAGCGTGCGGGGGCGCGCGCCGGGCCCTCGGTCATGGCGGCGCTGTTGGGTCGCGGCAGCGGAGGCATGGCAGGTCCTTCGAAGAGTCAGGAAAATGGCCGCGGGCAGAGCCCCGCGACCGGCGGCGCGCTGAGTCGCACCGTCACGAATGATATATCCCGCAGCGCGCGATGGCGCGTCCCCGCACAAAACCGCGCGGATCCCCCTAGTGGGTAACTCCGACTCCGTCATTCCCGCGAAGGGAGACCTTTGCATAAGTCTGTAGAGGCGGGTCCGAGACCCGCCCGACGCCAAGCATCCAGGGCGCTTCCAGGTTCGACCGGACTGGATTCCGGCCTCCGCCGGAATGACGGAGGGGTTTACGCAAAGGTCTCCGAAGGCGGGAATCCAGCCCCTTGCACGTGGTCCGATCCCCTCTCCCACGGGGAGAGGGATAGGGAGAGGGGCTCCCCACCCCCAGCCCCGCCGACCGCCCCCCGTCAATCCTGGTGGAACAGCTCGTCCAGCATCTCCAGCGGCACCAGGCCCGTGCTCATGTCCACGTCCAGGATGTCCGTGTGCAGCTCTTGCCAGCGCAACTGGGGTTCCGACTTCGCCAGGTAGGCCGTCGCCGCGTCCCAGTCGTCGCATTCGAGGAGGCCGATGGCGTGGTGGCCGAAGAGCACGATGGTGTAGTTGCGGATGCCCGCGGCGGTATTCTCGGCCAGCAACTCGGGCCACACGTTGGCGTGGGTTTCCCGGTAGGCGTCGATCTTGTCGGGCTTGATCGGCAGGGCAAAGGCGATGCGCGCCATGATGTTCTCCAGACGGCGACAGGGACGATGAGCAGCATGCGTCGCCGCCCGTGACTCGTCCACACACCTTCAGCGGCAACCGGCTGGACCGCGCCGAGCGCGAGCGGCGCGACCCGGACTGGATCGCGCGACGGGAGCGGGATCCGGCCAGCGTCTTCCTGCCGCTGCGACGACTCGACGTGCTGGTGCGCGAAACCGCTGCCACGCGCCTGGACTGGCGCACGGGCCGCTGGCTGGCCGAGATGCGGGTGGACGGCCCGCGCTATCTGCTCGGGCTCGCGGGCGGCGTGGCGCACTTTGCGGTGGACGTCTCGGATCACCCCGACGACCTCGACCAGGACCGCGAGCAGCGCTTCGCCGAGCTGCGCGAGGCTGCCGTGCTGCTGCCGGCGGCCGAGGCCGGCATCGCGGCGCAGGCGCGAGCCAACGTCGACTGGCACGCGCGCCATCGGTATTGCAGCGTCTGCGGCCACCCCACCGAGCCGCAGCGCGGCGGTCAGTCGCGCCGCTGCGGGCACTGCGGCGCCGAGCACTTCCCGCGCACCGACCCGGTGGTGATCGTGGTGGTCAGCGACGGCGACCGCTGCCTGCTGGGGCAGTCGCGCGGCCGGCTCGCGAGCCGGCGCATGTTCTCGGCCCTGGCCGGGTTCATGGACCAGGGCGAGTCCATCGAGGAAGCCGTGCGGCGCGAGGTGGCCGAGGAAGCCGGCGTCCAGGTCGGCGAGGTGCGCTACCACTCGTCGCAGCCGTGGCCGTTCCCCTCCTCGCTCATGATCGGCTGCCACGCCGACGCGCTCACCGTCGACCTGCGCCCCGACGACGTCGAAATGCAAGCCGTCCGCTGGTTCGAGCGGCCCCAGGTCCTCCGCGCCCTCGCCGGCGCCGACCCCGACCTCCGAGTCCCTGGCGAGTACGCCATCGCCCACCACCTCATCCGGGCGTGGGCGGAGGGGGAGGTCTGACGCGCGCAGCCGGTTTCGCGGACGCTGGATGATCTATCCGCCGCCGCAGCACTGCGGTTTGCATAGAATTGCTCGAGCGTCTTGAGGCGATCATCCATGGACCACGTGTTCATCTATTGGGACAACTCCAATATCTTTCACGAGGCGCAGCGTCTCGCGGACGCCCGGTGCGAGGGCCCTGGCGCGCGCTATCGGGTGCGCATTCACTTCGAGAACCTGCTGCGTCTGGCAAATGCCGACCGGCCGATGGAGCGCGCGGTTGCGGCTGGATCCATCCCGCCGGAAATGCGGCACCTATGGAACCGCATGGAAGGCGCTGGAGTGGAAGTGCGGCTATTTGACCGCGGCAGCGCCGACCGCGGTGAACAAGGAATGCCTGACCAGATGTTGCAACTCTGCATGCTGCGAGACGCGCTCACGTACAACGGCCATCCTGGCATCGTGGTGCTGCTGACGGGCGACGGCGCGGGCTATCTGGAAGGCGCCGGCTTCCATCGAGACTTAGAGCAAATGCACGAACGCGGATGGCGAGTAGAAATCCTGTCATGGGCACATTCGTGCAACCAGCGAATGCGCGGCTGGGCCGAGCGCAACGGTGTGTTCATCGCACTGGACGATTTCTACGACGCGATCACGTTCACGGAGCCGTCCCGGCCCGGATTCGAATTGGCGCAAGCCCGTGATTCGGCGGAGTTGGATCTTTCGCGGCGAGAGACCGCCTGATAGCTGACACCGCGCGCCTGTCGCGTTTGCAACGCTGAGCCTGGTCCGAAGCTTAACCCGCTGGCGGGCGGACGCCCCTGATGTCAATCTCGTTGACTACCACTAAAAGGATTGCCCCATGCCCATGAAAAACCCGCCGCATCCGAGACTGTCCGTGCATTTCGACTTCGTTGAGCCGCTGGACCTGAGCGTCGCAGCGGCGGCAAGACGCCTGAACGTCAGCCGTAAGTAGCTGTCGGACGTCGTGACCGGTGGTGCCAGGATCTCGCCCGAGATGGCCATCCGCTTGGACAAGGCTCTCGGCGGCGGCAGCGCAGCCTGGTGCCCACTACAGGCCGTATACGATCTGGCGTAGGCTCTCAGGCGGTCGGATGAAATCCATGTCGAACCAATTCTCGCCCCGGCGAAGTGACGACAACCTAACGCCGCAGCGCCCCCGTCGCCGGGCTCCGTCCGCGTCCAAGCCGGCGCGGAAGCCACGGACGGTAGGCATCGACCGCGGGATGTCGATTCCGGCCAGCTTCTTCGAGCCGCTTCCCCAGCACCTGATTGACGCCTTTCGAGGAGACGCTGACCCGGCGTGAAGCTGCTGGTGGGGACCTGCACTTCTTATGGCTGGCGGCCGACGACCCCAACTGAGCCAAGCGGCAGGGGCAAGCTTCCGCGACCCGAATACCGCCACGACCGAGGCCATCGAGCGCGCTGGCGACAGGGAGATTTGTCAGCGCAGTTCGTGACGAACTAACCAGACTCCGTACTATGGGCGCACGGTCCCCGGCTCCAATGGCGGAGTGAGTGTCATGGGCGGTTTCATGCGCGGACGGCTGTTTCTTCTCCTTCTGACTCTGGGCGTCGCCGTGGCGGCGCTGGCCTGCGGCGACACCGACGAGCCGCCGCCCGTTGAGAGGGTCGTCACCGTCACGGTCGAAGTCCCGGTTGAGGTCGAGAGAGTCGTCGAAGTCGAGAAGGTCGTGGAGGTTGAGAAGGTCGTCGAGGTCGAGCGCATCGTCGAGGCCACCCCGACCCCTGCGCCGGCGGCTGAAACTCAGGCTCCCACCGGACCGGCCATCTACAAGATGGGGCTGTTCGAGGACCCGATTTCGCGGAACGTGTGGAACTACCTGGGCGGACCGGCCGGATCGGTTTGGACCGGCTATGTCATCGGCGGTTACGCCACGCAGCTCTACGGCTATTCCGCCCAGCGATTCGACTGGGTCCCGGTGGCCGCCGACGGCTTCCCGACGCCGTTGGAGAAGGAGACGGTCGACGGCACGGAGTTCTGGACCACCGAAGTCTCGCTCAAGCAAGGCGTGACCTGGAGCGACGGCGAGGAAGTGACGGCGGATGACTTCGTCTTCACGGTCAACACCGTCATGGACCTGCAGCTCGGCGGCAATTGGGCCCAACTGGTAGATTCCGCGTTCGTCGACCGGGTGGAGGCTCTCGACAGCCATCGACTCAAGTTCTATTTCAAGTCGACCGACGCCGACGGGAATCCGCAGACGCCCGGCCTCAGCGTGTGGCAATTCGGGCTGGCGTTCATGCCGCTGCTCCCTGAGCACTACTGGGCGCCGGTGGTCGAGGAAGCCAAGAAGGCCGGCCCCACGCCCCAGCAGATCGAAGCCCTGTTCGCCCACGTGCCCGACGGCGAGCCCACCGCCGGCGGTCTCGCGTTTCGCCAGTGGGAGCCGGGCGCCTTCTTCGAAAACGAGACGGTGCCGAGCCACTTCCAGATGGGCGCCGTCGTCACGCAGTTCGCGAACGGCGCCTACCGGGAGACCAACGAACAACTCGGCTACACCGAGGTGGTCTACGGCGAGGCCACCGGCGACACGGTGTTGGAATTCGAGGTCGGTCCGCACTTCGAAACCGAGATCTTCAGCATCTACGGCAACCAGGATTCGGCGATCCTCGCCCTGACCACCGGCGACATCGACTTCCTCTTCAACCCGCTGGGTCTCGAGAAGGGCTTCCTCGACCGCGTCCGCCAGGCGCCGGACCTCGAGGTGGTGACCAATCTCGACAACGGCACGTTCTACCTGGGGTTCAACACCCGCAAGGGCCCCATGAGCTTCCAGGAGTTCCGGCAAGCCGTGGCGACCATGATCGACAAGGAGTTCGTGGCGCAGTCGATTCTGCAGGACGCCGCGATTCCCATGTACGCCATGGTTCCCGAGGGCAATGCCTTCTGGCACAACGATGCGGCGCCCAAGATCGGCCAGGGGCTGAGCCTGAGCGAGCGGATCGCACAGGCCGTCGAGCTGCTGACGAGCGCCGGGTTCACCTATGAGCAGGAGCCCGAGGTCAGCGAGGACGGCGACTTCGTCTCCACGCCCGGCCGGGGCCTGCGCCTGCCCGACGGCTCGGAGATTCCACAGCTCGAGCTGATTGCGCCCAGCGCCGGCTACGATCCGCTGCGGTCCACCTTCGCCATCTGGATCGAGCGCTGGCTCAACGACCTGGGCATTCCGGTGCGGGCGCAGCTGGTCGGGTTCAACGTCCTCGTCGACCGCCTGTTCAGTGAAACGGTGGCCGAAGACCTCGACATTTGGATCCTGGGCTGGGGCCTCAGCGTGTTCCCCAACTACCTGGAGAACATCTTCCACAGCCGCCACGCGCCCGAGAACGAGGAGGGTGGCTACAACTGGGGAGGCTACGCCAACCCGGAGTTCGACGATCTGGCCTTCGCCCTGCTGTCCGAGACCACCATCGACGGCGCGCGGGCATTGGTCTACCAGATGCAGGAGCTGCTCGCCGAAGACCTGCCCTATGTGACGCTGTTCACCACGCCGAAAATCGATGTGTTCCGACCCTCGCGGGTCGAATACCCCTACACCTCGGTGCTCGGCGGAATGGCGCAGCAGCAGGGGCTGCAGCACGTCGTGCTGATCAAGTAGCGCTTGGCCGCGGGAATGAGGCGGGCTGCATGGGCGAGGTCGCGGCATCGGCGGCCAAACGACGACCCCGGCGGGTGACCTAGTTGGCCGGATACCTCCTGCGCCGCACCGTCCAGATCCTGCTCACGCTCTTCGTCTTCCTGACCATCGTGTTCTTTCTGGTGAACGCCCAGCCCGGCGACATCACCCGCCTGTATTCGATGGACCCCAGCCTCCCGCCGGAGACGCGCGCGAACCTCCAGGAGCTCTTTGGCGTCAACGAGCCGCTGTGGAAGCAGTACCTGGTCCACCTCAAGAACACGGTCACCGGTAACTTCGGCGTTTCGTTCAGCCTCTATCCGCGAACCGTCGGCGACGTGATCCTGGAACGCCTGCCGCGCACGCTGGTGCTGTTCGTGACCGCAACCGTGATCTCCTTCTATCTCGGGTTCGCGCTGGGCAAGATCATCGCCTGGCGCCGCGGCGGCTGGGTCGAATACACCTCGACCATCGGCGGCGTCTCGCTGTACACCGTGTTCACGCCCTGGTTCGGCCTGATGATGATCTGGCTGTTCGCCTTCAAGGCCGGCTGGCTGCCGATCGGCAAGTTCCTGGATCCGGTGGTGTGGCGTGACGCGCCGACCGACTCGAACACGATCTTCAATCTCATGTTGGCGACCGCCGCCGTCCTGACGGTGGTCGTGTTCGCGGTAGTTCTAGCGACGAGCCGGAAGCGCCTCGCCAAGGCGCCGCTCATTCACGTGGGAACCATCGCCGCGGCAGTCGCGGCGGTTGTCGGCGTCTGGCTGGCGTCGGGCGTTGGGCACCTCGCGTTCGACCTGGTGCGGCACATGATCCTGCCGATCGCCACGCTCACGCTGATCAGCTTCGCGGGAACCATGCTCCTGACCCGCAACAGCATGTTGGAGGTCATTCGCGAGGACCACGTGATGGTGGCCCGGGCCAAGGGACTGCCCGAAAAGGTCGTGCGCGACAAGCACGTCGCCCGCAACGCCCTGCTGCCGGTCGTGACCAGCTTCGTCTTCAGCCTGGCCTTCGCCATCGACGGCGGGGTCATCATCGAGTCCATCTTCTCCTGGCCCGGCATGGGACAGACGCTCGTGTCGGCCACGGTGAGCGAAGACCTGCCGCTCGCGGTGGGGGCCTTTGTCTTCGTCGGCATCTTCGTGCTCGTGGCGCATCTGGCGGCCGACGTGCTCTACGCCTACCTCGACCCGAGGGTCCGCTACCGATGACGACCGAAGCCGCGCCCGTCGCCGCCGCGCCGTCGCTGTGGAAGATGCGCCTCACGCTGGCGGGCCGCAGCCTCAAGCAGAACTGGTCGCTGTTTCTGGGCACGCGCATCGGCCTGTTGGGGCTGGCGATCATCGTCTTCTACCTGCTGCTGGCCGCAGCGCATCCGATCCTGATGCACACGATCTGGGACGAGCGCACCTACGACCCGATCATCGGCTACGCCTTCGACGAGCCCGTCCAGCCCGCGCCGCCAAGCCTGAGCCATCCGCTGGGCACCGACCCGCTGGGCCGCGACATCCTGAGCCAGCTCATGTTCAGCACGCGGTCCGAGTTCCTGCTCGGATTGCTCGCGGCGCTCATGACCGTGTGCATCGGCACCATGGTCGGGGCCATCGCCGCCTACTACGGCGGCTGGGTGGACACGCTGCTGATGCGGCTGGCCGACATCATGATCATGATGCCGGCGATCAGCATTCTCATCGTGCTGAGCGCCCTTTTCGAGGTCGGGCACCTGGAGCTGGCCGTGCTCATCGGCCTGCTCTCGGGATTCGGCGGCACCGGCGTGGTGCTCAAGTCCCAGGCGCTGTCCGTCGTCGTCAAGCCCTACATCGAGGCCGCCCGGGCCGCGGGCGGCGGCACGCTGCACATCCTGCTCGTCCACGTCGTCCCCAACCTGCTGCCGCTCTCATTCCTCTACATGATGTTCACCGTCACCAGCGCCATATTTTCGGAAGCCGTGCTGAGCTTCCTGGGCCTGCTGGACGTGCGCATGAGCTGGGGCCTGATGATTCACACCACCGAATCCGCCGGATATCTGTTGCAAGTCACCGAATACTGGTGGCTCATATTCCCGGCCAGCCTGTCCATCACCCTCCTGTGCTCGTCGTTTTACCTCCTCGGTCGTTCGCTGGACGAAGTCGTGAACCCGCGGCTGCGGCGGACATGAGCGGCCGCGCAAGCCTCAATCGGCGACGCTTCCTCCAGGCGCTTTCGGTCGCAGGCGCGGCGGCAGTGTTGGCCGCGTGCGGTGACTCGGGCGATCTGGCGTCGCCGCCGGCGGACTCCGCGCCGGTCACCGACGCGGCGCCTCAACCGCCCTCGGCGTGGTTCAAGGACACGACGCCGTTCATCGTCCACGACGACGGCAAGAGCCTGGAAGCCCGCCTGGAACACATGGACGCGCTGATCACGCCCAGCCGGCTCTTCTTCGTGCGCAACAACTCCGTCAGCCTCGAGGTGGACCCGGATACGTGGCGGCTCTCCATCGAGGGCGACGGCGTCACCAACCCCCTGTCGTTCAGCTACGACGACATCCGCAAGCTGCCCAGCCGCACGCTCGTCTGCTACCTGGAATGCGCCGGCAACCACCGCGCCATGTTCGGCCTGGTGCAGGGCCGGCAGTCCACGGGCACCCAGTGGATGACCGGCGGCGTAGGTAACGGCGAATGGGTGGGCGTACCGCTGCGCGACGTGCTCGCGTCGGCCGGCATCACCGACGACGCGGTCAGCGTGCTGCTCATCGGCCTGGACGCCGAGTCGCCGGAGCGGGGCTTTCGCCGCGTGCTTCCGGTGGCCAAGGCGCTGCACCCGGACACGCTGCTCGCCTACTCGCTCAACGGCGAGGACCTGCCGCGCGACCACGGCTTTCCCCTCCGCGCATTGGTGCCCGGCTGGGTCGGCAGCAGCAACGTCAAGTGGCTGGGCCGCATCGTCGTCTCCCGGGAGCGCCTCTGGACCCGCAACAACACCACGTCCTACGTGCTCATCGGCGACGACTATGCGCCGGAAGGCCAGGCCCTGGGCAGGGTCACCACCACCCAGGTCGTCAAGAGCGCATTGGCCCTCCCCTGGCCGGCCCGCCTGAACGCCGGGACGCACTGGATCCACGGCTACGCGCAGTCGCCCGACGGTCCCATGCGCCGCGTCGAATGGAGCCTCGATGCCGGGCAGACCTGGCGCGACGCCTCGGTGCTCGACTCACAGGTGCAGTACTCGTGGGCGCGCTTCGACTTCGAGTGGGACGCGCCGCCGGGCAACCACACCGTCATGACCCGCGCCACCGACGCGGCAGGCGCCACTCAGCCGGACCAGATCCCCTTCAACGAGAAGGGCTACCTCTTCAATCAGCCGGTCCCGCATCCGGTTCAGGTCACCTAGCGAACCGCCGTGGACAGCAACGCCGAACCAACGGTCGCCGAGCCGACGAACAGCCTCGCCAGCCCCGATCCGGTGCTCGCCGTCGAGGACCTCGCCATGTACTACGCGACGCGGGCGGGCGACGTGCGCGCCGTCGATGGGGTCTCCTTCGCGGTCCAGCGGGGGCAATCCGTCGGGCTGGTCGGCGAGTCCGGCTGCTGCAAGTCGTCCATCGCCATGGCCCTGCTCAAGCTGCTGCCGGAGAACGCCCGCCTCATCCGGGGCAAGATCCTGCTGAACGGCGCCGACCTCGCCCCGCTCTCCGATGACGAGATGCGGGAGCACCGCTGGAACCACATCGCCATGGTGTTCCAGGCGGCCATGAACGCGCTCAATCCCGTCTACCGGGTCGGCGACCAGATCATCGAGGCCCTGGACGCGCACATCAGGTCAACCCCGGAAATCTCCATGGAGCGCGTGCGCGAGCTCTTCGACCTCGTGAGCCTCGACCCTGGCTTCATCCCGCGCTATCCCCACGAGTACAGCGGCGGCATGAAGCAGCGCGCCGGCATCGCCATGGCCCTGGCCTGCGAGCCGGACCTCCTGATCGCCGACGAGCCGACCACGGCGCTCGACGTCATCGTGCAGGACCGCATCCTCAAGGAGCTGCGGAAGGTCCAAGAGGCTCTGAACATGAGCCTGATCTATATCTCGCACGACATGGCGGTCATCGCCGAAGTCAGCCACACCGTCGGCGTCATGTACGCCGGCCGGATTGTCGAGTGGGGCGAGACGGTGGACGTCTTCCATCGCCCGATCCACCCCTATACGCAGACGCTGATGTCGGCCTTTCCCAGCGTCACCGGCCCCAAGCACGAGCTGGGGATGCTCTCGGGCGAGCCTCCCAACCTGCTCGCGCCGCCTCCCGGCTGCCGCTTCCACCCGCGCTGTCCCTATGCCACCGACGTCTGCCGCTCGGAGGAGCCGCCCACGGTGCGCTCCGGCTCGCACTGGGCCGACTGCTGGCACCCCCTGGACGGAGAGGCGGTCTGATGGCCACCGCCGCACCGGCCTCGGCCGTCGGGACCAGCCCCCTGGTCAGGGTCGAGGACCTCCGGAAACGCTTTCCGGTCTCCGGCGGCCTGTTCGAGCGCAACCACAGCTTCGTTCACGCCGTGGACGGCGTCTCGTTCGAGCTGGCGCGCGGCGAGAGCTTTGGCCTCGTAGGCGAGTCGGGCTGCGGCAAGACGACGACCGGCCGGCTCCTGGTACGGCTGGCCGAGCCGAGCGACGGTCGCGTGCTCTTCGACGACGGCGCCGGAGCGGCAACCGACATCACCCACCTCAGCGGGCCGAACCTCAAGGCCTTTCGACGCCGAGCGCAGATGATATTTCAGGACCCCTACGAGTCGCTCAACCCGCGCCGCACGATCTTCGACACCGTCGCCGAGCCGCTGAAAGTCCAAAACGCCTGCGCGCCGCACGAGTGCCTGGAGCGCGTGTCCCGCATGCTGGAGCTGGTCGGACTCACGCCTGCGGCGACCTACCTGTTCCGCTATCCCCACGAGCTGTCGGGCGGGCAGCGGCAGCGCGCCGCCATCGCGCGGGCGCTGGTCATCGAGCCGATCTTCGTCGTCGCCGACGAGCCCACCTCGATGCTCGACGTCTCGATCCGAACCGGCGTCATGCAGCTGATGCAGAGCCTCGGCGACCGCCTGGGCATCAGCTACCTCTACATCACCCACGACCTGGCCGTGGCCCGCTACATGTGCTCCCGCATCGCCGTGATGTACCTCGGCAAGATCGTGGAGATGGGCGAGACCGAGGCCGTGCTGCAGCAGCCCAAGCACCCCTATACCCAGGCGCTGCTATCGGCCGTCCCGATCCCCGACCCAACCGTCACCCGCGCCCCGGTCCGAATCGCGGGCGGCGTCTCGATGCCGGTGGACCCGCCGCCCCGCTGCCGCTTCTACGACCGCTGCCCCATCGCCGACGACCACTGCCGCGACAACGACCACCCGCCGCTCAAAGACAAGGGCTCCGGCCAGCTGGCGGCCTGCTACAAGGCGTAGCCTGGCCTCAACGCGAAGTGCCTATCGGTCGCCCCGCCGACGCGGTGTCGCAGGGTTGCTGGCCTGTGCATCGTCTGACACCATCAACACATGGGAACGCTCAGCATCCCGATCGGCATCGGCGACCAGGACCGCGAGCGTTGGACGACGCTTGACGCGCTGGTAGACACGGGCGCGTCGATAACCTCGGTCCCTGGGTCCGTGCTGCGTGAATTGGGCGTGGAGCCGCTGACCCGTCAGAGCTTTCAGTTCGGGCAGGGCGAGGTTCGGCGTATGGACGTTGGGCAGACATGGGTGCGGATCGAAGGGCGTGAGGTCGTTACCCTCGTGCTGTTCAACGAAGAGGGAACCCTGCCATTGCTCGGTGCGCTGGCGCTCGAAGGAGTGTTCATGGGCGTCAACCCGGTGGCCAAGCGGCTCGTGCCCGTCGAAGGGCTGATGGTCTGACGGCCGATTGCCCGGCGCATATCGACACGGACACATGCCGATGAAGAATCTGCCGCATCCGGGACTGTCGGTGCGGTTCGACTGCCTTGAGCCGCTGGACCTGAGCGTCACGGAGGCGGCCAGGCGGCTCGGCATCAGCCGCAAGCAGCTGTCGGACGCCGTCAACGGTCGATCCGGGATCTCACCCGAGATGGCCATCCGCCTGGACAAGGCCTTCGGTGGCGGCGCCGCCACGTGGTACCAGCTGCAAGCCGCTTACGATATGGCGCAAGCGCTGAAGCGGTCGGATGAGATTCGCGTGGAGCCTATCCTTGCTCCGGCGCAATGACGCCAGGCTGACAGTCAATTGTCCGACGCTCGGCTACCGAGCAGAGCTGGTGCTGAAGTGGAAGTGACCCATGGCTGAGACATTCACCCGTTGGGATCTGGCGGATCACCTGCGGAGCAAAGAGGACGCTCGCCTATACCTCGAAGCCTGCGCGGAGGAGGATCCGGGCGACGGCAGTCTGATTCGCGCCGCGCTCAACGACATTGCGCGCGCAGGTCATGCGCTGCCTGGCGCGCTATCCCTATTGGGCGCATTGGGAGACTTCGACGACCGCGAGATCGAGGCGATAGTCGCGGACATCAATGCTGCGCGGCGAGGACCCGCGCTAGGACGCGGCGATGCTGCCGGCGGAGGAGGTGGGATTCGAACCCACGACCGAGGGGAGCACCCCCGGTAACCGCTTAGCAGGCGGCCGCGCGAGACTAACGACGCGGTTCCTCCAAGCTCGCTGAGTCTGAATGTGGCTCAGGCGTTTGGGTGTTGACGCGTCAAGCTGTGGCGAGGTTGCAGTTCGGCGGGTCAACGATAGACCTGATCGCGTCCGGCCACCCGCAGCACCAGAACCCGCAGCACCTGATCTTGAACGTCACAGATGAAACGGCATCGCCCGATGCGATAGCGCCACAGGCCGCCCATGGGACCGGTCAGGGCCTTGCCGCGCTGTCGCAGGTCGTCGAGGACCGCCACGAGCTCGTCCAGGTACTCGACCACGCGACGCGCCATGCGGCGGTCGAGCTTGCGGAGTTCTCGTAGCGCCGTGTCGGTGTACTCAACCGTCCAGATCAAGGTCGGCTTTCACGTCCGCGGCCGGATGCAGCCGCTCCCGCCCCTGGCGCACGCGCTCGAGCACGTCGGCGGCCAGGTAGTAGTCCTCGAGGTCATCGATGCCGTTTTCGATGAGCTCACGCAGGTAGTAGGCCTTGGAGCGTCCGGTTTGGGCGGCGAGGAAGCGCAGCCGCTGCTCGGTTTCCGGAGCCAAGCGGATTGATGTCGCCACGAACGCTCTCCCTGAATGCAGTGAATACAAGTATGCAGCGTATCGCAGGCGACGGCAGGAACTCGGGAGACGGGATGCCGCCTATGGAGACCTTTGAAAAGAGTCTTTAGGGGCGGGTCTGAGACTCGCCCGACGCCGAGCATCCGGTGTGCTTCCAGGTTCGACCGGACTGGATTCCGACCTCCGCCGGAATGACGGAGGGGTTTACGCAAAGGTCTCCCTTCGCGGGAATGATGGTGGGATTACGCAAGGGTCTCCGGAGGCGGGAATCCACTCCGACGAAATCCCTCCGACTACGCGGTTTCCCTTGACGCGGCGTACTCACGGATCACCTGAAGGAAGTCGTCGGCGAATGCCTCCAGCTTCGCCGGGCCGACGCCTGAGATGTCCGCAAAGCTCGCGTGGTCGCGGGGCATGGCGCGCGCCATCTCCTCCAGCGTTCGGTTGCTGAAGACCACGTACGCCGGTTGCTCCCTGGCTTCGGCCAGGCGCAGACGCAGCTCGCGCAGGCGCTCGAACAGCTCACGATTGAGTCCCGGAGTCCCGCCGCTGGACCGGGAGTCGTCACCAGAGCGTCGCAGGTCGTGTGGGCCGGCTTGAGACTCGGGCGCGGCGCGCTTGATACGGCTAAGCGTCAGCGTCCCGCGCCGGCGTAGAAACTCGTGGCCGGCGCGTGTCACCGAGACGGTCGCGAACTTGTCGGGACTCCGCTGCAGCAGTCCTTCGTCCTCCAGCAGGCCCACGATCTCCTTGAGCTCGTCGCGGTCGTAGTCGCGGACGATGCCGTAGACCGGCAGCTCGTGATGACCCCACTCAAATACCCTCCGGGCGCGTGAGCCGCGCAGAACCATGATGATGTGCCGGAGTCCGAACCGCTCGCCGGTGCGGATGACCGCGGAGAGGATCTTCTGGGCGATCTCGGTCGCGTCGAACGCCTCGCGCTCGACCAGGCACACGTCGCAGCCGCCGCAGTCCGTCTTGTCATAGCTCTCACCGAAATACTGCAAGACGAACGCCCGACGACAGGTCCGCGCCTCGCAATAGGCAATCATCTGGTCAAGCTGTTGGTGGGCCCGCTCGCGCTCGGCCGGATCCTCGATCTCGTCGATGAAGCGCGTGAATTTGGCCCGGTCGCCGGCGGAAAAGAAGAGCACGCACTCGCTGGGCAGGCCATCGCGTCCGGCCCTGCCGGTCTCCTGGTAGTAGCCCTCCAGGGTCTTGGGCAGGTCGTAGTGCACGATGAGCCGTACGTCGGGCTTGTCGATGCCCATGCCGAAGGCGATGGTCGCGACGATCACCAATGCCTCGTCCCGAATGAACCGCTCCTGCGTCTCGCGGCGGACCGTGACGTCCAGCCCCGCGTGGTACGGCAGCGCCGGGATGCCTTCCTGCGAGAGGTCGGCGGCCAGGGCCTCGGTCCCGTCGCGCGAGAGGCAGTAGACGATGGCCGGCGCGTTGGCGTGCTTGCGCAGCAGCGCCAGCAGTGCGACGCGAGCGCGGCGCTTGGGGCGGACGACATAGGTCAGGTTTTCGCGGTTGAAGCTGGAGACGAACTGCCGGGCCCGCGGCATGCCGAGCTGCTCGACGATGTCGTCGCGAACTCTGGCGGTGGCCGTGGCGGTGAGGGCGATGACCGTGGCGGTCGAGAGCGTGTCGCGCAGCGTCCGCAGGTTGCGGTAGTCGGGGCGGAAGTCATGCCCCCACTCGGAGATGCAGTGGGCCTCGTCGATCGCGATCAGGCCGATGTCGACGGAGGTGAGGAACTCGCGAAAGCCCGGGACGGCCAGGCGCTCCGGGGCGACGTAGAGCAGCTTGAGTCGGCCCGCCCGAGCCGCCGCCAGGATGTCGCGGGCCTCCTGCGCCGGCACCGAGCTGTTGACGAACGCCGCCGCCACGCCATTGGCCCGCAGGGCGTCTACCTGGTCCTTCATCAGGGCGATGAGCGGCGAGATCACCAGCGTCAGCCCATCCAGACACAGCGCCGGGAGCTGATAGCACAGCGATTTGCCGCCACCCGTGGGCATCAGCACCAGCGAGTCCCGCCCGGCAAGCACATTGCCGATGATCTCGGCCTGCAGCGGACGAAACTCGTCGTAGCCGAAGCGAGTCTTCAGAACCTGACGCAGGTCAAGCTCGTCCCTGGCGACGCCGCGGAACGTGGACAAGCTAGACGCCGGGCAGCGGCTTGCGGTTGTCGAAGCCCTCGTCGGTGCCGTGCCAGTAGGCGATGTCCTCCTCACCCAGGCGCCAGCAGAGGTAGCAGTCCTCGCCGTCGATCTCGGAGAGGAAGTCGATCAGCCCGGTGGCGGGGTCGCGCAGCAGAATGTCGCGGGCGCGCAACCAGGCCACCAACGGCTGCACGTCCCAGAGCCCGGCGATGAGCCGTTGGTGGGCCAGGCTCACGTCCACCGCGCCCGCGTCGGACTCCTGGACGCGCTCGAAGGCCTGGCGGTCCGGGTCGGCCTCCAGCCAGATGCGACGTAGCTTCGCCAGCACCGGCCGCGCCTCGACCAGCAGCTCGTTGGCCTCGCGCAGCGTGTAGCGGCGAAGCTCCGGCTCTTCGGGTTCGTCGCCGTGGAGCGCTTCGGGTTCGTCATACATGGTCGGGCGCAGTATGGCGCAGCGGCCACATGGTGCGCTGGCGCTCGATCTCCTCGGTGGGATACCAGCGCGACCGGACGTTGCCCACCAGATACAACGACCCCGCCACGAGCACGCGCTCGCCGGGCGGACAGATGGCCAATGCACGGTCCAGGGCCCGCAGCGGGTTCGGTTCGGCGGCGGCGGGCGGCGACCCAGCGTCTCTGCCGGCCTGGGCGGCGACCGCCGCCGGCGTGGGCGGCTTGCCCAGCACCCGGGGCTCGGTGGCGATCCACGCCTTTACCGCGGGCCACAGTGGCGTCAGGACGGCAGCCGGCGACCGGTAGCCCACCGTGCCCGCCACGAGCACGCCGGACTCGGCTGGACACTCCCGCCGCCACAGGTTGGCCAGGGCTCGGGCCTTGTCGGGATTGTGGGCGCCGTCGAGGATGACGGACGGGCCGTCGCCGGACGGCATGCGTTCGTAGCGACCGGGAAGCGCGGCGGCACGCGCGGCGTCGTGGGCCGCGCGGTCGATGCGACCGAATCCGCTCGCCGCCAGCGCCTCCAGAGTTGCGAACGCCAGCCGGTCATTCGTGGCGCGGAAGTCGTTTGGCGACGTCGTCGGGGCTTCGATGAGAGGCGCTCCGACACGCTGCACCTCGTCGATGACCACCTCCCGCGCCTCCGCCGGCATCTTGCCGATGACCGTGGGCACTCCGGCTCGCGCGATTCCGGCCTTGTGCCAGGCGATGTCGGCCAGCGAGGGGCCCAGGCTCTTCTCGTGGTCCATCCCGACCGTGGTGATCACGTTGAGCAGCGGCTCGCAGACGTTGGTGAGGTCGAAGCGTCCGCCGGCGCCGACCTCGAGGACCAGCGCGTCCACACGGGCGCGGCGGAAATACTCGAAGGTCAGCGCCACCCAGACCATGCCGTAGGTCGGCGGTTGCCGCGGATCGGCGCGCTCGACGACCGGTCGGACCCACGCCGCCAGGTCGGCCAGCTCGCCGGGCCGGGCCAACTGCCCATCGAGCCAGAACTTCTCCAGCGGCGTTTGCAGATACGGCGTGACGTGCAGACCGGCCAGATAGCCGGCCGCCCGGAGCCCCTCGGCGATCTTGACCGCCACCGACCCCTTGCCCGAGGTTCCCGCCACCAACACCACGGGCAACCTGGCTTGCGGGTTGCCGAGCGCATCCAGGAAGCGCCGCATTCGCGCCAATCGTTCCCGTCCTCGCTGACGTTGATCTCCCGGCGCGCGGGCCTGCGTGGGGCCGGCAGGACCGCGGATGAGGCCGTTGATGTAGGCAGCGGCCGCGCGGCCGGCCGCCAATTCCGCCTCACCGACCGGCGCGTTCGACCGGCGCGTCGCGTCACCCATCGCCTGGTTGCTCCATCCGCTGGACCATGCGGCGCCCGTCAGCCGGCTGGCGGCGTCAGGATTCGTCCTGCGCGGCGCTGATCCAGAAGTTGACCAGCAGGTGCTCCGCCTGGGCGCGCCGGTCGGTTGCGTCGCGCAGCGCCTGCATGTCGATGCCCTCCGTGGTGACGGCGCCGTCGCGCAGTAGGTTGCCGACCGCCATCGAGGCGCGATTCCAGCTCGCCACCAGGCTGCGCAGCTCGCGGGCTTGCCGTTCCGTCAGTGCCATAGGGCCTCCCCACGCGCCACGCTAGCACCACGCGTTTTCCACTGGCGGCCGGGGGCGTCCGTCACCAGCCGCCGCAAGGATGGGTGCTAAACTCACCCGCCATTTTCCAGGTGAACAATCGCGCCGACGCGCGCCCTTATCGCATGGCCATTCACCACACCGAGCTCGAGACGCCGCCCGGACGCCAGCCCTTGCCGGAGGCCGAGCGACCCAAGCTCGAGACGCTGCGGGAGCAGCTGCAGCCCCTCAAGGAGCTGCCCGGTTCGTCGATCGAAGCGCTGTATGCGGCCCAGGAGTTGTTCTCCTACGTGCCGCCCGAAGCCATCACCATGATCGCCGAGGAGCTGAATATTCCCGAGAGCCAGGTCTTCGGCGTGGTGACCTTCTACACCATGTTCTCCCTGGAGCCGCAGGCGCCCAACGTGCTGCGCGTGTGCCGCGACTTGAGCTGTCACCTGGCCGGCGCGCCCAAGCTGATCGGCGCGCTGGAAGACGCGCTGGGCGTGCGGCACGGACACAACAGCCCGGATGGCCAGTTCACCCTTAAAGTGGTCTCCTGCCTGGGCCTGTGCGACATGCAGCCGGCCATGCTGGTAAACCTGGACCAGCACGGACCGGTGATGCCCGACGACGTGCCCGACCTGCTCGACGGCATTCGGAACGGCGCGGGCTGATGGAGCTGGTCGTCACGCGCAACTTCGGCCGTCCGGAGTCTTGGACGTTGGCCAGCTACCGCGAGGCCGGGGGCTATGAAGCTCTCGAGCGCGTCCTCAAGGAGATGACTCCCGAGGAGGTGACCGACCTCATCAAGGCGTCCGACCTCACCGGCCGCGGCGGCGCCTTCTTCCCAACCGGTCTCAAGTGGGAGTTCGTGCGCAAGGACCCCAAGACGCCACGATACGTGGTGGTGAACGCCGACGAGAGCGAGCCGGGCACCTACGTCAACCGCCTGTCCCTCGAGTTGGACCCGCACATGACCATCGAGGGCATGATCATCGCCGCGTACGCCTCCAACGCCGAGCGCGGCTACTTCTACATTCGCGGCGAGTACGGCCTGTCGCACGAGCGAGTCAAGGCCGCCCTGCGCGAGGCCTACGAAGCCGGGTATCTCGGGCAGGGCATTTGCGGCCGGAGCGACTTCAATCTCGAGGTCGAGTTCCGGCGCGGCGCCGGCGCCTACATCGTCGGCGAGGAGACGGCGCTCTTCAATTCCCTGGAAGGCAAGCGCGGCAACCCGCGGTTCAAGCCGCCCTTCCCCACCAACTTCGGCGTGTGGGGCCTGCCAACCGCCATCAACAACGTGGAGACGCTCGCCGCCGCGCCGGCGATCGTTATGAACGGCGCCGAGTGGTTCAAGGACCTTGGCATCGGCGACGCGGCGGGCACCAAGATGTACTGCCTCTCGGGCAATGTCGTGAACCCGGTCTGCGTCGAGCTGCCCCTGGGCGTCAGTGCCCGCGAGGTGATCATGGAGCACGGCGGCGGGGTTCCGGAGGGACGGACCTTGAAGGGATTCAAGCCCGGCGGAGCGTCGTCGGCGCCCCTGACCCCGGCCGAGCTCGACGCGGCGCTCGAACCCAAATCCATGGCCGCCTTGGGCACGATCATGGGCACCGGCGGCGTGGTCGTATTCGACGACACGACCTGCATGGTCGACGTGGCCTATCGCGACGCGCTGTTCTTCGAGGACGAGAGTTGCGGCTTCTGCATTCCCTGCCGCGAGGGCACGCCGAATCTGGTCCAGATTTGCGAGCGCATCTTGCACGGCCAGGGCACGATGGACGACCTTGACCTGCTGGAGGAGCTCGGCGCCAGCATGATGGCGTCGTTCTGCGGACTGGGGCACTTCGCGCACCAGCCGGTGCGCGGCGCGGTCAGCCGCTTCCGCGACGAGTTCGAGGCCTACATCCGCGGCCGCAACTGACCCTCGGGCTCCATTTTCGGCGCGAACGGCAACGGCCGCGCGGGCTGAGCGTTAGGCGTCCGTCGCCCGAAACGGGCACCGGTCGCGAAAGTCGCACCAGGCACAGTGCGGCCCGGGCGTGGCCGTAAAGCTCCCGGCCGCCACGCTGTCCGCCGTCGCCGCATACCGTCCGAGCAACGCGTCGCTGTAGTCGGGATCCGGCGTGACCGAGATGCCGGCGTTGTCAGCCAGGAAGTAGGCGTCGAGGCGTTCGACGCGCCGCTGGTGCACCTGCTCCACGCCCAAGGCGTAGGTGTGCAGTTGCGCGCGCAGGCGGTCCGGCAGCCGCTCGGGGCGGCGACCGCTCTTGTAGTCGATGATGGCCGCGCCTGACGGCGTCTCGTCCACCCGATCGATCACGCCCTCGATGGAAAAGCCGGCCGCGGGGTCCGGGCGAAAGCGAAACCGCGATTCAAGCAGCAGCGGCCGGCCCAGGTCGGCGTGATTGGCCGACCAGTACCCGTCGAGAAGCGCCTTTCCGTCCCGCCACATGTCCGGGAATCGCTCCCGGTCAAGCTGAGGCGCCTGGTCCCAGTAGTCCGCATGCAGCCGGTCCAGGACTTGCTTGTCGACCCGCCGGCGATCCACCAGCCGCTCGAAGAGCCGGTGGAGCACCGAGTGGACGATCGAGCCGACGACGATGCGGGGCACGAAGGGCGTGGGCACGCGCTCGACGTAGCGATAGCGATAGGCCGTGGGGCAGAACTCGAACAGGGACAGCTTGGTGAAGCTGAGCCGAGTCACGCGGCGTGCGGCCATTCCGACGCCTCAGCCCGGGTGGGGCGCGTGTGGGGGCGGGTCGCGACCCGCCCTACCCGGCCTCAAGCTCCGCCCGCCGCCGTCGGTCTAGCGGCCCAGAATCCAGCGGACGTCCTCGCTCAGCATCTCCTCGTTCCATAGGGGGCTGAACGTGAGATCGAGCTCCATGCTGTGCACGCCGGGCACGCCTTCGACCACCTGCTTCACCTGCTGCAGGATTTGCGGTCCGGCCGGGCATCCGGGCGTCGTCAGGGTCATGGTTACCGACACGTCGTGGGCATCGGGCTCGGCCTCGGCGGGGGCAAGCTCGATCTCGTAGATCAGCCCCAGGTCAACGATGTTGATGCCAATCTCAGGGTCGATCACCTCGCGCAGGGAGTCGCGAATCGTGTCTTCCGCCAGCGGTGCGCCCATGGTCGCCTCCAGCGCGATGCCTCTCACCCGCAAGCATCGCAGCCATTGCCCCCGCGAACAAGACGCCCGCTACGCGCGCTCGTATCCCGGCAGGATTTCCGTACCCGGATATCCAACCGCGCGACCCGCGGCGATCTCGGCTGTGTGGTCCCAGGTCACGGCGTGCGGCGTGGCGTGCCACGCGCATCCGGTCGCATCCCAGGTGATCTCGGTCCAATGGGCCTGGTTGAAGGCGTTGGCTTCATACATCAATCCCACGCTGCCCGCCCGCAGCACGCGCGTGGGCCCGACCTGCAAATCCAGCGGGGCGTGGATGTGCCCGACGACCAGCAGCGCCGGGCGTGGCGTGCCCATCAAGCGGTCGAGCTCCGCGGGGTCGGTGTCGGCCCAGATGAACTCATCCAGATTGACGCCGTTGGCGTGGCTGATGACCAGCAGCGGCCCACCTTCGATGTCCAGCTCCAGGCGACGCGGCAGCGCCGCCGCGCTCGCGATGATGTCATCCGGCAGCACCGCGATTGTCCAGTCGAAGACTTCGAGAATGCGATCGCGCCACCTCCCGCCGGCGGGCTCCGGCGGGAACTTGCCCGTCTCAAGATCGCGCTCGGTGTTGCCGCAGAGGCAATAGGCGCCGATACGCTGCAGCTCCCGCCAAGTCTCCAGCGGCCGCGGCCCCCCCAGAATCTGGTCGCCATTGGACACGATCAGATCGAAGGGAGCACGGGCGTCGATGTCCCGGAGCACCGCGCGCAGCGCGGTCAGATTGGCGTGGACATCGGCAAAGACGGCAATGTGCATGAGGCGCGTTGAGCGGGGAGTCGCGGCGCGCGACACCGCAGCGGCCGGCCTCCCTCGTTGGCGACTGTACCGCACGGCGTCATCGGCATGGGTCACCACGCGGGCGCTAGGTGACGGGATTGTCCCAGGGCCTGCGATCGCCCCCGGTTGCCCGTCACCGGGGCTTGCGTGATGCTTGCCCGCGTCCACCAGTTGGATAGGGCTGCGGGCATCGCGCGGTGCGCCGTGCATGCGCCTCCGTGGGAGGCAACGCTCATGAACATCCGCGCCGCCGCGCTCGCTTCTCTGCTCGCGTGCGTACTGATGGCGATGGCGTGCGACGCTCCCGCCGACACGGCTGATAGGGCAGACCCGACGCCGACGACAGCCCCGTCCGAGCCGTTCACCCCGGTTCCCCCGCCCGACCACACCGCGATTCCGCGGGTCATCCCGCCGCCGACCTCAACGCCCCGCACGACGGCAGCGCCGACCGGCAGGCCCGCGTCCGCTGCCGACCAGGGCCGGGAGGTGCTGGCCGCGCTCTATCACGCGACCGACGGACCGAACTGGGCGAACAGCGCCAACTGGCTGAGCGACGCCCCGCTCGGGGATTGGCGCGGCGTCACCACGGATGAGGTTGGCCGCGTCACGCGACTGGCGCTCGAAGACAATGGGCTGATCGGGGAAATCCCGGCTGCGCTGGGACGCCTCGCCAGTCTCGAAGCGCTGTGGCTCTCTGGGAATCAGCTCATGGGGGCGATCCCGCCGGAATTGGGCAATCTTTCCCGGCTGCGACGGCTGGAGATTCGTTTCAACCAGTTGCGTGGAGCCATTCCGCCTGCGTTGGGCCGGCTCGCCAACCTGGAGTTCCTGGATCTTCGTGGCAATCGGCTGCACGGGCCGATCCCGCCCGAATTGGGAGAGCTTTCGAGCCTGGTCGGGCTGAACCTCGGCGACAACCAACTCAGCGGGGCGATACCGTCAGCCCTCGGCCGTCTGGCCAATCTCCGCGAGCTGTCGCTCGCGGGGAACGACTTCGCCGGGCTGATCCCGCCGGAGTTGGGCCGGCTGGGCAGTCTGGAGGGATTGGACCTCTCCCACAACCGGTTGAGCGGGCCGATCCCGCCCGAGTTGGGTGAGCTCACCGAGCTGTATTGGCTGGTGCTTGGTTCCAACCAGCTCAGCGGGCCAATCCCGCCCGAATTGGGCCGGCTCGCAAATCTCGTCGGGCTGATGCTTGGTTCCAACCAACTCAGCGGGAGCATCCCACCCCAATTGGGCGGGCTCGCCAATCTGGTCGGGCTGGACCTGAGGGACAACCGCCTCAGCGGGGCAATCCCTGCCGAGCTCGGCCGCCTCACCGATTTGGACGAGCTGTGGCTGAGCGGCAACCGGCTGCGCGGAGCGATACCTGCGGAGCTCGGTCGTCTCGCCAACTTGACGTTGCTGCACCTCGCCGGTGGCAACCGGTTCAGGGGCTGCATCCCGGTTACCCTGGGCGAGTTGCCGCGCAGCGACCTCCACGAGCTCAGCCTGCCGTTTTGCACCGTCGCGGATCAGGCGTCGGCTGGGGGATTGCGGTCCGCGATCGCCGCCGACCGGGCGGCACTCGTCGCGCTCTACCACGCCACCGACGGGCCGAACTGGGTGCACAGCGCCAACTGGCTCAGCGAGGCGCCCCTGGGTGAATGGGCCGGCGCCATCACGGACGACAGCGGTCGCGTCACGGCGCTGGTACTTGCGGAAAACCAACTCAGCGGGCCGATCCCGACCGAGCTGGGCCGTATGTCCGAGCTGCGCGTGCTGGATCTCTCGGCGAACCGCCTGCACGGTCCGATCCCATCCGAGTTCGGCAGCCTCGCCAATCTGGCGGTCCTGAGGCTCGACCACAATGTTCTCAGTGGACCGGTTCCACCCGAGCTCGGCCGGCTCACCAATCTGCGCGCGCTCCAGCTCGCCTACAACCGGTTCACGGGCTGTCTCCACGAGGGATTGCGCGAAGTCTCCGACAACGACCTCGACACGCTTGGTCTGCCATTCTGTGGGGCAAACTGAAGTTCGAGCGACGCTGAGGTGTGGGTTGGCTCGTGCTACCCTGAAGCAACGCGGCGTGCAGCGCCGCGGTTTTCTTGTCCTATGCCAAAACTCAAAACTCGCAAAGCGGCCGTTAAGCGGCTGCGCAAGACCGCCAACGGCAAGGTGACGTGCGCCAAGAGCACGGCGCAGACGCTGCGGCGCAAGAAGAGCCGCCGCTCGCGACGCGCCAAGGGCCACGAGCAACCGATCACCGGCGGACAGCTCAAGCAGGCCAAGCGCCTGCTCGCCGGCTAGGACGAGTCGCCGATGGCACGAGTCAAGCGCAGCGTCGCCAGCCGCAAGCGCCGCCGTCGCGTCCTCAAGGCCGTCCGCGGTCACAAGGGCGCGCGCAGCCGCCAGTTCAAGGCCGCCAACGAAGACCTGATGCACGCGCGGCAATATGCCTACGCCCACCGGCGCACGCGGCGCCGCGACATGCGGCGCGGCTGGATTCTGCGCATCAACGCCCGCGCTCGCGCGCTGGGCATGACCTACAGCCAGTTCATGCACGGGCTGCGGCGAGCCAACATCGACCTCGACCGCAAGGTGCTGGCGGACCTGGCGCTCAACGAGCCCGAGGCCTTCGAGGACCTGGTGAAGGCGGCGCAAGCCGCCGCCTAGGCGCGGTGGGGCCGTGGCTCCAGCGCCGCTCATTCGCAGTGCCCGCAACCCGGCGGTTGCCCATATCCGTTCGCTCCAGCGGGGCAGCGTGCGCCGCCGCACCGGTCACACCATCGTTGAGGGCCCGAAGCTCGTGGCCGAGGCCTTGCACGCCGGGGTGGTCGATTCGGTGCTGTGCGTGGCGGAGCCGTCTCCGGCCGCGGCGGCCGTTGTCAACGACGCCGCAGCGCAGGGCATCACGATTCGCCGTTGCACCGATGGGGTATTCAACGCCGCCGCCGACACCGAGACGCCGCAGGGAATCCTGGCCGTGATCGCCGCGCCGGACCCGCCGCCGCTCCCCGGACCCGCACTGCTGCTGGTCCTTGACGGCGTGCAAGACCCGGGCAACGTCGGGGCCATGGTGCGCAGCGCCGCCGCCGCGGGGGCCACGAATGTGATCTGCACTCCCGGCACCGCCGATGCTCACAGCCCAAAGACCATGCGCGCGGGCGCCGGCGGTCAGTTCCGAGTGCCGATCCGCAAGGTGGCGAATCCGGCGGACCTCGAGTCGTTCGCCGCCGGGATCGACATTTACGCGGCCAGCGCCGACGCCGATCTGGTCTATCACGACATCGACTGGACCGGTCCCAGCGGACTCGTCGTCGGCGCCGAAGCCGCCGGCGTGTCGCCCGAGTGGCGCGCCGCCAGCCGCGCCGCCGTCCGCGTGCCCATGCACGCCGAGGTCGAATCGCTCAACGCCGCTGCCGCGGCCGCCGTTATCCTGTTCGAGGCCGCGCGGCAGCGCGCGGCCGGTTCCACCACCAAGGAGCCCGGTGCACGAGCGCATTGACGAGCTGCTGGCCGAGGCGCGGGCCGAGCTGTCGCAGGCCGGCTCCGACGCCGCGTTGGAAGCGTGGCGCGTGGCGCACCTGGGTCGGCGCAGTGCGCTCACCGGCATCCTGCGGTCGATTCGGGATTTGCCCTCGGAGGAGCGCCGCGCCGCCGGCCAGGCCGCCAACGCCGCGCGCCAAGCCCTCGAGGAAGCGCTTGCCGCCCACCGCGACAGACTGAGCCGTCCGGCGGACGAGACCGGCGCCGACGTCACCATGCCCGGCTATCCGGTGCGCCTGGGACGGCTGCATCCCCTCACACGCACCCTGCGCGAGATCCGCGCGGTGTTCGCGCCGCTGGGTTTCCGCGCCGTCAGCGGACCCGAGGTCGAGTGGGATCGCTACAACTTCGAGCTGCTCAACATTCCCGCCGACCACCCCGCCCGCGACATGTGGGACACCTTCCATCTCCAGCAGCAGGCGCGTCCCGGCGACTTGCTGCTGCGGACCCATACCTCGCCGGTGCAGGCGCGCGTGATGGAGCAGGTGCGCCCGCCGGTGCGCGTGATCGTGCCCGGCAAGGTCTATCGCTACGAGAACCGCGACGCCTCGCACGAGTCCGAGTTCATGCAGGTCGAGGGGCTGGCCATCGATGAGCGCATCACCATGGCCGACCTGCGCGGCACGCTCACTCACTTCGTGCGCGCGATGTTCGGCCCCGACCGCGACCTGCGGATTCGCGCCAGCTATTTCCCCTTCACCGAGCCCAGCGCCGAAGCCGAGATGTCGTGTCACGCCTGCGACGGCAGCGGTTGCTCGGTCTGCGGCGGCAGTGGCTGGATCGAGATCCTCGGCGCCGGCATGGTGCACCCCACGGTGCTGGCGAACGTCGGCTACGACCCCGAGGTGTACCAGGGCTTCGCCTTCGGCATGGGCGTGGAGCGGATCGCCATGCTGAAGTACGGCGTCACCGACATCCGCAGCTTCTACCGCAACGATCTGCGGTTCCTCCGGCAGTTCCACTGACCCGTGCGCGTCCCATTTGAGTGGCTGTGTGAGCTGGCCGGCGTCGGCGCGCCGGTTGACCAGGTCGCGCAGCGGTTGACCGACGCTGGCTTCGAGGTCGCTGAGATCCATCGCGCCGGCGAGCACTGGGACCGCGTGGTGGTGGGCGAGGTCGTGCGCATCGATCCGCATCCCAATGCCGACCGGCTCAACCTGCCCACGGTCACCACCGGCGAATCTGAGCTTCAGGTCGTCTGCGGCGCGTGGAACTTCAATGTCGGCGACAAGATCGCCTTCGCGCACGAGGGCGCCCGGCTGTGGGACGCCTACTCGGACGAACCGCGGCTCAAGGAGCTCAAGCCCACGAAGATTCGCGGCGTCGTGTCGCGCGGCATGCTCTGCTCCAACCGCGAGC
Organism: Chloroflexota bacterium; assembly: GCA_022826485.1. Lineage (GTDB taxonomy): Bacteria > Chloroflexota > UBA11872 > UBA11872 > UBA11872 > JAJECS01. The sequence continues at coordinate 33,443 of JAJDUU010000034.1, read as the reverse complement.
TGGGGCTGAGCGACGACCACGAGGGCATCCTGATTCTGGAACCCGACGCCCCGGTTGGTCGGCCCTTGACCGAGATCCTGGGCGACGAGGTGATCGAGTTCGAGCTCAAGGCCAACCGACCCGACGCCCTCTCGGTGCTGGGCATCGCGCGCGAGGCCGCCGCGCTGTTCGGCGCCGATGTCCGCTCGCCGATCCCCCCCGCTCGGGCCGGCGACGGTGAGCCGTGGCCGACGGTCGAGCTCGAGATTGACGACCCGGCGCTCTGCGCCCGGTACTCCGCGGCGTTCGTCCGCGACGTCCAGGTGGCCGAGTCGCCCGCCTGGCTGCGCAAGCGGCTGGAGCTGGCGGGCATGCGGCCGATCAACACGATCGTGGACGTGACCAACTACGTGATGCTCGAAACCGGGCAGCCGCTGCACGCGTTCGACTGGGAGACCATTCGCGGCGGTCTGATCGGCGTCCGCACGGCCCGACCGGGCGAGCGGCTGGTGACGCTGGACGGCCAGGACCGGGAGCTCACCGGCGAGACGCTCTGCATCGTGGACGGCGAGGGCCCGGTGGCGCTGGCGGGCGTGATGGGCGGGCTGGCGACCGAGGTCACCGACGCCACGTCAACCGTGCTCTTGGAATCGGCCACATTCGACCCCGTGAGCATTCGCCGGACGGCGCACCGGCTGGCGCTGCGCAGCGAGGCGTCGCGCCGATTCGAAAAGGGCCTGCCGCCGGAGCTCACCGAACCCGCGCTGCGACGCTGCGTGCAGTTCATCGAGGAAATCGGCGCCGGATGCGGCGAGTTCCTCTCCGCCGACGCCTACCCGGCGCCCAGCCGGCCCGAGCCGGTTGCGCTCCATTTCGACCGCATCGAGCGGCTGATGGGCCTGGCGTACGAGCGCGCCGAGGTGCGGCGCGCGCTGGAGGCGCTGGCCTTCACCGTGACTGAATCTGGCGACCTGTTGCACGTGCAGCCGCCGTTCTGGCGTCGCGACGTGACGACGCCCGCCGACGTGGTGGAAGAGGTGGCCCGCCTGCTCGGCTACGACCGCATTCCCAACACACTGCCCACCGGCGGCGTGACGGACGTGGTGCCCGGCGAGCTCGACCCGCGCGACGACGAGCTGCGGGACGTGATGATTGGCCTTGGATTCACCGAGTGCGTCACCTATGCGCTCACCAGCGAGGCCCGCCTGGCGCGTCTGGTGTCGCCCGACCTCCTGGACGCCGATTCCGACACGCCGCTGGGCGACGCCGAGACCTGGGAAGTCATCCACGGCTCCGCCATGAACGATGCCGGCCGCGCGCTCACCGACCGCCTGCTGCCGCTGCACCGGGAGCCGCTGCAGATTCGCAATCCCCTCTCGTCCGACGAGTCGACGCTGCGGCTCACCGGCCTGGCGACGATGCTCGAGACCCTGCGCGCGAATCGCCGCCACACCGACCGCGACCTGCTGCTCTTCGAGTGCCAGCCGACGTTCCTGCCGCGCGAGGACGATCTGCCGGACGAACCGCTGCTGCTCACGGCCGTAATCGGTGAGCGCCTGAGCGCGGGACGCTGGGACGAGACGGCGACCGTCGAGCTGCCGTTCGTCCGCGGCATCGTCGACGAAGTGCTGGCCCGGTCAGGCGTTGACCTGTCCACCGTCAGCCACGACGAGGTGGTTCACCCGACGTTTGCCGCAGGTCAGGCGGCTGCTGCGACGCAGGGCCGACTGGCGCTGGCCGCCTATGGTGCGATCGAGCCCGCGGTGGCCGCCGCCTATGACCTGGACGAGCGCGCCTGGGCGCTGCTCGTGGACGTGGGCGCGCTGCGGGAAGCCTCGGCCGGCCCGCCGTCCTTCACGGCCTGGTCGGAGTACCCCGCCGCGCTGCGCGATCTGGCCGTCGTCGTCGACGAGGGCGTGACCCAGGCCGAGGTGCTGGAGACCATCCAGCGCGCCGGACGGCCGCTCCTGGCATCCGTGCGCATGTTCGACGAATATCGCGGCGAGCAGATCGCCGCCGGCAAGCGCAGCCTGGCCTACGCCCTCAGCTACGCCGCTCCCGACCGCACGCTCACGGACAAGCAAGCGGACAAGGCGCACAACCGCGTCGTCCGAGCCCTGCAACATCGGTTGGGCGCGGAGTTACGCGGCTAGGCAGCCCGCAACGCCGTTGGCGGTGCCAGCGGATAGCCCTCCAGCCGCACGTTCGTGAAGGTGACGCGGCCGCCTTCCCCCCAGTTCAGGCATTCCAAGCTCACGAATGCCTCGGCGCCATAGGGCAGGTCTTCCCCCAACAGCACGGTCACACCGTCTATCGAAAGGCTGACCCAGCCGTCGTTATAGGTGAAGCGAACTGAAAACGGCGTGCCGTAGGCGATGGCGGGAATCTCCCCCCAGGCCCACGCGCCAACGATGTCGCTCGCGTCGTTGGCATGCCGGTCCCACGTCAGGGCAAAGCTCTCGGTGTCCGGGATGCTCTGTCTGCCATGTTTGCCAATGGTGATGCGGTCGTGGCGTTCCCAGCCTTCATCATGGGCGCTGCGCAGATTGATATCGATGATCGGAACCTTCTTGCCTGGCTTCTCGTGCAGCACGACCGTTGCCTGTAGCGTCAGCTCGCGGCCATAGGCATAGGCGGGCGGCGTATCGTCCTCGTAGCTGTCGTGACATTCAAGGCGGGATCGACTGAAGAGCAGAGTGGGCCGCGGAGACGGAATGGATGCCTCGCCGCCGCTGCTGATGGTCTCCAGCCAGGAGACAATCAGAGGCACGGCGCGCTCGCTCGGGATCAGGAAGTTGGTGTTTTGCAGGCCGCGCAGCGACCCGAGCGTAATCCCGACCACGTTGCCGTCCAGGGTCGCGACCGGCCCGCCGCTGTTGCCCGGATTGAGTGCGGCGTCGGTCTGCAGGTAGCTCCCGCCGGGAAGGTCGATGCGGTTCGACAGCAAGCCCGTGGTCACGGTTGGACTGACCGCGCAGGTCGGTCCTTCGCCCGTCAGCGTGGCGCCGTAGCCCATGGCGACGAGTTGCGACCCGAGCGCCACGCTGGCCGAGCTGCCCCAGGTGACCGGCGCCGAGCTGGTCAGCCCGTCGACGGCCAGCAGCGCCAGGTCGACCTCGGCATCGGCGGCCACCACCGTGGCCGTGGCCCGCTGCTGGCTGAAGGTCGTGGTCATGATCGACTGGGCGCCCTCGATCACATGCCAGTTGGTGACGGCATAGCCGTCGTCGGTGACGAAGAAGCCGGAGCCACAGCCCCGGTCGGTCTCGATGCGCAGCAACGACGGTTGCAGGGACTCCACGGTGCCGGACACGGTTCCGACCTCCGCGTCCGCGGCGCCCTCCCCGAGCAGGTGGAGGCGCGCGTGGTCGCCGACGCTGAAGGGCGGCTTGGACGTGAACGCCCGATATTGCTCCCACGCGTTGTCGGGGTACTTTCGATTGCGCAGGGTGTCCCCGAGTAGGCGGAGCTTGACCGGCGCCACCTCAGACTCCGGGTGGAACTCCAGCACGGCCGCCTGGAAGTACTGGCGAATGCGGCCGTCCACCGGACGGCCGGGGTCGTGCAGCACGGCCTGGTCGTGATTGTCGCGTCGCGCGTCCGTCTTGGGATAGCCGAAGGAGTGCACGCCGCCCAGCCGGTGGAAGAAGTCCGCGAACCCGATTTCGACGCCCTCCACCGAAACGTTCGCCACCTTGTGGCCCCACGGACCCAGGACCTCGCCCGCATGTGGGTTGGTCAAGCCCGGCTCCACGCCTTGGTCCACCGACCCGCCGAGACCGCCGCCCAGGTGGTCCCACGCCAGGCGGCGCTGGAACGTGTGGCGTCCACCCTGCGGCGGCGGCCGCCAATCGACGACGCCGCGCTGGTAGTACTGCGTCAGCGTGCCGCGGGTCTCCTCGAAGATCTCCGACGTCGGGAACCCCCAGCGCTCGACGCCGCCGGTCCGATCGAAGTTCGCCAGGAAGTTGGCCTCATAGGAGGCGCCGTTGGTGAACGTTCCCGATAGGTCCAGGATGTTGTGCCGCAGCTCGCCGTAGTAGCGAACCGCCGTCACCTGAGCCGTGGCCGAAACGCCGAATCCCAGCTCCCGCGCGGCGGCGGGAGCCGAGAAGACCGCCACGAGCAATAAGGCGACGGCTACGACGAAGGGGCGAATGGGGCGCAGGAAAGAAGTCTCGATCCGGGAAACGCGGGCCGACTCTGCCGGCCGGCCCGCCTAGCGTACACGCGGCAACGAATCGATCACTAGGGTAACGACGCGGCCGGATGCCCGCTGCTCGGGGATGCGGCGTCAGATTGCGCCAATCGTCTCGCGCGGCTTCGACTCGGAGCAGGAGCCGACGCGCCAAGCCGCGCGAGGCGGATTGGGTTGTGCGTCCGGCGCTACAGGTCCTCGAACGAGACGTTGGCCGCGTGGACCTCGTCGGCGCAGGCGCGGTCGATCAGGATCAGCGTCGGCAAGTCATATAGCTGTGGCAGCCGAGCTGCAGGGAACGCGCCGTCACTCCATGCCAGGCGACTACAGGCAATTCGCACAACTGTGCGATGCGCGGTGCGCCCTTGTCGCTGGTCGCGCTCACGGCGTCGCCCAATGGAACGCCGCGTCAAGCACCCGTAGCATCCTGAACGTATGGGTAGTGTCTACTCCGAACTCGCGACAGACATTGGGTAAGGGCACTCTCTTCTTGATACTTGGGTTATAGACCTCCTGCGTCACCAAGGTTCTCCCGTGAACCCTCGCATATGCAACAAGCCAGCCGTCGGCACCTGAGGCGAAGTCAGCCTTCGCCTGACCAAGGAACTGGCCGCTTCCGTAGACCCAAGCCATGACGTTTCCATACTCGGTGACGACTGGCGGCTCTCTGGACGAGGCGAACAAGTCGCTCGCCCTCAGGTTTGCCCAATCGGCCAACGGACCTCCACCCTGCTTGAGTTCTTCACGAACTCGGTCGATGCTCAGCAAGCGCTGATCACTGCAGTGATGGAGCAAGCAGTCCCAGAATCCTGGGCAAATGTCCAAGCCGTAGTAGCGGCGATACGCCTCGATGAGCACACTGGAGTCGACCAGAAATCCTGCTCCTGCGCGCTCGGTCACAGCTGTGTGCTGTTCCTCGCGATCAACCGCTCGAATGTCTCGCCTTTGAGCCCCGTGAGAGCGTAAGCCTCGCGGTACAGCAGGCGGTCTTCACGAACGGCTCGGACTATGGCCTCCTCAAACCGGCGCCCGATTCGGGTGTTTTGGGTGTTCCAGAAGTTCCCCCCACTGGGACGACCCCGCTGGCGCTCACCTGCCCGAAAGCGTTCGTAAAAGTCGAGAAACTCATTCCGACTGATCAATTCGACGTCCTGCGCCCGCCGCGCGGCCACCAATTGACTGACCTTGAAGTGCCGGGCTATGGCGTCGTATGTGTCGTCCCGGTAACTGGCCTCGCTCCACAACCGGCGAAGGTCGTCGCTAGGCACCAGAAACTCGGCGGCAGTCTGATTGCAGAACTCTTCGATGACATGATCCGATGGTTGAAGCGCTTCAAACTTGGATATGCCAGCTTCCCCGATGAAGATATGCGCCAATTCGTGGCAAAGCGTGAACATCTGAGCAGCCACAAAGTCCGCACTGTTAACAAAGACAAGTGGAGCATATTCGTCCACAAGCGCAAATCCTTGAAATTCATCACGGTCGAGTTTGCGGTGGGTGTTGTTCCCTACAATTCCATTGAAGGCCACCAGTACACCAGCACGCTCAACCTGGTTCCGGAGACGTCTGAGGGCGCCGGACCACGCACCGTCGGCTGCCGCCCAACCGCGCGCGAGGCCGAGGGCGTCGTGCATAGCCGCTGCCACGTGCTCTGGTGAAGAATCCAGGTCGTGGGACGCAACAAATCGCAGCGATTCGCCGCCTTCCTCAATGATGTCATCGCGCATCCACGCCTGGCGGCGCTGCATGAGATGCACGGTTTCTAGAAGATTCGGACTTGGCCGGCGGTGTGATTCGGCGCTGGGGGTGCGGAAGTCGGCTATTGGCAAACGGTCCTCGGGTGGTTCGCTCAGGTACAGGTAACCCACCGGGGTGTAGGTGCAGCGAGCTAGCTTGTCGGCCTGAGCCATCGTGATGCTGCCCGAGGTCTCCCAGTCGGTCACACGCTCCGGCCGGACAGGAAACTTCGCGGCGAGCTTGGCCACATCTAGTCCCGCCCGCTCTCTGGCCCAACGCAGCACGGCGGGCTGCAAGGTAACCCTTAGCCTGCTCAATGCGCTCCTACTCCCCACCGGCAATCGGCGTCAGGCTGGCCGAAATTATAGAAAGCAGCCGCCCGCAACCGAACTCCGACGGTTGTAGTTCTTCCCGGCGTCGGGCTAGCCGGACACCCGGCCCCCAGCGATTCGCATCCGCCAGGCAGTGAGCCGCTCGGGCGCTACATGTCCTCGAACGAGACGTTGGCCGCGTGAACCTCGTCGGCGCAGGCGCGGTCGATGGGGACTGGGGTGGGCAGGTTGTTCTTGGCGATGTAGCCCTTGTCGGCCAGCCAGGCCTCGACCTCTTCGCCGCTGACGTCGGCCAGCATGCGGTCGTCCACCACCACGCACGGCGACAGCGGCTGGCCGCTCTTGATCACCATTTCCTGGTAGTTCAGCGGGTTGTTGATGATGTCCCGGTCCTCGTAGGCCAGCTCGTACTTGTCGAAGACGGCGCGGACGCCGGCGCTCCAGCCGCATACGGGCTTCAGATACGCCACGATCTCGGGTGTGGACTGCGTTGCCATGGCTTGTCTCCAGGAGAATCCCGGCGGACCGGGAAGGTCGTCGCCCAATTGTGTCAAATCGGGACCGCCGCCGGTAATGGCGGTGAATTCGTTCGTGGTTCGACTGGCTCACCACGAACGGCGGTCGGTCATACTGTGGCGAACGAAAGGGGAGCATCGACATGGCAAGACTGAACCTCGGCGATGCGTTTCCAACGCTCGAGGGCGTGCTGGGCGATGGCACGCCGTTCCGAATCCCCGACGATCTCGGGGACCGGCGCACGGCGTTGCTGTTCTACCGCGGGCACTGGTGATCGCACTGTCGCCGGCAGTTGGCCGGCTACAACTGGTTGCTCGACACCCTTGACGCGATCGGCGTCGACGTGGTGGGCCTCTCCGTCGACTCGCGCGAGGACATCGCGGCGCTGACGGAGCGCCTGGGGCTTGAATTCCCGCTGGTGGGCGAGCTGGCCTATCCCGACGCCCTCGACGCGGTGGGCGCCTACCGTTTCGAGCGGCGCCGCGCCTTCCAGGCCACGGCCTTTGTGCTGGACGCCGACCGCCGCGTCGAGGCGGCCGTCTACTCGGCCACCAACGCCGGCCGCCTCACGCCTGAAGAGCTGATGCGCACCTACGGCTGACCCCGCGTCAGCCCGCCAGGTGCGGGTTCACCGAGCCCCAATCGGCGATGGCCGGGATCAGGCCCATGCCGATCGTCTCGTCGCGCAGATGCTGTAGGTGCGCGTAGGCCGCGTCGAGTTCCGCCCGTTCGTCCGGGTCGCCTTCGGGCAGCCGCCAGGCGACCCCGCCCGGACCGAGCGTCGTGGGCATGGCCATCATGACGTTGGTGTACGGCTCGCCGGTCACGAAGGCGCCGCAGGGCCAATCGAACGGCTCGCCGCCGCAGGCCGCCCGCACCATCATCGCGGTGAGGTGCGCCGGCGATTGGAACGACGAGCGTCCCCGCAGCTTGATCACGCGCGCCCCGCCGCCGAGCACATGCTCGCGGATCGCCTGCCAGCCGTCGGCGTCCAACCCCACGCCGTTAGCCTCAGCGCCGTCGTTCACGATGGCGTTGAGCGGCACCCCGTCGATCTGAATCGCGCCCTTGTAGAGCGCCATCTCCTGGCCGTGTCCGCCATAGGTGCGGCAGCCGACGATGCGGTGCTGGGGCACGCCGAAATGCTGCGCCAGGCGCGTCTGCAAGCGGGTGCTATCCAGCGCCGCCAACGTGGTCACGCACTGTGGCCGCAGTCCCGAGTGCACCAGGGTCACCAGCCCGGTGACGTCGGCCGGGTTGAACACGATCACCACCAGCTTGGCCTCGGGCGCGTGGGCGTTGATGTCGCGTCCCAGCTGCGCCGCGATCTCCGCGTTGCCGCGCAGCAGGTCCTCGCGCGTCATGCCCTCGCGCCGCGGCGCTCCGCCGGAGCTGAGCACATAGGCCGCGCCGTCCAGCGCCTCGCCCGCGTCCGTCGTCCAGGTCACCTGCGCCTCGGGAAAGGCGCAGTGGTAGATCTCCTCCGCCGCGCCCTCCAGGCCCGGCCCGTACGGGTCGTACATGGCGACGGTGTTGGCCGTGCCGGTGGACAGCAGCGCCTGGACCAGGTTCGAGCCCACGGCGCCCGCCGCGCCCATCACGGCGACCTTGTCGGTGGTCAGGTAGCTCACGTCGCCCCCCGCGCCCACTAGGCCCGCACCGCGGCGAGTTGCTCCGCTAGCGCCGCCTGCAAGATGCGGTAGTCGCTCGAGTAGTCGATCATCGTGAAGCCCTGCGCGATGAGCTCGCGCGCCCGGTCCACGTTTGGCGCCGGGAGCCCGGCCGGCTTGCCGGCGGCCTGCGCCCCGGCCAGGATCCTGGCGATGGCGTCCGCGTGGTCGGCGTTCGTGAACATGTCGGCGCTGGTGAGCCCCATGGACAGCGCCAGATCGGACGGCCCGATGTAGGCCACGTCCATGCCGTCGACCTCCATGATCGCCTGGGTGTTGGCCACGCCTTCCAGATCCTCGATCTGGGGGCAAATGATCAGGTTGTCGTTGGCCTGCGCGGTCCAAGCGCGGTCGATGGTGGCGCGCGAGGTGCCGGACGAGCGATGCCCGCGGGGCGGATAACGCACGGCTTCGGCGATGGCCTCGGCCTGCTCGACCGTGCTCACGTGCGGGACCACCAGCCCCATGGCGCCGGCGTCCAGAATCTGCCCGAAGCACGCCGGATCGTTGGTCCAGGGCCGCACCAGCGGCACGCACTCCTGCGATTCGATGGCCCGGAGCCCTTCCGTGATCATCCCCAAGTCCCACGGTGCATGCTCAGCGTCGATCACCAGCCACTCGCAGCCGCCCACCGCCATCACCTCGGCGGCCAGCGGCGACGCCAGGTTGAGCCAGGAGCCAATGGACACTTCGCCTCGGCGCAGCGTGGCCAAGACCGGATTCGGAAATCTCACGAACGCCCTCCGTTCAACGCGGACTCACTGACCCGATTGTGACGCACCGTAGGGCATCCGTGGAGTGGGCGTCAGTCCATGCGAGCCAAGGCCCAGGAATTGGTGACGACCGCGCCAATGAGGTCTTGACATCCAGCCACGCAGAGCCGAACCTATAGCCAATGCTCCCCGCCGTGCATTGCCTCCGGGCGATGAACTGGCGGGGATATTCATTGGCGCTCAGTCACCCATGCCTGACCAAGTCGTTGTCTACATCGATGCTCAGAACACCTACAAGGGTGCGCGTAGTGCGTTCTATCCCGGTCAAACGCCACACTTCGCGGCAGGCCAGATTGACCCTCTCGCGTTAGGCACGCTTCTGCTGCGCAGGACGCCGGCTGGATTCAACCGAGAGTTGAAGCAGGTCCGCATCTAGACGGGGCGTCCCGACGCCACGAAGCAGCCGCAGACCTACTGGCCACACATGCGCCAGTGCGCCGCGTGGGAGTCAGCGGGAGGTCGCGTCGTCTGGAAGCCGCTGCGATACCCGCCTGACTTTCCTGTGTCCAAGCCGGAAGAGAAGGGCGTGGATGTCCAGTTGGCGGTGGACCTCGTGACGCACGCGATGAGCCGGAGATTTGATGTCGAATCGTCTTCTCAACCGATACCGACTTGCGCCCAGCGATTGAATGGGTCGCCCGGCGTGCCGGTCCGCTCCCACGCGTGGAACTCGCAGCCTGGCGAAGCTCGACGAGCAATAGCGCCATTCCGGTAGATGCACCGAGGAGAACGTGGTGCCACTGGCTCTATGACGCCGACTATCGCTCGATTCACGACCGTACCGACTACACCGCCCCGTAGCCGGCGTCCGTCACACATCAGGTCCCTTGCCGAGCCGCTACCGGTAAGCCGACGGCTCGACTTCGAATTTGGTGGCGAAGGTTCCGCGTGCCGGGCCTGCGACACGGCCTGACTCAGGCCCCTGTCCCTCAGCCCGATAGGCACGCCATCACGGGGTCGTAGTCGGGCAGCTCCACCACCTCGGGCGCCTTCTCGATATGCGCGACCTTGCCGTCCCCGTCGACCACCACGACCACGCGGTTCGCGATGTTCATGTCCTCGATCAGCACCCCGTACGCGCTCGCCGTCGCCCCGAGCGGGTTGAAGTCGCTCAGCACCGGATAGGTCACGCCCGACTGCTCGGCCCAGGCCTTCAGCGTCCACGTGTTATCCGTCGAGATCGCGACCGTCACCGTCCCGGCGAGCCCGCCCAGCTTCTCCTCGATGATCGGGAGCTGGTCGCTGCACACCGGCGAAAACGCCGCCGGCACGAAGTTGATCACCACCGTGGACCCGCGATGGTCGCTCAGCTTGAATGGCTCTGCGTCCCTTGGGGCCGTCGGTAGCTCAAAGTCCGGGGCCTCGTCGCCCACCTTCAAAGTCGCTGTTTCAGACATCACACGCCTCCCGCGAAGTAGCTACCGCGATCGTACGGGCGACCGTCCCCGCCCACAACACGGGTCCGACTACCGATAGGCCGACGCCTGCATGCCGAACCAGGTGGCAAGGGTTTAGGGCAGCCCCTTGATGGCCTCCGCCGGAATGACGGACGGGCGCGGGTTGGAGGCAGAGCGGGGCTTGGGCTTGCCGCCGAGCGGCGTCAGGCTGCTTCTTCGCCGCGTTCCTGTCCGGCGTCGTCCGGGGTCGCACGCCCGCGTCCGTTCATGCCGACGAACAGCCCTTCGATCACACCTTCGATGCGCGAGGTCCGTTGGTCCAGTCCGTGCACGTCCGCCCGCAATTCACGAATCTCTGCCCCCAAGTCGTTCCGCACAGCTTGGATATCGGTCTTCAACTCGGTCCGCACGGCGTGAATTTCGGCGCGCAGCTCGGTGCGCACGTCTCGGATGTCCGCACGCAGCCAGGCGGCGATGGCGATATTGAGGGTCGCCAGGGCCGCGCCAACGCCCAGAATGCCGATCAACTCGGGCGTCATTTGGCTGCCGCGAGGCGGTTGCTCGTCACTCGATCCCTCCGCCGCGTCTGGCGAGCTGCGCGGCGCTGGCTCTCCTGCGCGTTGCGATTATTCTCGCAACAATCGCGACCGCTGGGAAGCGGACCCGCTAGCGATAGGCCGACGCCTGCATGCCGAACCAGGTGGCGTAGGTTCCGCCGCGGGCCAGCAGCTCGTCGTGCGTGCCGTGCTCGGATACCCGGCCGTCCTCGATCACGTAGATGCGGTCGGCCATGCGCACGGTCGAGAACCGGTGCGAGATCAGCACCGCCATGTGGTCCGCGGTCAGCTCCCGGAAGCGCTGGAAGACCTCGTACTCCGTGCGCGCATCGAGCGATGCGGTGGGCTCGTCGAGGATCAGCAGCTGGGCGTCGCGCATGTAGCCGCGCGCCAGCGCGATCTTCTGCCACTCGCCGCCCGACAGCTCGGTGCCGTTGCCCCACCAGCGCCCCAGCGTGGTGTCGTAAGTCTCGGGCAGGCCCTCGATGGTCTCTGCCGCGCCGCTGCGTCGCGCGGCCGACTCCACCAGCGCACGCACGTCCTTGAGCGGCAAGTTGCCGTAGCCGATGTTGTCGTTCGCCGTGGCGTGGAACTGCACGAAATCCTGAAAGGTCACACCGATCTGGCTGCGCACGCTGGCCACGTCGTACTCGCGCAGGTCCGCGCCGTCCAGCGTGACCCGTCCATGGGATGGATCGTAGAGGCGGGTGAGCAGCTTGACGATGGTGGTCTTGCCCGCGCCGTTGGCCCCGACAAGCGCGATGGTCTCGCCGCGGTCGATCTTGAGATCGATGCCGCGCAGCACCGACTCGCGCACGCCTGGATAGCTGAAGTGCACGTCGTGAAACGCCATCCCCTCCCGGATTGGCCGCGGTACGGGCCGCCGCCCGGGATCGGGTCTGATGGTCGGCTCGAAGGCCAGGAAGTCAAACAGATTGGTGAGGAACAGGTTGGCCTCGTACATCGAGTTCACACCGCCGAAGATCTGCCGCAGCCGATCCTGGGTCTGCACCAACGCCTGGTGGTAGAGGGTGAGGTCGCCCAGCGTCAGACGTCCCGCAATGGTGGCCAGGGCCACGAAGATGTAGAGCCCCGACGCCGTCCCCGCCGACACGATGCCCAGCGCGAAGGTGACGCTCTCCCGCGAAAGCGTGAGCTTGCGGTTCTCTCGGTAGAAGCGGGCGAAGGTGCGGCGGTATTGCTCCAGCAGATGGCCGCCCAGATCGAAGAGCCGCACCTCCTTGACCGTCTCGTCCGAGGTCATCACGTAGCCCAGATACCAGAGCCGGCGGGCGTCGGGCGCGCGCCGCCAATTCATCCGATAGCGCGCGCGGGCAAACCACATGTCCGAGGCCAGGTAGGGGATAGAGGTGACTGCCACCACCAGCAGAATCCACCACGCCAGCGCCGCCAGCAGCGCCGCCACCGTCACCAACTGGATGAAGCTGCTGGCCAGCGAGAACACGTTGGTGACCAGCCCGGTCGGGCGCATGTTGGCCTCGCGGCGGGCGCGCTCCAGCATGTCGTAGAAGGTCGAGTCCTCGAAGTAGGCCAGATCCAGGGACTCGGCCTTCTCCAGGATCATGATGTTGATCCGGTTCGAGAAGCGGTCGCCCAGCATGGCCCGCAGGGCGTTGCCCCCGTGATCGAGCGCCGTGCCCGCCAGGGCAAGGGCCAGCTGCAGCACCACCAGCACCACCACGCGGTTGACCGAGTCGCCGGACCCGCCGGCGGCAATGGCCTCGACGACCGCGTCGATCACCAGCTTCGTGAGCCAGATCGTCGCCGCGGGAATGAGGGCGCGCACGAAGGTCACCGCGGCCACGCCCGCGGTAAGGCCGGGGCTGGTCTGCCACACCATGGCCATCACGCGCGGCGTATAGGCAAAGGTGGCGCCGAGGGCGCGCACGAATTCGCGCGGGCTAAAGGAGCCCCGCGGCGAGGACCGCCCGTGCGCGAAATCCATGAGGGCGATGGGACCTGAGTTTCGACCTAGACTAGAGGCTAGCAGCGCAACCGCGAGTGGTCGGTGCGGCAGTTAGCCGTACTCACTCCCTAGTCGAGAGGTTTTGGAAAATCAGCTCCGTGGCACGTGCGAGTTCTGGGAACGACCGCTCCGAGGGCGTCACGCGCTACGCCACCTGGGCCGCGCGGATGGTCGTGCTCGCGGCGTTCTTCGATCTGTTCGTGCAGTTTCCAATCATGGCGCCGCACGCTCGCGACCTCGGCGCATCGGCGACCTTGGTTGGTGTGATCGTCGCGGCCTACTCCGTCACCAACCTCTTTGGCAACTTGGGCGCGGGCTTCGTCCTCGACCGCTGGGGCCGCCGCCGCCCGATGATCATCGGCTTGGCGATCACGGCGCTCGCCGTGCTCAGCTATGCATTCGTCCGCTCGCCGGAGCAGCTGCTGGCCGTGCGCGCCATCCACGGACTCGGCGCGGCGGCGCTCACGCCGGGGGCCTTCGCCATCATCGGCGACCGCGCCGCGACCGAGCAGCGCGGTCGGGCCATGGCCCTTGCCGGCGCTCTGATCGCGGTGCCGGCCATGATCGGGCCGCCGGTGGCCGGGCTATTGCGTGACGCCTGGAGCGCCGATGCTGTCTTCCTGGCCGACGCCGCCTTCATATTCGCCACGCTCATCGTCTTCGTGGCGACCACGCGCGAGACGTGGCGTCCAACGGACTTGCGCACGATCGCCGGCAACGCCGAGCCGCTTCCCGCCCTGTGGCGCAGCCGCCTGCTGTGGTCGGCCTACGCCGCGCAGTTCGCCATCACCATCGGCGTCGGCGTGCTCGTCACGCACCTCCCGCTCGTGCTCGAAAACCAAGGCGAGTCGGCCGCGCGGTCCGGTGTCAGCTTCGCGGTTTATGCGCTCGTATCAATGCTCGTGATGGCGAGTCCCGTCGGCGGCGCCAGCGACCGCATCGGCCGCTTTATCCCGTTGGTCGTCGGCCTGCTCGGCGTTGCCGGCGGGCTGGCCATCGTCGGATGGTCCGCCGGCTACGGCGGAGTTGTCATCGGCATGGCCGTCTTCGGCCTCGGCTACGGGCTGGTATTCCCGGCGGCCACGGCCCTGGTCACCGAGGCCACCGGCGCCGCACGCCGCGGGAGAGTCTTCGGGGTGTTCTACGCGGTGTATTCGCTGGGCGTGGCCATCGGCGCGGCCGGCAGCGGGCGACTGGCCGGGGTGTTCGAGAACCTGGTCGACCTGCCGTTCTACACGGCGGCCGTCGTGGTCCTGGCGGCGCTTCCCATCGTCGCGACGCTCAAGCTTGCGACGAAACTCAAGTAGCGTTCCTCCGGATTGGTTTCGCCTGCAATCGGACGCAGCGTCCGAACGCTTGCGTTAGCTCACCTCACGCGGACCAGCGACGCCGGCTTCCATCAGTCTCGGGGCGTCGCAACTCGCCCGATGCCCGCTAGAGTCTAGGCATACCAGGGGAGCATGGGCTCCACGGCCAGAACCAGAAATATCAGCGCGAGGTAGACCAGGGAAAACTTGTAGGCGGCCAACGCCTGCTCGGAGCCACTGCCGCGCAAGGGCCACGAGACGCGCAGCCAATAGGCGCTCAGCAGCGTTGCCGCGACGGCAAACGTCAACCCACCGTAGCCGGCGACCAGCGGCAGCCACGCTAGGGCGGTGAGCAGCAGGATGTAGAGCATGATCTGCGCGGCGGTGTCTTCGGCGCTGGCGATTGCGCCCAGCATCGGGATCTTGGCGTCTCCGTAGTCATCGCGGAGCAGCAGCGAAAGCGTCCAGAAATGGGGCGGCGTCCAAAAGAACACGAAGGCGAACATATACAGCCCCACCGCGTCGACGTGACCCAATACGGCGGCCGCGCCGATCAGCGGCGGAAACGCCCCGGCGGCGCCGCCGATCACGATGTTGTTCCACGAGCGGCGCTTGAGCAGGACGGTGTAGACGAGCACGTATACCGCCGCCGCCGCGAGCGTGAGCAGCGCGGCGAGGATGTTGGTGGTAATCGCGAGCGCCACGACGGCAATCGCCACCAGCGCCAGACCGGCAATGACGGCGGCGTTGGCGCCGACCTGACGCGAGGCCACCGCGCGTTCGCGCGTGCGGCGCATCTTGACGTCGATGTCGGGCTCGAGCCCCTGGTTGATCACGTTGGCCCCGGCGGCGGCCACGGCGCCGGCGAGCACGACGGCCAGCAACACCGCGGGCTCGGGGCTGCCGGCGGCCGCCTTCCAGGCCCCGGCGGCGGCGGTGAAGACGAGCAGCAGGACGATGCGCGGCTTGGTGAGCGGCAACAGGTGCCGCACCAGGGCGGTCATCAGCGTGGCCGCGGTCGCAGCGCCAGGGTGAAGTGGATCACGGCGACCCACCAGAGCAGGGCCGCCAGCGCCAGATGGATCACGCGCAGCTCCGGTCGCAGGCCGATCACCATGGAGAGGATGCCAACGGGAAACTGCGCGGCCGTGAAAAGGCCCGCGGCCAGGCACAAATAGAAGGGAAGACCGAGGCCGCCGCGCCGCCACACCTGCCAGGCGGTCAAGAAGAACGTCAGCACGAGCGCCGAGGCCCCGACCCGATGCAGCGTGTGCAAGAACAGGGCCTCGAGGCCGATGCTGCCGTCACAGAGCGGCAGCGTGGGACAGGCGGCGCTGGCGTTGGTGCCCACGATCCAGCCGCCCAGCAGCACCACGAACGCGGTCGCGACCAGCAGCGCCCGCGTGCGCCGCACGCCGGGCAGCGCCGCGCGGGGCGCGCCCAGCGCCCGAAGTGCGCCGACGGTCAGCAGGGCCAGCGTCAGCAGGGAGAAGGTGAGATGGGCCAGCCGCACCATGCCGTGCAGCTCGGTGAGCACCGTGATCCCGCCCAGCACGGCCTGGACGAGGATCGCCGCCAGCGCCCAAAGGATCAGTCGGGACACTTGCCCATCAACGGTCCGGCCCCGGAAGGCGTACCAGGCGGCCACCGCGGTCGCCAGCATCGTGACCCCGGCGTAGACGCGGTGGCCGAACTCGATGGCCGTGGCGCCCTCCAGCTCGGGCACGATCACGCCTTCGCACAGCGGCCAGTCGGGACAGCCCAAACCCGCCCCCGACACGCGCACCCACGCGCCATAGGCGATCAGGCCAATGGTGAGCACGGCGGCGCCCATGGCCCACTGCCCGGCGCGGCGAACGTGTACCGCGGGCGCGCTTCCGGATGCTTTCACGACGGCGCTACGCTCCTAGCCGGCTTGAAATGACAGCACGGCCAGCGCCGCCAACAGCAGCGCCGGAAGCAGGGTCCAGGCCGCTTCGGCCCGCCGACCGCCAATCACGCTGCGGTCCGCGATCGGGCGCACGCGCATGCGCAGCGCGGTGACGATGATGGCGGCTTCGGCAAGGGCCACGAGCCCGACGACGAGCCAGAATCCGGGGACGTTCACAGGCCAAGAGTAGCGAGGCAGGGCCGGTCCGTGACGACCTGGGACTGGAGCAGTCCGGGAGTACGGCGCATGTCGAAGCGCGGGAGGCCCTGAGTCAGCCCCAAGCGCCCGCTATTTCACCAGGCGCGTGTCGGGGTAGAACGCGGCCCACGCGAACCAGAAGTGATTGGCGTGGACGACCGGCGGCAGTTGGATGCCCTCCAGCGGTCCCGCCACCGCCTCGCCGGCAATTGACCACGTCGAGCCGGTCTCGCGGTCGGTGAAGGCCCCGTCACCGGGCTCGAACGTCAGGGTGCGGCCGGAGACCTCGCGCCCAAACGCCACCCCCGACCCCACGGCCTTCGCCTCGGCGATGGCGCGAGCGTCCAGCGCGCTCGCCGTCTCGGGTGACCAGAACACGACCACCGGCACGCTGCCCACCACGTCGTTCACGACCTTCACGCTTTGCAAATGGGTGAAGGCGTAGGCCACGGCCTCGCCGCCGATTTCAATGGCCACCACGCGCTCCCCCGACCGCAGCCGGTCGTCCAGGTCCCCTCGGAACAGGAACGGGCTGCCGGCGGCCGCGTCGTAGCCGGGATAGGGATTGCGGCCGTAGTCGCGGCGGAATCCCGTGTCGCGCCCCAGCACCATGCCATTGGGAAAGGACGCCTTGAACTCCCCATATCCAATGAGCTGCGAGGGCAGCGGGTCGAGAAAGTACCCGGCCAGGTCGCCCACGATGCCCTCGCCGGTGAGCTGTTGCCACCAGGTCTCGGTGACGTCATCCCACATGATCAGGTCGCTGTTGCGCAGGTTGCCCGACACGCCGAAGCGCATGGTGGCCCCGAGCACGTCGCGGTCGAAGACCAACGACGAGTTGCACAGCGGGCAGAAGGTCACGGCGATTGGACGTCCACCGACCACGTCGTTCGCAATCTCGTGCCAGGTCAGGATCTGGAGCGGATAGGCGCGAATCTCACCGTTGTTGCCGTAGACCACCACGGGTTCCCGGTCGTCGAGCCAGGCGTCCGCCTCGCCCGTGCCGACGAACGTGGGCGCGTCGAGCGGCGGGATGCCGTCGCGCGGCACGCCGCCGGACAGAATCTCGCCGTAGGACACCACGCTGAGATCGAAGTTGGTCTTCCAGCCGCCGCTGCGCCAGATGTCGATCTGCCCCCGGTCCTGCGACTCGGGCGCGATCAGGCGCGGCTCGCGTCGAGCGACGACGCTCCCCGGCAGGGTGATAGCCCCATCCGCCAGGACGACATCCGCCGCCTGCACCGGCGTGGCCGTGGGTGATGGCGCGGCGGTGGGCGCCGCCGTGGCTGTGGTCGGGGCGGGAGTATCCGGCGTGGATGCGGCCTGGGCGGTGGCGGTTGGCGACGCCGTCGGCGGCGTTGGGGCTGGTGTTGCCGGGGCGCCAATAGTAGGCGCGGGGGCGGCAGTCGTTACCACCGGAGCAGCCGGACTCACCGAGGACGTGGACGCGGACTCGGCCGTCGGCTCAGACTCGCCGCAGGCCGCCAGCAGCGCGCTCGCGCCACCGCCCAGGGCTATGGCTGCGGCGCCGCCCAGCAACCGGCGGCGGGTGAGTCCCGGCTCTCGGTTCATGCTGTGCTCGTGGTTCGCGGCGGAGGCCGTCTCGTTCTCCCGACTCTACGTGCGCGGTGGCGTGACGGTCGGGAAGTATTCGGACGCAGCCGACAGCGAGCCTGCTCGCGGAAAGTGGAAGACAACCTGGGCAGGATCGACTTGAACCCAGCTCTTAGTCCCAATCACTGGCATTCGGGCCAGGCCAGCATTCTGCGATCAACGTCGCCATACGCCTGCTTCGGGAACGAATCGTGTCCTCGTTCCATTCGGGAAAGTCCGACAATTCCTTGTTGAGCGTCATGACGCTGTGCTTGAGCAACTCGGGTCGCTTGCGCTCCCACGGGGCATTCGACACCGCCGAATTGAGCTTTTGGTTCACCAACGTGAGATTGCCGATGGTATGCACGATGCGCTTGCGAACCTCCGCACCAGATTCCTCGTCGCTACCATTTGGAAGCGGCCAGTGTTGTCCCCAGCTTACCGGCATCAAGTGCTCGATCGTTAAACCCTTCGGGACTTCGAGTTGCTCAGACTTCTGCGAGCGCAGGCGGCTCTCGATTCCCTCGAGAACCAACCGCAGTCGTCCCCTTGACAGCAATCGATAGAGCTGCGTCGTTTCCAGCGAGGCAGCCACGGCTTCGTCGGTCGGCCACTCTCGAGAGTAGACGTCCTGCTCCTTGAGAAAGCCCGTGACCACCTTGTCGGCGCTGTTCAAGTGATCCTCTCGAATCCGGGATGCAAGCTCCAATGCCAGGCGGTTGTAGTCCTTCCCAGTTTGGCGGCATATCATCCGCCGGATGAGAAAGCTCTCCAGAGCATGCAGACAGCGAATACGTGTTTCGAGCTTCACCGAGAGCAAGAGCAGAAGAACCGGCGTTATGGCCCCCGCCTGCATCACACCGGCGCGATAGTGGAAGAGGTCTTCTTCTGGTGTGCGAGAACCAGTTTCATAACTCCGGTAGTTTCCCAGGTCCCGCTTTACATCTAACATTAGGGCGCTTATCTTCTGTTCGCTAGTATGGGCACGGAACACATCGAATACCTTCGACGGCGGCACTTCTTCACTGGTGCGCATGGCAAGCCAGTAGTTGAATAGCATGTCCAGTCGTGGTCGATACAGTCGTCCCTGTCTGACGGTCTTCCTCCACCATTGGTCGTCCAAGTCGTCCCAAATGCCTCCTGCTCCACCCGATTCTTCGGCGAACCGGGAAAGGACGAAATTCTTAATGAGATCGGACTGCTCGAGCGGAGTTCCGCGAGCGTTCAGCGTTTCAAAGATGATGTTTGGATCGTCTTCGGCGTCCAGATCGATCACGACCATCTGAAGCATTGCTGTTACCGCAGTTTCCAATGCATCGAGGCAGTCGTCCTCCGAGGCGACAGCCTCTTCGAGCCATTTCTTGACCGAATCCTGAAAGAACTCATGCGCGATGACAATCAGCGATTCTTCGAAATCGCTGACGGCAAGACCGTTGTCCATGGCGTGTCTGAACGCATCTCTATCGATTCTGGTTGGCCATAGCTTGAACACATGATGGCTCGTGTCGCCGATGAGATCCTCGTCGTTCATGACGAGCTTTGACAGGCGCTTGGCCGTTGGTTTCAGTCCCTTTTCCTCGCAAACCTGTTGAATAGCATCTAGTAAGAGTTGAAGCGTGGTCACTCGCTGTTGACCGTCGATTACCTCTCGCTGCTCGATGTCACGAGCAGCCGTGGGTACTTGCTGCAGCACGAGTGCGCCAAGGAAGTGCGCTTTTGTCCGTTTCTCGGCCTTGACGCGGTCGCCACCTGTACGTTCTAGCTCTTCAAGATAGTTTTCGGCGACGTTTCGCACGTCCTGCCACAGCGGTTCCCACTGATCGTCCTGCGACCAGACGTAACGACGTTGAAACTCTGGAATCGTGTAGCGAATAGACTTCAGAAAGAGGTCTTTAGGGTTGAGGATGCTGGTGGTGAGCACCGAGGTCTCCTGCCTTCAACCTGCTCTTGAGGGCGATGACGCCCAGTCTACAGTATGAAGGCTGGCACCGACCGCATCAGTTCAATCCCCCGCGCACGCCCAGAGAACGCAGCGGCGTTTCGGTGGCGAGGTCGAGCGTCATCATGCGGCCGGCCGGACGGGGCACTACCCGTCTGACATCAGCGTGTCGTGTACCCACTCAGGCAGAGCTTCAATGTTCATCATGCCGTCAGGCTTCTTGGTCAACTTGTAGGTCACGCTCTGACCTTCCGCCATGCGCACAAGGCGTCCGGCTTGGCCTTCCGAGACCGCACCCTTGCGCCATACGCCGAACATGATCGCTGCTGGGCGCACACCGAGGCACAGCAGGTATTGATAGTCCCTGTCCAGCCGAATGTGGTTGAACTGAAACGAGCCGCCGACATCCTCGGACGCCGTCTTGACCTCGAACCGTTTGCTGGCAATCAGGAGGTCCCATTCCTTGACTCGTGATTCGCTCTGCGAGACAGGTATTTCAGACTGCTTCAGATACCGGTAGACGAACTCCTCGCCGATGTCGCCGCGGTTCGTGTTGGCCACTTGCCGAAACGACTCCAACGGAGAACCCGTCCAGATCGTCGCCGGCGTGTGTTTCCTTATGACCTCCTGCATAAGCGCAAGTGCGCTCATTCAGGCGGCGTCCAGATCCGGCTTGTTTCTCCGCGCTTCCAGAACACGAGAAAATAGGAATGGTTCTTTCGGGCGTGAACCTGCTTCGCCGTCCGGCTGACTCCCGGCCGGTTATTGCGCATGACCACGAACAGATCTTCCGCTATAAATCCAAGTTTCTCGTATTCTTGCATAATCTCGACATGTGTGAATCTCTGCCTGTTGGAGCAAACCTCATCCTGGCATTTCACGATCATCACGCCACGATCGCGCAGCACTCGGTGTGCTTCTTTGCCGGCCTCGGAGTAAAGCTCCAGCACGGCTTCGTGATATTTGCTACCCGTTAGATTACCAGTGCCATTATTTCTATAGTAGTCCTCATATGGCCGGTGGCTCGAATATGCCGTTCCACCCGGCGAGTGCATGTAAGGCGGGTCGAGGACTACGCAGTCAACCTCGCCGTCCCCATAGGGTAGGTCCCGGCAATCAACCCCGCTCTCCAAGTCGGTCGCCATGAGCCGGTATTTGTCGGGCGGGATGTTTCTCCAAAAGACGCCTTTGCCGAAGGTGACGTCTGCAACGAGGCTGCCTGCTGCCACATAGAGGTCGAGGATTCTCGGAAACACGGTCTCGTTGCTCTCGCCATATGCGCTGAGAATGAGATCGTTCGTCGGAAAGCCATTGCGCACCACTCGCTTTCCAGGCGACGCGAACTCCCTTTCCCACGCGAGTTTCATGCCAACACCCAAAGGCGCGGCCTAGTACAGGTCTTGTCTCGGGCGGCGATGGAAAGGCTCGCAGGCGCGCGGTTGGCACGGTTTCGCAGCTTGGAATCTGGTCGGATCACGCGACACACGGTCTGCTGGAGGGTCGCAGGGCTATGGTATCCGACCTGCTTGCGGCCGGCAGCAACTCGACCCCACGCGCGGCGCCAAGCGTGCGCAACGGCGTCTCGATGGCGAGGTCCAGCGTCATCATGCGGCGCGGACAGGTCGCGCAGGCGCCGGTGAGTTCCAGCCGCACATAGCCGTCCGGCGTGTCGCCCAGGTACCGCAGCCCGCCGCCGTCAATGGCCATCTGACTGGCCGCATGCTCCAGGACTTGCGCCACTGCCGGCGCCGCGCCGCCTACCACGCTCGCGCCTCGGCCGAGTGAAACGTGTCAACCCCGCCTAACAGCGAGCCGTCCGGCCCGGCCAGAATCGTCACCGGGCTGGCGAATGCCGACTGCTCCGGATAGGGTGGCACCTGCACGTCCCAGCCGCGCGCCCGCAGGTCCTCGATCACCGCGTCGCCCAGCCGGGCGTCGGCCGTGACCCACGGAGTGCTCGCGTCGATGCGCGGCGCGTAGACGGCCTCCTGCGCGCCCATCTTGTGGTCCACGACGTGCGAGATGATCTGTGAAACGCAGTTGGTGATGCGGCGTCCGCCGGACGCGCCCACGGCCAGCAGCGGTCGTCCATCCCGCGTGACGATGGCGGGCGTCATGTTGTTGAGGCCGAACGAACGGGGCCGCAGGGAGTTTGGGCGGCCGGGCCGCGGGTCGAACCACCACATGCCGTCATTCCAGCAGATGCCGGTGCCGCGCGGCACGATCTCTGAGCCCCAGGCTCCGCCCAGCGTGTTGGTCAGCGACACGAACCTGCCCTCGCCGTCCGCCGTGCACAGATGCGTGGTGGAGGAGTCGCCCTTCAGTCGCTCGATTTCGCGGTCGGCCGCCATGTAGGCCCAGGGATCGCCGGGGCTGTCGGAAGCCGGAGCGTTCTGCGTGTCAATCAACGCCGCCCTTGCCCGCGCGTGCGGCTTTCCGACCAACTCCGCCCACGGCGCGTCGGCAAAATTCGGATCGCCCATGTGCTCGAACCGGTCGCCCTGCGCCAGCCGCGACGCCCAGATGTAGGCGTGCAGGCGGTCCGCGTCGATCTGATCCCCGCCCCCGCCGTACGCCTGCTCGAACACGTTGAGCGTGCCGGCGGTCGTCGGCCCCGCGCAGCCCGGGCCGGGCGTGATGACCGTGGCGTCGCGATAGGCCGTCTCGAGCGGCTCCATCGCCCAGGCGCGGTACTGCGCCAGGTCGTCGCGGCGCAGCGCGCCGCCGTTCGCCACGCAGTCGTCCACGATGGCCTTGGCCAGGTCGCCCCGGTAGAAGGCGTCCGGCCCATCGCGCGCCACCGCGTCGAGGCTTTCGGCCAGGTCCGGCTGGAGCAGCAGCGGCTCTTCGCCTACCTCGGCGCGAGGCGGCCCGCCGTCGGCGTAGTAGACGCGCCCCAGCTCCGCGCGACGCCGGCCGACGGCGGCATGGCGGCCCATCTGCAGCAGGTCGAACCATGTCAGCCGCGACCCGCGGCGCGCCAGCTCGACCGCCGGCGCCACCAGCTCCCGCCACGGCAGGCGGCCGTGCCGCTCATGCAGCAGTGCCAGTCCCGCGACCGCGCCCGGAATCGACATCGACGACCAGCCGATCAAGTTCGCGTCGTCCAGCACGCCCGGCCACAGAAAGGCGCCCAGGGAGTCCCGGCCGTCCAGCGGGTATCGATCGGGCGTGGCCAGCGCGGGCGACTGCATGGGAAAGGCCACCACGTCGGCGCTGCCCGGTCCGGCCACCACGGCATACCCGCCGCCGCCGATGCCGCTCGACCAGGGCTCGGCCACGCCCACGGCAAAGGCCGCCGCCACCGCCGCGTCCACCGCATTGCCCCCGGCCTGCAGCGTGTCCAGGCCGATCGCGCTGGCCTCGGGATGCTTGGTCGCAACCAGACCGCGCGACCCTTCCACCTCCGACTTCTGGATCGATACCTGCGTGCGTGCGGGATTCATCAAGCCACCACCGATTCCGAGAACAGCGCGCTCACCGATTCGCCGGTATGGATGCGCCGGATCGCCTCGGCCAGCAGGGGAGCAACCGGCAGCACGCGGATTTTGTCCTGGGGCCGACCCGATTCCAGCGGGATGCTATCGGTCACCACCATCTCCTCGAGCGGCGACGCGTCGACCATCTCGTAAGCCTCGTCCGTGAACACCGGATGAACGCACGCAGCGTAGACGGCCCGCGGCTTCTGCTTCACGATTTCGCGCAAGCCCTCGCGAATGGACTGCCCGGTCACCACCTCGTCCTCCACGTAGAGCACCGTTCGTCCGCGCACGTCGCCGACCAGCCCGCGAACCATGACCTCCGCCGTCAGGGGATCGCGGAACTTGTCCAGCACGGCCAGCGGCGCTCGCAGCCGCCGCGCGCACTCGCTGGCGGTCTTGATGCGCCCGGTATCGCCCACGACGACCAGATCGTTGAACCCCAGGTCTTCGAAGTACCGGGTGAGCAGCGGCATTCCCGAGAGGTGGTCGCTGGGGATGCTGAAGAATCCGCCAATCTGTTCGGCGTGCAGGTCCAGCGTGAGCACGCGGTTGGCGCCGGCCGTGGCCAGCAGGTCGGCGACCAGGCGCGCCGTGATCGCCACCCGCGGCTGATCCTTCTTGTCGGATCGCATATAGGGGAAATACGGCACGACGGCCGTCACGCGCGCGGCCGACGCGCGGCGCAGGGCGTCGATCGTGATGAACAGCTCCATCACGGACTGGTTGACCGGGCGGCCCGCGGTTTGGACGACGAATACATCGGCTTCGCGCACGTTTTCCAGCACGCGGACGAAGGTGTTGTCGTTGCCGTACTCGAAGGTCTCCATGGCGCCGGTCGCGCATCCCAACTCGCGGCAGATGCCCTCGGTGAGCGCGGGATGCCCGCGGCAACCAAAGACCATCAGGCCGTTG
Organism: Chloroflexota bacterium; assembly: GCA_022826485.1. GTDB lineage: Bacteria > Chloroflexota > UBA11872 > UBA11872 > UBA11872 > JAJECS01. Next base: position 8,936 of record JAJDUU010000034.1, on the reverse strand, counting down.
TCGTGCAGGCTCATGCGACTTCCATGGAGAGCCACCGGTCAGCGGATGGGGTCGTAGCACACGGTGACCGGCACGGGACTCTGGCGCAGCACATGGGTCGCGGTGAATCCCAGGTCGCACTCGTGCTGTCCCAGGAAGCGGTGCGCGCCGATCACGATCGACGCGGCGTCGTGGCGCAGGGCCGCCGCGATGATCGCGGTTGAGGCCGCGCGCGCCTGGCACACCTCGGTTTCCACCTTCACGCGTCGATCGCCGACGTGTTTCTGGGCTGCCGCCAGGATGGATTCAGCCCGCACCACCGCCTGTTCGTCCGAGGTCTCCAGCGGTCGCTGATGGCCGACCTCGATCACATTCAGCAACAAGAGCGGCCGACGGCGCCTTCGCGCCAGCAGCGCCGCCGTGCTCGTGACGATTTCGTCCATATGCCCGCCGTTGACGGCCGCCGCAACCGGTCCCTGGCCGTCTCCGTCCACGCTGGCCGGCGCCGCCTAGCTGGCGGCCGCCGCCACCGCCTCGTCCGCGGCTGCCGGACCCAAGATCGCCGCCCGCACCGCCTGGTCGACGTCGTTGGCCAGATCCGCGTTCTCACGCAGGAACGTCTTGGCGTTTTCGCGTCCCATGCCCAGCCGCGTGCCGTCGTAGGAATAGTGGGCGCCGCTCTTGGTCAAGATCCCCTGGTCGACGCCGAGGTCCAGCAGGTCGCCCTCGCGAGAGATGCCGGTGCCGTACATCATGTCGAACTCCGCCGTGCGAAACGGCGGCGCGACCTTATTCTTCACCACGCGCACCCGCGTGCGGGCGCCCACGCTCTCCGTGCCGACCTTGATCGTGCCGATGCGTCGAATGTCGAGCCGCACCGAGGAATAGAACTTCAAGGCGCGCCCGCCGGGCGTGGTTTCCGGATTGCCGAACATCACGCCGATCTTCTCCCGCAGCTGGTTGATGAAGATGACGATGGCGCGCGAGCGGTTGATGTTGGCCGTGAGCTTGCGCATGGCCTGCGACATGAGCCGCGCCTGCAACCCCACCTGCACGTCGCCCATGTCGCCCTCGATCTCGGCCCGCGGCACCAGGGCCGCCACCGAGTCCACCACGATGATGTCCACGGCGTTGCTGCGCACGAACACGTCGGTGATCTCCAGCGCCTCTTCCCCCGTATTGGGCTGCGAGACGATCAGATCGGCGATGTTGACGCCGAGCTGTTCGGCATAGGCCGGGTCCAGGGCGTGCTCCACGTCGGTGAACACCGCCGTCCCGCCCGCGCGCTGCGCCTCGGCCACCGCGTGCAGCGCCAGCGTGGTCTTGCCGGAGCTCTCCGGGCCGAAGATTTCCACCACGCGGCCCCGCGGTAGCCCGCCCACGCCCAGGGCGAGATCGATGCTCAGCGAGCCGGTAGAAACGACCGGAATCGGCTCGCGGGCCTGGTCGTCCATGCGCATGACCGCGCCGGCGCCGAACTTGCGCTCAATCTGCGCGATGGCGGAATCGATGGCGCCCGAGCGCTCGTCAGACATGGATTTCCTCCCGGAGCACGAGGCGCTCGCCGCGCCGCGTCATGGTAACCGAGGGGCCGCGCCCCAGCATGCGGCTTGGCGCCGGAGTTGCGGGGCTCGCGGCTCTGAATCCCCACTGCCATTTCTAGCCAAGCGACAAACCTCAGACGCATGCGCACGTCTCTGCCGTCCGGCTCCCTCTCCCCCGGGGAGAGGGTAGGGCGAGGGTCCGGGGCCGCCTCCCGCTCCCACAGGGCGAGGGTCGCACGCCGCCTGCCGTCCGGCTCCCTCTCCCTCGGGGAGAGGGTAGGGTGAGGCTCTGGGGCCGCCTCCCGCTCCCACAGGGCGAGGGTCGCACGCCGCCTGCCGTCCGGCTCCCTCTCCCTCAGGGAGAGGGTAGGGTGAGGGTCCGGGTGAGGGGCAGTCGAGCGACGCTCACCGGCCATCTGCTGCTATACGCAGGCCGACCCGCGACCACCCACGGTTGCCGTCGACGTGGCGGCGGGCTAGCTTGCACCACGGCTCCAATCCGAGGCGCTCGCGATGCTTCCGACGACGATGACCGCCGCCGTGCTCCACGGCCCCGGCGACTTGCGAATCGAAACCCGTCCCGTCCCCGACGTCGAGCCCACCGACGTGGCCGTGGACGTGGCGTTCTGCGGCATCTGCGGCACGGACCTGCACTACTGGGACGGCTGGACTTTCGACGCCTGGCTGCCCAACTACGACCAGCCCTGGGTGCCGGGCCACGAGTTCACCGGCACGGTCGTGGCGGTCGGCGACGCCGTGCCGGACCTCGAGGTCGGCGACTGCGTGGTCGTCGAGCCGCGCACGCCCTGTCAGGTGTGCGCGGCCTGCCGCAAGGGCATAACCAACTTTTGCACCAACATGCGCGGCATGCGCGGCAGCGGAGCCTGGGCCGAGTACACCGTCGTGGACCACCGCAACGTCATTCGGTTCCCTGAACACCTGGACCCGCAGTTGGTCAGCCTCACCGAGCCGCTGGGCTGCGTGCTGCGCGGGTTCGACCGCATCGACATCAGCGCCGGCGATTTCGTGTTCGTGGCCGGGGCCGGTCCGATCGGTCTGCTGGCCATGCAAATGGCCAAGCACAGCGGCGCCTCCCGGGTGCTGGTGAGCGAGCCCCATCCCTCGCGCCGCGACCTGGTGGCGGAGCTGGGAGCGGACGTCATCCTGGACCCGACCACGGACGACGTGCCCGCGGCGGTGCGCGACGCCACGCGCGGCCTCGGCGCCGACATCTGCATAGAGGCCGCCGGTGTGAACCCGGCGTTCCAGGCCTGCATCGACAGCGTGCGCGACAGCGGCACGATCCTGGTGCTGAGCCTGGCCAACCCGGAGGCCACCTTCGACCTCAAGCCCTACGACCTGTTCTCGCACGAGCTGCGCATCGTGGGCAGCAACACCCGGCTCAACACGTTCCAGCGCGCGCTGGACCTCGTGTCGCTGCTGGACCTGGAGCCCATCGTCACCGAGGTGCTGCCGCTCACCGAGGCCGTCACCGGCGTGCGCCGAGCCAAAGCCGGCGAGGGCGGCAAGATCGTGCTCGACTGCCGCGGCGGGAGCTGACGGGATAGTCGATCGCGATCTCCACGGCTCGCTCAGCGGCTAGTGGGCTCGGTCAGCCAGCGTCTCGTCCCAAGCGTCGGTCACGTCTGGCTCGACCGCGATCCGCGCATCGGCGAGCACTCGATGGCGCTCCTCGAGCGGGCGCCGGGCCAATTCCCGCAAGGACCTCCGAAACGTGCTCGGCTGTTCACCGTCATGTCCAGCTTCCGAGTCGCTAGCGTCTGCCGCCAACCGCAACACTGCTACCGCCTTGCCAGGGAATCCCGATTGTCGATCTCTGTTTGACGAATCTCCGACGGCATCGCCCATCCGTCAACTTCTGGGAGTCTGTGTACGGAGATGATCAACCGACGCTGTGGCATCGCGAGTGCTGATGCCTACAATGCGCCCCCGCGGACTGCCACGAGAAGAGGCGCGCGCATGTCATTCGAAGATCGCCTGACCGAGCTCGGCATCGAACTTCCCGACGCGCCGCGGCCCATGGCCAGCTATGTCCCGGCCGTGCGCAGCGGGGCGCAGCTGTGGATCGCGGGGCAGCCGCCGGGTCCCGATTGGGGCGGCGGGCAAATTGGCCGGGAATACACGGTCGCGCAGGGCGCGGCCGCGGCCCGCGCCGCCGGGCTGAACATCCTGGCCCAGGTGCGGCAGGCCGCCGGCTCGCTGGACCGGGTGCGGCAGGTCATCAAGGTCGTGGGATTCGTGAACGTGGCGCCAGGCATGGACCAGGCCCACCAGGTGGTCAACGGCTGCTCGGACCTGATGGTGGAAGTCTTCGGCGACGCGGGCCGCCATGCGCGCTCAGCTGTGGGCACGAGCACCCTGCCCGTGAACATCCCGGTCGAGATCGAAGCCGTGTTCGAACTCGACGCGTAGCGGACGCCCAACCACTGCGTGGGGCGCTTGCGAAGCTCTTCCGTCATTCCCGCGAAGGGAGACCTTTGCGTAACCCCTCCGTCATTCCCGCGGAGGCGGGAATCTACCGGACGCTGAACCTGTTAGCCCACGCGTAGGGGCGACGCATGCGTCGCCCTTGCCTCTTTGTTCAAAGGTCTCCGAAGGCGGGAATCTAGCGGCCGCTCAACCTGTTGACTCACGGGCAGGGGCGGTTCGCGAACCGCCCCGCCGCCAGGCATCCGAGCGCCCCCCAGATTCGACCGGACTGGATTCCGGCTTCCGCCGGAATGACGGAATGGTCCCCTTAAGCAGGAACGGCCCGCTCTACGGCGGACCGTTTCTGCGTCTCCGAACGTCAGGCCCGCAGCCGCTGGCCGCAGGCGAAGACTCGCGCTAGCTCGCGCGCACCTTCTCTGTTCGGGGACCCTTCGGACTGGCATCGCCCATACAGATCACCCCCTTCGCGTTTCGGGATATTCCGGCCGGCAGCCGGTGCCCGTTGTGGGTCAAGTGTACGTCACGCCGTGGCGCGTGGTCGCGCGAACGTTGGCGAAGCTGCGTTGGGTCGTTGTCCAGGCCGTCCGCGAATCCCGCCCCGTCCACCATTCCCGCCCCGTCCTGTCATTCCCGCGAAGGCGTGAATCCAGCCGCCGGCTTGCCTGCGGACGAATCTTGCCCGCCAATCCCCCACAGCTCGTGGCTCGGCTCCCGGGCCATGAGCCGTTCGCCAGCCTCGGACACCGGCAGGCCCTCGAAGAGCACCACGTTCATCAGCTCGACGATCGGCATTTCCACCTTCAGGCGTTGGGCCAGCCGCAGCGCCCCGCGGGATGCCTCCACGCCCTCCGCCACCATCACCATCTGCGCGGTGATCTCGTCCAGCGGCCGTCCCTGCGCCAGCTGGCTGCCCACGTAGTGATTGCGTGATCTGGCGCTGCTGCACGTCGCAATCAGATCGCCCACGCCGGCCAGGCCGCTGAACGTCAGGGGATTGGCGCCGGCGGCGACCCCGAGGCGGGTCATCTCGGCGAGCCCCCGCGTTATCAAGACCGCTTTGGAGTTCTGGCTCGCGCGCAAGCCGTCGGCCATGCCGGCGCCGATCGCGATGACGTTCTTGAGCGATCCCGCGAGCTCGACGCCGATCACGTCGTCGCTCGTGTAGGCGCGAAACCACGGCGCGCGCAAGGCCCGCTGGACCGTCCGCGCCACGTCCGGTTGCGCCGACGCCACGACCGTGGCCGCGGGCTCGCGGGCGGCGATTTCACGCGCGAAGTTGGGACCCGAAACCACGGCAAAGCGCTCCGAAAGGTCGCCGCCCACCAGCTCGGCCATGGCCTCCGAGACCCGCGCGCCCGACGGCGGGTCCAGGCCCTTGATCCCGCTGACCAGGATGGCCGCGGGCGGCAGCCAGCGCTCCAAGTGCTCCACGTTTTCCGCCAGCCGCTGCATGGGAACGGCCAGCACCACCACCTCGGCGCCGTCCAGCGCCGCGGCGGCGTCGTGGGTGATGGTCAGCGTATCGGGCAGCGGAATCCCGGGGAGAAAGCGCGTGTTCTCGCGCCGCCGCGCCATCGCGTCGGCCTCGACCGCGTCGTGGACCCAGAGCACGCACGCGCCGCCAACGTCGGCCACCAGCGCCGCCAGCGTGGTGCCCCAGCTTCCCGAACCGATGACGGTGACGCGCGTGGGAGTGCCCCCGACCCTGGCAAATGGCCGCACCAGTGTAGAGGCGGGCGAACGCGCGGCACGGCGCGGCGACCCGTTGGGCATCCAGGTCGCGCCGCGTTAGCCTTGCCAGGAGCGGACCGAAATCCGAGCGGCGGCACGCGGGGATCAGCATGAATCAGCCCACGGCGGATGTGCGCGAGGCGCTGCGCACGATTCAAGACCCGTTTCTGGGCGCGGCGTTTAGCCAATACAACATCGCGCGAGACGTGCAGATCGATGGCGGAGCCGTCGCCCTGCAGCTGGTGCTGCCGGTGCCGCTTGGACCGGTCAAGCAATCTCTCGAATCGGCCATTCGCGAGCGGCTGGCGGGGTTGCCGTGGGTCGGCAGCGTCGATATCGACTGGACCAGCAACGTCACCGCCAACTCCGGCTTCGGTCAGTCGGGCCAACCGCTCCAGGGCGTCAAGAACACCGTGGCCGTGGCCAGCGGCAAGGGCGGCGTGGGCAAGTCCACCGCGGCGGTGAACCTGACCGTCGCGCTGCACGCCATGGGTGCTCGCGTCGGCATTCTCGACGCCGACATCTACGGCCCCAACGTGCCGGGCATGCTCGGCGTCGACGGGCGGCCCATTCTCGCCAACGACAAGATTCAGCCGCTCTACGGCTACGGCGTGCCCGTCATGTCCATGGGATTCCTGGCTGACGAGGGCACCGCCATGATCTGGCGCGGGCCCATGGTGGCGCAGGCCCTGCGACAGCTCATCGAGGACGTCGACTGGGGCCAGTTGGACTACCTTATCGTCGACCTGCCGCCCGGCACCGGCGACGCGCCCTTGTCGCTGGCGCAGATCCTTCCGCTGGCCGGCGCCGTCATCGTCAGCACGCCGCAGGAGGTGGCCCTGCAGGACGTTCGCCGCGGCATTGCCATGTTCGAGAAGCTGCGCGTGCCGAATCTCGGCGTCATTGAAAACATGTCCTACTTCGTCTGCGGCAACTGCCAGGAGCGGCACGAGATCTTCGCCCATGGCGGCGCCGCGCGCGCCGCGGAGACGGCCGGGGTGCCGCTGCTGGGCGAGATCCCGCTGGACCCGCGCATTCGGATTGGCGGCGATCAAGGCCGCCCGCCCGCCGCGGCCGGCGCCGACGACGCGCTCGGGTCGGCCTACTTCGACGCCGCGCAGCGCATGACGGCCCAACTGAGCGAGCTAAACGCCGCCAAGCCCGAGCCGCTGCCGGTTCTTTAGACCCCCTCCTGTCATTCCGAGCGCCAGCGAGGAATCTGCGGCCGCTGTAGACACCTCCCCGGTGACGCGACGGCGTTCACGCCTCAAGCCGGATGTCTTGCCGGCGGTATCCCTGGTTCATTCCAGCACGTGAGAACAAACGCCTGAGATTTCTCGCTGCGCTCGAAATGACATGTTGGAGAGACCCTTAGCAGCCGTGAGACTCGCCGTCTGTTCAGATGCTCTGGGAATGAAAGCCGCCTACCTCAAGCGCCCGCCGCTGCCGTACCGGCAGCCCATGAGCAATGGGCACGACGCGCAATCCGGCGTCGAGCGGCAATGCGCCTTGCCCAGCCGTACGAACAGCCCGTGAGCCTCGGCAAGCTGCCAGGCATCCTCCGGCAGCGCCTCTAGGAGCCGCGCCCGCAGCGCCGCCCGCGGTGCGCTGCTCGGAATCACGCCCAGCCGCTCCAGCGACCGCTGCGTGTACGTGTCGACCACGAAGCTCGGCTTGCGCGCGGCGTAGAGCAGGATGGCGTCCGCCGTCTCGGGTCCGACGCCCCAGATGCCCAGCAGCTCGCGCCGCAGCGGCTCCATGGGGGCGCGCAGCATGTGGTCGAGGTCGCCGTCGTGTGCATCGCGCACGTGACCGGCGAAGGCGTGCAGCTTGGCCGTCTTTTGCCGAAACGATCCGCTCGGACGCACCAGCTCCTGGCACCCCAGCTCGTCCAGGGCCAACACGCCGTCGATCGACAGCGCGCCGGCGGTTCGCAGGTTCTCGATGGCCCTGGCTGCCCCGGTCCACGCCGTGTTTTGCACCAGCAACGCGCCGGCGATCACCTCGAACGGGTCGGTATCGGTCCACCAGCGCTGCGGGCCAAAGTGCTCCGCCAGCGCGTCGAGCAGCGGTTCCAGCCGGTCGCTGAGCTCCGCCGGCGAGGGGAGCTTCACTCGATGCGAATCACGCTGTGCACGGGGTGGTCGTCGAGCTGCGCCCGGCCGTTCAGGAACACAAGCTCGATCAGGAATGCGCTGCCAATCACCTCGGCGCCGAGCTCGCGGACCAGTTGCACGGCCGCCGCCGTGGTCCCTCCGGTCGCCAGCAGGTCGTCCATCACCACCACGCGATCGCCGGTTTGGAGCGCGTCGCGGTGAATCTCCAGCGCGTCGCTGCCGTATTCCAACTCGTAGGTGATCTGGTGGGTCGCGGCGGGCAGTTTCCCCGGCTTGCGCACCGGCACCACGCCGCAGCCCAGCTCAACCGCGGCGGCTGCCGCAAACAAGAAGCCCCGCGCCTCCACCGCCACCAGGGCGTCCGGCGGCGCCGCCCGATACGGCGCCACGAGCTGGTCGATAGCTTCGCGCAGCGCGTCCGGGTGCAGCAGCAGCGGCGTGATGTCCTTGAACATGATTCCGGGCTTGGGGAAGTCCGGGATGTCGCGAATGAACCGCTCCAGGTCCATGCGTGTGGCTCCTCTATCACCGCTCGCCCGCGAACGGCGGCTCCCAAGGGTTCCGAGCCGGCATCATGGCACGCCACTGGAAGCCGCTCCGCCCGCGTATACTCTGGCGTCAGCGGCCCCGCCCCGAGGACTTGCATGCCGGCCTATACCTACGAATGCGAAAAGTGCGGCGACGTGTTTGATATCCGCCGCAGCATGACGGACGAGAGTCAGGTCGTTTGCACGTCCTGCCGCAGCAGCCGTGTGCGCCGCATCTACCACGCGGTGGCCATGGTCGGGGCCTCATCGTCCGGCGGCGGCCAGTCGCAGCCCGCCTACGACGCCGGAGCAAGCTGCTGCGGCGGTTCCTGCGGCTGTTAGCACCGTCGCTCTAAGACCGTTGCGGTAGGGCGGTCTCCGGCCCTTCGCGATGCTCGTGTCGTCGCAGACGGTCGCGGCGGCATTCAGTGGCAATCCCGACATACGGAGACCTTTGCATAAAGGGGCGATATCCCACGCCCCGGACCCTCACCCTGCCCTCTCCCTGGGGGAGAGGGAACCGGATCGCCCTCACCCCCGTATCGAGTACGGGGCGAGCTCTACGCCGAGCCTCCGGTGCGAGTCTA
>JAJDUU010000043.1 GCA_022826485.1 Chloroflexota bacterium | reverse complement strand
GCACGAGTGTGGCGTGTGGGCCGGCCCCTCCCCCCCCGGGTAACTGGGTTGGATTTGGTCCGGCCCCTTCGCCCTTGGGTTCTAGGTTGGGATGCGGGGACGCCGTTGCCGACGCGCATGTTGTCAGCCTCGCCATCGTGTCGCGACAAGGGACGAGGGGGAGCGCGCGGCGCGTCACCTACGTCGGCCCCAGACGCACCGGACCGAGGTTTGCGCGGTCGAGTATCTGGATGCTGTCCACGAAGCGAATCACCGACGACGGCAGGTCCATTAGCAGGGAGTGCGTTCGCGCGCCGCCGCCGAAGAACCGCACCCCGCGCAGCAGGTCGCCGTCGGTCACGCCGGTGATCGCCACCGCGAGCTGGTTGCCGCTGGCCAGGTCCTCGGTTCGGAAGATCCGGCCTTCGGCGTCGTCGACTCCCATCGCCGCCAGCCGTTTCCGATCGGACTCGTCCCGCGGCCTGAACCGCGCCTGAATCTCGCCGCCCAGGCAGCGCAGGGCCGCCGCGGCCAGCACGCCCTCCGGCGCGCCGCCGATGCCCATCACCGCGTGGTCGGCGGTCCCCGCCACGGCCACCGACACCGCCGCCGTCAGGTCGCCGTCGCTGATGAGCTTGATGCGCGCGCCGGCCGCACGAATCTCTTCGATGAGCGACTCATGGCGCGGGCGGTCCAGCACCACCACGGTCAGATCGGCGATCCCTCGACGCAGCGTATCGGCAATGATCTGCAAGTTCTCGCGAACCGAGTAATCCAGGCTCACCCGGCCGGCGGCCGGCGGGCCGACGATCAGCTTGTCCATGTACGTGTCGGGGGCGTTCAGCAGGCCGCCCCGCTCGGCGATTGCCATGGTGGCCACGGCATTCGGCAGGCCGCCGGCCACCAGGTTCGTGCCTTCGAGCGGGTCTACCGCAATGTCGAACGGCGTGCCGGTTTCCGGTCCCACGGTTTCGCCGATGAAGAGCATCGGCGCTTCGTCCCGCTCGCCCTCGCCGATCACAATGCGGCCTGCCAGACCGACCTGGTCGAGCGCGGTGCGCATGGCGTCCACGGCCAGCGAGTCGGCGTGCTTGCCGTCGCCGTGTCCCATGGCCCGCGCCGCGGCCACCGCGCCGGCTTCCGTCACCCGGGCCAGGGCCGAGGCAGCCGGACGATTAGCGACGATCACAAGTCAGCATCTCCAATCTTGTTGGAATGGCTCGGAAAGCTCCGGCTAAGCCGGTAGGCATCCCGATCCGTTCGCCCTGAGCGTGTCGAAGGGGCTGTAGAACGGATTGGGGCGCATGCTTGCCAAGATTACCGATTGTCTAGAGGCGTCCTTTTCTCGCCCACGAGCCCGCCGCCTTCCGTCGCGCGTCAATCGCTGTGCGGGAGCCTACTCGCGATGATGCGCACATACCGACCTTCGGGATCTCGACACTGGCCATACAGCCCCAGCCGCCCCAACTCGTCCACGCCCAGCGGCGGCGCCCAGGCGCCATCACGGCATGACCTAGCTCGCGCAAGCCCCGGATGGCCGATGCGCGTTGGTCCTCCGACCATGTCGTGCGCGGGTCCCAGCCCCGGCGCTCGGCGTAGCCCCGATAGATGTCGGAATGGTATGGATGCATCGGGCACAGATACGTGCCGCCCGGCCATGCGGGGGACTCTTGTCAGAAGTCCTCACCCTCGTAGTTGAGCGCGAACACGACGCCGGCGGTGGTTCCCGCCAAGACGCCAATCACCAGAATCGTCAGCAGCAGCCGCCGCATGGTCAGCGCTCCCATCATGTGTGCTTCCCTGCGCGTTTACCCTACTGGACCGGGCCGGTCCCTCCATAGCCGATGAACCGGTCGCCGTCGCTATCCTCTTCCAGGTAGAAGGTCAGGCCCATCCACCCGCCAGCCGATGTTCTGGCCCGGCCCTCGCACTCCAAGCGTCGGATGGTCCGGGAAACCTCTTCGGCGTCGTAGACCTTGAGGATGGAGACTTGGGACCCGCCCCGATTCTCCTGGCTCATGGCGACCACCTGGGACGTCAAGTCCGTGCATCGCACGTCTTCATGCGTGACCGACCGTCGCGTTAGCTCGCTGGCGGCATTGGCTGTTCGGGATCGCCCAGCTCGCCGATGATCAGGATGCCCGGCGAATGGGAGACGAACCCCAGCGTGACGATGGTGAGCAAGATGTTGAGGATCCGCCGCACCAGCGACCACTGGTCGGGAATCATGAAGGCCACGCGGTAGCCACGGCGGTTCAGATCGATGATGGCGCGCTCCACGGACTTGCCCATGCTCTCGCCCGAGAGGAAGCCAAACCAGCCGCCGCGCAAGCTGGCGCGTTGCTGCACATTGTGATCAAGTCGGACCTTCGCCATGGTTGCCGTCCCCCCCAGCCAGTCCGCAGGCCGGACGCAGAGTCTAGCGGAGCGCCAGCCTAGCGGCAACGGCGCGGTGCACGCCGCTCACAGGCAGTTCGTGTTGGCCGATACCACGAACAGAACCAGAGCCACCCCATGACCAGCAAGTGCTTGTTCATGACTTCAGCCTCGTTCATGCGAACCTCCTACCTGAACAGAGTGAGGCCCAGCACCACGACGATGGCCACCGCCATCCCGGCAACGAAGAAGACGAGGGCCACAAGGATGCATTTCAGGATGCCGTCAGTGTTCATGCGGGCCTCCGTTCGTCGGCGATGACCAGCAACGGCCGGAACGCCGCGGCCTCGAAGTACGGGCACCACTGCGAGACGCTTTTGACGGCCGCCGCCTGGACGAGATTCACGGCGCTTGCCGGATGCTGGCGGTCAAAATCCAAATACGCCTTGTTGATCAGGCGGCAGGGGAGCAGCCACCGGTCGCTCTGGCGGTCGTGGAGATAGCCGAGGCCGAATTCGCCCCGCTGGCTGAACGGGTCGTTGATGACGACATGGCAGTGGGCCGTGTGGTCGTCGCACAGGCACGCCTTGCGGTAGCAGTCCAGCACCTGCTGGGCCGTGTACTTGCTCGGCACCATCACGCCGGCGCCGTCGAACACCGCGGACCCCTTGAGATTCAGCGTCAGCTCGAGCAGCCGCGCCGCCGCGCTCGCCTGCGGCACCGTGCGCGCGAACGTGGCCACGTGGTGGACGCTCGCGCCCTCGACCTGTTCCAGGTAGCGCGTGGCCTGCCGCGCCACCGCCACGGCCTGCGGATAGGTGCGCCCCGCATGCTTGCCGAATAGAATTGTCACCAGCGGCGGCTCGCGCTCGGGCCAGCCCGCCGCCAATCGTGTCGGGTCGGTTATTCGCGTCCTCCGTTCGTCGTCTGTGTTCGCGGGCTGTTGCCGTAGGCGTCCCAATCGCGAGGTTCCGGCAGGTCGGTATAGCGAGGGTCGGCAGGCCCCAGTTGTCGCCTCACGTCCCAATTGGGGTCCCGTTGTCGCCTCACGTCCCAATTGGGGTCCCGTACCGAGTCGTAGTCGAACAAGTGATCAATGTCACGTTGACGGGGCGGTCGGATCGGCTCCTGGTCGGACGCGAGAGCCTCATGCGCACGGGGCGAAAGACGACCGCTTAGATTCTGGGCGACGAACGGCGCAGGCACGCCGCAGCGGTCGCACGTGACCCCGGTGTCGTGGCATCGTTGCTCGCAAGGCATGGCGGGGTAGCCAGTCGGCGTCAGCCGCCAACCCGACGCCACCATCGTTTCAGACGACCAAGAGGGTTACGCATATCGGGAGGGTTACGCATATCGGGCCACAAGCGGCGCACCGCTTTGATGTCCCCATTCTGGGCGAGCGGCAGCAGTTGCCTGATGAAGTCGCGCCACGCACGCACGTAGTCTTGGCCTTGCGATTCAGGAAAATCGCTTTTCGACGGATAAGGAACACCCAGCCTATCCAAGGTATGCAAGGTCAAGCTGCCAGGTTGATTCCCGTGTATGCCTTCGGCCAACACCCGAATCTGGCTTCGCACTTGCGCTGCTGCTCGGAAGTTGGGGAGGTTCTCGCGTAGGGAGTTACGAGCCTTCCAGTTGTCTCTGGCTCTTCTATCAAATCCAGCCCAAACAGACTCGGCCAATCTAAGAATGACCGCGAGAACGAAACCCGCACCGATTGCGATAAGGATCACCAGGGCGCTCACGCCTTCGTCCCGCAAAGCGTCCACGAGGATGACGAAGACGACCGTCAGAAGGGGGCCTAACCAAATCCTTGCACGTAGAACTTCTCGCATTTTTCCTACCCGCCAACTGGTGTGGTGCGGCAACTTCATGGCTAGGCCACGCGCTGGCCGAGTTGGGTCATGAGGTATTGCAGCATTTTAGGGCGGAAAGAAAGTGCCGCGACCGATGAGGGCACCGATAATGGCTGAGACGACCCCGCCTACGACGACTGCGGTCACCGTGATCCCGGCAATGATCCACCCTTGTCGCCGCTGGCGATCCGCCGCGTGCTCCGCCTCATGTCGAACTGCAAGTGCTTGCTGTTTTTCCAGGTGGTACGCCGGAGTCTGGCCAGGGACGCGCTTAATGTAGGACGGACAGTCGATTTTCTCCCTGACGCGCTCGTATTTGAACGTGTCGAGTTCGAGGAAGCAATAGAGGAATTTGTCGAGATTGTGAGAATGTTCGTCGATGTAGGCGCGGTCACTCTCGGTCAACATCGTCACGGTCCGGTCGACCAATCCTCGCCGCGTGAGAAACCCGCAGTCAACGCAGCGGCCTGTCCTGCTCGTCACTGCGCCATATACCCCAGCCGTTGATTTTGGCGGCGCAGGCCGGACAGGGTGTATTGGTTCGACTTGAGCAGGTTGCATGGCCCGCACAACAGCACGCGATTCGTGATGTGATACAAGCCACCGTCTGAGCGTGGCGTGTTGTGATCGAGTTCGAGATAGCGCGGGTCGTCGAAGGTGCGGTCGCAGCCCTGGCAGCGTGGGCCGTACTGCGCGAGCAGGTGGTCGTACATGGCGGCGCGGCTCATGCGCGGACCCTCCGGCTCGGCATAGCGCTCAGTGACTTGCAGAAACGGCACGGCGGCCTCGCCCTCGTCGGTGCGCTCCGGCGGCTCGGTGGCGTAGTGGATCTGCGGGTCGGCGTCGGTGAGCAGCTGCCGGTTGTCGGCGAGGCGCTGGCGGACGATATCGGCGGCGCCCTCCCAGATATCCATCGCGACCCACTGGCGGCCCAAGCGTTCGGCGGCGATGGGCGTGGTGGCGCAGCCCGCGAACGGGTCGAGCACGATGTCGCCGGAGTTGCTGCTGGCCGCAATGATGCGCTCGTAGAGGGCCAGCGGCTTTTGGGTGGGGTAACCCATCGACTCGCGCATGATCGGCGTATTCGCCTGCATTGACGATATGTCATTCCAGAGATTGCCAATGAACCGGCCCTCGTCTGCGTAATAGACGTAGCGCTTGCCATTCACGATCCGCTCGCGGTAGGCCCGACCATCGCCATCGGTCTTGTTGAAATGCATCGCCAAGCTGATGTCGGCGAACGGCTTGCGGCACGCCGGGTCTCGGGCATTGAACGTGTGGCGACGGAGTGCCTTCGCAAAGCACAGAATGGCGTCGTTCTCGTTCCCCCAGTGTGTTCGACTCTTCACACCATCCTGTTTGTTCCAGATGATGTGCCCCACGAAGTTCCGCCGCCCGAAGATCGCATCGAGCAACGCCTTGAGGTAGTGGCTCGCCGTCGGGTCGCAGTGGAGATACAGGCTCCCGTCGTCTCGCAGCACGCGCCGCATCTCGATCAGCCGCACGCCCATGAAGCACAGGAACGCCGCCATGTCGTCGCCCCACGCCGCCCGCGCCGCGTCGATGACTTCCCACACGGCGGGCCAGTCGTCTTGAATCTGGTCGACCCATTCGCCCTCCACGTCGTCGGCCCACGACCAGCGATCCTGGAACTTCGCGCCGCTCGCCAGCGAGTCCGGCGTCGCGTGAAAGTCGCGGCCCTTGTTGAACGGCGGGTCGGTCGCAATCAGGTGGACGGTGCCGGAGTTCATGCCACGCAGGAAGTCCAGGTTGTCGCCGTGAAACAGCGTCCGATTGGCGAAGTTGGCCTCGGCCATGCCGCGCGTCTATCGCCGGGTCAGCACGGCGGCACGGCATCGAGGCGTTCCGCAGACATCGCTATCGGGACGTCCAAGCTCCTGCATGGCGGCGATGGCCTCGCCCGATGTCGCGTACGGCCCATGCCAGCCGTCGGGGTCCCACCTAGTGCCGTTGTCACAGTGCGGGCACTCGGTGACGTGCAGGCGCGCACGATTCGCCGCTGGACTCGCATAGACCCACCAGATCACCGCCCGCCCTAGTTCCCGTGGTCGTCGAACCGCCGCATGCTCCAGCGCATTAGGCCCCGCACCTCAACCGTCTCGTCGTGGGCAATCGGGTGGTAGGCAGGGTTGTCGCAGGACCACCAGAACACGTCGCCCGCCTGATTGAACCGCTTGACGAGCAGATTCCCGGAGGCGTCGATACGAACAGGCAGTTCGGCCGGGGCGTGGATTTTCCCGTGTCAACGAGGATGCGCCTGCCGTCGGGCAGCGTCGGGATCATGGAATCGTCGGTCACCTGATAGATGGTGGCATTGTAGGGCTGGATCCCGTCGGCTTCCAGCCGCTTGTGCCTACACGGGTGGCGGTTTCCCATGTCAAGCTGGGCACGGCGGCTCCTGCTACTCGCGATGGTGCGCCTCGACGGGCTTGCCGCCGGATTCGGCAAACTGCCGCAGCCCCAAGCTCAGCGTGTTCCACCCCAGCACGGCGCACTTGATCCGCACCGGAAACTGCCGCACGCCTTCCAGGGCGATGCCGTCGCCCAGCAGCTCCTCGTTGGGCTGCTCGCCCTCGAGCATCATGCCGCGCAGGGCCTGCACGATTTCGTCGATCTCCTCGAGCGACCGTCCCTCAATCGCTTCCGTCATAATCGACGCCGACGCCTGGCTGATGGAGCAGCCATGCCCGGCGAAGCGCACCTTGGTGACCGTCTCGTCGTCGATTTCGAGCCAGAGCGTGACATCGTCGCCGCAGAGCGGGTTTGCCCCTTCGACCACCACCTCCGCACATTTGAGCATGCCGCGGTTTCGTGGGCGCTTGTAGTGATCCATGATCACTTCGCGGTAGAGGTCGTCGAGCGCCATGTCAGACGGTGCCGAAGAAGCGCTGTGCCTTGACCACGCTCTCGACCAGACAGTCGATCTCGTCGGTCGTGTTGTAGAGGTAGACGCTGGCGCGCGCGGTTGCGTGAACGCCCAACTTGCGCATCAGCGGCTGCGCGCAGTGGTGGCCGGCGCGGATGGCGACGCCCTCGCCGTCGAGCACCGTGCCCACGTCGTGCGGATGCAAATCCTCCACCGTGAACGACACCACCCCGCCGCGTTCCCCGTCGGCGTCGGGTCCGTGGACCGTCACGCCCGGCATGTCGCTGAGCACGTTGACTGCATAGGCCCCGAGCTGGCGTGCATGAGCGTCGATCGCATCCATGCCGATGCCATCCAGGTAGTCCACCGCCACGCCCAGGCCGATCGCGCCGGCGATATTGGGCGTGCCGCCCTCGAACTTGTACGGCAGGTCCGCCCAGGTGGAAGATTCCAGCTCCACCGCACGAATCATGCTGCCGCCGAAATGCGCCGGCTCCATCGCCTCGAGCAGGTGTTCCTTGCCGTAGAGGACGCCAATGCCGGTCGGGCCGGCCATCTTGTGTCCCGAAAACGTCAGGAAGTCCACGTCGAGCGCCTGCACGTCCACCGGCATGTGCGGCGCCGATTGCGCCCCGTCAATGGCAATGACGGCGCCGTGCTCGTGCGCCAGGCGGGCCATTGCAGCCACCGGCGCAATCACGCCGAGCACGTTGGAGACGTGGTGCACCGCCACCAGCTTGGTTTGCGGACCCAGCATTCCCGCAAAGGCGTCCAGGTCAATGACGCCGGCGGGATCGGTGGGAATGAACCGCAGCCGCGCGTCGCGTCGCTTGGCCAGCTCTTGCCAGGGGACCAGATTGCTGTGGTGCTCGACCTCCGTCAGCAGAATCTCGTTGCCGGATGTGACGTTCGCGTCGCCCCACGCGCGGGCCAGCATGTTGATGCCGTCCGTCGTCCCGCGAGTGAAGATCACCTCATGCGGACGGGCGGCGTTGATGAAGCCGGCCACCCGCACCCGCGCGTCCTCGTAGGCCGCGGTGCTCTTCTCGCTGAGGTCATGGATGCCGCGGTGGATGTTGGCGTTGGTGGTCTCGTAGTACTCCCGGAGCGCGTCGATGACCACCCGCGGCTTTTGGGAGGTCGCCGCGTTGTCCAGGTAGACCAGCGGTTTCCCACGAACTTCCTGGGCCAGGATCGGGAAATCGCGCCTCAGCGCCGCGGCGTCGAGTGGGGCGGTCCGGGCGGCTGGCGTCGCGGCGCCGCGGATCGAGGTGCTCATGTTCTAAGTATCGAACAACACCAGGATGCGGCCGTGCTCGACTTTCGTCTCGTAGACCTGCACCGGCAGGATGGCCGGCAGCGTTCGCGGACGCCCCGTGCGCACGTCGAAGTGGGAGCTGTGTCTGGGACAGCGAACGGTGCCCGCCGATGGGTTGAAGTCACCCTCTGATAGGTAGGCCTCGTCGTGCGTGCAGAGATCGTCCATGGCGAAGATCTCGCCGTCGACGTTGTACAGGCCGACCGGCTCGCCATCGAGCTCCACCGCCGCCTTGCTGCCTGCGGGAACCGATTCGATTGGACCAACGTCAACGTAACCGTCCGCCGCCGGTGGTGGGCTCATCGGCTCAGTTTCCCGCGGCGTCCCGGTCGGCCGGCGTCTGCCCGGTCAGCACTTCGCGCAGCACGTCGCGCACGCCCTCGTGGGGCACTCGGTCCAGCACGGCCTCGAAGTAGCCCTCCACGATCAATTCTCGCGCCTGGGCCTCGGATAGGCCACGCGAGCGCAGGTAGTAGAGGTGGCTGGGCTCTAGCGTCGACGTCGTCGCGCCGTGCGTGCAGCGCACGTCGTCGGCCATGATCTCCAGCCGCGGGATCGAGTCGGCGCGCGTACCGCTGTTGAGCAGCAGGTTGCGGTTGTTCTGGTAGGCGTTGGTGCGTTGGGCCTCGGGATCCACGACGATCGTGCCGGCGTAGACCGAGCGGGCGCGGCCATCGAGCACCCCGGCAAACAGCAGGTCGCTCGTGCCGTCCGTCGCCAGATGTTCCTGCGTGGTGTGGTGATCCACGAACTGCCGGCGGCCAAGCCTGAACGCCCCGTTCAAGACCACATTGGCTCCCGGCTCGACCAGGCTCGCCTCGACCCGCGCTTTGTGAAAGCGTCCGCCGACGGTCACGTTGGTGCTGGCGAGCGTGGCGTCGCGGCCCACGACGGCGCGCTGCGAAAGCACTGATCGCGCATCGAGCGCCAGCGCCTGAACGTGCGCGTACGTGAGTTGCGCGCCGGAAGCCACGAATAGCTCGGTCGCGCCGTTGACGAGCGCCGGCGAGCCGGCCTCCGAGTCGGCCCACCACTCCACGATCGACGCCTGGGCCCCCTCGCCCAGCGACGCCAGCAGATGCGGCTGTTGCAGCGCCGCGTCGCCGCAGGCGACCACCAGGATCGGTTGCGCCAGCACCGCGCCTCGCGGCACGTGCACCAGCGCGCCCCCCTGCCACAGGGCGGCGTTGAGGGCTTGAAACTTGCCCTGCTCGGGCGACACGGCGGTCGTGCTCAGGTGGTCGCGCACCAGTTCCGGCCGCGAGCGCGCGGCCTCCGCCAGATCCAGCGCGACCACGCCGGCGCTCTGGGCTTCTGGACTGACGTCGATCACCCGGGCGCCGGCGGCGCTCACCAGCACCGTGATGCTGGGCGACAGCGCCGCCGTTGGCACCGCCGCCGGCACGCCGCCAACGACATCCTGTGGCGTCGACGGCGTCAGCGACTCCCACTGCAGCCAGCGCAAATCGGTGCGCCGCCACTCTTCGTCGGTGCGACGCGGATTCGGCGTGGCCTCATAGAGGTCCCACGCGGCTTGCCGGCGCGCGCGGAGCCAATCCGGCTCTCGCTGCGCGTCCGCCAGGTCGTCGACGCTGCGACGCGTGAGTCCAGGCGCCCGCGCGTCAATCGCCATGCGCGAGCGTCCTTCGTTGGGTACCGGCCCGGATGCTGAGCCTGATCGGGTCCAGTCGGGCTATCCGATCGAGCCTTCCATCTGCAACTCGATCAGGCGGTTCATCTCCACCGCGTATTCCATCGGCAGCTCGCGCACGATGGGCTCGATGAAGCCGCTCACCACCATGGCCATCGCCTGCTCTTCGGTCAGCCCGCGGCTCATCAGGTAGAAGAGCTGCTGCTCGCCGATCTTGCTCACCGTGGCCTCGTGCTGCACGGCGGTGTTGCTTTCCTCGATGTCCATGTAGGGGTAGGTGTCGGACCTCGACTCGTCGTCGAACAGCAGCGCGTCGCACACCACGTTCGACTTCGAGCGCTCCGCGCCCGGCAGTACGCTCACGTGGCCGCGGTAGCCGGCGCGACCGCCGGCTCTGCTGATCGACTTGGACGTGATGATCGACGAGGTGTTCGGCGCGGCGTGCACCATCTTGGCGCCCGCGTCCTGGTGCTGGCCCTGGCTCGCGAACGCAATGGACAGCACCTCGCCGTGCGCGCCCGGCTCCATCAGGTACACCGACGGGTACTTCATGGTGACCTTGCTGCCCAGGTTGCCGTCGATCCACTCCATGGTGGCGTCGCGGTAGGCCACCGCGCGCTTGGTCACCAGGTTGAAGACGTCGGTCGACCAGTTCTGGATCGTCGTGTAGCGGCAGCGCGCGCCTTCCTTGACGATGATCTCGACCACCGCCGAGTGCAGCGAGTCCGTGGCGTAGATCGGCGCCGTGCAGCCTTCGACGTAGTGCACGTAGGCCCCCGGCTCGACCACGATCAGGGTGCGCTCGAACTGCCCCATGTTTTCGGCGTTGATGCGGAAGTACGCCTGCAGCGGCACCTCGACCTTCACGCCCGCGGGGACGTAGACGAAGCTGCCGCCGCTCCACACGGCGCTGTTGAGCGCGGCGAACTTGTTGTCGCCGTTGGGGATGATCGTGCCGAAGTACTCGCGCACGATCTCCGGGTGCTCGCGCAGCCCCGAGTCCATGTCGAGAAAGACCACGCCCTCGCGTTCCAGGTCCTCGCGAATGCTGTGATAGACGACTTCGGAGTCGTACTGCGCTCCCACGCCGGCCAGGAACTTGCGCTCGGCCTCGGGGATTCCCAGGCGGTCGAAGGTGTTCTTGATGTCGTCCGGCACGTCTTCCCAGCTGCGGGCCTGACGGTCTTGGGGCCGGATGTAGTAGTAGATGTCGTCGAAGTCGATGCGCGACAGATCGGCGCCCCAGGTCGGCATCGGCTTGCTCTCGAACTGTCGCAGCGACTCCAGCCGGAACTCGAGCATCCACTCCGGCTCGTCCTTCTGGCGCGAGATCTCACGCACCACCTCGGCGCTGAGGCCCTTGGGTGACTTGTAGACCGGCTTGATGTCGTCATGGAACCCGAACTTATAGGTATCCAGTCCAAAGTCGGCCGACTTCACCGCCATTCGCTATGCCTCCTGTGCCGCCGTCATGGCCTCGTATCCAGATTCGTCGAGCTCCAGCGCCAGTTCCTTGCCGCCCGTGCGCGCGATGCGCCCGTCGATCAGCACGTGCACCACGTCCGGGACGATATAGTTCAGCAGCCGCTGGTAGTGCGTGATCACCAGGGTAGCCATATCGGCGCTGCGCAGCGTGTTGACCCCGTCCGCGACGATGCGCAGGGCGTCGATATCGAGTCCCGAGTCCGTCTCGTCGAGGATGGCGAGCTCGGGCTGGAGCACTGCCATCTGCAGGATCTCGTTGCGCTTCTTCTCACCGCCGGAAAAGCCCTCGTTGAGGTAGCGGCCGGCAAACTTGGGGTCCATCCGCAACAGCCGCATCTTCTCCATCATGAGCCGGCGAAACTCCATGGCCGAGATTTCGTCCTCGCGCTGCGCGTTCAGCGCCATGCGCAGGAAATTGGACACCCGCACGCCGGTGATCTCGGACGGGTATTGAAAGGCCATGAACATGCCCAGGCGCGCCCGCTCGTCGGTTTCCAGCTCCAGCATGTCCTGGCCCTTGAACGTGACGCTGCCGCCGGTCACCTCGAAGGCGGGGTGGCCCATCAGGGTGTTGGCCAGCGTGCTCTTGCCGGAGCCGTTCGGCCCCATCAGCGCATGCACTTCACCCTTGGGCACCTGCAAATCGATGCCCTTGAGGATCGGCATGCCATCAACGCTGACGTGCAAGCCATCGATGACCAGCGCGTCGGCACCGCTGCCGTTATGCATGTTGCAGCCTCGGACGTCCCAGGTTGAAGCGGTCCTCTCCGGCTCCGCGGCGTAGGATGAGTAGGAGCGCACGACGCCCGGAGCTACCTAATCGAAGCTATCACCGCGTACCGTTCGCCCGCAAATATTGACAGGAATATCTGCGAAAAAGCCAAGGCAATCACCCGCCAAACACCTTCCCCCTGGAAGGGGAAGGTCGGGATGGGGGTCCGGTTCCCCCCTTGGAGGAAGCCTCTGCACGACCCCTTCGCCATTGCCGCACGACTTGTCATTCCGAGCGGAGCGAGGAATCTAAGGGGCCGGCGATGGGGCACTACGCCAGTCAACTCCTCGCGCCGTTCACCCGTCCGTCATTCCCTCGAAGGCGGCATCCAGTCCGGTCCAACCCTCCACCCCACTACGCATCCGCCGCCCTGGTTTCGTAGGCTTGGACCGTTACGCGAACGGCGACGGCGGCCGCTGGTGGCCGGCGCGGCGTGCGCGCCTCGAGGAGCCATGGCCCACCAGCGAAGCCGACCCCGCGCCGAGTGGCAGGAACAGCTTGCCACCGGCGTGCGAGACGTCCGTGAAATCCCCGGCCTCACCGAGGAGCAGTACCAGCGGCTCGAGGCGATCGCCGAGGAATATCCCTTCTTCACCACGCCCTACTACCTCAGCCTGATCGAGAACTGGGACGCCAGCGACCCGATCTTCCTCCAGCAGATGCCGGACGCCCGGGAATTCGAGAACCCGAGTTTCCTGGAAGACGACCCCCTGGACGAGGAAGACGACATGCCGGTGCCGCACCTCACGCACCGCTATCCCGACCGCGTACTGTTCGTGGTCACGCACACCTGCGCCATGTACTGCCGCTTCTGCACCCGCAAGCGCAAGGTGGGCAAGAACCCGGTGCCGCGGCCCGAAGAGCTGCAGCGCGCCATCGACTACATCGCCGAGCACGAGGAGATCCGCGACGTCCTGCTCAGCGGCGGCGACCCGCTCACCCTCACCGACTCCGCGCTGGAGTGGATTATCAGCCGCCTGCGCGCCATCCCGCACGTGGAGCTCATCCGCATCGGCAGCAAGATCCCGTGCGTCAACCCCGAGCGCATCACGCCCGAACTCTGCGAGATGCTGGCCAGGTACCACCCCTTCTACTTGAACACCCACTTCAACCACCCGCGCGAGCTCACGCCGGAGGCCGTGCGCGCCTGCGGCTTGCTGGTCGACCACGGCATCCCCGTGGGCTGCCAGACGGTGCTGCTGCGCGGCGTCAACGACGATCCCGAGGTCATGAAGGAGCTCATGCACGCGCTGCTCAAGGCCCGCGTGAAGCCCTACTACATCTATCAGGCCGATCTCGTGAAGGGCACCGACTACTTTCGGACCTCGGTGCAGAAGGGGCTGGAGATCATCGAGTCGCTGCAGGGCCACACCACCGGATTCGGCGTGCCCACCTTTGTGATCGACGCTCCCGGAGGCGGCGGCAAGATTCCGGTGACGCCCGATCGCATCGTGAGCCTCACGGACGACGCCATCACGCTGCGCAACTTCGAGGGCGGGGTCTACGAGTATCCCGCGCACGGCTACTCACGGGACCACGCCGATGGCGACGCGGTCAGCCAAAACGGGGACCCCGAGGCGTCCCGCGCGTACCCAATCTACGACTAGGCAATCGACCGTCGCCGGCATGACGGCAAACAGGGTCCGATGAACCTCCTCCCGTGGATCCGTCGGGGCGACCTCGGCGCGTCCGTGCTCGCCCTCTTCGCCGCCTTCGCCTTCGTCTCGTTCAGCACCGCCGTCGTCGGGCCGGTGCTCGGGCTGCTGCACGATGAATTCCAGGTGACCTATGCGTCACTGGGATTGATCGCCGGCCTGCAGGCGCTCGGCCGCGGAGTGGCCATGCTTCCGGCCGGCCGCCTGGCCGACCGCTACCCGCCGCGAGCGCTCGTGGCCGTCGGCGGGGTGCTCATGGTCGTCGGGTCGTTGGCCTCGGCGGCCGCGCCGGTGTACCCGGTGTTGGTGCTCGGCACGGCCGTGATCGGCGTCTCCATGGCGCTGATTTTCACGGCCGGCATGACGCACCTGGTCCGCAGCGCACCGGAAGGCGCCCGTGGTCGCACGGTGGGCCGCGCCATGGCCGGCTGGGGTCTTGGGTCGTTGCTGGCGCCCTTGGCCGCTGGCGTCCTCGCCGACGCCTTCGGCTGGCGCTCGGTCTTCCTCCTGGCGGCCGCGCTCAGCGTGGCCGCGGTGCCCCTCGGCCTGAGCATCCGCGGCGCGTCGCCCCTCCCGCCGGAGCCCTCGGCCGCCACCCCTCAGCGGCGCTGGGCGCTGGGCCTGACCCGGCGGCTGATTCCAGTTGTGATCGTGAGCTCGCTGATCTGGGGCAGTGGCAGCGCGATCATGCGGCTCGTGCTCCCGCTCTACGGCAGCGAAGGCGCGCAGCTCACCCCGGCGCTCATCGGCGCCTGGCTCAGCGTCTTCGCCGCGGTCACGTTCGGCCTCATGCTGGTGAGCGGCACGATTCTTGACCGATTGGGCCGCTTGACGGTGCTGCTGCTGGCCGCGATTCCCGGCATTCTCGGTGGGTTCATCCTCCTCTTGCCCACCGGCCTGTTGCCGTTCGTCCTGTTCGGCCTGACCAAGGCTGGCATTGGCTTCTCCATGCCCTTGATACCCGTCCTCGTCGCCGACCGTTCCTCGCCGGCGCACGTGGGGCGGTCCATGGGCATCGTGCAGTTCCTCACGGACATCGTGAATCTGGCGCTGCCGCTTGCCCTGGGCGCGTTGCTGGACGTGAGCGGATTTGGAGCGCTGGGCATCTTCTTCATCGTCGCGTTCGCGGCCGCCGCGATCATGGGCGCGCGCCTCATCGCCGCCACGCCGCAGCGGCCCGAGGCGTCCGAAGCCGGCGCCACCGCGCCAGCCGCCGATCCCGCGTCGCCGCCGGTTGGCTGACCGCCCGCCGGGCGGCTAGGGAATCGCCGCTCCCGAGACGATCAGCTCACCATCACCCAGGACGAGCGATTCGATGCGCATGGGAATGCGCGGCAAGCCCGCATCGACCGTGCGCGTAACCAGCTCCAGCAGGGCCGTGGTGATGAATCCCGGGGCGTGAATGTCGCCCACCTGCACGCGCCGGATCGCGACGCGCCGCTCGCTCTGCTCGATCGCCAGCTCCAGATCGAGCCGGAAGTCGAAGTTCAACCCGAGCGACATCAGCTCGCCGGTGAGCACAATCACGTCGGGGCCAAACCACACCTCGAGCCGCTCGATCGATCCCCACCAATCGGACTGTCGCCCCCAGTCGGAGATCAGCGAGCTGATCTCGGCGTCCGAAAAGCTGATCTGCACCGGCTGCGACGCGCCGCTGGCGCGCGCTCGCGCGCTCACCACTCCGAACTGCGCGACCTTGTTCAACGCTGAGTCGGCGATCTCGGGCGACACCACGACCTCGGAGAGATCGCCGCGGTCCACCCGGCCAATCGCGGCAAAGAACCCGACCACGATCACCAGCGCGGCCAACGCCACGATCAGCCACAGAATGAAGACCATCAGCCGGCGCATCTAGTCGTCGCTCCAAGCCGGCGACGCTCGGGCCCCGTCCCGGCGGATTGACGCCCCGACGCCCTGCGCCTGGACCTGCAACTCGCGTCGGCCTCGCCGCATCAATCTCGCAATTCGGCTGGAAGTCGCCCCGTCACTATCGTAAGCATTGGCTACCGACGCGCTGTGAGCGAAGCCTCACCGGCCCGCATTCCCGCGCCCGGCGAGACATCGCGACGGTATGCTGCCGGACGGAATAGCGCGGACTCGGCCGAGCCGCGCCAGGCCCACGGAGAGGGGGACGCCCATGGTCGATCGTTCGGACGCGTCGGCGCCCGTTCGCCGCCTCGACGACGGCGTGCTCCTGTTCGACGGCGCCATGGGCTCGAATCTCAACGAGTACGAGGACCAGGATTGGGAGGCGCCCGAAGAGGTCACGCTGCGACATCCCCACCTGCTCCAGCAGCTTTACGCCGACTATGTGGCGGCCGGCGCCGACGTCATCTCGACCAACACCTTCGGCGGCAACTTGATCCGGCTCAAACGGGCCGGACTGCTGGATCAGGTCGCGGAGTTCAATCGGCGCGCCGCCGAGATGGCGCGTGAGGCGGCGGGCGAAAACGCTTGGGTGGCCGGCGATATCGGTCAGAGCGGTGACTTCCTCGTGCCCTTGGGGGAAATCACGCCCGAAGAGATGTATGAAGCCTTCGCCGTCCAGGCCGAGCACCTCAAGGCCGGCGGCGCGGACCTGCTGCTGTGCGAGACCTTCAGCGACATCCAGGAGGTGCAGATCGCCATCAGGGCCGCCAAGGAAACGGGCCTGCCGGTCTTCGCCACCATGACCTACGACATCAACCTGCACACCATGATGGGCGTCGCGCCCGCCGACGGCCTCCGGGCCTGCGAGGAAGCCGGCGCCGACGTCGTCGGCTGCAACTGCGGCAACGGCCCGGAAGAGATGACGCAGGTCCTGCAGCAGATGGTGGACGCCGGGCCGACGCGTCCGCTCATGGCGCAATCCAACGCCGGCGTTCCCGAGCTCATCAAGGGCAAGGTCTGCTACACGTACCCGCCGGAGCGCATGGTCGAGTTCGCCGCGCGGTGGATCGACCTCGGCGTCCGGGTTGTCGGCTCGTGCTGCGGCAGCACCGACCACACCACCGCCCTGCTGCGCGAGATGATCGACGGGCGAGGTCGCTCGCCCAACGGGGGCTGAGCTCCGTCCAACGGCGCACGTCGCCGCTCAGCAGTCCCGCGAACGCTCGTCGAATGGGATCAGGCGCCCGATCAGGTTGTCGCGAAAGTCCACGGTGATTTCCAGCCCATTCACCAGACCGAGGACGGCGTAGACCGCTTCACCGGGCGAGTCCCTGAATCGATCGTCGGTGTAACCCGCGGTAAACGCGTCAATCAGCCTGGACTGCGTCTCCCCGGCCAGCAGCGCCAGGCCGCGCAGGAGCCTGAACTGGTGCGCGAACAGCGCCGGACCGCCGTAGCTGCGCGGCGCCAGGGCGGGCGACAGGCGCAGCGCATCGGTGACCGCGCCGCTGGCCGCCATCAGGCGCACCGGCTCCACGTGTCCCCGCCGCGCGCCATCCGCCAGCAGGGCCAGATGTCCGATCGCCGGATCGAGGGCGAAGATCGCGTCGTCGACGCTCGTCAGGAATCGCAGCAGGTCGTACGAGGCGGCATGGTGCCCGACAAATGGACAGGTGCGAGCGAGGCGCAGCGGCTCCGCCTCGACGATTGGAAATCCCACGGATGATCGGCTTTCCACCGGAGCGGCCAGCACCTCGGCGGAAACCGGCGCCGGCGCGTCGGCATCCGGCGGCGCCCCGCCGGTGGCTTCTGTGACCGCCGTCTCGGGCGGCGACGGGGTGGCGGCCTGGGCCGCTGAGTTCGCCGCCTCGCTTCCCCGGCCCGCCACGAACGTGAGCAGCAAAACAGCCGCCACAGCCGTGAGAGCCACGGCCAGCGCGCCAATGCTGAGGACTCGGGATCGTCCGCTCACGTCGCCCCGCTCCGTGCGGTGCAACCGTCGCCGCGACGTTCGAGCAATCCCGGCGACGCCCTATCGCCGTGGTCGATCGGAGAATTCGTCAATGGCCACGCGCCACCAGCAGCCCATTTGGGCGATTGCCCCGGCCGGAAGTATAGGGACAGCGTGCCTACAGCCCGGCGGCGTATCCGTCCCGGCGCGGATCGGCCCCGCCGGTCATCACCCCGGTTGACGGGTCGCGAGCGACGCCCTGCATTCCGCCGACGTAGTTCGTGAACGCATCCAGCACCTTCACGTCGTGCCCGCGCCGGCCCAGCTCGTCGATTGCCTCCGGCGCGATCCGTGACTCGATCCGCAGCGCCGTCCCATCGTCCAGCACCCCACGAGGGTCCTCGATGGCCTGCTGCACGCCCAGGCCGTAGTCGGCCCACTTCACGAATACCTGGGTTTGGGTTTGGCAGATGCCGTGCCCGCCCGGCGTTCCCAGCGCGAGCACCGGCTCGCCGTCGCGAGTCGTCACGCTGGGAGCGATCGGCAGGGACAGCGGCGCGCCGGGGGACATGTAGTTGGGGCTGTCCGGATGCAGCTCGCCCCAGTTCAGGAAGTTGTTCAGCACCACGCCCGTCCCCGGCACGGCGATGCCCGCGCCGAACGGCGATCCCAGGCTCTGCGTCACGCAAATGAGGTTCCCCTCGCCGTCACCCACCGAGAGCGACGTCGTGTGCTCGCGCGATCCGCGAATATCCGAGGTCGGCTCGCCGAAGAGCTGTGTCCGGGCGCAGATCGGCTCGCCCGACTCCAGCCGCTCGCGCAGCGTCGCCACCGCGGCCTCGCCGAGCATCTCGTCGATCCTGTCGCGCGAGGCGTTTGCGTTGAGAATCCGCTGCTCGGCGGCCAGCCGGATGGCGCGAAACACCACGTCGAGCTGCTCAATGCCGTTCCGCGGCAGCGCGGCGACGTCGGTGCCCGCGATGAGCCGCAGCGATTGCAGCATCTGAAAGCCCTCGGACTGCGGCGGCGGTGTGTGCACCCGCAGGCCGCGATAGTCGACCGCCACCGGATCGTCCCAGCGCGGCTGCACGGCGGCCAGGTCATCCAGCGAGACGCTGCCCCCAAGGGACCCCAATCGTTCAACTAGCTTGCGCGCCAGCTGCCCGCGGTGCAGGTCGTCCGGCCCGTCCGCCGCTGCCGTCTCCAGCGTGTCCGCCAGATCCGGCTGCCGCAGCACCCAGCCCGGCGCCGGGGCCTCGCCGTTGTCGGTATAGATCGCCGACCAGGCCTCGTCCCCCGCGCACACCTCCATCGACTCGTCGATGACGTAGGCGTTGAAATCGGTGATCGGATACCCGTTCCGCGCCAGGTCGATTGCCGGCGCAAAGACCTCGCCGCGCGGACGCCGGCCGTACTCGGCCAGCAATTCGCACCACCCGGCCAGGTTTCCGGGAGTTCCGACGCTGTGCGGTCCGCGCATCAAGTCCGCGCGCGTTTTGGTAGTGGCGCCGTAGGTGCTGGGAACCGGCGGAATAAAGTCCAGCGTGCGAATCCGGCCCTCGCTCGCCATGAAGATCGTGGCCACGCCCATGCCGGCCACGCCCGACATATACGGCTCCACCACATTGAGCGCGGCCGCCGTGGCAACCGCGGCGTCAACGGCGTTGCCGCCCGCCAGCAACAACCGCAAGCCGGCCTGCGTGGCCAGAGGGTGGGCGCTGGACACGACGCCCCGAATCGACGCAATCAGCGGTCGCGGTCCGTGCATGCGATTCTCCGCGGCCATCGGGCGGCGCATTGTGTCACACGTCGGGTTTCAGATCGCCACGAACGTCCGGCTCCCTCTCCCGCTGGGAGAGGGTTGGGGTGAGGGCTCCGCGCAGAGCCCGCCATTCCTACACTTCGTCATTCCCGCGAAGGCCGGAATCCAGTCCGCTCGACCCAGCAGGCGCGCTGGATCCGTGCCGTAGGGCCGGATCTCAGACCCGCCCGTCCGAGCTCACGTCAACGGCACCAAAAGCCGAAACCCCGCCTCGACCACGCGCTCAATACGACTCGGCGATGGCCTCCAGGCCTTCCCGGTCCAGAATCTCGATGCGCTTGCGCCCAATGGCGATCAGCCCATTCGCCTTGAGCTCATTCAGCGCCTGGGTGGCCGTCTCGCGCGACGTACCGACCCGCTCGGCCAGGTCGTTGTGCGTCAGACCGAGCATCTGCCGGTCGTCTTCACCCGCGTGGCGCAGGATGAACGTGGCCAGGCGCGCGGCCAGCGACTTGAGCGCCAGGTCCTCGAGCTGCGTCTCCGCCTCGCTCAGGCGCTGCGAGAGCGCCTGCATCATCCGTACCGCAACCGTCGGATAGCGCTGCATGAGCTGCTCGATGTCGTAGCGGCTCATCGCGCAAAGCACCGACGCTTCGGTGGTCTCGGCAAACGACCCGTACATCGACTGACCGAGAAAGGCCATCTCGCCGAAGAAGGCCCCCGGCTCCACGCTGGCCACCACGAACCGCTTGCCCTCCGGCGAGATGCGATAAATCTGCACGCCGCCGGACTTGAGGATGAACAGGCCCTCGCCGGTCTCGTCGGGCTGGAAGACGATGCGGCCCTTCGGGACGGTCGTCATACGAAAGATCTGGTGGACGTCGTTGATCTGCTGCTCCGAAAGGTCACGGAAGATGTCGATCGCCGAGAGGTATTGGCGCTTTCGCTCGGTGACGCTGCGCACCGCCGTCCGCCCCAGCGAGCGACTCGCGGCCGGCCGGGACTCAATGCCCATGCGCTGCCCCTCTCCCCAGATGTGACAGAAGGTCGCTGCGCCATGCCGGGCTCGGATTGCCCAAGTGAATCAAACGACCGTCCAGCACGTATGTTGGCACAGCGACGACCGACGCCGGAATGGACGTGGGCTCGGCGTCGACGTCGACGACGCGGACGGCAAGACCGGGCGCGGCGCACGCCATGTCGTCCGCAATGCGCCGCGCCGCAGCGCTTGCGGCGCAGTCGGCGGCAACAAAGACATCTAACGTTCGCATTGAGCTTCCCGGGCAGCGTGGTCTACGACCCGCCCACCGGCAGTGAGTTAGCCCACAGTCCCGGCGCGCATAGCGGGAGGTCCGCGCACAACCCTCCCGTCATTCCGGCGCACGCCGGAATCCAGTCCGGTGAAACCTGAAGGCGCACTGGATGCGTGGCGTCCGCACGGGTCCGAGATCCGCCCTATCAGGGGCACGCAAGCGTCTCTACGGGGACAACACCACCGCTACGACGACTGCTGCTGCGGCTGCTTGCCCGAGCAACAGCACCACTGTCGCTACCCATAGCCTGCGAGTGTGTTTGGTATGGGATTCCTGGATCGACTGCCGTAGGCGGTCGCTTAGTCTCGCGATTTCCTGCTTTGTTTCTCGCTGTGCCCTAGATTGGGCCTCGCCCAACGCTTTGACGACATCGCTCAACTCCGCCAGCGCGGAGTTGTCCAGTAGCTTTGCGCCAGCCTGCAAGATCTCATCCGCGCGGCGCACATTTTGCTTTACCTCGTCCAGCAGGAGCCTGGCACTGGCACTATAGTCTTCGACCGCACGCGCCGTCTCGGATAGCGATCGCGCGCGGTTGTTGGATTCCCTCTCGGTCGCGAGCAGCGACTTTAGGTGCTGCCCTGTCTGATTCAGCAATGTCTCGGACTCGGCGAAACGCCGCACGACCTGGTCTAGTTCCAGCGAACGGTCACTAGTCGATTGCTCAGCCGCCATGCTCGGCCTCCTATAGTTCTTCCACCACCTCGTCAAGGCGTTCCACAGTCCCACGCAGCCGTTCGGCAAGTGCTAGTACGTATAGCCCCGCTTCTTCACCCCCAACTTTGAGCGATCCGTCGATCAGTTGTTGGCGAAATCTAGGTGCCGCCTTCGCCTGCTCCAGTGCCAGCGCCAACGCCGTGAGCGCGTCGAGGTGGCGCTCGTTGAGCAATTCGCGCACCCCCATTGCCATCTTCTCGATCTCACTCGCTGTCACGCCGTAGCGCCCGCGGGACGAAATAATGGACGCTGCGATGTTCGAGATGAATTCGTTCAGGTTTCCATTGGGGATCAGCGCCTCGCTGAGGCCGCGGGCGAGCAGCAAGCCCGGGTGATCGGGGTAGGACTCGAGCATTCGGCCGCTGCTACCCCGCAGCTCTTGCGCCTCGGAGGCCCCGTCAACGTCGGCCATCGCCTGCAACCAGTCGTCGTAGCTGAAGCGACGGAGGCCGATCAACTCCACCAGCACCGGCGCAATGTCGCCCTCCGTCAAATAGTCCAGAATGCGTTGTCGAAATCCGGTATCGGGGCTAGTCCGCGTGTCGCGGACGGCCAGCCGCAACTCCCGCAGCGCTCGCCGCCGCGCACGCTCAATCTCGTCGTATACGAATTCCAGCAGCAAGTGCCCGCAGCCGAGCACTGCGTCAGGCAGCGGCTTGTCTTCGCACGCGAGCACTTTCTGGCGCTCACTCTCGACACGTTGAATGTTGTGGCGCCGCACGTAGTCGACGTATCGCTCGACGACGGTCGATGAGTCGGTGGAATTGAGATCCAAGGTAAATGTCCTGGAGCTCCAATCTACCCAATACTTACCAACGACGCCGAGGACCACGAGCCGATATATGGCGCGTTCACGGCTGGTTTTCTCCGTTTCATTGCGCCAGGTGAGGTTAGTTAGCTTCCTTTTGCCGAGGCCAGGAAGATCATCCAGAACCTCCCGAAGATCATCCAGAACCTCCCGCAGCGCAGCGTGGTCCTTGGGCACTCCCGGAAAGCTGTTGAGGTGCAGCCAGAGCTGGTTGGTGACGTCGTCCCGACCGCTCCAAGGCACCGCTTCGATGACCTGACGAGCTTCCTCGATTTCGCGGTCCTCTGCGAGTAAGTGCTCGTTACGTTCTTCGTCGTACTCGATCGACAGTAGTACGCACTCGGCGTGATGTCTGTCGCGTCCCGCGCGTCCCGCTTCTTGGTAGTAGCTTTCGATGCTGCTGGGCATGCCGTAATGAATGACGTAGCGGACATTCTTCTTGTCTATGCCCATGCCGAACGCGTTGGTCGATACAAGCAACGGGTTTTCGTTCTCCATGAACCGGCGCGCGTTTTCGCGTTTTGCCTTTTCCCAGTCGCCGCTCACAGCCTTGGGTGCCGAACCCGCAAAGATCCCGGGCCGCAGATCCATGCCAGGCTGCGGATTCTCTAGCAAGCTGGCTATTTCGACTACGCCAAAAGTCCCATTGGCGTGGGGGCAGAACACGATTCCGGCGTTGGTTTCGTCGCCCTGAGGGTGGAAGAAGGACGCTGACGGCACATTGAAGCTGGGCGGTAGTTGCCACAGCGCGCCGCGTAGCGCGGCCTGCGCGTCTACTGGCTCAGCAATCACGATTCGGTAACGGAGTTCTGCGCGATCAAAGCTCTCAGGCTTGATCACCGCATGTTCGGAGCGCGAATCGTCGATGCCTAATTCCAACAGCACATCCTTGAGGACGGCGCGCGAGGCGGTTCCGGTGAGGGCCAGAACGGGAAGCTGTCGATCTTTGGCGACATCGCGAACTTTAGCGCCAAGATTGAGATAGGCGGGCCGGAAATCGTGTCCCCATTCACTCACGCAATGAGCCTCGTCTACCACGGCAAGGTTGATTCGACCGCCGGCGAACACCATTCCAGCCAACTGCTCCTGGAACGCCTGCTGTTGTAGGCGCTCCGGCGCGCAGAAGACGAACAGCGCCTCGCCGGCCCCTACTGCTGCCAGCAACGGCTCTAGTTTTCCGAGCTTTGTCTGATAGGAGGAGAATTGCGCCACGCGTTCGATTCCATACGTGCGCAATCCCTTCACTTGATCTTCCATGAGGGCGATCAGTGGATCGATTACCAGCGTGCGTCCAGGCAGACACAGGCCCGCAAGCTGGTAGATCAGACTCTTTCCAGCACCGGTAGGCAGCAGTACTGCGCAATCGCGCCCTTGCAGGATTTCCGATATCGCTTCTAGCTGGCCTTCGCGGAAGTCCGCCTTGGCGAACAGGGACCGCAGCACCCAACGCAGCGCCCATTGCAGCTCTGCCGACTCGGGCGGCGACGGTGGCTCGAAGGGCAGGTTTTCCCAGGCAAGGTCCACGGGCAAGAAGGCACCGCGAATCACCAGTTGCGGCGACTTGCCGGACACTGGAAGCACTTCGGCGGGCGCGCGATGGGGCTCAAGGCGGATGACAAGATGTGCAGTCTCCACGTCCGAGAATTCCTCGCTCGCTTGCTTGCTGTCGTTCACGTAGCCCTGCGAAGTTCGCTGGAGGTCGAGCACAAATTCGCCGGTTCTCAGTTGAATGCGGTCCGGGCAGGCACCGCCGCTTGCAATCACATCCAGGGCCAGCATGAGGTTCAGATAGCGCGGCAGAGACTCAACCGACCACCTTGAGCAGCCCCGGAGCTCGATTTGCCAGCGGGTGCCGGAAAGCAGCCCTGCACTCACCGCCTCGGTGACTGCGGCGACGACGCGGTGCAACTCGACTGGCCCGTATGCCAACTCCCATCTATTGCCGATGGCGGATGGCGGCGCGGCGAACGACTGCAGCCGGTTCAAGACCTCATTGAGATTGGGGCCACCACGGTCACGCACCTCGGCGACGGGAACCCGCATAACGTTGATGCCGGACGCTTCTAGTGCGTCGTCACGTTCTTTGTCTTGATCTTTCGCGTCGGTGTGTTGCTCACCGTCGATCTCCACTACGAATGG
This sequence comes from Chloroflexota bacterium, assembly GCA_022826485.1. Lineage (GTDB taxonomy): Bacteria > Chloroflexota > UBA11872 > UBA11872 > UBA11872 > JAJECS01. Next base: position 62,876 of record JAJDUU010000043.1, on the reverse strand, counting down.
CTGACCATGCAGCGGGTGGATGAGAAAGTCGACGCGTCGCAACGTCGTGTTCGCGATGCCTGTGACTGTGTCTAGCGGAGCCTGTGGCGTCGTCCATCGCACTGCCCACGGCGCGGCTTCTACCAGCCATTTCGTAAAGAAGATTTCCTCTTCGTCCGAGCCAAACTCCAACGTCGGGTCGGGGTCAGGTGGACCGTCCTGCCCGACCACACGTGGATCGAGTGCCGGCAGCTTTGGGGGCTTTCTAAGTCGGGGACCGAGGTCGCCAGACGACGACAAAGGCTCGATCCGGTCGCCCAGTCCCGCCCGTTGCAGCAGCGCGCGCTCGGCTTCGGGATCAAGCGGCGGAGCGCTCCCGCGCTGCAGCACTTTCCACATCACCGCAGCCAGGCGCTTGGCGCCTTCGGATGGACCCTGGGTGACTTCGGGACGGGCGATCCAGCACTGTTCCAGCGCCGGCTGGTGCGAGTGAATTGAGCGCAGCGAGCCGCCAACGTTCAAATAGCGGCATACCCACCCGCGACGCCGCTGCACGGTCGCGTCTGTCCACGAGACGCGGAGTTTCGGGGCGTCGTTGGGCTCATCGATGTTGATGAATCCCTTGCAGTTCGGCCAATCAGTGCATACCCAGAAAGAGCGGCCTGCGGCCTTGCCGCTTTCGGCGACACGATGCTCGGTCGCCAATCCGCAGATTGGGCATCGGGGCGGAGGGACAGAACGCTCGGTCATCACGCTCCGCTAGCCTCTATGTTTGCGCGACCCCTTGGCGACTGTAAGTTATCGCACACTCCCGCCGGCCGCGGGCGCGTCGCGGACGAACGGTGCGAGTGTCTGCGCCGGTAGCAGCGGAGCGGCGCGGACGGCCGCAATGTCCTCGGAAATCGCCTCCGCCAATTGCTCGGTGTCGGCGAACGTGCGCTGCCCACGCAGCCGCGAGACGAAGAACAGACGCATCGGACGGTCGTAGAAGTCGCCCGCGGCGTCCAGCACATGAGCCTCCACGACTCGCGGGTGCTCGCCGTAGGTGGGCCGCGTCCCGATGCTGATGGCGGTCCGCAGCGGCTCGGACCCGTCAACCACGCTCAGGCCCGCATACACCCCGTCCCCGGGCACGCATAGCCATTCGGGGTGGGAGACGTTGGCCGTGGCAAAGCCCAGCTTGCGACCCTCGCCCGCGCCGCGCGCCACGACGCCCTCCAGGCTGTAGGTCCGGCCCAATCCGCGGTTGACGGCGTCGATGTCGCCGTCCGCCAGCGCGGCGCGAATCGTCGAGCTGCGGTTGGTACCGGCCGGACCGTGCCACGCGATTTCGCGGTAGCGAAAGCCCAACTCGCGGCTGAGCGCCCGCAGCACCGGCGGAGTGCCGGCGCCGCCCTTGCCGATGCGGGCGTTGGGCCCCGACACCATGTCACGCATGCCAGCCTCGTCCCGCAACCGGCTCAGGAACTCTCGCGGTTCTTGCTGAGCGAAGTCGTGATCGAAGGTGAGCACGACGATCGCATCCACGCCGGAGGCCGCCATGAGCACCAGGCGGTCGTGCAGCGTCGTCAGCAACGCGCGGGGCTGCGCCGGACGCAGGATCCACTCGGGCGGCGGCCACAGGGTGACCGCGACGGCGCGGGTTCCGGGCGTTGCTTGCGCCGCGTCGACCGTGGCGCGCAGCAGGGCGCGGTGACCCTCGTGCACGCCGTCGAAGCGACCGAGCGTCAGCGCCGTCGGCTCGTGCGCGCCCAGGGCGCCAAGGTCGGTGTGCACCGGGCATCCGGCGATCTGCGCTGGCAGATTCATGCCGCCGCCAGCATCACGCGACGCTTTTGCCATGCGCCGTCCGCGCGCTCCGCCACGCCCAGGAAAACCCCGGCGTCATCATAGAAGCGGTGCAGTCCCGGTTCGCCGGGCGCCGGGCGCAGGTAGCGGCCGTGCACGAAGTCGTCTCTATCGGTCGCGGCCACGACGCAGGAGGGCAGGTGGTCCAGGGCCACGTCCGATGCATGCACGTATTTGGCGAGCTCCGCCGGCGACGCCCGGCGCAAGGCTTCGAGGCCCATGGCGTCCGCCAGCGTAAACGGGCCCACGGCGGTGCGCACCAGCGCCAGCAGGGTGGCGCCGCAGCCAAGCGCTTCGCCGATATCGCGGGCCAGGCTGCGGATGAAGGTTCCGCGGCCGCACCGAACTTCGAGGGCCATGACCAGCGCCGGTTGGCCGATCTCGACGCCCTCCAGCAGCAGGCGATCCTCGTGAACCGCCAGCGTGACCGAGGCCTGCGCCACGGGCGTGATCGCGTGCACTGCGACCTCCCGCTCGGGGAGCCTGAAATCCTCGCCCGCGCGCGCCCGGGCATAGGCGCGCCGGCCGTCGACCCGCACCGCCGACGCTGCCGGTGGGCGCTGCCGAATCTCGCCGACGAATCGCGGCAGCAGGCGCAAGACCTCCGCCACGTCCGGCGACGGCCGCGGCGACGCGACGACGTCCCCTTCCAGGTCGTCCGTGGTGGTTTGCACACCGAAGAGCAGGGCCGCCAGGTACGTCTTGGGCGCCCGCAGCACGTGCTCGCTCAGGCGCGTCGCGCGTCCGATCGCCAGCGGCAGCACGCCGGCGGCCAGGGGATCGAGTGTGCCGCAGTGGCCCACCCGTCGCCCGCCCAGGCAACGGCGCGCCGCATGTACCACGGCCGTCGAGCGCGCGCCGACCGGCTTGGCCGCCACCAGGAATCCGCTCGGAACGTCAGCTGCCGAGGTCACCACGCGTCAGTCCCAGGGGTGAGTCGTGCGCGGCGGTGCGGCGCTCACTCAGACCGATCGGCCGGGAGGCGTGCGCCTGGGTTCGAGTCTTCGCCGCGCTCATCCAGTACCTGCCGCAGGCGCTCTTCCGTCACCATCCCCGGGTCGAGTTGAAACCTGATTTCGGGCGTGAAGCGCAACCGCAATCGCGCGCTCAATTCGCGGCGAACCACGCCCGCCGCTCGCTCCAGCGCCGCGAGCGCTTCTTCGCACTGCTCCGCATCGCCAAGCACGGTCACAAAGACGGTGGCGCGGCGCAGGTCGGGGGTCACGTGCGCGCGATTGACCGTGGCGAGTCGGATTTTGGGGTCGCCAAGAGTGAACCGGACGATTTCTCCCGCTTCGCGGGCGATCTGCGCGGCAATGCGCTCGGGACGGCGCGTGGGCATGCGGGCGGCTCCGACGATCAGGGCTGACGGGTCTCGGTGTGGTAGACCTCGATGATGTCCGCCAGCTCGATGTTCGTCGTCGTCTGAACGCCCAGCCCGCAGTCGAATCCTTCCCGCACTTCCTCCACCGCGTCGGCAAACCGCCGCAGGGTGCTGATCCGGCCCTGGCCAATCTCCTCGCCGCGACGAAGGATGCGCACGTCGGCGCCTCGATAGATGCGACCGGTCAGCACCATGCCGCCGACGATCTGCAGCGTCCGTTCGCTGCGGAACTCGCCCCGAATCTCGAGCCGTCCGTCCACCACCTCGAACTCCTCGGGCTCCAGGAGTCCGCGCAGGGCGGCGTCGACCTCGTCGATGAGCTCGTAGATCGTGAAGTAGACCCGCACGTCCACGCCCTGGCGGTCGGCCTCGGCGCGAGCGGCCGGGTCGATTCGCACGTCGAATCCCACCACGATGCCCTCGGCGGCAGCGGCCAGGTTCACGTCCGATTCCGTGATCGTGCCCACGCCCTCGTAGATCACCACGGCCCGCGTGCGAGCCTCGCCGACGTCGCCCAGCGACTTCACCACCGCGGCTGCCGCGCCGTCCGTGCTGGCCTTCACCACCACGCTCAGCTGGTGGAGCTGGCCGGCGGTCATCTGCGCCGCCAACTGCTCCAGGCTCAGCCGGATCGCCTGCTCGCCGCCGCCGCGCTGCGATGCCGACCGTTCGGCGCGCCGTCGGCGCTTGCTTCGCTTCGCCACACGCAGCTCGTCGCCGGCAGTGGGCGTCGACTCCAGGCCGACCACCTGCACCGGCGTGGACGGCCCGGCCTGCTTCAGCCGCTCGCCGTTGTGGTCGTAGAGCGCGCGCACGCGACCCTCGACGTTGCCCACCCGCACGTGGTCGCCGACGCCGAGCGTGCCGCTCGTGACGATCGCGCTCGCGATGGGACCCTGACTGCGGTCGAGCCGCGTCTCGATCACCGTCGCGACGGCCGGTCCGTCGACGGGTGCGCGCAGCTCCTCGAGCTGCGCCGTCAGATTGATGTACTCCAGCAGCTCGTCGATGCCGTCGCCTTGCTCGGCGGAAAGCGGCACGGCCACCACGTCGCCGCCGTAGGCTTCCACCACCACCTGGTGCTCGGTCAGCTGCTGGTAGGCGCGTTCCGGGTTGGCCGTTGGCAGGTCGGTCTTGTTGACCGCCATGATCATCGGCACGCGGGCGGCTCGGGCGTGTCCAATCGCCTCCACCGTCTGCGGCATCACGCCGTCATCGGCGGCCACCACCACGATCACGATGTCCGTCACCCCGGCGCCGCGCGCCCGCATGGCCGTGAACGCCTCGTGACCCGGTGTGTCGATGAACGTGATTGCGCCCTCGTCGGTCGACACCTGGTAGGCGCCGATGCTCTGCGTGATCCCGCCATGTTCGCCCGCGGCGATCTGCGTCTGCCGGATGGCGTCCAGCAACGTAGTCTTGCCATGGTCCACGTGACCCATCACCGTCACCACGGGCGGGCGCGGCTCGCCCGACGCGGGCTCGTCGTCCGCCGCGGCGGCCTGGTCGCCGTCGGTTGCGGCCGGCGTCGGGGCTGCGGCCGCTTCCTCCGTGACGTCGATGCCGAACTTGGCCAACACCGCCCGGGCGGTGTCCCGGTCGATGGCGGCGTTGATGGTCGCCAGCACGTTGCGCGAGAGCAGCTCGACGATGATGTCGGTGCTTTCGACCTCGGCGCGCTGGGCGATCTGCGCGATGGTGGCGGTCTCGGGCAAGGGGACCGTGCGCATCGGCACGGCTTCCGGCGCCGCGGGCGCCGGAGTGGGTGACGGCGGCGGCTGCGGCGGCGCCTTGCGGCGGCCGCCGGGTCGATGGGGTGCGCGCCGCGCCGGGCGGCGACCGCGAGCCACGCTAGTCGCTCATCGCGGGTGCAAGGTGCTGCTCACGCGTTGCTGCCATTTGGTTGCCGAGCTCCTCGATGGTCGCGCTTGGAACGCTTACGCGTAGCTGCGTCGCCAGCGCGCCGCGCTTGATTGCCGTGGTCCAACATGCCGCATCGGTGCAAATGTAGGCGCCGCGACCGGGCGCCCGCCCGCCGGCATCGAGCTCGATCGCTCCCGTGGGAGTCCGCACGATGCGAACCAACTCGCGCTTGGAGCGCTTGGTGCGGCAGGCGATGCAGGTGCGCTGAGGCTGGTGACGCAGAGCTATGTCTCCGCGGATCCGGCCGCCGGTCGCTCGGCGGTGGCCCCGGCCACGTCCGCATCGATATCGCCGTCGTCCTCGGCCGGTTCACCCGATCCATTGCTCTCGGAAGCGTCCGCGCCGGCGGGCTCCTCATCGGGCGCCGCCACGCCGCGGGTTTCGGCGGGCGCCGACGCGTCGCGAATATTGATGCGAAATCCGGTGAGCCGCGCGGCAAGTCGCGAGTTCTGCCCTTCGCGACCGATGGCCAGCGACACCATGTCCGGATGCACGAAGACATCGGCGGTGCGTTCGGTTGGGCTGATGTGCACCGTCTGGACCCGGGCCGGACTCAGTGAGTTGGCCACGAACGCGCGCGGCTCCGCCGCCCACTCGATGATCTCGGCCTTCTCCTGCCCAAGCTCGCGCAGGATGTTCTGAATGCGCGTGCCGCGCATGCCCACGCAGGCGCCCACGGGATCCAGCCCGTCCTGCTGGGAGCGCACGGCCACCTTCGAGCGCACTCCCGCGTCCCGCGCGATGCCGGTGATCTCCACCAGGCCGTTCTGGATTTCCGGTACCTCGCGCTCGAACAGGCGCCGCACGAAATCCGCGTGTCCGCGTGAGACGCGCAGCTGCGTCCCGCGCCCGCCCTCGGCGACTTCGAGCAAGAGCACGCGCAATCGCTGGCCCACGCGATAGAACTCGCCGGGAATCTGCTCGGCGACCGGCATGATGGCCTCGGCCCGCCCCAGCTCCACGAACACCCCGCGAGACTCCACCCGCGTCACTCGCCCCACGAGGATCTCGCCCTGGTGCTCGATGAATTGGGTATAGACCTCCATCTGCTCGGCGTCGCGCAGCGCCTGTTGCATGGCCTGCCGCGCGCGCTGGGTCGCGATGCGCCCAAAGTTCGGCGGCGTCACGTCAATCTGGAAGATCTCGCCCAGGGGCACCGTCTCGTCATAGGACCGGGCGTCGCCGAGCGAAATCTCCCGCAACGGATCGGTCACCTCGTCGACCACGGTCTTGTTGGCGTAGATGGTGGCCTCGCCCGTGTCCGGTGAAATCTCGACGTCAATGTCGTCGTACTCGTGGTTGGAGTCGAGGTACGCCGACGCGACCGCCGTGCGGAGGGAGTCGAGGACGGCATCGACCTGGATGCCCTTCTCGTCGGCAAGCTGCTGCAGGGCGAGAATGAACTCGCTGCGCATCGCTGCCTCCTTCGGGCTTTTGTTCTAGTCCCTCCCCAGAGACAAAGAAAAGCGGGCCGCGTCCGCCAAATGTCGCCGCTAGGCCGCTCCCGCAAAGTATATCACCGGGCAATGTGCGCCGCGAGGCCGATCGAATTGATACCGTCGCACACCAGCGTTTTGCTGCGTCAAAATCACGCCAGACCCTGCCGATACCGCTTTTGCTCCTACAAAATATCGCGGCGCGTCTACGCTCGTTTCCGACGCGCCCCGCTGGAGCCGCCCGAACGCAGCACGGCGGTGAACGCTTCCTGCGGCACGTCGATCTGGCCTACTCGCTTGAGCCGCTGCTTCCCCGCCTTCTGGGCCTCCAGCAGCTTGCGCTTGCGGCTCACATCGCGGCCGTAGCACTTGGCCAGCACGTCCTTCCGCACCGGCCGCACGGTTTCCCGCGCCACGATCCGCGAGCCCACGGCCGCCTGCACGCTCACCTCGAACTGCTGCCGCGGAATCTCGCGCTTGAGTCGCAACGCCAGGTCGCGCCCGATCTCCGCGGCGCGGGCCCGGGGCACGATCGTCGACAGTGCATCGACCATCTGCCCGTTGAGCCGCATGTCGAGCCGCACGAAATCCCCCGCCCGATACTCCCCGAACGTGTAATCGAGCGAGCCATAGCCCCGCGTCGAGGATTTGAGCGCGTCAAAGAACTCCGTCAGCATTTCCCCGAGCGGCAGGCCATATTCCAGCAGCACGCGCGTCGGCTCCAGATACTCGAGTCGACGGTGCTCGCCGCGCCGGGATTGCAGCAGCTCGATCACTGCTCCCAGGTGGGCCTCGGGCGTCACCACGGTCACCACCATCCACGGCTCGCGCACCTCGGCGATCTTCGACGGTTCGGGCAGCTCCGCCGGGCTGTCCACCCGCAACACTTCCCCGTCCCGCGTCGCGACCTCGTATTCGACCTGCGGCGTCGTGAGCACCAGCTCCAGCTCGTACTCGCGCTCCAGGCGCTCGCGCACGATGTCCATGTGCAGCACCCCGAGGAAGCCGCACCGAAACCCGAACCCGAGCGCCGCCGACTGCTCCGGCTGGCTGACGATCGCGGGGTCGCTGAGCCGCAGGCGGTCCAGCGCGTCGCGCAGGGCGGTGAATCCCTCCGGATCCGTGGAATACAGGCTGGCGAACACCAACGGCTTGGGTGTGAGGTAGCCCGGCAGCGGCTGCATGGCCGGCGCGTGCTCGTGGGTGACGGTGTCGCCCACCGGCCACTCGCGAACCTCTTTGAGCCCCGTGGCCACGTAGCCCACGTGGCCGGTCGTCAGCGCCTCCCGGGCGCTGACCGCCGGCGTGAACACGCCGGTTTCGACCGCCTCGGCGCGTGTGCCGGCCTGCATCAGCCGCAGCCGGTCCTGCCGGTGCAGCGATCCATCGAACACCCGCACGCTCGCCACCACGCCGCGGTGCTGGTCGTAGCTCGAATCGATCACCAGCGCCCGCAGCGGCGCGGCGGGATCGCCCGCCGGCGGCGGGACGGCCGCCACGATCCGGCGCAGCAGCTCGTCGACGCCCTCGCCGGACTTTGCCGAGACTTGCAGCACGTCGGCGGCGCTCGCACCCAGAAAGTCCGCCAACTCCTGGGCCACGACATCCGCCCGGGCGGTCGGCAGATCGATTTTGTTGACCACGGGAATCACGGCCAGATCGTGCTCGACCGCCACGTACGCGTTGGCCAGGGTCTGCGCTTCGATGCCTTGCGTGGCGTCCACCAGCAGCACCGCGCCCTCGCAGGCGGCCAGCGAGCGAGACACCTCATAGCTGAAGTCGACGTGGCCCGGCGTGTCGATGAGATTCAGCGTGTAGGCGGTCCCGTCCAGGTCCAGCGCCATGCGCACCGGGTGCGCCTTGATGGTGATGCCGCGCTCGCGCTCCAGGTCCATCGAATCCAGCACCTGATCGCGCATCTGGCGGGCCGACAGCGTGGCCGTGCGCTCCAGCATGCGGTCGGCCAGCGTGGATTTGCCGTGGTCGATGTGCGCGATGATGCAGAAGTTGCGCGTGCGCGCCTGGTCAACGCTGCCGTCGGTGCTCATGCGTGATTCTATTCAGCGCGCCGCAGTTTGCCGGCGATTCGCCCGACGAGCTCATTGAGTTCCGGGATGCGCATGACGCGCGCGGCGCCTACATACACCACCAGCGCCGTCGTCAGGTAGGCCGCCAGCCAGCCGGCGGCCGCCCAGCCGTCTACCTCGGGCCACGTGGCAAGGCGCAATCCGCCAACGGCCGCCCCCATCAGCGCCGTCGCCAGCGCGATATTCAGCAGCCAGCGCGCGTCGTCGCCGCGAACCAGCACCCCGCCGCGTCGGCGCAGGATGGCGGCCAGGATCACCGCCTCCACCAGGACGCCGAGCGACAGCCCCAGGGCGATGCCCGGATTCCCCATGACCAGTGAGAAGGCCCATGACAGCACCATGTGCAGCGCCAGCGAGGCGGCGCCCACGGCCACCGGTGTGCGCGTGTCGTGCATGGCGAAGAACCCACGCACCAGCACTTCCACCGCCGCGTGACCAGCCAGCCCCACGGCGTAGAGCCGCAGCGCGCTGGCCGTCAGCTCGGTGGCGCGGGCGTCGAAGGCATGCCGCTCGAACGCCACGGTCACGATGGGCTCCGCCAATACGGCCAGCACCACGGCCGCCGGAATGCTCAGAAACAGGACCAGCCGGCCCACGCCGCGCACGCGGCGAGCGAAGGCCGCACGTTCGCCGCCGATCCACCGATGGGCCAGGTCCGGCAACGCCGCTTCGCCCAGCGCCATGCCGAACACGCCCAGCGGCAGCAGCATGAGCAGAAACGCGTTGTTGAGCACCGCCACCGCCGACGGTCCTTGCAACGACGCCAGGATGTTGATGTAGATCAGGCTGGCCTGCAGCACCGCCACTCCGAGCATGCGCGGCACCATCAGGCGGATGACCTTGCGCACGTCCGGGTCCGCCAGCGCCGCGCCCGGATGCCAGGCCGTGAACGCAAGCCGCCGCGCCCTGCCGTCGCTCCCACGGAGGATGGACGGCAGCCCGGGAACCTGCACCAGTAGGTGCAGGCCCGTGCCGATCAACGTGCCCCACACCAGGCCGGTGAGGCCGAATACCCGCGCCAGTCCCAGCGCGCCGGCAATGATTCCCAGGTTGTAGAGCAGCGGGCTCAGCGCCGGCAGGGCGAAGGCGCGCTCGGCCTGGAGCGCCGACTTGGCCACGGCGCTGAGGGCCAGCACCACCGGCGAGATCATTAGCCAGCGCGCCGCGTCGGTCGCCAGCACCACCGTGGCTTCCGGGAATCCCGGCGCAATCACTCGCATCAACGGCTCGGCCAGCAGCGCGCCGACGCCCGCGGCCACCGCGGTGGCGCCGGCCACCAGGCCGCCGATGCGTCCCACGAATTGCGCCAGCGCCTGGCGGTCGCCCCGCGCCTTCACCTCGGCATACACGGGAATCACCGCCGAAAGCAGCGCGCCGCCGGCCAGCAGCATGAAAATCGTGTCGGGAATGCGGAAGGCCGCGAACCACGCGTCGGCTTCCGGTCCCACGCCGAACTCGGCGTTGATCGCCGCCTGGCGCACGAACCCCAGCACCCGGCTGACCAGGATCGAGGCAACCACAATCGCCGCCGCACGCCCCACGCCCGCGCCCAGCGCCTCGCCCCCAGCCTCGGCGTCCGAGTCCCTCGAGTCAATCACGGCGACACAAACGCCGCCGGCACCTTCGCGCGACACCCCTCCGTCATTCCGGCGAAAGCCGGAATCCAGTTTCGGTGGCCCACGCTGCGAATCTGGCAGCCCACGCTGCTTGCAGCGTGGGAGCCCTCACCCGTCAATCTCGCCGAGCCAACCTCCGTCATTCCCGCGAAGGCGGGAATCCACCCTTCCACCAACCTCGAAATGCAACCCCTCGTCATTCCGGCGAAAGCCGGAATCCAGCCCCCATCCACCGCTACTATGGCGCCACTACCCCCAGCACGATGCAAGGCCTCCGCCCGCCGCATGTCATTCACCCCGGACGACCTCGAGTTCGTCTTCCTGTCCTTCGAAGGACCCGATCAACCCTACGCCCAGGCCGGCGGGCTCGGCGTCCGCGTCACCCATCTCACCCGCGCGCTCGCCAGGCATGGCTTCCAGACCCACCTGATATTCGTGGGCGACCCCGCGCTCCCCGGCGCGGAAACGCGCGAGGACGGCCGCCTCCACCTGCACCGCTGGTGCCAATGGATCAGCGCCTCGCACCCGGAAGGCGCCTACGCCGACGAGATCGCCAAGGTTCATGACTACCAGGATTCGGTTCCGGCCTTTGTCACGCAAGCCATCGTGGAGCCGGCCTTCGCCGCCGGGCGCCGCGTGGCGGTCATCGCCGAGGAGTGGCACACCGCCGACGCCCTGTCCCGCCTGAGCGACTCGCTGCACTTCCTGGGCATCCGCGAGGCGGCCGTCCTGCTGTGGAACGCCAACAACGACATGTCGTTCAACCGCATCAACTGGAATCGCCTGGGATACGTGGCGCAGTTCACGGCAGTATCGCGCTACGTGAAAGCCCAGATGTGGTCGCACGGCGTCAACCCGCTGGTGATTCCCAACGGCATCCCGTCGGAGCTGCTCGAGCCCGTCGACGCCGAGGCGATCGACGCCGTTCGCGAGGCCGTCGGTCCCGGTCCCTGGTTCTTCAAGCTCGGGCGCATGGATCCCGACAAGGGCTGGCTGGCCGCCGTCGAGGCCGTGCATCGCTTGCGGGAAAGCGGCGTGCCGGCCCGCCTGGTCATGAAGGCCGGGCAATTGGAAGACCACGGCGCCGAGGTGTACGGCCACATGGCCTGGCGCGGGCTCCAGGCGGTCGGCGTGCACACCGACGATCGCTCGGTCGCCGGCATCGCGCAGGCCCTCGGTGACGCCGATCCGGAGGCGGCCGTGCTCAACGTCGAGTTCTTCCTGCCCGACGACCTGCTGCCGGTGCTCTATGCCGCCGCCGACGGCGTGCTCGCCAACAGCGGCTACGAGCCGTTTGGCCTGGTCGGCCTCGAAGCCATGGCCGCCGGAGGCGTCGCCTACGTCGGGTCAACCGGCGAGGACTACGCCATTCCCATGCGCAACAGCGTCGTCTTGGATGATGTCGGCAGTCCCGACGAGATCGTGCAGGTGGCGCGGCTGCTGACCGAGAATCCCGAGCTGGCCGAGCGCATCCGCGCCTGCGCGCGGGAGACGGCCCATCTGCACACCTGGGACGCGCTGCTGCCCTTGCTGCTGAGCAAGTTGCAGCTCGCCGGTCGGCGGCAGGGGCTGCACGGGCTGTAGCATCACACGGGCCGGATGCGACGTCGGCCCGGGAGTTGACGACCTCTGGCCGAGCAACTGGTCATCTACACGGTCCTTCATCAGCCGCGCCGCGTGCGCTTGCCAGCGGTGGCCCTGCCGTGGGGCGCGCCCGCCGCCGAGTTGGCGCGCCTCATGTTCGACCACGACCTCAACCGGCACTACTTCCAGAAGGTCGCGCGCTGGTGCTACCGCCCCGCGCTGCCGCTCTGGCGTCGGCTGCTGGACGAGGGCCTGACGCTCGCGCTGGGCGTGCCGCTCTCCACGGTCAAGCAGTTCGAGACCTGGGCGCCGGACCTGCTGGAGGAGATGCAGGGCCTCGTGGCCCATCCCCGGGCCGAGCTTGTGGCCGTGGAGCCGTTTCACGCCATGACTATGCTCGTCGACCTGCCGACGTTCGTGACGCAAATGGAGCTTGCCCGGGCGGGCGCGGCCAAGCGCTTCGGCGTCGAGCCGGTCGTGGCGGATACCACCGAGATGCTCATGTCCGCCGACATCTATCGCGCGCTTGAGGCCGCCGGCTATCGAGGGACCTTCATTGACGGCCGCGGCTGGGTCATGCAATGGCGCGAGTCCACCCACCGCTACTCCTTCGACGGCGGCTCGCTCAAAATCCTGCCCCGGCACTTTCCCCTCAGTGACGACGTGGGCTACCGCTTCTCGAACCAGAGTTGGGATCGCTGGCCGCTCATGGCCGACACCTACGCCCAGTGGGTCCGCGACGCGCCGGGCGAATTCGTGCTGCTCGCCTGGGACTTCGAGACCTTCGGCGAGCACCACAATCGCGACACCGGCATCTTCGAGTTCCTCGAGGCCCTGCCCGACGCGCTCGCGGCAAACGGCGTCACCTGCGTCACGCCCGGCGAGGTCCTGCAAGCGCCCGACCAGGACGTGCACGACCTGCCGCTCACACCTTTCCCGGCCACCTGGGCCGGCGAGCGCGGCGGCCTCGAGTTCTTTCTCGGCAATCACGCCCAGCAGGCCATCTACCGCCTGATGAGCGTGGCCTACGGCGCGGCCCGCATGACCGGCGACGCGGAACTGATCGAGATCGCCCACTGGCTCATGCAATCCGACAACCTGCACTGGCTGCAATGGGTCGGCCGCGTCGGCGCCGAAGCCGACGTCTCCGCCTATTTCACCCCGCAGGAGTGGATGTGGATGGGCACCGAGCGCCTCCTATGGGAGCACCAACGCGTCTACGTCAATTTCCTGGACGCCATTGCCTAGCCGGCCTTCAGCACCGGCCCACGCCGAGTCTCCGGTGGCCCACGCTGCGTGCAGCGTGGGATCGGCCTCTGTGATCACTCGGATAGACCATGTTGTCATCCCGAGCAACGCGAGGGATCTAAGGAGCGGGGAATGAGTCCGGGCGGCCTTGGGCACCTCGCGCCATTCGGAAGTACCGCCCGGAGACGCGCCTCGCGCCTCCGGTGGCCCACGCTGCACGCAGTTTGGGATCGGCCACTCATCAATCCCACGCAGCTTCTCGGAATTCCGACCGTCCACTTCGTCATTCCGGCGAAAGCCGGAATCCAGACATCGCGCGCAACCCCTCTGGCAAAGGCTCGGGTCCGGTCCCCTCTCCCTCAGGGAGAGGGATAGGGTGAGGGCCCTCCGGACCTCCGGCAGGACCTAAGGTCCCATGCGCATCGCCATCGTCACCTGGGAATACCCGCCCCACGTCGTCGGCGGACTGGGGACCTACGCCGGCGCCATGGTGGAGGCCCTGCGCGCCGCCGGGCATGACGTCGAAGTCTTCGCCGCGCTGCGCGCGGCCGACTCGGCCCCGGCGGACGGCACGCATTGGGCGCGGCCGCTCGAGCTCACCCCGCTGTACTCCTCGCTTTTGAACGGCGAAGCCCAGGCCTGGGGCCCCCTCCTCGGCGAGCTGGCGGCGACGAACGTGATCTGGGCCGACCGCGTGCGCGAGCGCCACGGCCTGCAGCCCTTCGACGTGGTGGCGATCCACGACTGGCTCGCGGCGCCGGCGGGCCTGGTGTTGGCGCCGTTGGTGGACGCGCCGCTGGTCTTCCACGTGCACAGCACCGAGCGCGGCCGCCAGGGCGTGGCGCCGTCGCCCATCGTCGGGTCGTGGGAATACACCCTGGGCCACACGGCGGCGGCCGTCGTCACCGTCAGCAAGGCGATGCGCGAGGACCTAGTCGCGCACGGCTGGCCGGACGACCGGGTCCACGCGGTCTGGAACGGTGTCGATACGCGCCGCTACCACCCGCAAGCGCCGGGCGGATCCGACGTTCGCGCCCGCTACAACATCCCGGCGGCGGCGCCGGTGGCGCTGTTCATCGGCCGTCTCACGGAGGTGAAGGGCGTGCGGCAGTTGGCGGCGGCCTGGGCGGCGGTGGCGGCGCAGCGCCCTGGGGCGTGGCTCGTCGTGCTCGGGTCCGGCGAGCTGGAGCACGAACTGCGCGACACGTTCGCTCACGCCGACGGATCCGACCGCGTCGTCATGCGCACCGAGTTCGTCGACGAGCCCGAGCGCATCGCGCACTACGCCGCCAGCGACGTCGTCGTGCTGCCCTCGACCTACGAGCCGTTCGGACTGGTGGCCGCCGAGGCCATGGCCTGCGGCAAGCCGGCGGTGGTCGGCGCGCAAGGGGTGGTGGGCTTCCGCGAGCAGGTGATCGCGGGCGGCCCGAAGCAGACCGGCCTTCACGTCAACGGCGCCGACCCCAACGACATCGCCTGGGGCCTCAGCCACGCCCTGGAAGACCGCGACCGCCTGGCCGCCTGGAGCGAGAACGCCCGTGCCCGAGCCGCGACCACCTTCACCTGGGAGCGCTCCGCCGCCGCCACCCTTGCCGTCTACCAATCCGCCATCGAGGCCCGAGCCCAAGCCTGACGCCCTGCTCCGTCATGCCGAGTCGCTCCCCAACGCGTCATTCCGAGCCGCCCACCCAGTCATTCCGAGCCGCAGGCGAGGAATCTAAGTGGTGACGAGAAAGCACGACGCGTCAGGAGGTCTGGATTCCGGCTCAAGGTCGGAACGATTGCGGATATGGGCACACGGAGGAATTGACACAACGGCCCCCAAACCTGGAGGTCCTGAGTTATTTGACGTGTTCGGCGTTTAGCTTCGATATAGAAGCAAATTGCGCGCGACCGCCCACCCAGTCACTTTGAGCCGCCCCCCTGTCATTCCGATGAAGCGCCTGCCGGCCGTCCGTCATTCCGGCGGAGGCCGGAATCCAGTCCGGGTCACCGGCGCGTCGGGCGGACCTGGACCCCGGCCCCGTATCGCGTACGGGGCCGGCTCTTCGCCGGGGTGACGAGGGATCGTCCTGGATCGAATGGCCCGTCGCAGCGGCTTGAACACCCGTGACTTGCAACACAGATACTCCGAGCCGCAGGCGAGGAATTTAGGCGGCAGGGACGGAAGTACGGCCGCCAGAGCCATCGCCCGGCGCCGAAAGCATCGCCTCCGTTACTCCAACAGCCGATCCACCACCGAGTGGCTCTGTGTATGGGGCATATGGTATTCTCATATACATGAAAGCTATACAGATCACCTTCGACGAAGCCCTGCTCGAGCGGCTTGACGCCCACCCCACGGTCAAAGCCCAGGGCCGCTCGGCCGTCCTGCGCGAGGCGGCGGTCGCCTATCTCGCCCGCAAGGACGCCGAGGACATCGCCCACCGCTACCGCGCGGGCTACGGCGATGCCGCCGGGGTCGATGCCGAGCTCGAGGGTTGGGCCGGCGAGGGCGCATGGCCGGAGGACTAGACGCCGGACCGCGCCGCGGCGAAATCTGGCACTACGGATTCAAGCGGCCCGACAAGCGGCGTCCGGTGGTCATCCTCACGCGCCAGGAGGTGCTCCCGCTGCTGCATACGGCGACAGTCGCGCCGATCACCTCAACCATCCGCGGCCTGCCAAGCGAAGTCGTCGTCGGCCCGGCTGAAGGCCTGCGGCACGACTCCGCCATCAACCTCGACCACGTCCAAACCGTCGAGCAACGCCAACTACACCGCTACGTCGGCTCCCTCAGCCCCACCAAAATGCGCCAGGTCTGCCGCGCCCTAGCCATCGCCACCGGCTGCGCCTAGCGCCGTTCTCGGTTCAACTCGTTCGTGCGGAGGCAGGCCGACTGGCTGCCCGTCTCATCCGGCGGCAATCTGCGGGCGCCCACCAGTGCTGCCCCACTCAAGTCGTTTCGGTAGTGCTCGGACCTAGCCATTCAGGAGCCGGGGGAGGGTTTAGGCCATCTCCCAAGGGTTCACGACCGCCATGCCGAGTTGCCGGAAGTCCCGCACGTTTCGCGTGACCACGGTGAGCCGGTGAATGATGGCGGTGGCGGCGATCATGGCGTCCTCGATGAGCGAGTCCGACCGCCGGTGCTTGAGCTGCGCCCACTCGCGGAATGCTGCTGCATCCATCGGCAGGATCCCGTAGGAGCCGAGCACGCTTTCGAGCCAGTCTTCCAACTCGGCTGCTTTCGCCGCGTCTTGCTCGCGAGTGATCTCGATACCGGCCTGGATTTCGCCGATGGTGACCGCCGACAGAAAGAGTTGCTCTCCCGGTACGTCGGCGACCCATCGCAGGACGGCTCGATTGGGATGTGTCCGCCGCAGTTCCGAGACGACATTCGTGTCTAGGAGATACACCGACCTACTCGATTACTTCGGGGCTCCGCTGGCGATGCGGTGCTCGCGGTGGCGTCAGCGCCTCGGTTCGCGCTTCGGGAGCAAGAAGTAGCTGCTTGAGGTCCGGTCTGGTTCGTTGCTCCAGTCGTCGCCACTGCTCGATGGGCACAAGCACGGCCGTTTCAACGCCTCGCTTGGTCACGATCTGCGGCCCTTCGGCGAGGCTGGTGGCGAGGAGTTCGCTGAACCTCGCCTTCGCGTCCTGGACTTGCCAAACCTTCCCCATGAGTCCTCCGACGACGTTTATTCTGACTAGACTTAAGACTAGTTTGGTGTCAGCGGAGGTGCAAGCTCCTACTCGGACAGATCGGCCGAGTGCTGCCTTGCGTCAGAACGTCGCCAACGAGTCGGCGCAAAACGTGGTGCCCCCGCCTACTCCTCCACCAGCCTCACCTGCTCCAACACCTCGCGGTTCCAGATGAACTCCGGCATGCGGCCTTGGAGGACGCGCACGACCGCCAGGGCCGCGCGGCGCTCTAACTCTAGGACCGATTCCTCGGACATGAACGCCGCGTGCGGCGTGACGATGGCGTTGGGCTCCGCGAGTAGCGGGTGGCCGTCCGGCGGCGGCTCGGCCTCCAGCACGTCGATGCCGGCGCCCGCGATCCAGCCCTCGGACAGCGCCCGGGCGAGGGCGTATTCGTCGATCAGCGGTCCGCGTGCCGTATTGATCAGGAACGCCTCCGGCTTCATGGCTTGCAGCTCGGCCTCGCCGATCACGTGGTGGGTTTCCGGCGTCAGCGGGGCGTGGACCGAGATCGCGTCCGACTCGGCCAGCAGCCGCTCCTTGCTTACCAGCTCGGCTCCGATGTCGGCCACGCGGTCGGCCGTGATGTAGGGATCGAACACCAGAATCTTGAGCCCGTGCGGAATCGCGCGCAGCGCCAGCGCGTGGCCGATGCGGCCGTAGCCCAGGATGCCCAGCGTGCGCCCCCGCATTCGGTGGATGGGACGCGCGGGCTTGGTCTCCCATCGGCCCGACTTGGTGAGCCGGTCCAGCGCCACGATCTTGCGTGACAGCGCCATCAGCAGCGCCATCGCGTGGTCGGCCACCTCCTCGATGGCGTAGTCGGGCACGTAGGTCACGGGAATGCCGCGCGCGGTGCAGGCGTCCACGTCGATGTTGTCCGTGCCCACGCCGGTACGTCCCACCACCCCCAGGCGGGGCGAGGCGGCGATCACGCGCTCGGTGACCTTGGCGAAGCAGGTCAGGATGCCGGTCACGTCCTGCGCCAGCTCGACCAGCCGGTCCTCGTCGGGGCTGTCCGACTCGATCACCTCGGCGTCGAGTTCCGCCAGCACCTCGCGTTCCGGCGCCGTGCTGGGCCAGGCGATGTCCGTGATCAGAATCTTGTGGCCGGCGGTTTCCTCAGCCATGTCGCCCCACGCGCGCGGTTCGCAAGCACCGCGACTTTAGAGACGGCGCTTTCCCAGTGTCAACGCCGGCGCGCGTAGAGTGCGAGGCTCCGGGTGTACGCGACTCCTCGGGTGCGGATGCGTCCCAGCGATGCCGTTGCCCCTAATCGCGAGCCCAATTGCAGGAAGGCCAAGAGGTGCTCAACGTCCCCAACGACCAGGAGTGGACTCTCGAGAGCAGGCGCCTGGCGCTCCTGCCGATGACCGTGAGCGACACAGCCGAGCTACACGAGCTGTTTGAGCGACGCGACGCGGAATCGTCGATCCAGGACAGCATCCCGCCGAGTCTCGAGGATCTCCAAGCGCGAATTCGCCGCTGGGAGCGCCGGCGGTCGCCCGACGGCGCCGAAATCTGGTTGAACTGGACGCTTCGGCTGAAGCACGACCAGACCGCGGTCGGGCGCATGCAAGCCACGGTGACCGAGGCTTGGGCCGACATGGCCTGGGTGATCGGGCGACGCTTTCGGAATCAGGGCTATGCGACCGAGGCGGGGCGGTGTATTGCCGCCTGGCTGCTCGAGTCTTTCAGCCTGGGAGAAGTCCGAGCGACGATCCACCCCGGCAACACCGCATCCCAGCGAGTCGCGGCGAACATCGGCATGCGTCGCAGCGGCGAACGGACCAACGACGCTGAAGAAGTCTGGACCTACCGGCGGTGAGCATCACCCGACGATGTCTCCAACCGACCGATCAGGCTCTTCGGAGCAATTGGAAACGGCGGCAATTCCGGCCCTCGCCGCCTTACCGGTGCTGCGGCTTGGGTAGGGCCGGACTAGGTTCCAACCTTCCTCGCCACGTCCCCGACCCGAATCGCCCCTGACTGGACCACGCGCGTGTTGATGCCGCGCATTCGCATCTGGCGGCCCGTTGGCGTGCTGATGAATCGCAGTGCGTCGTGTCCGAACCGCGCCGCGAACTTTCGGCAACCCGTGTGCGGCTCCTTGGAGATTTGGATCACCGCCGACCCGATGGCGAGTCGCGACCCCGGCGGCAGGTTGTCCTCGCTCATGTCGATGTCGATCACCAGCTGATCGCCCGCCAGCGGCCAGCGATCTTCGGACAGCGCGAGCAGGTCGAGCAGGCGAGAGTTGATGATCGTGATCTGGGCGGCAGGATTGGGCCCTCCGGTGGGAGTGACCGTGCTGCCGCGATCCTTCCAGCTGTCCCCGACCAGGCCGATCTCAGTGTCGAGCCTTCCCTCCGCGATCACCTCGCGCGCATCGACCTCGGGTCGCCGCACGATCATGCGCAGAGGGCCGCTGTCCGCCGGCGACTCTCGAATGTGGTCCAGTCCGGCCTCCAGCTCATCGATGGTCGCGTGACGCGCCGCGCCGTCCGATTCCCCCACTTTGGTCTCCTCTGCTTCCGCGGACGTATCCCTACAGGCGTTCCCGTCCGCTCAAGAATTCCTGGTCGCTGGCGCCGGGGCGGTCGGTCGGCCCCTTAGCAGCCCTGCGTCCACATGCTCACGTTCGGCAGACACCCCTCGATGGCCTTGAATTCTCTGATCGAGACCGGCTTCTGCGAGTTCTCGATCTTCGTCAGCGTGGTCTGCGAAGGTGCGTGGTCCTCCTTGAGGTGGCCAAAGATCGTGTGGTCGCCCGACACCGCGTCGCTCGCGTCCAGGTCGCCCAGGAGAATGTAGAACCGCGAGCCGTTGGAGTTATCGGCCCCGTTGGGCGCCATCACCAGGTGGCCGCGCGCGTAGGGTCGCTGGGGCGGCTCGAGCTCGTAGGTGTAGCCGGGCCCGCCCGTGCCGCCGCCGGTCGGATCGCCAGTTTCGGCGAGCACGCCCGGAAGCACGCGATAAAACTCCATGCCAGTGTAGAAGCCCTCGTTGATGAGGAACGTGAAGCTGTTGACCGCCAGCGGCGCCTCCGCCGGCAGCAGGATGAACGTCATGCGCCCGACATCGGTGGTGACGATGACGCTATAGGGCCGCTTGGGGTCGATGCCCATCTCCGGATAGGCCGCGAACGTTGGTGGCCCTTCGGGCTCAGATTCGCCGCAGGCGACTACCACCATCGCGAGCGCCAGCGCCAGTGCAACGACGATCATTCGCCGCATCATCTTGTCCCCCATGCGTCGTCACCAGCCCACGCCCTATTTTGCCGCGCCCGCTGCCCGATTGCCACGGCGGGCGTCAGCCAGGATCGCCCACGGCGACAAGCCGCTCCACGATCCGCTTCACCGCCGAATCCGCCGCCACGTCGACGGCCACCTGTGACGGCGTTCGCTCCGGTCCGGCGTCGTTGTCCGTGGTGGGCCGCATCGCGCCTCGTTGGTCGCCGTCGCCGCCGCCGACCGTCAGCGCGTGCGACTGCATGGTGAAGAGCTCCGGCCACAGCAGCGTGGCCACGGCCGCCGGGTCGTGCAGCAGCAGCTTGCCGCCGCGTCCGGTGAACTGCTCGGCGCGGGCGCGCCGGATGAGCTCACCCAGGAAGGCCGACCGGGGCTCGGGGCGCGAGAGCAGGCGCGACTCGACCGTCTCGTCGCTCACGGCCAGCTGGTGCGTCACGTCCAGCGGCGTCACCACCACCGGCAACCCGGAGGCCATCACTGCGTCGGCCGCCTCGGGGTCCACGTAGAAGTTGAACTCCGCGCGCGGCGTCACGTTGCCGCCCGCGTGCAGCGAGCCGCCCATGACCACGATGCCCGCCGCTCGCCGCATCGCCGCCGGGTCGCGCTGGAGCGCGGCAGCGACATTCGTCAGCGGACCCAGGGCGATCACCGTGACCGGTTCCGGCGATTGAGCGACCTCCTCGATGATCACGTCCACGGCGTCAGCCGCGATGTCCGTCGAATCAGCGGACCGCCGCCGCCAGCCTTCGTGACCGGTGATGCCGGCCAGGCCGTCGGAGCCGTGCACCTCCTCCGCCGTCACCAGGTCCCGCGCCAACGGCTTGGCGCAGCCCTGGCCCAGCCGAATCCCGCGACCCGGCGCCAGGATGCGGAGCAGATAGCCGGCGTTGGCCGTTCCCGTGGCCAAGTCCACATTGCCCGCCACGGTGGTGACGGCGCGTACCGAAAGCTCGGGCGAGGCCAGGGCCAGCGCCAGGGCCAGTGCGTCGTCCACGCCCGGATCCGTATCAATGACGACGGGAATGCTGGCTGGCATCGGCCTGTCCTCTCGCTTCCGATTCCGGTGGCCCATGCTGCGTGCAGCATGAGAGTCTTCTCAAGAATCCCACGCCGCTCGCCGCGCGGGCCACTGCGCCGGCGGCGCGACTGAACGCGTCGCCCAATCTCGCGCAATCCGATTCGCTGCCAATTCGCGAGGGCGCGATGCGGTTCGGCTCCCGCGGTCACGCTGCCATAATGCGGCCGCTGGCGATTCGCTCCGGCGCGGAGGGGGCACGCGATGCCGCGCGACCTGGCCATTGGCAACGGACGCCTGTTGGTCGCCTTCGACGGCGACTATCAGGTTCGCGACATCTACTTTCCGCATGTGGGGCTATGGAACCACGCCGGGCATGATCCGTTTCGATTCGGCGTCTGGGTCGACGGTGCGTTTTCCTGGATCACCGCGCCCAGTTGGAATGGCACGCTGCGCTACCGACCCGACACCCTGGTCAGCGACGTTCGCCTGATTAACGACGAGCATGGGCTGGAGCTGGTCTGCGCCGACACCGTCGATTTTCACCGGCCGATCTATCTCCGACGCATCGTCGTCCGCAACCTGCGAGACGGCCCGCGGCACGTCAGGCTCTTCTTCCACCACGACTTCTACCTGTTCCGCGACGGCGTGGGCGACACGACCTATTTCGACCCCCTCACGCGCGGCATCGTGCATCACAAGCGGGACGTGCTGTTCATGGCGAACGCGTGGGCGGGCGAGCAGCCCGGCTTCGACGCGGTCAGCACCGGCACCAAGCATTTGCACGGACTGGAAGGAACGTGGCGCGATGCCGAGGACGGCAACCTTTCCGGCAACGCCATCGCCCAGGGCCTCGTCGACAGCACCGGCGGTGTGGAGGTGCGCGTGCCCGCGGGCGGCGAAGCCGTCGCGCACTACTGGCTGGCGGTCGGCGACGAGTTTTTCAGCGTCAAGGACGACAACGACATGGTCGTGCAGCGCGGCCCCGACACCCTGATCGAACGCACCAACCACTACTGGCGGCATTGGGTCACCCGCGAATCCCTGGACTTCACCGGACTCGATCCGTCCGTCTGCGATCTCTACCGCCGCAGCATGCTCATCGTCCGCACTCAGACCGATGACGAGGGCGCCATCATCGCGGCCAACGACAGCGACATCCTGCAGTTCGGCCGCGATACCTATACCTACATGTGGCCGCGGGACGGCGCCCTGGTGGTCCACGTCCTGATTCAGGGCGACCACCGCGAGCTGGCGCGGCGCTTCTTCGACTTCTGCCTCCGCACGATTCAGCCGGGCGGGTTCATGCTGCACAAGTACAACCCCGACGGGACGCCGGGCAGCAGTTGGCATCCGTGGGCGGACAAGGACGGCAACCGCATCCTGCCGATCCAGGAAGACGAAACCGCCCTGGTGCTCTGGGCCCTCGGCGCTTACGACGAGCGGTTCAAGGACGCGGAAGTCATCAAGCCGTTGTATGCGCCGCTCATCAAGCGCGCCGCCGATTTCATGGTTCGATTTCGGCATCCGGAAACCGGGCTGCCCGCGCCCTCCTGGGATCTGTGGGAGGAGCGGTACGGCATCCATACGTTCACCGTGGCGAGCGTGTTCGGCGGGCTGCGGGCGGCTGCCGCGTTCGCCCGTGGGTTTGGCGAAGAGGCCGCGGCCGACGAGTACTCCACCGCCGCCGCCGAGATCCGCGAGGCGGCGTTCGAGCACCTCTACGACGAGGGCCAGCAGCGCTTCATCCGCCGCCTGGAAGTCACTGACGACGGACAGCTCATCCCCGACCTGACCATCGACGCCAGCGTCAGCGGCATCTGGCGGTTCGGGCTCTGCGACCCCACGGACGAGCGCTGCGTCGCCACCATGCACTCGCTCCGCGATCGACTCTGGGTCAAGACCGATATCGGCGGCGTGGCTCGTTACGAGAACGACTACTACCACCGCGTCTCGGACGACATCGCGCGCATTCCGGGCAATCCGTGGTTCATCTGCACGCTCTGGCTGGCGCAGTGGGAAGCGGCGGTGGCGCAGTCGATGGCCGACCTGGAACGGGCGCACGAGTTGATGCGATGGGTCGTCAATCGCGCCCTGCCCAGCGGCACCCTGGCGGAGCAGGTGCATCCCCTCACTGGGCAGCCCCTCAGCGTGAGCCCCCTCACCTGGAGCCATGCCGAGTTCGCCGCCACCGTGCAGACCTTCGTGGCCCGCGCAGCCGAGATCCGCAAGCAGGGCGGGTGACGCGTGCCCGATCGCCGGGCGCGGCTGCGAATTGACGACCACATCGCCGACGCGCGGCTGCTCGACACCCCGGCGGCGGACGCGGTCTGGCAGGCCCTGCCGTTGCGCGTGTCCGTGAGCACCTGGGGCGACGAAATCTACGGCGACGTCGGCCTCGACGTGAGCCTGCCGCCGGGCGCGACGGATGTCGCCGCGGTGGGCGACCTGGCCATCTGGCCGCCGGGGCGTGCGCTCTGCATTTTCTTCGGTCCCACCCCGGTCAGCCGCGGTTCCGAGCCGCGCGCCGCAAGCCCGATCGCCCCGGTCGGACAGATCGAGAATCCCGACGCGCCGGCCCTGCGCCAGGTTCACTCGGGCGCCACGCTCACCATCGAGGCGCTGGACGAGCTACACGCGTAACGCGGGCGGCGCGTCCGACTTCTTGAAGCAGTGTTGACGCGTTCGCATTCTGTCTGGTAGCTTGGTCGTGCGTGGAATCATCAGGCGCGTGACTGTTGGTCATGCTGCGTCGCGCGTCGTGGAGGATGTCGCCCATGGGCGGCCCGCTCACCCAACGCCAGCATCGCGTGCTGGTCACCATCGAGCACTTTGTGCGCGACGAGGGCTACACGCCAAGTGTCCGCGAGGTCGGCGGCATCGTCGGGCTGGCGCCGGCCACCGTACAGCAGCACCTGGACGCCTTGGAGCGCAAGGGCTACATCCGGCGCACCGGCCAGTCGCACGGCATCGAGATTCTCGATAACGGCGCCGACGCCGGCGTGGTCCACGTGCCGATCGTCGGGGAGATTGCCGCCGGCCTGCCGATCGACGCCTACGAAGAGCGCATCGACACCGTGCCGGTCGCTTCCGGTCTGGTGCCCTCCGGCGACACCTATGCGCTGCGGGTGCGCGGCGACAGCATGATCGACGACCACATCTGCGACGGTGACCTGGTCATCGTCGCGCCCACGGAAACCGTGCGGGACGGGCAGATTGCCGTGGCGATGCTGGACGACGGCAGCGCCACGCTCAAGCGCCTTTTCCGCGAAAACGGGCAGGTGCGCCTGCAGCCCGCCAACGCCGACTTCGAGCCCATCTACGCCCGCGACGTGCGCGTACGCGGCCACGCCGTCGCCATCCTGCGCAGCCTCTAGACCGGGCGAAATCCGGTGGGGGGCGCCCGAAATCGCGTGCCACTCTCGGTCGTCCGCTAAGTCCGCTCCCTCTCGCACCGGGAGAGGGCCGGGGTGAGGGGCTTCCCGCAACCGTCAATCGACGCCGTTCCCCCAGCGTCATTCCGGCGAAAGCCGGAATCCAGGTCCGGTGGCCCGCGCTGCGTGCAGCGTGGGATCCGACACATCAATCTCCGAGACTAATTCGCTCCGAAATCCAGGCCCCGCGCCGTTCCCATCCGGGTGGCGGCGCACCCTACAGCTCGCCATGATTGTCATCCCGAGCGGATGCGAGGGATCTCAGACGTCCAGGCACGGCCGCCCGGATGCCCCGCCCTCCGCGCGCCGGTCGGCGGAGCCCCAGCGCAAATCAACGAGCCGGTCGTTCGTTTCTTGTTCGTTCGGTATTTGTTTGGTATCGTGGCCTCACATCGACCGCACCTGCCCCGCACATGCAACATCTCGGCTCGGCCGCCTGGGCTGGTCACCGGGTGGTCATGCACGCCGACATGGACGCCTTCTATGCCGCCGTCGAGCAGCGTGAGCGGCCTGAGCTGCGCGGCAAGCCGGTAGTCGTCGGCGGGTCGCGCGATGGGCGCGGCGTCGTCACCGCTGCTTCATATGAGGCTCGGGCGTTCGGCGTGCGCTCGGCCATGCCCTCGCGTCAAGCCGCACGCCTCTGCCCGCAGGCCGAGTTTCTTCCCGGGCGCATGTCGCTCTATTCCGACGTGTCGAGCCGCGTCATGGATCTGTTTCGCGCCTACACGCCGCTCGTCGAGCCGTTGTCGCTGGACGAGGCGTTTCTCGACGTTACGGGCTGCGAGCGTCGCTATGGCGCGCCGTCCGAAATAGCGGCGCATCTACGCGCGGCCGTTCGCGAGCGGGAGGACCTCCCCATCTCCGTCGGCGTGGCGACCTCCAAGTCCGTCGCCAAAATCGCCTCCCAGGTCGCCAAGCCCGACGGCTCCCGCGTCATTGCTCCCGGCGCCGAGACGGCGTTTCTCGACCCCCTTCCCGTACGCATGGTCTGGGGAATCGGTCCCAAGACCGCGGCCAAGCTCGGGCGGCATGGCGTGACCACCGTCGGCGACCTGGCTCGCATCGCCCCGGAGCGGGTCCACGCGGGATTCGGCGGCGCCGCGGCCCAGGCCGCCGTGCGGTCGCGTGGCGTTGATCCCCGCGCCGTCACTCCCACGCGGGCGCGCCGTTCGGTGGGCAACGAGGTCACCTTCGATCGCGACGTGGACGACGGGGCGATCGTGGTGGACTACCTGCAGCAGCTGGCGGAACACGTGGGCCAGCGGCTGCGCGCCAAGCAGCTTCGCGCCCGCACCATCAGCGTCAAGGTGCGCTACGCCGACTTTCGCACCATCACGCGCCAGACGACGGTCTCGGCGTCCGTCGATATCGGCGCGGCCATCTTCGCCCTGGCCCGCGATCTGTTCACGCGTGTGGCGCGTGCCGGCGACATCTACCGCCTCGTTGGAGTCCACGCCTCGGCGCTCGAGAGCTTCGACTACTGCCAGCTGCCGTTGCGGCCGCCTGAGTCGCGCGAGCGACGGCGGCTCGATGAGGCGCAGGATCAGATTCGCCGGCGATTTGGGGACGCCGTGTTGGCGCCCGCCGCACTGCTCGCCAGCGAAGCCCGAATGAGTTCGAGTCGCTACGCCTGGCGCGACGCGGTGCTCGGATGAACGGGCGATCGAGGTTCCCGCATGGCTTGACTAATTGTTTGGTTGCCGTACCGGCGGTGAACGCGTTGCCGGCTATCCACTACGGCTTCGAGAGGAGGCGAAAATGAACCGATTGCCAGACACATTCAGCTCCCTCCTGGAGCAGGTTGCCCTGGATCGGGGCGGCGGGCCGGACGTGGTGCGGTCCTGCCTGGCGGCAGTGCGGCGAGACCGCCGGCGCATGGCCCGGCTGGAGCGGCTCTACGGCTACGCGCTGCGCCATCCCGCGCCGGACCGCGATCGCGTGCTCGGCGAGGTGGCTGGACAGGTGCTGGAGCACGGAGCCGCCTACGTGCTCGGGCGCAGTTCGCGTGAAGCGCAGTTGGCCTTGAGTTGGGGGCATCAGGTCTATCGCGAGGTCCACGTCGCGCGCCGCGATCTGCGCTTCATCCGCGGGCCGGGTCCGCGCCAACTCGTGGCCGAATGGCACTTCCAATTCCCGGTTGTCGACCTGGTGCTGCGGCATTTTCGACGCCGGTGGCGCGGCCACACGCTCATGATTCGGGACGGTCAGCGCACCTACGTGCAGGATGGATGCGGCATCAGCCTGAAGCTGGCGCCCGGCCGCGAGCGGGCGGGTCGATCAATCTGGTCGGCGCCATCGGGCGGTGATATTCTTGCAAGTCAGGCACATTTCGTCGCCGCACCTGGGAGGCAGGGGATGGCGTAGCTGCGCATGCGGTTCCTGCGGGGATCGGCCGAATCAATCCGTGCCGTGCTCACCGCGGGCAGTCGTATCGGGGATGCGCCATCGTCGCTCAACCCCGAGCAGCTCGTGATCTTCCAGGCTCACACACGGCGAAGTTTCGCCGCCGTCGTCGATCAGGCGCTTGCCGACGACGCTGATCTCCTTCTCATCGCGGGCGGCCTATTCGCGCGATCGGAACCAGGGCTCGAAGACATCCGCTTTGCGTCCCAGTGCCTGAGGCGCGCGCGCGACGCCGGCATCGTCGTGATCGCCCTCGACGAGGCGAATGAGCCAGCGACCGATGGCGCCGGCATTGCCTTTCTCGAAGAGCTGGGTCTCCTGGCCGCTGTGCGCCCGGCGGGTCCCATGCGCACGCGAACCGTCCAGATCGCGGGATTGACGTTGGAGATTGGCGCGGCCTCGGCGCTTGACCACGTCGAGCCTGCCGCCGATCGCGGCCTCCTACGCATCGCGCTGGCCGTCGACACCGATGAGCTGGAGACTCTGGAGACGGCGGCGGACGTCATCGTCCTCGGCAACCGGCCCGATCCCGGCCAACGGCGACTCGGCGACGCGTTCCTGGTCTGCCCCGGTTGGACCGCGCCTTCGGTGACCGAGCGGCGTGCCGAGGCGGGATTCGCCATCATCGATCTCGACCACGAGGGCGTGATCGGCGCCGAGTTTCGGGAGCTTGCGGGCGTCGCGCCGGTGGTCGTCAGCTTCAGCGCGGCGGATCTCGTCGACCGCGATCCCGCCGCGGCCATCCGTGAGCGCCTGGCGACGCTGATCGGCGAGGCGCCGCTTGTCACGCTTGAGCTTGTGGGGGAGTTTTCCCGCGAGCTGTGGCATCGCTGCCGGATTGGCGACCTCAGCCGCCGCGCCTCCGCCGCGGGAACGCTGGTGCATGTCGACCTGGCGCAGCTTCGCGTCTTAGCGGGCCCGGCCGACGCGCAGCCGACCCGCTCGTTCGTGGTGGAAGTGCGACGCGCGGCCGACCAGATGAACGCCGCGCCGGACGCCGACAGCGACTCTGAGACGATCGCGCGCGCGCGCCGGGCGGTGGTCGATGGATTTCGACGACGCGCCGGGAGCCACGCCGCATGATTCTCCTGGAGCGGCTCGTAATCCGTGAACTCGGGGCCTTGCATCGAGTTGAGTTGGAATTCCAGCCGCAGGGCCATCACCTGATCACCGTCGCGGATAGTCAGGCGCAGGTCGTGCGCGAGGCGCTGATGACGTGTCTGTTCGGCCCGGCCGACGGCCTGCGCGCCAGGTCTGACGGCGCGATGGTGGAATGCGTGCTCGCGGCCGGTGGGCGGCCCGTCACCGTGCGGCGCACGCTGCGGGCCACCGGCGGCGATGAGTCGGAGCTGATCGTGAACCGCGGTCCGCGATCAACGCCCATCCGCGGCGGCGCGCAGGTGGGTGCGGCGCTCGACGCGATGGTGGGACTCGATCAAGAGACCCTGGAAGCGCTGGTGCTGCCGCGGCCTCGCGCCGAATTGCCCCCGGCCGCCGAGGTTCGAGCGCTGCTGCGCCGCCTGCTGGGCGAGCGACGAATCCAGGAGATGGAAGCCGAGTTCGCCGACAGCCCCGCGCACCGGGAAGAAGAAACGGCGGCCAGAGCCCGCGTCGAGCTGGCTGAGGCGGTGATGCGGGCGGCCGCAACCAAGGACGAAATCGACCGGCTCGAACGCTCGCTGCAGCGCTGGCGCGTGCGCCAGGCATTGCAGGCCCTCGCCGCGGCGTCGGAGCGCGCGGCGGAGGTCGATGCGACCGAGCGCAGCTACCGCGTGCTGCGCGGACAATTCCTCGACGAACGCGATCGCCTGGCTGCCTATCGCGAGTTTGCCGTGCTGTGGGCGGATCACGCGCATCACGCCAGCGAAGCCGCGCGCGCGAGGGAACGGGTCGAGAGCCTGGATGCGCGGCTGGGCGAACTCGCGTCCCTGGCGCAGCGTGCGCGATTGGACGCCGAGCGGCTGGCGGCTCTTGACCGAGCCTGCGAGGCCGTCGCGACAGGCCTCACGGCGTCGCAGGCGGCCGACCGCGCCAGGGCGAAGCGCGACCAACATCAGCAGGCGGCGCATGAGTTCCGGCGGGCTCGCTCCGACCTGGTCGAGGCCCAGGTCGTGCAGTCCAAGGCGCGGGCTGCCGCCGAGCGGGCGCGGACCCTGCGCAAACGCGCGCACGAAGACGAACACCTCCCCGTCGCGCACCGGCTCTGGGGCCGGCTCGGCGACATCCTCGACGCCGCGTCGGACCATGACCACGACGAGGTCGACGCCTCAGCTCGCTCGCTCGAGACCACGCGTATCAAGCAACAGCTGCGGTCGCTGGCCATCGAGGCGCAGCGCCGCAAGAGCCGGCTGGTCGTGTCGGCCATTGGCGTCGCCCTTGGCATCGTCCTGGCCACGATCGGCTTCACCGGCGCCGCGCCGCTGGCGGTGTTGGGCATGGCGACCGTCGTTGCCGGAACGGCCGCGGGCGCCTGGTCGCTGTGGAGCCAGCGCACGGATCAGGCCCGGGAGGAAGAGCTGCTCGACCAGTTGGCCGAGCTCGATCACGACCTTCAGACAAGCGAGCAGCGCGCCGCCCGTCTGGCCGTCAATCGAAGACAACAGAGCAAGATCGAGCACGAGCTCGAGCGCCGCGGACTTGAAATCCCCGCAACCGCGGAGCGCGCGCGCACTCTCCGCGACAGCGCCACCGCCAGGCTGCGCCGTCTTGCCGACGGCGACGGCGCCGTCTCGACCGACGACCTGGAAGCCGAGTGCGCGCGCACGGAGCGGCAGCTTGCCCACGCCGACCGCGAAGTGCAGCGACTCCAGGCGCGAATGCGCGAGCTCGAGGACTCGGGAGCCGAGGATCTCGCGGCCGCCGCCGAAGCCGAGCTGCGCAACCAGATCGAGGCGAGTGGACGCGCGCACGGCCACGCGTCAGAGCTGGCCGGATCCCTCGGTCTGTCCGACGACCAGCGGACATTGACCGAAGCTCGCAGCGCCCTACAGCGTGACCTGAACGCCCTGCAGGACCGTGTGGACCGTCAATCCGATCTCGAGGCGTCGCACCAGCGCGAGCAATGGAAGCTCCACGCGGCCGAGAGCGCGCTGCCGGGCATCAGGCAGGCCATCGAGGCGCTCGTGGAAACTGAACCCGGGCTGCCGCGCGGCCAGCCGGCCGCCGCGGCCATTGGACGCCTCGAAGGACTCGCGGCCCTGGCGGATGTGATTGCCGCCGTCGGTGAATCGCGGGCGGCGGACCAGGTAAACCGGACGAGTGCGACGGCCCGCGCCGCGCACGACGGTGTGGCCCGGTCCGCGGCGGAGTTGGCCGGCGCCGTGCGGGCGACCGGCGCCCACGTCGACGCCGCTCCCACCGTCTCGGAGGTTCGGGCCATCTTTCCCGACCTGGACGACGACCGCCTGGAGGATGCCGGCGGCGCCCGCCGCCGGATGCAGCGCGCCCGGGCCGAACGGCGCGAATTCGACGCGCAGATTCGCGAATTGGAGCTCCGTACGGGAGCCGTGCGAAACGAGGTCGACCTCGAAGCGTCGCGCGCGGCGCTCGACGACATCGTCGACCGGCGCCGCGTCCGCGCCGCCGCGGCGCGCCTCATGGGCCAGGCGCTCGATGCCCTGGCCAGCGGGGTGCGTCCGACCGCCGAGGCCGCCCTGCGGCAGGTCGTGGGTCCCATCACCGGCGGCCGGTATTGGGACGTGCGCATCGCGTCGGACCAGACCGTTAACCTGTGGGACGAGGACGGCCAGGCCTGGGCGCCCCTCCGGGACGTCGCCGCCGACGCGCGCGGTCGGGTGATGCTTGCGGTCGGCATAGCCTTTCTCAGCGCCGTCCGCCCGCACGACGCTCCCCATGCCCCCGCATTCCTGTGGCTCGACGCGGCCGGCGAGGACGTTGACGCTGGGGCGATCGCAGCCGTGCTCGATGGACTGGCGCAAGCCGACGTTCAGCGGCACTTTCCCCAGGTCATCGCCACCGCCGCTCCAGGAGGCTTGACGCACGCCGGATTCGATCATGTCGCAAACATCGTCGAGGGAACGTCGGAGCCATCTCCCGCCCAGGCGGCGCCCGCGCACTGGCTCAGGGCCGTTGGCTGACGACTCGCTGGTCATCAGGCGCCGGACGGCGGCGCCAATCGCGAAGCGCGACAAACCGGCGCCGGCCCCCAAGCCCAGCACCGCGCCGCCGGCGACTAAGCCCGGCACCGCGCCGCCGGCTACCAAAGACGCCGAAAAGTCACCCGACGCAAAGGGCGCCGACGATTCGACCCCCACGCTGGATCTCGAGGCGCCGGCCCCGCGCGGCTATCGCCCACGTGCCGCGCGCCCGCGCGCCGCGCGTGATTTCACCCGCGCCACGGGCAACCTCATGTGGTTGGGTGGGCTGGTCACGCTGGCATTGCTGGGCTATGTGCTCGTCTTCACCTCGCCGGACCGGACGGAGAACGTCTTGGCCTTCGTGGGCTTGGCGGGGTTCGGCGCGTTTTTCTTCGCCTGGGCCATCGGCGCGTGGCTCCGAACCAGCGATGACGCCTCGGGGCCGCGTGTACCGGCCGTGATCGTCACCCGCCAGGCGGTCTTCATTGCCGCCGGGGCCGTGGCGTTGGCGACGGCGGCCGTCAACGGGGTCGCCAGTCCTGCGGCAGCAATCCTGATCGTGCTGGTGATCATCAGCGCCGAGTTGCTCATTCGGCGCATGCCCCTCGGCCGGTGAGCACGTCCGACCCCCACGCCGATCCCTATGCGGCCATTGCCGAGCTCTACGCCGCCGAGCACGACGAATGGGACGACGATCTCCCGCTGTATGCCCACCTGGCCGAGCGCGCCGGCGGGCCGATCATGGACCTGGCGTGCGGCACCGCGCGTGTCGGCACGGCTCTGGCCGCGGCCGGATTCGAGGTCCACGGCCTCGACGCGTCGCCGGCGCTGCTTGCCATCGCGCGGCGACGCGCGGATGAGCGCGGCCTCGAACTCGCGCTCGAGCAGGGCGACATGCGCGCGCTATCGCCGCGCATCCAATTCGGGGCGGTGATTTGCGCCCTGGATTCGTTTCTGCACCTGGCGTCCACGCACGATCAACTCCAAACACTTGCCGGAGCGCGCGGCACGCTCAGGACCGGAGGCATTCTGGTCGTGGACGTCTTCGATCCCACGCTCGACCGCCTGGCGGCCTGGGACGGCGTGCTGCGGACCCAGGGGAGCTTTCGGGACGCCGGCGGAGCCGCGGTGACGCACTTCGTCTCGTGGGATGTCGATCCCGGCACGCAGCGGATCGACGCGCTGCATGTCTACGACGTGCTTGGCGCCGACGGACGGGTGACGCGCCGCGTCGCGCGCATGCCGCTGCGGTACGTGCACCGGTTCGAGTTGGAGCTGGCCCTACGCTGCGCCGGATTCGAGCGGATCGAGACTTACGGCAGCTGGACGCTCGACCCCTACGACGGCGAGGGCGACCGCCTCATCGTCGTCGCGACCAAGACCTAGCGGCGGCCGGCGCTAGAGCGACCAGCGCCCCACCTCCACACCGTTCGCCGTGCGCCGGCCGTAAGCGGTCGCGGGCCGCGCCAGCCGGACTGTGCTGATAACCGTTTGAAACCCGAGTTGGGACATCGTGGGCAGTGCCGCGCCCGAACCCACCGGAAGATCCAACTCGACATAACGCAACTTCCTGCTCACGGCCATGCGTCCCAATGCGCGGCAGGCTGGTGCGATTGGGTGGCCTTCGCGGCCAATGAATCCAAGTCGCACCTCCAGGACCTCACCGACGGGAACCGCCTCCGGGTCGCAGACGAGGCATGCCCCTGGACCCACGGCCATGAATGCCGCATCCGACAGCGGCACGGCCAGCGCCAGCAGCGCCACCCGCCCTTCGCGAGACTCCTGACGCGTCACTTCGCTCGCGTCCGGATCGGATGCAGGGGCAGTTCGCGAACCGCCCTGGCTGACCGGCCATGGGCCTCTCAGCACGCCTGGCTCGTGCACCGGCCGAACCTCAAGCTCCGCAGCCATCCCCGAGGCCGTCAACGCGGCGGCGTCCGCCCGCAGTCGCAGCGTGACGTCCACCGGCCGCAGCCCGCGCCGGGCATAGGCGCCAAGCGCCGCGCCGTCGCTCGGTGACGCTTCCAGTCCAACGACCGCACAACCCGCGTGGTCCAGGAACTCGAGCGCCGCCGTCGTCAGCGCGCGTCCCACCCCCAGACCGCGATACGCCGGGTGTACCCCCAGCCCACCGATCCAGCCGACATCCGGCTCAACCACAGCGAACGCCGCTCCCACGGGTCCAAATTCGGGCGCGTCGACCACCCAGGCCCCGGCGCATTGCGCCTGCCAGCGGGCGGCCATGCGGTTCGAGATGAGGACGCGCAGGCCCGCCGGCTTCGCGCCGGGCGGCGGCGCGAACGCCCGCGTGAGCACCTGCGCCACCGCGTCCGCGTCATCCGGCCGCATGCGCCGCACCGCCGGCGCGCTCGCCCCAGGGTCCGTGTCCGCGGAGTTCGGCACGCTAGAATCGCGCCCGTTGTCGCGGCCACGGCGGCCGCCCGTCTGGTTCATCCGTGCAGGAGGCAAGTGTGGCGTTGCTCACGCATCCCGATCTGGCGCCCGCCATGGGGCGGCTGGGCACCGAGACGGCCTTCGCCGTGCTCGCCCGCGCCCGACAGCTCGAAGCGCAAGGACGCGACGTCATTCACCTCGAAATCGGTGAGCCGGACTTCGACACGCCTCCCAACATTATCGAAGCCGCCAAGCGCGCGCTCGACGACGGATTCACGCACTACGGCCCCTCGGCCGGTCTGCCGGAGCTTCGCGCCGCCGTTGCGTCGCACGTCGGCGAGAGTCGGGGCATCGTCATCGATCCCGACGAAGTCGTCATTACCCCTGGCGCCAAGCCGATCATGTATTTCGCCATCACGGCGCTGTGCGGCCCCGGCGACGAGGTGCTCTATCCGGATCCGGGCTTTCCGATCTACCAGTCGGTCGTCGATTTCGTCGGCGCGACGCCGGTGCCGCTGGCGCTGCGTCCGGAGCGCGAATTTAGGCTCGACCTCGACGAGCTGCGCGACAAGCTCTCGCCGCGCACCAAGCTGTTGATCCTCAACTCGCCGCAGAACCCGACCGGCGGCGTCCTCGAGCCCGCCGACATCCGGGCCATCGGCGAGCTGCTCGCCGACCATGACGCCTACGTGCTTTCCGATGAAATCTACTGCCGCATCATGTACGGCGAGATCGAGCACGCGTCGATCGCCGCCGAGCCGGGCCTGCGCGATCGCACGATCATCCTCGACGGCTTCTCCAAGACCTATGCCATGACCGGCTGGCGCATGGGCTACGGCGTCATGCCGGCCGATCTTGCCTCCGCGTTCTCGCAATTGCAGACCAACATCACCAGCTGCACCGCCAGCTTCATTCAGATCGCCGGCATCGAGGCCTTGCAGGGACCGCAGGACGCCGCCGAGGAAATGGTCGCCGAGTTCAAGGCGCGCCGCGACCAGGTCGTGGACGGCCTCAACGCCATCCCTGGCGTGTCGTGTCAGCGGCCGGCGGGGGCGTTCTATGTGTTCCCGCAACTCGAAGGCTTCGATCGCGACGCCGACGAGATCGCCGCGCGACTGCTGGACGAAGCCGGGGTGGCCGTGCTCGCCGGCAGCGCCTTCGGCGACGTTGGGCGTGACTCTCTGCGTCTTTCCTACGCCAACTCGCGGGAGAACCTGCGTGAGGGCGTCAAGCGCATGGCCGATTGGCTGGCCGGCGCCCGCGCCTGAACCGCGGCTAGGAAGCCTGTGGTCGAGTCCCTTCCGATTCCTTCCCCCTGGAAGGGGGAAGGTTAGGATGGGGGTCAATCCGGGCGTCGCAGGGGGAGCCATTCGCCCCGTCGCGCGGACGGCTGCGGGCGCCGCGATCGCGAGGAGTTGTTCAGAGCGCCCTTAGAGCGGTTCGAACCGCTCCACGTCGAAGCCGAAGATCGTCGCCCCGCCCACCTGGACCTCGGCCGGATAGGGCACCGCCAGCTCGCCGGGTTCCAGCATGGCGGGGATGGGGCTCACCATCTGCACGCGGGTGGTGGCCCCGCGCTTGATCAGGGCCATCAGCTCGCCGATGCGCTCGTCGTCGACGCCGGTCAGGAACGTCACGTTGCCTTGCTGCAGGAAGCCGCCTGCCGAATCGATGCGGGTGAAGCGAATGTCGGCGTCTCGCATCAGACCCGCCAGCCCGTCCGCGTCCTGCTGTTGCACGATCACGATGAAGAGCTTCACGAGCGACCGGCTCCGTCGGTGGGCGGCTGTTGGGGGGCGCCGGCCGTCAGCGGCAGCGGCGGCTGGACAGCCTCGGCCGCCCGCAGGTCGCGCATGCTGATTTCGGGTTCCATGCGCCGCCAAATCTCCTCGCTCAGCTGATCCGGCCGCTGCGTGGCATCGAGCACCGTCCATCCATCGGCGTCGGCCTGCTCCAGGTAGCCGCGCCGCACGCGGGCGTGAAACTCCACCTGCTGCGCGTTCATGCCGCCGGCCTTTTCCCAGTCGCTGCCGCGTTGCCCGAGGCTGCGCAGCAGGCCGATCTGCACCTCCAGGTCCAGCAGCAGCGTCACGTCCGGCAGGATCCCGGCCGTGGCAAACGCATTCATCGCATCCAGCGTCGGAATATCCAGGCCGAATCCGGCGCCCTGGTAGGCCAACGTCGATCCGGCGTATCGGTCGCACACGACGACGCCGCCGCCGTTCAGCCAGGGGCGCAGACGCTCGGCGGCGTGCTGGGCGCGCGCCGCAAGCATGAGCAGCGCCTGCACCCGAGGCTCCAAATCCGGCAGGGAGCGCTCGCGGAACATCACGTCCCGCAGGCGTTCGCCGAGCTCGGTGCCGCCGGGCTCGCGGGTTGGCAGCACGTCGAGGCCCGCCTGCTGCAACCGCTCGGCCAGCAGCTGCGCCTGGGTGGACTTGCCGCTGCCCTCGGGCCCTTCGAAGGCGATGAACAGCCCGCGCCGCTTGCCGTCGACGCTCACGTGCGGGGCTTGGTCAGCGCCAGGCGCAAGCGCTGCACCGGCCCGCCGGAACCGGAGGCGCCGGGTCCAGACGGTGCGTCGCCGTGGTTCGCCGCGCCGGCGTCGTCGATCTCCATCAGGCACGACTCCATCTGCAAGACGGTGTTGCTGCGCAGCACGTAGACCGGCGTCCCGCGCGCCTCGGCGTCGCGCAGCAGGCGCGGGCGACGGCGGTAGAAGCTGCGCAAGGTCATGACGATATCGGCGCCGCCAAGGTCGCGCACCAGGCGCGCATCGATTCCGGTGTTGATGATGGCCTGCTCCAGCCGATTGCGGCCGACGCCGAACGGCAGGATTTGCAGGCTGCCCGACGACGCGCGGCTCCGCGGCGCGGCGGTCCCTCGCAGGGCGGAAGGACGTTCGGGGTCGGGGAGCGGCTCGTTGAACGCCTCCCGCTCGGTGCGCCCGTCGGCCAGGCGCACGCGGCGCTCGCCTTGGGCCGGCAGTCCGCGCAGCACCACGTCAACCGTCTCGGCCACGTTGGTATAGATCACGAACGAGTCGCGGCTGTGCAGCTCGATGAGCGTGTGGAAGCTCGGCGGCGCGCGTCGCTCTAGGACGGTCTTCTGCGTGCCGCGGCGACGCGCTTCCTCGTCCCCCAGGGTCACGGCCTCGACGCCGCCGACCAGGTCGGCCAGCAGGGGATTGAGCACCACGTTTTCGAGTGTCTGGCCGTGGGCCGTGGCCACCAGCTGCACGCCGCGCTCGGCAATGGTGCGGGCGGCGCGCGCCTCGGCCTCGGTGCCGATCTCGTCGACCACCACGACTTCCGGCATGTGGTTCTCGACCGCCTCGATCATGACGCGGTGCTGCAGGTCCGGCTGCGCCACCTGCATGCGGCGCGCCCGTCCGATGCCGGCGTGCGGAATGTCGCCGTCGCCCGCGATCTCGTTGGACGTATCCACCACGACGACGCGGCGATCCTCCTCATTCGCAAGCACGCGGGCAATCTCGCGCAGCATCGTCGTTTTGCCCACGCCCGGCGGCCCAAGTAGCAGGAGATTGCGCCGCGACGTGACGATGTCCGCCACGACGTGCGTGGTGCCGTGCAGCGCGCGTCCCCGCCGGATGGTCAGCCCGACGATGCGTCCCGAGCGATTGCGAAGCGCGGAAAACCGATGCAGCGTGCGAGCGATGCCCGCGCGATTGTCGGCGGTGAAGGCGCCGACGGCCGCGACTACCTGGTCCAGGTCGTCTGCCGTGACCTCGCGTTCCAGCAGCGCCGCCGACCGCCCGTCGAGCCGGGCCTCCGGGAAGCGCCCGATATCGAGCACGATCTCGACCAGCGTGTCCCAGTCGGGCAGCGCCTGGAGGGCATCCCGTATCTCGGACGGCAGGGCGGCCAGGAGTCGTTCAAGCTCTTCGCCGTCCGACGCCGCCGGGTGCGGCACGGGTCCGTTGGCGGTGGCGGGTGATTCCATGGGCTACCCGGGCGCTCCGTCCAGCACCACCCCGCGCACCTGCGCCGCCGCGCGCACCGCCACGTCCTTGACCATGAGCGCATGGCTGTTGGCGGGTGTGAAACCCAAGGCTTCGAGGGCCGAGCCGATGGGCGAGTGGGGCTCGCGCACGCGGATGCGCATCGGACGCGGCGCCGCGGCGCCCAATCGCCACAGCGCCCACTGCAGCAGGGCCCGGGCCATGTGGTGTCCGCGCGGGTGGAGCATCAGCGTCAGCCGGTGGCTCTCCCCCGCATCGACCCGCAGCTCTAGCCAGGCGGCCAGTCCGTGCTCGTCGGCGACCACGTGGCGTTCGACGGCCACGTCGCTCAGCCACGGCCAGAGGCTCGCGGTTCGCGGCGGCGCCTGCTCCATCTCCTCCATGGTGCGGGCTTCGGCGCGTTGCACCGCAGCCGGCGTGGTGGCGCGGTAGAGCTGCATCACGTCCCAGGCATCGGGGGCTTCCTGCGGTCGCAAGCCGTCGATGTCCGGCGCCTCGCTCACCGGTCCGGGCGATCGCACGTACTCGTATTCGATGGCCGCCGTCGAGAAGCCGTTGGCGGCGAACGCCGGGGCGTAGGGGCTGTCCTCGCGGAGTCGAGCCACCAGAATCGGGCGTCCCTGGACGGCGGCGCATCCGGCCAGTCGC
Source organism: Chloroflexota bacterium (assembly GCA_022826485.1). Lineage (GTDB taxonomy): Bacteria > Chloroflexota > UBA11872 > UBA11872 > UBA11872 > JAJECS01. The sequence goes on along the minus strand of JAJDUU010000043.1, from coordinate 24,866 downwards.
TGCAGCATGGCCTCGGCGGTATCCAATTGCAGCGGGCCGACCGTGTTGGACGCCTGCGGCGCAAGCAGAGTGAGGGCCTCGACGCTGGCGCGCCGCGCCGCCGGGGCGCAGCGCAGCAGGCCGAAGCCTCGCAGGCGCGCGCCGGTCCAGGCCCCGACCGCTTGCAGGTCGGGCGCCACGGTGGGCAGCGCCGCGCCGGCGGCCATCAGCGCGGGCACGTGACGACCCTGGTAGGCCACTACGTCCACGCGCGGCAGATTCGCCAGCACGAACGTCCCAACGATGGTCGGCACGTGCCAAGGGCCGAGCTTCGAGCTGGTGACGGTCATGCGACTCGCGTCATTTCCACGAAGAGCCCGTGCAGGCGCGCGTCGGCCGTCAGCTCGGGATGGAACGCCGTGCCCAGCAGGTTGCCTTGCCGCACCGCGACGATGCGGCCGTCGTCGAGCTTGGCGAGCACCTCCACGTCGTCGCCGATGCCGCTGACGATCGGCGCGCGGATGAACACGGCGTGGAACGCGCCGCCCGGCAGGCCGTCAATGTCGAGATCGGTTTCGAAACTGTCGGTCTGGCGACCGAACGCATTGCGCTCGACCGTCATGTCCATCAAGCCGAGCAGGGGCTGCGGCGTGCCCACGTCCGTGGCGAGCAGGATGAGTCCCGCGCAGGTTCCCCAGATGGGAAACCCGGACGCCCCGAGATCGCGGACCGGCTCCAGCAGCGCATAGGTCTCCAGCAGTTTGCCGATCGTGGTGCTCTCCCCGCCCGGGATCACCAGTCCGTCCAGCCCCTCGAGATCACGGGGCACGCGCACCTCGCGCGATTCGACTCCAAGCCGGCGCAGCATGGCGGCGTGCTCGGCGAAGTCGCCCTGGAGGGCCAGCACACCGATGACGGGGGTCACGCGCGCGGCGGTCTACCACCCACGGGTCGCGAGGAGTTCCTCCGGCGCGAGGGTGTCGCGAGCAATGCCCGACATCGGCTCGCCCAGGCCGCGGGAGGCGGTTGCGATGATGCTGGCGTCCTGATAGTGGGTGGTGGCCTCGACGACGGCCTTGGCGCGAATGGCGGGGTCGCTGGACTTGAAGATGCCGCTGCCGACGAAGACGCCGTCGGCGCCGAGCCGCATCATCAGGGCGGCGTCGGCCGGCGTAGCCACGCCCCCGGCGGCAAAGTTCACCACCGGCAGGCGACCGTCGCGGGCCACCGACGCGACCAGATCGAGCGGCGCCTGCACGTCCTTGGCAAAGGTCGCCAGCTCGTCCTCGCGCATGGTGGTGAGTCGTCGCAGGTCGCCCATCACCGCGCGCATGTGGCGCACGGCTTCGACCACGTCGCCTGTACCGGCCTCGCCCTTGGTGCGGATCATGGCCGCGCCCTCGCCGATGCGGCGCAGCGCCTCGCCGATGTTGCGGCAGCCGCAGACGAATGGCACGTCGAAGCCGCGCTTGTCCACGTGATGCGCCTCGTCCGCCGGCGTGAGGACCTCAGACTCGTCGATGTAGTCCACGCCCAGCGCCTGGAGCAACTCGGCCTCGACGAAATGGCCGATGCGGCACTTGGCCATGACCGGGATGGTCACCGCCGCCTGGATCTCGATGATCTTCTCCGGGTCCGCCATGCGGGCCACGCCGCCGTGCGCCCGAATGTCGGCCGGCACGCGTTCCAGGGCCATCACGGCCGCCGCGCCGGCGTCCTCGGCAATCTTCGCCTGCTCGGCGGTGACGACGTCCATGATGACGCCGCCCTTGAGCATCTGGGCCAGCCCGCGCTTGACGGTGAGAGTGTTCTTTTCCATTTGTGGAGCTACTCGCTGCGCGTGGCGATCACGGCGATCGCGGCACGGTCACTCGCCTTATTCTATGCCTCCGCCTGCCGCGCCGCACGGAAGCCTCGGATGGGAGGTGAGTTTTTTGACGTGTTCGGGGTTTATCTTCGACTACGAAATATCTTCCTGGCCCGAAATTGCCTTTGGGCCGAGGGTAATCGTCTGCTTACAATAGTAACGAAATGGCAAGACCCACAAAACTCACACCGACCGTGCGCCGCCGAGTGTTGGCGGCGGCTGCCGACGGCTTGACGCTGCAGGACTGCGCGTCGCTGGTGGGCGTGACCCGCCAAACGCTGCGGAATTGGTCGCATGCCGACGAAGAGTTCGCGTGGGCCTTCCGGCGCGCGCGCGCCGAGGCCCGGCTGGAGGTGCTGCGGCTGCTCAAGAATGGGGGCGGAGGCGGCCACTGGCGCGCGCGGCTGGCCTGGCTGTCGCGGACGTCGCGGGACTATCGGGAAGGGCTCGGCCTTTACGACGAGGATATGCCGCCGGAGAGGCCCAAACTCGTCGAGACCATGGTGGCGGAGCTGTCGGCGGCGGACTCGGGCTGAGTCCGCCGCCGGAATCGTACTAGCTGCTCGGGCCTAGACCCGCGTCAGGCGCCCGTATGCCGCCGCTCGTACTCCCTATCCCGATGCCCGAGGTGGACGAAGGCTCGCCAGGCCAATGCGAGCAGGAACCAGAGGATCGCCGCGACCGCGCTGACGTAGATCACGCCCACCAGCATGGCCGCAACCCCAGCGGCGAAGCCGCTTGCGGTCACGCCCGAGTGATGGACCGTCACGGCGCCGTCGGGAATCGCCACGGTCTCGGTGGATGGCGGAATAGGCGACGCTAACAGCCATAGCCATATTCCTAGGAGCGTCCCGACGACGGCGGCGGTGAGCACTGCGATCCCGATCAGGACCTGTTTCCTGGATCCCATATTCGGCCTCCAGATTCACCTGGGCGGGCGCCATTGCCCGCCGGCTCCCAATACTACCTCGCGCTGTGCGAACTTGGATATTTGCCGTGGGCGCGGGTGTGCCTGGATCGTAGAAACGTGGCGGCCGATTCCACGCGGCGCGCAGCGTGGGCCGCCGAGCCTCCACCGATGTCATTTCGAGCCCCCACCGAAGTCGTTTTCGAGCTCCCACCCATGTCATTTCGAGCGGAGCGAGAAATCTAAGGGGCAGGGAAAAATCGCAGCGTGCTTCGCTTCTCTCGGCGTTTGGAACTTCGCCTGGGGAAGTCAGGCCACGCGAGGTGTGGCGACTTTCCACGCCGCACACGGCGCGGGCCACCGGATCGGTGCTTCAGGCGGTGGCTTGGCGATGCTCGTGAATCACGAGCACCAAACCGCGGTCAACGGAGACTTCGGCGTGCGGCTCGATCATCTCGTTGCTCACGCCCAGGCTGGAGCCGTGGACCAGCGCGCCGTCGCGCAAGGCATAGCGAAGGCCCTGGGTGGTGACGCCGCCCGCGTTTCCGCCGACCGCCAGCAGCGTGACGATGTCCCCGGCCTCGCCGCGCCAGGACGACGCTTCGCTGACGAGCCAGATTCGATATGCGGCGTCTTCGATCACGGTGTCAACGCCGGGCAGGTCCGGGTGCGCCAGCAGTGCGACATTGGCCAGCAGGTGATCGATCCGCGGTCCGCCGAGCGCGCCCACGATGGTGATGGACGTTGCGCCGCGCCTTACCGCCTCGCGGAGCGCCAGCTCGCCGTCCGTGGCGTCCTTGGCGGTGGGAAAGTCGAGGACTTCCGCACCGGCCGCACGTGCCCGATCGAGCGTCGCGGCGGCAACCGAATCCTGATCCCCAACGATCACGTCGAAGACGCCGCCAGCGGCCTCGATGTGGGCCGCGCCGCCGTCGGCCGCAATGACCAACTGCGCGCGCCCGAGCACCTGCCGAACGTGGGTTGGGTCGGCCTCACCGCCGAGCGCTACGACGGCGTGCACCGGGACTGCCTCGGGCCTAGTGCCCGGCGATGGCGTCCCGCACGCCCTCCGCGTTCTGCGCCCACCAGTCGCGCAGAATCTGGACGTCGGTGCCGATCGAGAAGTGGCGCACGCCCTGGTCCAGGTAGTACTTGGCCTGGTCGGGCGAGCTGATCTCGGCGCGCGGATGCTTGCCCATGGCGAGCGCGGTTTTGATGATGTGCTCTTCCGCCTCGCGGCAGCGGGGATGCCAGTATTCGCCAGGGAGATCGATGCTCATGGCGTAGTCGGCCGGGCCGAACTGGATCATGTCGACGCCCTTGAGCGCCAGGATGTTCTCGATGTCCTTGACGGCGCCGTCCTTCTCGATCATCAGCGCCACCACGGAGTCTTCGAGCGCCTGGACGAAGGCCTTGCCCCCGCCGGCGTTCTCCCAGCCGTAGCCGACGTCGCGGCGGGAGCCTGCTCCGTGGTGTCCCCCGGTGGACGGCGTCTCGGCGCGCACCGCGGCCACGCATTCCGCCGCCTCTTCGGCCGAGTGCACGTCGGCGAAGAGGATGTTCTGGATGCCAGACCCGATCGAGCGAATCGCGAGGTGGGTGCGGGGCTCTTGCTCGACTTTCATCATGCCGCTGAGGTGGTCGAACAGCTCGATGGCGCGCCCGATGTTCTCCAGCGCGTAGAGGTCATAGGGCGCGTATTCGCCGACGAACTCGACGTAGTCGATGACGCCGGTCTGGCCCACAAGCTCCACGACGCCGGGCCACGAGACCAGGATGTGGGTGCCGACCGACGGCTGGCCGGAATCGAGCAGTTCACGCAGTGTGTTTGGTCGCATGGCACTCAGGGAGGAGTCGAACCGCGCGATAGTTCCATACGGCCCGCACCTGGTCGAACGCGCGCCTGCCGGACGCGGATGCGGCCCGGTCGGGCGTCACTCCTCGCGGTATTGCCGCAGCGCGTCCCAGTTGAACTCAACGCCGAGACCGGGTCCCTGCGGCAGCATCACGGTGCCGCGGTCGGTGAGCTCCAGCTTCTCGTGGAACATGACCTCGTTGAGACCGGCGACGTTGGGGTTGTAGTACTCGAGGATCAGCGGGAACGGGAACGCGGCTAGCAGGTGAATGTGAATCTCCTGCAGGCCGTGCGGGGCGATGGGAATCTCGTAGGCCGAGGCCAGGGCCGCAATGCGGCGGTACTCGGTGATGCCGCCCAGCACCATCGCGTCGGGGTTGGCGATGCGCACGGCGTCGGACTCGAAGAGCTCGCGAAAACCCCAGCGGGTGTACTCGTTCTCGCCCGCGGCAACGGGCACGCTCGAGGAGTTGGCGACGGCGGCGCTGCCGGCCATGTTGTCGGGCGAGACCGGTTCCTCGAACCAGTAGGCGTCGTAGGACTCGAGGATGCGCGCCATGCGCACGGCGTCGGCGGTGACGTAGGCATTGTTGGCATCGACCAGCAGGTCCACGTCCTCCCCAATGGCGTCACGCACGGCGGCCACGCGGCGCTCATCTTCGCGCAGGGAGACGGCGCCGATCTTCATCTTGACGGCGGTGGCGCCTTGCTCGACATAGCCGAGCATCTCTTCCTGCAGCTCGGGGATGCCCTTGCCGGCTTCGTAGTAGCCGCCGGCGATGTAGGCGCGCACCTCGTCGGTGTAGCCGCCCAGCAGCCGGTAGAGCGGTTGACCGACGGCGCGGGCCACGACGTCCCAAAGCGCAATGTCGATGGCCGAGAGCGCGCGTGTGGTGAGGCCCTTGCGGCCGAAGATCTTGGGCTGATAGAGCCGGTCCCAGATGCGCTCGACGTTGAAGGGGTCCTCGCCGATCACGGCCTCGGACATATTCTCGATGACGGTGACCAGCACGTCGCGCCCGGACGGGAGGCCGAGCCCGCCGCAGATGCCGACGCCCTCGATGCCTTCGTCGGTCTGTATGCGGACGACGACGTTCTTGGAGTGGGTGTAGGTGTATTTGCCGTTGGTGATCGGCGGGTCATGCGGCTTGGCATAGACCTCGGCGGAAACGCGCGTCACCTTCACGGGGCACCTCGGGCAACTGTGGAGCCGGAATGTACGCAGCAAACCACCGGCGGCGTTGCGGGTCAACCGCTGGGCTGGGCGGGTCCAATGGAGAAGGTGATCCCGGCGTGGGGCACGTCGTCCACCAGGATTTGGACGAAGTAGCGGCCGAGGCACTCGGTCTCGTCGATGTAGAACCCAAAGAAGCCGCGCCGCATCGTCGTCTGGGGAGCGAGGGTGAAGCTGCCGGCGCAGCCTTCTTCGGCCTGCCAGGAGAAGCCAAGCTCGGCGCCGGCTCGCACGTCGACGAACTCAACGGAGATGTAGACCCGCTGCATCGGCTCGAAGGTGCTGGTTTCACCTACGGGTCGCTGGAGACCGTCCACGTTCTCAGCGGTTGCCAGGCGGCCCACGAAGGCTCGCGCTTCGTCCGGGGGGACGATGGCGGTCGGAGTTCTGTTGGCGGCCGGGGGCGGCGCGGTGGGCGCCGGCGTGGCGATCGGCGAGGGCGTCGACGGCGGCGCGGCCGTTGGCGTGACAGGCGCCGTGGGCAGCGGCGTGGCGCTGCGGTTCTGCAGCGACGTGGAGGGCGTTTGGCGGGTTGGCGTTTGACGGAGCTCGGGCGTTGGGGCCGGTGTGGGCGGCGGCGTGGGCGTGACGGTGATGACGATGATTCGCGGCGTTGGCGTGGCTGCGGCAACCGGCCCAGGCACGGATTCAGCGTCGCCGCATGCGCCAATCAGCAATGCCGCGACGCCCACGATGATTGTTGGCGCCAGCCGGGAGAGCCGTTTGCGCATCGACCTCGCCTCTGGGCCGTGCCACCACCCACTTGATCCTGTGGACAGATAACGGGACGGAAGTTGCCGCGGGCCGCTTTGCCGCGCGCAGTTAGGAGTCTAGCAATCGGTAGTGAGCCGCCGTTGCGATCAGGATGCGGTCCGGGGACCCGTCGGCACGGGCGCAGGTGCACCGCGGACCGCACCCCCCGGGACGCACAGGCGCGGGCGGGGTCCGAGTCGCCCGACAGCTTGGGCGGAGCAGTTTGCGAGGCGTCGGCAACTCCCACATATCGGGAGAACCGCCGACCTCAGAGCGCCACCGGGCCGCGCTAACCTGATTGCCAACGCATGTTTCGTCTCCCCGGCTTCACCATCGGCGACTCCTGGTTCGTCGAGAGCGACGGCGTGGCCCACGGCTTCTTTTGCACCTCGCCCGAGCCGCGTCCTTCCTGGAATTGGGATGTCGGCCACGCGGTCAGCCGGGACCTGGTGCATTGGGAGTTCCTCGGTTTCGCCCTGAAGCGAGGCGCCGGCGAATCCTGGGACAGCCAAACCCTCTCCACCGGGTCCGTCCTGGCCTGGAAGGGGCGCTTCTGGATGGCCTACAGCGCCCTGCGCCGAGGCGAAAACCCGCCCACGCGCAAGGTCCATCGCGTGGGGTTGGCGGTCTCCGAGGATCTCTATTCGTGGACCAAGTACGCGCACAATCCGGTCAATGAGCGGGATCCGCGGCTCTACGAGCGCCTCGGTCCCGTGCACAAGGCCTTTGGCCAATGGCGCGACCCGTTTCTTTTTCAGGCTCAGGGCCGCGTCTGTCAGCTCGTGTGCGCCCGGAGCAAGCACCCGGACCGCACTCGACGGGGTGCGGTTGGCCTGGCGACCAGCGGGGACCTGCGGACGTGGCAGGTGGAGCCGCCGCTGCGCGCGGACCCTATCGCCACCGAGATCGAGGTCCCGCAGGTGTACCGTATCGGCGGGCGGTATTACCTGCTGTTTTGCACCTCGGCCGACCGGATCGTCCCGTGGTTCCGGCGTCGGTTTCCCGGCCACCCCTTTCGCAACGCCGACTTCTCGATGGTTGGGGACTCTCCGCTGGGGCCGTTTCACATCCACGGCACGGGCGAGGTGCTGCCGCCGGACGCACCGGTGCAGCCGTATGCCAGCCGGCTCATCCAGTGGCAGGGGCAATGGGTCATGCTGGGCACGGCCACCGTCGACGGCACGCGGTGCATCTGCGACCCCATACCGGTCGTTGCAACCGCGACTGGCATCCGGGCCGCGTGAGCGGCGGCGACCTAGCTCCCGAGCTCGCGCCGGATTTGCGGGTGGTTCTGTACATTGCCGGCCACGGCGGCGAGTCCATCGACCAGCACGGCCGGAGAGGGTAAGGGACCAGTGGCGCAGACAACCGTTGACTACTTTGCCGATCGCGGCTTTACCAACCAGGCGATCTATTGCACCGATATGGATCGCTGTGCGCCGGCGGAGGCGCTGGGGGCGCAGCCGCGGCATCGCCACTGGCGCGCCATGGCCTACGCCACCGACGACCTTGCCGGCACCATGCTGCTGGCCGGGCCGAATACGGCGGCGCCCACGGTGCGCTATCCGCTGGACGCGCAGGGCTGGCATGCGGTGTCGATCGGCGTGATGCCGTCCCGTCCCGGCGAGAGCGACGGCCACGCGGTGCTCGTGCGCCTCAGCGACGACGCGGTCGAGACGATGCTCAACAGCTCCAGCGCGACCGCCGACGGCGTTCACGACAAGTCGATCGTGGAAATGTTCTGGAAGGTGGCGGACCTCACGGGTCAGGATCTCCACATCGGCCAGGTCGCCTGGCAGGAGGCGCCGGGCGACGGCATCGGCGCGGTTCGTTGCATGCACGCGCGGATCGCCTACATCAAGGTCGTCCCACTCACCGAGGCCGAGGTCGACGCGACGTGCGCCGAACGGGCAGACGCTGGGAACCGGACGCTCTTTGCGCACCAGGACGCGCACGGACCCCACTGGCTGTGGCGGATGACGACGGCGGATGAGGTTCGACGCGAGTTGGAGCCCTACCGCGACACGGACTTCTCGCGCATGTATTGGGAATGCGGCCAGGGCGACCTGATGTACAACCTCACCAACGTCGGGAGGCGCTCCACGTTCGACGGGCTGGACGACTTCGACCGGGTCGGCGACCGCCTGCACGCGGAAAGCTGGCGGGCGTTTGCGGCGCAGGGCATCGATCCGTTTCGCGTGGCGCTCGACTATTGCCACGAGATCGGCATGGAGTTTCATGCCAGTTGGCGGGTGGCCGGGTTCCACTTTCCCCCGCCGCATGACCACTTCGACCACGGCGACGGCATCTATAAGCGACATCCCGAGTGGCGCGGCGAGGACCGGAACGGCGTGCGCACGCCGCGCATGGCGTACAGCTACCCCGAGGTGCGCGCCCACGCCGTGGAGTTGCTGCGGGAGGTGGCGCAGCACCCGATTGACGGCGTATGCCTGCTCTACAACCGCCGTCCGCCGCTGGTTGAGTACGAGCGCCCCGTCGTCGAGGGATTCACGCGGACGCATGGGGGTTTTCCCCGGCTGCTGCCGCCCGACGATCCCACCTGGCTGAAATACCGGGCGCAGACGCTGACGCAATTCATGCGCGAGGTGCGGGAGGCGATGGACGACGAGGCGCGGAAGCAGGGCCGGTCAGACCGCATCCAGGTCTCGGCCGTGGTCGGCGCCACCGAGCAGGAGAACCTGCAGATCGCGATGGACCTGCGCGCCTGGGTGGCCGAGGGCCTGGTCGACACGCTGATTCCCTACTCGTCGGAGTTGGGGATGGACAGCTCGCTGGAGGCGTGGACCGATCCCGAGGCCGCCAGATGGTTGCTGGACCTGACCGAGGGAACGCCCTGCACGGTTGCGCCGAACATCATGCCGCGCCATTTGTCGCCCGAGGAGTTTCGGCGACGCGCCGACGGCCTCTATCGCGAGGGAGTGCCGCACCTGTTCTTCTGGGACTGTGCCGGCCCGGCGGGCCGCGCGAACTACCAGGACATGTGGTCGTCGCTGCGGCGGCTCGGGCACCGCGAGGAAATTTCGTCCTGGCGGGCGTCCGGCGAGACGGCGCTGGTGACGCCGACGCAGAAGTTGAATCTGCTGGGCGACTGGGACCTGAGCTACCAAACGCCCGGGTAGGCCGCCTTAGGTTCGGTCCTCGAGGCGCAGCCAGCGCAGATCGACGGAACCGGAGGCGCCGGCCGCGGGATGCAGGACGCAGGCAAGATTCCGGCTGTCGATTGGGACAATATCGGGATAGCCGCAGCGCACGCCGTCCGCTTCAGGCGGCGGCCCGCCGCCGGGTGCGGCCAGCCATCCCAGACGCTGCCAGGATTCGCCGGCGTTCTCGCTGACGCTGCACGCCACGCCCGACCGATTGCCGCGCTCGTCGCGATAGGCGCAGAGCACCGCGCCGGACCGGAGGCGGTGCAGCTTGATGTTGGCGCCGGCGAAGTTGGTTGCGCGCGGCTCAGTCCAGGTCCGACCCTCGTCGTCCGAGTGGGCGAGCACGCTGGGATGGCCGCCGAACACTCGGGCCACGGCGAGAAACCGGCCGTCCGTGAGCCGGACGACGTCCATGTCGCCGAATCCGAGCGTGGGGTGCTCGGCGACGATTACCGGGCGGGAGAACGTGACGCCCAGGTCGTTGGTGAAGGTGACGCCGGCGCGCCAGCCACTGTCGCGCCCGGTCGTGCCGATGGCGGCGAGCATGTGGCGGCCGTCGGCCAGGCGGTGCGGGTTGCTGGCGCCATAGAGCTCCGTCCATCCTGGAAACAGGCGGATTTCAGGGCTGACGGTCGACCAGGTCTCGCCGCCGTCAGTCGATGCCCGCGTCGCCATGTGCCAGCCCCTGCAGGGCTCGTCGCCCGGCAGGGACGGGTCGATCTGCAGCCGGCCCAGCGCCAGCAGCAGTCGCTCGTCCCCGAAGGGCATGAGCCCGCCCATATTGAGGCAGTCCCAGCCGGCGTGGGCATAGAGCGGCTCGGGCGTCGTCCAGGTCGTCCCCTCGTCGTCGGAGCGCGAGATCACCAGCACGCCGTTGTTGAGCCGGCGAGTGCCTTGAATGCGGCTGAAGCTGAGCACGAGCCGGCCGCCCGGCAACCGCGCCAGGCTGGCCATGTGATGAATGTGCGGCTCGTCGGTCGCAAGGAGCTTGCGCGCGTCCCGGAGGCCAATCGGCGCATCGGCGTGCAGGTAGGGATCGCCGGGGGTCATCGGGCCTGTTTCAAGCGCAGCGCTCTGGTCCGCTTCACGAGCCTGCGGTCGCGCGGGCATATGGCGGAACCATGATATTGGCGCACATCGACTTCCGATGCCGTTCGTGCCGACCGGCGCAGATTGCGCCCCTCCCCGGATTGGGTGCAACGGAAACGCCGGCGTTGCCGCGCGGCGCGCCGGAAGCCTGGGCATGCGAAGATAGCGAGCGCTGCAGGGTTGAAGGCACTCGCCCCTATGGCCGCGCAAGAGTCGCAGATCGTCGTCAATGGCTTGTGGAAGGTCTTTGGCGCCAAGCCCGACCAAGTATTTCAGCCGGAGCATGCCGCCAAGAGCCGCGCAGAGCTTCAGGACGAGCTTGGCCTGGTCACCGGATTGCGCGACGTGTCCTTCGCCGTGGACAGGGGCATGGTCTTCGTGGTCATGGGGCTGTCGGGCAGCGGCAAGTCCACCCTTGTGCGCTGTCTCATCCGGCTCATCGAGGCCACCCGGGGACAGGTCCTCTTCGACGGTGAGGACATTTGCGGCTACTCGCAAGCGCAGCTCATCGAGTTCCGTCGGCAGAAGACGGCGATGGTGTTTCAACAGTACGGCCTGCTCCCGCACCGCAACGTCCTCGACAACGTGGCCGTCGGTCTCGAAATTCGCGGGATCGACAAGCCGACGCGCTACCGCATGGCAACCGAGACCATCGAAACCGTCGGCCTCAAGGGTTGGGAGAACTACCGCCCGCACGAAATGAGCGGCGGCATGCAGCAGCGGGTGGGACTTGCCAGGGCACTGGCCGTCGATCCCGACGTGCTGCTCATGGACGAGCCGTTCAGCGGACTCGACCCGCTGATTCGCCGCGAAATGCAGGACGAGCTCGTGTCCCTGCAGACCGAGTTGCACAAGACCATCGTGTTCATCACCCACGACCTTGACGAGGCGCTGAAGATCGGCGACCGGGTCGCCATCATGCGCGACGGTCAAATCGTGCAGCAGGGCTCGCCCGAGGAGATCGTCACCCTGCCCTCCGACGATTACGTCACCGACTTCGTGCAGGACGTCTCGCGGGCCAAGGTCGTGCAGGCTCAGGCCATCATGAGCGAGCCCGACGTCGTCATCTACGAGCGCCAGGGACCCCGTGCGGCGTTGCACGCCATGCGGCAGCACAAGCTGGACGCTGTCTTCCTTATCAGCCGCTCCTTCACGTTGCGCGGCGTCCTCACCAAGCAGCAGGCGACCGAGTTGGCCGCGCAAAACGTTCGCTCACTCGAGGGAGCGACGATCGATTCCGCTGTCACCACGACGCCCGACGCCTACGTCGCCGACGTCATCCCCATGGCCGCGCAAACCGAGCGACCGGTCGCCGTCCTGGCGGAAAACGGCAGCCTTGTCGGGGAGATTGGCCGGGACGCCCTGCTCGCCGCCGTCGCCGAAGATGGCCAGGGGGCCTAGCGTGGCGCGGGCGGACCGAGCTTCGACCGACACTCAAGGCCAGTCCCGACCGCCGCGGCTTTCCCGCGCAACTGCCACGCAGATCGCGCAGTGGGCGCAGGCGCTGCCGCGCTACTGCCGCTGGCTCGCCGGCCTGATGGTTGTCGTCATTGTGCTCGTGGTCAGCTTGAGCGTCTGGGGCGCGGACATGGAATTCCCCACCACCGTGGCCCAGAGCGACGTCGCGACCTCGGGCGGCGGCGTGACGACCCTGGAGCGCACCGTGCGGGAAGTCACCGGCGGAGCCATTGACGACGCCGTCGACTGGCTGACTCGGGAGGCCAGTTGGCTCTTCGACAGCCTCAGCGCCGTCATCGACGTTGCGCTCGTGCGCATCGAGGACGCGCTGCGCTGGTTGCCCTGGCCTGCCGTCATCGTCGCTCTGGCCTTGCTGTCCTTCGCCATCGGGCGCTGGAGTCTCCTTGCCTTCACCTCCCTCGCCCTGCTTTTCGTCGGCTTCATGGACCTGTGGAGCAACACCATCGACACCGTCGCGCTCATGATCGTCGCCGTCGCCGTCTCGGTGCTCATCGGCCTTCCCCTCGGCGTGCTGGCCTCCCGCAGCCGGATCGCCGACAACCTCATGCGCCCGATCCTGGACGGCATGCAAACGATGCCCAGCTTCGTCTATCTGCTCCCCGGCATCCTCTTCTTCGGCTTGGGGAAGCCCGCCGGAATCTTCGCCACCATCATCTACGCCGTGCCGCCATTGATCCGGCTCACCAACCTGGGCATCCGCCAGGTCTCGCCCGAGACCGTTGAGGCGGTGCGCTCATTTGGCGCGTCGCCGTTGCAGATTCTGGCCAAGGTGCAGATACCGATGGCCATGCCCACCATCATGGCCGGCGTCAATCAGACGACGCTCATGGCCCTCGCCATGGTCACCATTGCCAGCATGGTGGCCGCCGGCGGCCTGGGTGACAACGTGCTGCGGGCGCTCCAGAAGAACCAGCCGGGCAACGGGGCCATCGCCGGGCTCGCCATCGTGTTCCTCGCCATCATCTTCGACCGCTTCACCCAGGCCGTGTCTCGCAGCCGCCATGAGATGCGCCGCGCCGGGTAACCGCGGGCCTCGTCTCCTTTCCACGCCCCCAGCGTGATCCGCGGGCGCGTCGGGGGACCAGCCGGGAACCTCGGGTCGGCCCTTGTTGCGGCCCGTTCGCGCGCCGTTGCGCGGCGAGCTATGGTGCCTGTGAGGCTTTATTCGATTCGAAAGCATATGGAGAGGGTTTCGATGATGACGAGGTACATGCGGCTCGTGCTCCTACTCGCTGTGATAGCGGTATTGGGCGTGGCTGGTTGCGGCGAAGCGGAGCCGGAAGCCGAACCCCCGCCCACGCTGGTCTTTAGCGACCTCAACTGGGACAGCGCCCAGATCCAAAACCGCATTGCCCAGTACATCGTCGAAAAGGGCTACGGCTACCCCACGGACGTGGTGTTCGGCAGCACGCTGCCGCTATTCCAGGGCCTGATCCGGGGCGACAGTCACATCACGCTCGAAATCTGGCTGCCGAACCAGAACGACGCCTGGAACGAAGCCATCGCCAACGGTGAAGTGGTCTCGGTTGGCAAGAGTCTGGGCAACGACTGGCAGTCCGGATTCGTGATCCCGCGCTACCTGCAGGAGCAGTACCCCGAGCTCGACAACGTCGAGGACCTCAAGGACGAGAAGTTCAAACAGCTCTTCGCGACGGCGGCCAGCGGCGGCAGGGCACGGTTAGTGTCGTGCGTCATTGGCTGGGCGTGTGAAGAGAACGTCGCGGCCCAGATCGAAGCCTACGGTCTCACCGATCACGTCGAGGTCATCAACCCCGGTGACGGGTCCGCGCTGAACGCCGACCTTTACGGCGCCTATGAGAAGGGCGAGCCCTGGCTTGGGTACCAGTGGGGAACCAACGAGCCGGCCCTGGTATTGGACGTGGTTCGTCTCGACGAGCCTGCCTACACCGATGAGTGCTGGGCGACCACCAAGGCGTGCGGTTTCGAAGACGCCACCATCCTGATCGCGGTGCATCCGGACCTGCTCACCACCGCGCCGGAAGTCGTGACGATGCTGCGGGCTTGGGATCTCAACATCGACGTCTACAAGCCGATCGCCCAGTGGCTGCTCGACAATCCCGACGCCGGCGCCAACGATGCCGCCATGTGGTGGCTCAAGAGCAATGCCAGCGTTTGGGGCGCGTGGGTGACCGCCGACGCCCAGGAAGCCATCCAGGCGGCCCTTGACGCCGACGAAACCGCCGACGGGTGGCCGACGGAGTAACCCGGAAATGCGTGCCGCGCCGGCCATTGGCCGGCGCGGCACGGTCCGATAGCGCCGGTTGGTCTTTCGCCTCCGCCTCCGCTCCGCGTCTAGCCCGTGCTTTCGGACGCCTCGATGCGGAACGAATACAGCTGCGCGTCGCGCAGGATGAAGCGCAGCCGCCGGTGCGGCAGGCGGTGGGTGTAGACCTCGCCGCCCGCTGAGGGGACCTCGAGGGGGAGACTCGGGTCGCCGCCCCACGTGACCGTGTGCTCGATGGCGTCGCCGGTAAAGACGTCGCAGTTGTCGCGGCTGCAACCGGCGAGGACACGGTCGTGCAGGTCCAGCGCCTCCACCTTGACATAACCATCAGGGCCGCAGGCGGCGTTGATGACGAGCCGGTCGCCGGGAGCAACCCACGGCTGGGTCAGGATCATGCCCTCGCGCATGCGATCGGCGTCGAGTGAGACGAAGCCGAACTTCCGCAGCTTCGCGAGGCCCAGACCAAAGCCCACCAGGCTCATGTCCCACGCTTCCGGGGCGTCCAGACCCTCCTGCTGGCCATGGAACCACCAGTCGTGATGGGACTTGGACCCGCCGTGAAACACCAGCCACTCCGGCCCCTCCACGTCGGGAAAACGCGGCAGGCTGGTGTAGAACTGGTTCCACGAGCCCGGCGGCCCCAATGGCAGCCAGGCCTGCCCGGGAAAGAGTCGCTGCCAATTGCGCCCGTCCCGGCTGTGCACCAGCTGCACGTCGAGCGTGTTTTCGACCATGTGGAACACCTGCACGAACCCGATCCACTGGCCCCCGAGCCACATGGCGCTCATGCTGTAGAACGAGTCGTCGATGTTGTCGAGCACCGGGTCCGGGGCCAGGATCAGCCGCGGTTGGCTCCAGTTCAGATAGTCGCGGCTCTCGGAGAGGTAGATCCGACGCCGCCCGCGGCGATTTGCCGCGCCGGCGGATGCGTCCCAGGTGGGATGGCCGCCCAACTCGGTGGCGTGAAGCGGGCGGGAGCGCGGCGGGAGGCTCATCCAGGGATGCCGCGTGAAGAGCAAGTAGGTGCCGGTGCCGGGGTCGAAGGCGGGCTGGGCCGAATCGCCGATGCGAGTGCCGCTGCGGCCCACGGTTGGACGCTCGTCGGTCACGGTCCAGCGAATGCCGTCGGGTGAGGTGCCCAAGCGGACATGCGCGCCGGGTTCGTCGGCGGCCACGGCATATCCCGGCGGCACCATGACGTGGAATCCCTTGTAGCGCCGCCTGGGATCGTGCTCCAGCGGGTCGTCGAAGACCGAAAGGCCCCAGACGCTCCCATAGGTCTCGCTGCCCAGGATGATGTTGGTGTCGTGACCGTCCTCGTGGACGAAACCGAGTGGCGGCTTGACCCACTCGAAGCCGTCGTCCGAGTACGCATAGCAGACGCGCAGGCGACCGTTGGCCCAGTCGATGAACGCGCCCCCGTGACGCGCCAGCCGTTCGCGGTTCACGGAGAGATCGGTGTAGGTGCAGTGGAAACGATCGGTCTCCGGGTCTCGCCACAGGCTCCAGTCCACACTGGAGAAGTAGGTCACGTGTTCCCAGGGTCGGTCGCGTTCGATGAGGGGGCCGTCCTCGACGCTGACGGGTCGATGCAGGCGGCGCGTGACGTGCTGCACCTCCTCGATCAGACCGTCGTCGAAGAAGTACTGCGGGGCGTCGCCGATGATCAGTTGCGTGGCGTCGAGCTGGCTCATGGTCGCTCCAGGCTGGGCGCGAACCCGCCGCGTCTCACGCGGCGACCTCTCGCACGGGCAGGTGCCACAGGGGCATGACGGAAGAACGACCGTGGCTGGCGCTTGGCGAGAGGTGTCGAGTGGGCCGGTTGCATGGCGGGATGATGATGCCCGCTTCAGGCGACCGGCGCTATTGCGCGCGGTGGTGCGCCGGAGGAGGCGTCCCGGACGGTGTGACGCACGGAACGCGCCGTAGCAAGGTGGGCGCGGCTTCCGGTCCGGATGCCGCGGCGAGGTCGGTGGTGGCAGCCGCACTCGCTGGTGCGGCAGAATGGCCGGCAGAACGTGATGCAGCCGTGGAGAAGATCGTGATGCGGCGAGCGGTACTTGTCGGGCTGGCTGGCCTGTTGCTGATTGTGGTGGCGGCGTGCGGCGAGTCGGAGCCGGAAGGCCCGCCGGTCTACGACGCCTACCCGGCGATGGAGATCGATCCGCTCCGACCCTATAGCGTCACCTTCACCACCAGCGTCGGACGCATCAGCTTCGTCCTAAATCCCGAAGAGGCGCCGCTGGCAGTTAACAGCTTCATATTCCTCGCCAACAGCGGCTACTACGACGGGGTGGCGTTTCATCGCGTAGTTCCGGGCGTGCTGGCTGAAACCGGCGACGCCACGGGCACGGGCACCGGCAACCCGGGCTACACCTTCAAGGTCGAGCCGCCGCAGCGGCCCTATGTGCGCGGCGGCATTGCCCTGGCCAATGACGGGACGCCGAATTCCAATGGATCGCGCTTCTTCTTCATCCTGGGCGATCTTGAGGGAAGCACCGAGGCGCCGCATGAGTACACGGTCTTCGGCCACTACAAGGAAGACCATGCGCCGTCCCTGGCCACGCTCGACAAGATCGAAGCCGCCCAGGAAGAAGTCATGATCCTGTCCCTGAAGGCCACGGAAGGCTGCCTGCCGAGCTGGGGTGGCTACGGTCCCTGCTAGGACCGATGTCGGCCAGCGGTTAGCTCGCCGCATGGGCGTACGCACCACCTGACTGGCTCGTGGCGCCGGTGATGCGCGCCGATTGGCTGGGCGGCCGCGGATAACGAGTCCTCGATTTGCCCTGGGGTCGCGCTCGGTTTAGCCGGTCCCACGGCCCGTGCGGCAGAATGACGGGCGGGGCCGGGGTCTGACGGGGAGAAGAGCGCCATGCGGCAAGCGGTACTGGTCGGACTAGCTTCGTTGATCGTCGTCGTTGTTGCCGCGTGCGGCGAGGCGGAGCCGGAAGGGCCGCCGGTCTTCGACGCCTACCCGGCGATGGAGATCGATCAGCGCCGGTCCTACAGCGTCATCTTCACCACCAGCGTCGGGCGTCTCACCTTCCAGTTGCTTCCGCAAGAGGCGCCGCTGGCGGTCAACAGCTTCATTTTCCTGGCGAATGAGGGCTACTACGACGGCGTCGCGTTTCATCGGGTTGTCCCCGGCGTGCTCGCCGAATCGGGCGACGCCACCGGCACGGGCACCGGCAATCCCGGCTACACCTTCGAGGTGGAGCCGACGCAGCGGCCCTACGAACGCGGCGGAATCGCCATGGTCAACGACGGCACGCCGAACTCCAACGGATCGCGCTTCTTCTTCATTCTGGGCGACTTCGCGGGAAGCGCCGAGGCGCCGCATGAGTACACCGTCTTCGGCCATCTGAAGCCGGACCATGCGCCGTCGCAGGCCACGCTCGACAAGATCGAGGCGGCGCAGGACGAGGTCATCATTCAGTCGCTGAAGGCGACGGAGGGCTGCCTGCCGAGCGGCGGTCCCTTCCAGTGCTCATGACGGGTCCTCGACCCGCATGGAGGTCGCGCAAGGTCTAGCCGGTCTCAGGGTAAGTGCGGCAGAATGTCTGGCGGAGCCAAGGCCTGCCGGGGAGAAGAGCGCCATGCGGCGAGTGGCAATCCTTGGGCTAGCTGCCCTAATGCTCCTCGTCGTGGCGGCGTGCGGTGAGGCGGAGCCGGAAGGGCCTCCGGTATACGACGCCTACCCACCGATGGGGATAGATCCGCTCCGGTCCTACAGCGTCGTCTTCACCACCAGCGTCGGACGCCTCACCTTCCAGCTGCTTCCGGAAGAGGCGCCGCTGGCGGTCAACAGCTTCGTTTTCTTGGCAAGGGAGGGCTACTTCGACGGCGTGACGTTTCATCGCATCGTTCCGGGAGTGCTTGCCGAAACGGGCGACGCGACGGGCACGGGCACCGGCAACCCGGGCTACACCTTCGAGGTGGAGCCGCCGCAGCGGCCCTATGAACGCGGCGGCATTGCCCTCGTCAACGACGGGACGCCGAACTCCAACGGCTCACGGTTCTTCTTCATCCTCGGCGATCTCGCCGGAAGCGCCGAGGCGCCGCACGAGAACACGATCTTCGGCCATTTGAAGCAGAATCACCCGCCGTCCGTAGCGACGCTCGACAAGATCGAGGCCGCCCAGGAAGAGGTCATCATCCGGTCGCTGCAGGTCACCGAGGGATGTCTGCCGAGCCGGGGCAACTACGGGGCATGCTAGGGCCGACTTCGGCCAACGCGTAGCTCGCTTCATGGGTGCAGGCGCCATCCGAATGGGCGCGTGGCGCCGGCGAGTCGAGCCGATGGGCCGGGCGGCTGAGAATGATGGATTGCTGACTCGGGCGGCGGTTGCGCTCGGCCGAGTAGGTCCCATGTCACATGCGGCAGAATGTCCGGCGGAGCTAAGGCCTGACGGGGAGAAGGACGCCATGCGGCGAGCGGTAGTGGTCGGGCTAGCGATCCTGATCTTCCTCGTTGTCGCGGCGTGCGGTGAGGCGGAGCCGGAAGGGCCTCCCGTCTTTGACGCCTATCCAGCGATGGAGATTGATCCGCTCCGGTCCTACAGCATCACCTTCACCACCAGCGTCGGGCGCCTCACCTTCACCCTGCTCCCGGAAGAGGCGCCGCTGGCGGTCAACAGCTTCATTTTCCTCGCCAACGAGGGCTACTACGACGGCGTCGCGTTTCATCGGGTGGTCCCCGGCGTGCTTGCTGAAACCGGCGACGCCACCGGAACGGGCACCGGCAACCCGGGCTACACCTTCGAGATGGAGCCGCCGCAGCGGCCGTACGCGCGCGGAATGATCGCGCTGGCCAACGACGGGACGCCGAACTCCAACGGATCGCGCTTCTTCTTCATCCTGGGCGACCTCGCGGGAAGCGCCGAGGCGCCGCATGAGTACACAGTCTTTGGCCATCTGAAGGCGAATCATGCGCCGTCGGTTACAACGCTCGACAAGATCGAGGCGGCGCAAGAAGAGGTCACCATCTTGTCGCTCAAGGCGACGGAGGGCTGCCTGCCGAGCGGCGGTCCCTACCAGTGCTCATGACGAGTTTTGGAATCACTTGGGGGGCGCGCTCGGTCTAGCCGATTCCAGGGTAGGTGCGGCAGAATGTGAGGCGGACCCAGGGGCCGACGGGGGGGGGCACCATGCGGCGAGTGACAATCCTTGGGCTAGCTGCCCTCATGCTCATCGTCGTGGCGGCGTGCGGCGAGTCGGAGCCGGAAGGGCCTCAGGTCTACGACGCCTACCCGCCGATGGAGGTTGAAGATCAGCGGGGCTATAGCGTCACCTTCACCACCAGCGTCGGACGCATCCGATTCGTGATGTTGCCGCAGGAAGCACTGCTGGCGGTTAACAGCTTCATCTTCCTGATCAACGAGGGCTACTACGACGGCATGGCGTTTCACCGGGTTGTTCCCGGCCTGCTCGCCGAATCGGGCGACGCGACGGGCACGGGCACCGGCAACGCGGGCTACACCTTTGAAATCGAGCCGCCGCAGCGGCCGTACGCGCGCGGACTGATTGCGCTGGCCAACGACGGGACGCCGAACTCCAACGGATCGCGCTTCTTCTTCATCCTTGGCGATCTGGCCGGAAGCGCCGAGGCGCCGCACGAATACACGATCTTCGGCCATGTCAGGGAAAACCATGCGGTGTCTTGGGCGACGTTGGACAAGATCGAGGCTGCGGAGGAAGAGGTCACCATCCTGTCGACGGTAGCGACGGAAGGCTGCCTGCCAGCTTGGATGGGCTTCGGCCGGTGTTGATCCCGATGGGCGGACGCTGGCGGTCGTAGGTGGAGATGAGGGGACTCGAACCCCTAACCCCTGCCTTGCAAAGGCAGTGCTCTACCAATTGAGCCACATCCCCGTCGCCGTATTCTAGGTTAGGGCCGCGGGGGCGAGGGGCTTTGATACCATCCCCGAGGGCTCTGGGCTCTTAGCTCAGTCGGTTAGAGCGCGCCTCTGATAAGGGCGAGGTCCGTGGTTCGAATCCACGAGGGCCCACCAATCACCAGCCAGAAGGAGCCGTGATGTCTGGCGTCAAGCCGATCCCCGACGGCTACACGGCCGTCACGCCATATCTGGTTGTGGAGAACGCCGGTGACCTGCTCGATTTCCTGGCCCAAGCGTTCGGTGCGGTCGAGCGCACGCGGCTGGACATGCCAGGTGGCGGGATCGGCCATGCCGAGGCGGAGATCGACGGCGCGGTCATCATGTTGTCCGACGCCGCCCCGCCCGATTTCCCGGCCGCGAGCACCAAGCTCCACCTCTATGTCGCGGACGTGGACGGCGCCTACGCCCAGGCCGTGAGTGCCGGGGCGACTTCGGTGGCCGAGCCTGCCGACCAGTTCTACGGCGACCGCGCCGCCCGGATAATCGATCCCTGCGGCAACCACTGGACCATTGCCAGCCACGTCGAGGACGTCGACATGGACGAGGTCAGGCGGCGCATCGCGGCCATGGAGCAGCCGTAGTCCGCTCTCGTGGTCTGGGCGATCTGGTGCAGGATGCTCGAAACGAATGTGCGAAGTGCTACCATCCGCGGAAGCTGGAAAGGCAGCGTCCTTGCGGAGGTTGGAGAAGCGCAGGCGATTGTTCTCCAGCGGATCCAGACTGACCGGATGGGCACTTCGCTCGATCGCGGGGCCATGGTCGGGCTCGGCACGGCGAATGCTTGACGGAAGTCTGGGGAGAAGGGGACTACCTCGATGGACGCGGACACCCAGTGGAAAGGGTCGCGGCGGACACTCTTCCAGGCCACCCGGATAGGATCAGAGGGAATGAATACGAAGTGGGAATCGCATGACGGCGCCATTGTTGCCACGGTCGACGGCCGCGTCGACGGTGCCAATGCCCATGAGTTTCAGGAAGCATTGGAAGCCGTGATCAAGGCCAGCGAAAGTGCCGTGATCCTCGACTTCGAGCAGCTTTCCTACATCAGCAGCGCCGGTCTCCGGGTGGTCTTGCTGGCCGCGAAGGAGCTCCGCAAGCAGAGCAAGCAGTTCGCCGTTTGCTCGCTGGCGGGTTCGATCCTCGAGGTGTTCAAGATCAGTGGGTTCGATCAGATCATCCCCGTTCATTCGACGCAGGCCGAGGCGATCGCCGCAGTCAACGCCTGATTGATCCCCGCGCTTGTCCGGGCGCGTTCATCCAGGGCCACATGGGTAATGGAACGTAGTCAGAACGGCATTTGGGCATGACGGATCGGCCATGCAAAATCCTCGTCGTTGACGACGAGACGGATCTCGAGCCACTCGTGCTGCAACGCATGCGCCGCAGCATCCGGCGCGGGAAATACGAGTTCGTCTTCGCCCACAACGGCGTGGAGGCGCTCGAGCGGCTAAACGAGGACGAGGGAATCGACATGGTCCTCTCGGACATCAACATGACGCATATGGACGGGCTGACGCTGCTCGAGCAGATTCCCAAGGTCAATCCCAACATCCGCTCGGTGATTATTTCCGCCTACGGCGACATGAAGAACATTCGCACGGCGATGAATCGCGGTGCGTTCGACTTTGTCACCAAGCCGGTCGACTTTGCAGATTTGCAGGTGACGATTGACCGGACGATGCGCCACCTCATGGAATGGCGCGCAGCCCTGGCGGCTCGTGACAAGCTGGTCTCGCTGCAAAACGAGCTCGATGTCGCGAGCAAGATGCAGCAGTCCATCCTCCCGCGAGAGTTTCCCCAGCGCGACGACTACGAGGTCTTCGCCAACATGGCGCCGGCGCGAAACGTTGGCGGGGATTTCTATGACCTGCTGCAGCTGAATGACGGCCGCATCGGTCTTGCCGTCGCCGACGTTTCCGACAAGGGCGTGCCGGCCGCGCTGTTCATGATGTCAACGCGGACGCTGCTGAAGGGCGCGGCCATTGGCCACGAAGGCCCGGGCGACGTGCTGCGCGAGGTCAATGACCTGCTCAACGAGAGCAACGAGTCCGCGATGTTCGTCACGGTCCTCTACGGCGTGTATGACCCCGCGACCCGGGATTTCATCTATGCGAACGGCGGCCACAACTCACCGCTCGTGGTGCACGGCGACGGCAGCTCGACCGAGCTGCCCCTGACCGGCGGGGTCGCCCTGGGCGTGATGCCGG
Organism: Chloroflexota bacterium; assembly: GCA_022826485.1. GTDB lineage: Bacteria > Chloroflexota > UBA11872 > UBA11872 > UBA11872 > JAJECS01. The sequence continues at coordinate 2,187 of JAJDUU010000043.1, read as the reverse complement.
AGTTGCCCTACGAGCAGGCGATCGTGACCCTCGCCCCCGATGACACGGTGGTGCTCTACACCGACGGCGTTACCGAGGCCATGAACGCGGACGGGGAGGAGTTCGGGGTCGATCGGCTGCGCGAGGTCTTTGCCGCGAATCCGCCGCAGGGCTCCGAGACGGCGAACCGGACGGTCTTCGAGGCGGTGCACGCGTTCGCGGGCGATACGCCGCAGTCCGACGACGTCACCTGCCTGGTCTTCCGCCCGCGCGAGGCTGCACTGTGAGCGCCACGCTGTCCCTCAAGGTCAAAACCGAGGCCTCGGAGTTGGAGCGCATCACCGCCGCGGTTGAGGACTTTGGGGCGCAGGAGGATTGGCCGCCCGCTCTCGTGTTTCGCGTGAACCTGGTTCTCGAGGAGCTGGGCATGAACATCATGAATCACGGGCATGACGAGGGGCTGCACGAATTCGATATCACGCTGGTCTCGGAGAACGATTCCCTGACCATCGAGATTGTCGACGATGGCCGGCCATTCGATCCGCGGCATGACGCCAAGCAGCCCGACGTGGGCGCCGCGATCGAGGATCGTCCAATCGGCGGACTGGGGATCTATTTCGTGCACGAGATGATGGATGAGATGAACTACAAGCGTGAGCAGGGCAAGAACCACCTGACGCTCGTCTCGCGGCGATGAACGAGGTTGTCTCGCGGGAAGGCTGCTCGACGCAGCCGATAGAATCGCCAGGTTCACTCATCCGATTCGGCGTGTTGTACGGTCGTGATGTTGACCGCGAGAACTGCTGACATACCTTTTCGTGGCGGCTGGGCGTCAATGCAGAAATGTCTCGTTAGGAACGCTGCGGCGCACAGCCGCACGGCGCCGGCCATCGCTCGAACCTCCACCCTTGCCTGGCATTCGACGGCGGCCGGACGGCACAGGCCGACGCCGGAACCAGCGGAGGGCTGACGCTTGGTGAGGGGTTGGACGCTCGGGATCGCTCGCCTGGGACTCGCGGCGCTTCTGGTCGTCGCCGTTGTCGCGGGCTGCGACCCGGACGCCGCCGAGGACGGCGTGCAAACTCCGACAGGCGCGGCGGTGGGCCCGGACACCGGGCAGACGCCCGTGGTCGAACCGGCTGGGGAACCAGGCGTCTACGACGACCGCATTCTCTTTGGCCAATCGGCGGCGTTTCGCGGGCCGGCGCAGGAGCTGGGTCTGAACATGCGGCTCGGCATTCTGGCCGCGTTCCAGGAAATCAATGAGCAGGGCGGCGTTCATGGCCGCCGGATCGATCTGACCTGGCTCGACGATTCCTACGAGCCCGAAGCCGCCGCCACGAACACCCTCGATCTCATCAACGATCAAGAGGTCTTCGCGCTCATCGGCGCGGTCGGCACGCCCACGTCGCGCTCGGCGACCCCCGTGGCCAAGGCCGCCGGCGTGCCCTATATCGGGCCCTTCACCGGGGCCGAATTCCTGCGCGACGCGACCACCCTGGACAACGTGATCAACATGCGCGCGTCGTACTACCAGGAAACCGAGGAGATGGTGAATCGCCTCACCACAGACCTGGGGGTGACGCGCATCGCCGTGCTCTACCAGGACGACTCCTACGGCCTCGCCGGGTTCAACGGGGTGCGGTTGGCGCTGGAGCGCCGCGGCATGGATATGGCCGCGCTTGGCATCTACACGCGCAATACCACCGCCGTCAAACGGGCGCTGCTCGATCTGCGCCAGGGCAACCCCGAAGCTGTGATCATCATCGGGGCGTATCAGCCGGTCGCCGCCATGATCGCCTGGGGCCGGCAGACCGGGTTCGACCCAATCTTCATGACCGTCTCGTTCGTGGGAAGCAACGCTCTGGCCCAGGAACTGGGGCCATACGGAGCCGGCGTGTATGTCACGCAGGTAGTCCCCTTCCCCACAGACGACTCGCTTCCCATCACGGCCCAGTACCTTGAGGCCCTGGCGACGTACGCGCCCGATGCCGTTCCGGGCTTTGTGTCCTTCGAGGGTTATCTGGCGGGCCGCCTTGCAATAGCCGGGCTGGAGGGCTGCGGTCGCGATGTCGACCGAAGCTGCTTCCTGAACAGTCTCCGCAGCGCCGCGGCGGTCGAAATAGGCGGCTTCGAACTGCGATACGGCAAGGGCGACAACCAGGGCTCCGACAAGGTCTTCCTGACCAGGATAGGCTCGGACGGGAA
>JAJDUU010000052.1:10000-202677 GCA_022826485.1 Chloroflexota bacterium | reverse complement strand
GATATCCCACGCCCCGGACCCTCACCCAACCCTCTCCCTGGGGGAGAGGGAACCGGATCGCCCTCACCCCCGTATCGAGTACGGGGCGAGCTCTACGCCGAGCCTCCGGTGCGAGTCTAGGCTCAACCGGAATGGATTCCCGCCTTCGCGGGAATGACGGAGGGATTACGCAAAGGTGTCCGGAGGCGAGAATCCACCCCTCATTGAACCTGGCGGCGGAAAGGGTGCGCCCGGTCATCCCTAAGCCCGGGTGGATTTTGCCAAGGTCTCTAAAGGGAGAGGGATCTATGCAATCGTCTCCGACTCTGTGTAGCGATGCCGTTCCAGGTAGTCCTCGTCCACCTCGATGCCCAAGCCCGGCCGGTCGCTCACCGTCAGGAAGTCGCGCTCGAACCCCAGCGGCTCGCGCAGCGGCGCGTTGTAGGCGGGAATCCAATTCATGGCGTGCTCCAGCCGGTAGAAGTTCGGCGTCGTCAGGCCCACGTGCGAGCCGGCCGCGATCTGGATGGGGCCGGCGGCGTTGTGCGGGCTCAGGGGCACGTAGTGAGCCTCGGCCAGCGCGCCGATGCGCCGCAGCTCGCTGATGCCGCCCGTCCAGCACACGTCGGGCATGACGAAGTCGGCGAGCCGCCGCTCGAGGATCGGCGCAAAGTCGAAGCGCGTGAACAGCCGCTCGCCCACGCAGATGGGCACGGCCGTGTTCTCGCGCACCTGCCGCAGCGCGTCGTGGCTCTCGGGCGGTACCGGTTCTTCCAGCCAAGCGATGTCCAGCTCGGCCAGGCGGTCGGCCACGCGGATGGCGCTGGGCACGTCGTATTGGCCATGGGCGTCGATCAGAATGTGGACGTTCGGTCCCACGGCCTCGCGAATGGCCGCGATGCGAGCGATTCCGCGCGACTCGTGCTCCGGCGTGATCTCGCCGCTCACGTATCCGGGGAAGGCCTCCGCCATTTCGGAGAAGGGATCGATCTTCATCGCCTGATGGCCCAATTCGACGGTCCGCAGCGCCGCCTCGGCGAAGTCTCGCGGCTCGTGCGCATCGTCCGGCCACCAGGCGTTGGCGTAGACCGGCACCGTCTCGCGCACCTTGCCGCCGAGCAGGTCGTAGATGGGCCGGTCAAGGTCCTTGCCCTTGATGTCCCACAGCGCGATGTCGATGGCGCTGAGAATCTGCGTGGGGATCCCGCGCGAGCCCGCATAGGTATAGCGCCGGTAGATGTCGTGCCAGATGGCCTCGATCTGCGACGGATCCCGGCCGATCAGCATGTCGCGAATCCGGTGCAGGCCATGTTCGACGATCAGCGCCGACCCACCGGCCCAGGTGGACCCCTCGCCCCAGCCCGAGATGCCCGCATCCGTGTCCACCCGCACGAACAGAATCGGCCCGAAGCGCACATTGGCCTCCGGGACCGAGTAGAGAAACGTGCGGACGTCGGTGATCTTCATCGGCGGGTTCTCCCGGAACGCATCACCTCAGACGGTGATTGTGGACGACGGGCGGGCCGATGTCATCAGACCGCGAACCGACTCGAGTCTGGTGTCAGTTCGTCGCGCGGCGGTATTCGTACGTGGCGAGGCCGATGAGGACGGCGCTGGTACCCAGGAGGACCCAGAAGCCGGGGACGATGTGCTCCCAGACCCAGCCGTCGATGATGACGGTGCGCACGGCGACGAGGATGTACTCGATGGGGTTGAGGCCGACGGCGAACTGAAACCAGCCGGTGATCAGATCGCGCGGCATGAAGGCCGAGGTGAGAAACGCCAGCGGCATGAACAGCAGCCAGCTATTGACGGTGACCTGCACGCTGCGGGTGCGCACGGCGATGATGAGTCCCACGCAGCCCATGGCGACGCCAAGCAGCGTGGTGGCCGCGATGACGGCGAGAATCCCCGCGACGCCGCCTTCGAACCGCACGCCGATGGCCGTGGCGACCAGGATGATCGCGACCACCTGGGCGATGGCCCGCGTGGCGCCGATGGCGAGCGTTCCCAGCAGGATCGAGAAGCGGTTGACCGGAGACAGCAGCAGCTTGTCGACGTAGCCCGACATGATGTCGGTGAGCAGCACCATGGCCATGTCGCTGCCGCTGAAGACCACGGCCATCACGATCACCATGGCTGTCAGGAAGGCCTGGTAGTCGGCGGCCGGGAATCCCGGCAGGCCGGTGATGCCGCGCAGGGGCTCGCCGAAGAACAGATACATGACGGCAGACGACAGCACGGCGGCCACGATCATGGTGGGCTGCGCCAACCAGGTCCTGAGATTGCGGACGTAGATGTAGCTGCTCTCGCGCAGGATCAACATGGTTACCTCCGATTCACGCCCATCCACTGGCCCCAGACGCGCGACTCGGCGTCCTCATCGGCGTCGGACTCGCGGATCTCGCGTCCCGTGTGATGCAGGAACACGTCGTCCAGCGACGGGCGGGTGACGGCGAGGTTGGCGACCGGGATTTCGGCGTCGTTCAGGGCGCGTAGGATCGCGGGAGCGGCGGCGCCGCCGTCGTCGACGGTCGCCGTCAATCCGTCGGGCGTGGTGTCGGCTTCCTGCACCGCGGGGAGCCGGCGAAGGGTGCCGAGCGCGATGTCGGCGCGGCCGTCGGGGGAGTCCATGGGACCGAAAGAGACGCGCACCACGTCGCCGCCGACCGCGGCCTTGAGGGCGCCGGGTGAGCCTTCAGCCACCAGACGCCCATGGTCGATGATGGCGAGCCGCCGGCACAGCCGGTCGGCCTCGTCCATGTGCTGGGTGGTGAGCATCACGGTCACGCCCTGTGCGTTGAGCTGTTCCAGGTGCTCCCAGATCGCCAGGCGGCTCTGGGGATCGAGGCCGGAGGTGGGCTCGTCCAGGAACAGGATGTTTGGCCGGTGCATGAGCGCGCCGGCCAGGTCGATCCGCCGCCGCATGCCGCCGGAGTAGGAGCCGATCTTGCGCTTGCCGACGCCCGACAGCCCCACGAGCTCCAGCAGCTCATCGGCGCGGCGGTTGGCCTCGGCGCGTCCGACGCCGTAGAGGCGCCCCTGCAACACCAGAAAGTCGCGTCCCTTCGAGAGATCGTCCAGGCCGACCTCCTGCAGGGCGACGCCGATGGACGATCGGACCGCGCGCGCATCCTGATCGATGTCGATGCCGGCGACTTCCACGTGCCCGCCGCTCTTGGACAGCAGCGTGGCCAGGATCTTGATGGTGGTGGTCTTGCCCGCGCCGTTGGGGCCGAGAAAGCCGAAGAACTCGCCCTGCTCGACGGTGAAGTCGATGCCGTCGATGGCGCGGGTGCCGCCGGGATAGGTCTTTTCCAGACCCTGGACCAGGACGGCGGGCGGGCGTTGCAATTGGGCCTCCAAGGGACGCCGTGACGTGCTGGGGCGAGCCTACCAATGGGTTTGGCTCAGAGACTGGAAGCGAACCTACACGGGGCGCCGCGCCGGCAATCCGCCTGGGCCCGGTCCCACGCTGCACGCAGCGCGGGCCACCGGATTCCGGACGCGGCCCTGGTAGCTGCCCGAACCTAGTCAACTGTACGGCGGCAGCGTTGCGAGGTCGCTCGTGGTTCGGCAGTTTCGGCTTTCCGATAGCCTGCGCCGGATGCAGTTTGGCTGGACTAACCTCGATCCCACAGCCAATCGAGCTCAGAGAATGCAAGATTCCCTTCGAAGTTCTCAATGTTGTCTTCGACGTTGAGAATCAGGCAGCGGTCGTTGCCGCCGTTCATTACACCCCGCAGTCCCCGGCCGATCATCTGAAAGTAAAGGTTCGGGCTGTACACCGGGCGGGCCACGATGATGGCACTGGTTCGCGGCGCGTCGAATCCTTCTCTGAATACTCCGTAGTTGACGAGCGCCTGTATCTTCCCATTCCGAAATTCCTCAACGACGCGGCGACGCACGATTCGGTCCGTCTTGCCGCTCACTGCCCTAGAACTTATGCCATTAGAGTCCAGCAACGCTGAGAGGACCTGTGCGTGATCGACTGAAGTCGCGAAGATGAGCGTGGGCCAATGGGGTTCGATGTGGTCTATATTCGCCTGCATGATGCGACGCGTGCGGTCCGCGTCTTCGGCAATGCGTTGCTCCACGCTCTCGGGCAGCCATGGAAGATCTCTCGCTTGCCGCAATTCATCCTCCGACAGGGAAAAGCTGCCGCCCTCAATCGTGGCTTGATCGGCTCGGGCGAGCACGCGCATATCTTGGAGTTCTCCGATCACGGCCTCAGGCTCGTCTCTCCTGAAGGCCCCCCTGTCCAGCCGATTCTCGCTGTAACGATTGACAAGCCACCGTGTCTCATCTTCGTTATACCCTCGGTACGGCGTTGCAGTAAGGCCGATCAGGAAAGGTTCGCTGGCTCTTCGCCGGCGAGTCATACCGAGATCCTCCATAACCGCAGTGAACGTGGGTGCCACCGATCTGTGCGCTTCGTCGAACACCACGAGCTTGAAGTCCGCCAGGAATTCATAATCATCGAGTTGCCTCGACATCTTGGAAAACAGCGTCTGAATGCTAGCCACGACGACATGCATATCGCCGGTAGGCAGCGGTGATGGTTGTCCTGCCCACATCCGGGAGATTCGCAGTTGCACAGACTGTTTGCCCTCGCTCGACCAGACTTGACGCCACGCCTCGACAGCCTGCTCGCAAAGCTCGTCCCGGTCGGCGACCCACAGAATGCCACCCGCGAATTCGTCTTCGCGTAACGCCTCAACCATCGCTTGCACGGCGACGCGCGTTTTCCCTGACCCTGTCGGCAGGCTAATCATGCCGCGGCGATCCTGGAGCATCCCGTCCGACCGAATCAGACTTCTCACCGTATCGACGATCTTGCGCTGGTAGTCATGGAGCGGCGGCAAGGAATACGGCCCTTCAACCTCGACATAAGGATCGCGTCGAGTATTCCTCTCCATAGCCCATTCCTCGCCGAATCCGAGCGACTGGACAAAGGCTACAGCGGCAGGGGTGCCTGCCCACTTCCTCGGGGGAACCAGATGCAGCAACGCGTGGCGATACTCACGGAGCGCTCCAGTATGAAACGTAGCAATCGCCGCCTGAGCGATCTGGACTCCGGTGAGAGGTCCGTTGTTTTCAGTCTCGAGTATCTCGATAAGCATCAGCGGCAGACGTTGCCGCAACGCGGGTTCTCCCACTGCCGCTAGTAGACGCTCGGCATCGGTCGCGTGTCCCCGAATGGCTTCCCGAGATTCGTCCACGTCTGTATCGGTCAGACCAAGGAGTATCAACTCGACCCGGTCTTGCCTGAGTTGCAGACCTAGCTCCCGGAGCAATGTCTGAAGCTCGGCCTCATAGTCTCTTCGCGTGACGTAGACGATATTCTCCTTGATGAAGCAGTCCCGCTCATCCTCGCCCTGTTCGCTTCCCAGCGTCATCAAGCTGTCGCAGCGAACAAGATCGAGATCATCCTGTTGCTCGGTGAGATACGGAACCAATCCAGGCCATGCGTCAGCTAGCGGGATGGGTTCGTCCTCCCCGAGTGGCTCCACGTGGTCGGCCCGTAGTCCGAATGCGCTGCGGATAGACGCCGCCTGTGGGTGGGAGAGCAACTTGCGAAGCACGGCGGAGCTCTTGGGTGGGTCTCCAAGTCCGTCCGAGAGTTTGTGGAATCTTCCATCGACCTCGATGCAGCCGTAATCACGCAAGTAATGTATCGCTGGTGAATCAAATTCTACGGAACCATAGATGTCCCGTGTATCGTGACGCATTTCCCATTTCTCATAGGTTTCGGCAAGAAGAAGCAGATTCCAGGTATAGAGAGCCTTGCCTTCCTCGGAAAGCGTCAATAGGACTGCCAGCGGTCCGCTGGTTGTGGTTGTCCGAAAATTCAGCATCTGCTTTACTGGCGAGCTTGGCAGGTCACGCTTGGTGAACTCCACTCGGCGATCGCTTACGAACGACCACATTGCCAAAGGCAATTCTTGTCGCTCGCACGGTTCCGCCACTGCACCCAATGTTCTGAGCAATGGCAAGTCCGGTCCATGGAATTGGGTGTCGATAGCGACGTTGCTGTCGCGACTTCCGTCGCTAGGAACTATGGCACCTGGAAGAAGTACACCAAAAAATGGCTTCCAGCTCCCGTCGACAGTGCGAACAAAGAGAGACTCCCGCCAGCAATTCCACTGCTTGAGTCCTGAAGAAATCACCTGGTCCTGGATGATCTTGGCGGCTATATCCGGCTCAAGAGCACGCGCGAGAGTCCAGAATTCGTGCCATTCCATAAAGCTTGCTTTCTGGGGATCATGTCGTATGTATGGTTCTGTGAACAGATAAAAGTAACGGTGGCCGTCCAACAGGTGTGATGCCGCATTCGCAAATATGCTCTCCGGAGATGCTGGCTTGATTCCCAGATCGCTCAGTGCGCTTAGAGTGTCTGGATCGGACTGCAATTCGAGGTGCACTGTGTCGTTTGAATTGGATGAGAATCCGCTAGCGAGGGATATCTTGTCGGGATCAACGTCGACCCATCTGCCTTCTGCCGTGAGCAGAATCTTCCCAAGGTAGTCATGGTGACGAATACGTTTTGGGATTCTTGCTGCTGTCTGAATCGCCGCTCGTGAACCGAGTACTTCAGTAGTTGCCGCGCCAGCGAGTTCCTCCAGCCACTCGCCTATGGAAGCGCCATTGTGCTGCGTTGAGTCTGTGGATACATGATCAACGAGTTGGTCAATCTTGGCGAGTCGATTGCGCGTCAACGCACTGCGACAGAGCCAGTCTTTTGGTCTGTGTGCAAAAGAAGACCAGTGGTCAATTGCATCTGATGCAGATCTATCGTCAACCAATTCATCGGGCGGGAATCGGATTTCCGAGAAGATTCGAAGACCACCGTCCTGATCAGGGATGATTGGTCGGTTGGCAAGAGTCGCATACAATACACTTCGAAGCCTATCGCTGTGCAGGGAGTCGCCTGCTTCATGTCGGCGCGGTAATGCATCCAAATGTCTGGCTGCGTCGTCCTGTGCCGAAAGTCGAGGCAAGGCTTCCGCGACTAGGGCTGAGGCTGCGTCGATCAACTCATCGTTATATACCCCGGGCAATAGATTCTGGCGGTCTTCATTGGTCTTCCAAGGTGCGTTCAGAATGCCGGCGAGTAGGCTTGGGGTATGCGTTGGGAAGAATGCCCAAAATTGACCTGGGTCATTCAATTTGTCGATTGGCGCCGCCCACCAGATCGGCACCTCTTCTGCATGGTCGAGGCTCCTGCTGTCATCTTTCGCCTCTTGCGAAAGCCTGTGCATGTCGCTGACTATCGTCCAGCGTGTCGTACTCGTGCCGTCGTTGAGTTCCCACCATCTACTTCGGTCAGCCAACTCAATGGCACGCGACGTATCGGATGTGAGACTCTCTAATTCGATTCGGCCTACGTGATTGACGAATAGCACGAATTGGGCGGGAAAATCGTCTATCTGTTTATGAAGCGCTTGAGCTGCATCGGGTTTCAGTGGCAATCGGACGATATTCGTTGCCCAGCCGGCCATCTCACGAAGGTGACGGTCAGCTGCGATCTCGGTCGACGAATCGATGGGCTCGGCCAGACGCAGGACCGGATAGCTGGCTAGTCCCGGAGCAATCGGTTGCAGCAGCTTGGCCGACTTGGACCGATCGAATCGAAACGAGCCACTGTGGCTGAAGAACTCAGGCTTGTCCGTAACCGCAAGGACGGATTTGAAGCCCAGGCCGTACCGACCAATCTGGGCAGTGTCTTGGTTAGGCTTAGCTGAGAGATGAGAGAAGAGGAGCGCACGTACTCCGTCACGGTCTATCGGCTGACCGTTGTCCGCGCAGTAGAGATTAGTCGGCGTCAGCCGGACGAGAATTCGCTCACCGTTTGACTCCGCCAGAGCGTCCGCGCTGTTTTGGATCAGTTCGAATAGTTGCCGGTTTGCGTAGCCGCCGCGCGCCGTGGCTTCCTCCGCATTAGTATGCTCCGCCACCAAATTTGGCTGGGTGCGGTATGACTCCAGAGACTTATCGAACTCTGCGCGGATATAGCTTCCGATCTCGCCGTCCGGTCCTGCCCAATCGCTGTGCACGGGCTGCCGCAACTTGGGGTTTTCCTGTCCAAGTGTGTGCTGTTCCCCACCATCGGCCTGATCGGTGTGCGCAATTTCGCGCTGGTCCGCGGAGCTAAGGCGGGCGCTTCTCTCTCCCGCTACGGGATTTGCAAGTCCAAGCGCGCGCGCGCGACGTCGTTTGCGTCTGCTTTGCTTCCGGCTTCGCTTCCGCTGTTTGGCGACTATTGGCTCCTATGCCTTTATCGATTTCATCACTGGCAGCTCTGGTCGTCAGGCATACGGACGCAGCTTCGCCAGGTCGATCGCGATGCCGAAGCCGGGGGCGTCGGAGGGCTTCAGGCGGCCGTTGACGGGGTGGGCGGCGCCGGGGACGGAGACGGCGTCGGCGAGGTCGGTGCCGGGTCCCGAGGCGACGAAATACTCGCCCCAGGGAATCCCCGGCAGGGCGTAGCAGGCGTGCTGGCCGTAGGGCTCGTTGACGCCGGCGTGGGGGATCACCGATAGCCCGGCCGCGTCGGCAATAGCGCAGATGCGCAGGAGGGCCGTGATGCCGCCCACCCACATGATGTCGGGCTGCAGGATGTCCACCAGGCGGCGGCTGGCGGCGTGCTGGAAGGGCGTTGGCGTGTACCAGTGCTCACCGGTGGCGAGCGTCTGCCAGGGCACGCGTTCGCGCAGCGCGGCGTGGCTGTCAATGTCCTCGGATCGAAGCGCTTCTTCGATCCACTTGAGCTTGAAGGGCCGCAGCTCCTCGATGAGGCGCACGGCGTACTCGACGTCGAGGGACATCCAGCAGTCGAGCATCAATTCGACGTCCGGCCCGACCAGGTCTCGCAGCGCGGCGATGTCGTCGACGTTGCGGCGCAGGCCGTCCAGGCCGTCGGACGGGCCGAAGCGGCAGGGATGCTTGGTGGCGGTGAAGCCCAACTCCAGGTGCCATTCGTGCTGCGGCCCGGTGGCGTAGCAGACGATCTCGTCGCGGGAGGGGCCGCCCAGCAGCTCGTACACCGGCCGATCGAGCACCTTGCCCTTCAGGTCCCACAGCGCGAGATCGATGGCGCTCACGGCGTAGGAGGCCAGTCCCGTGGCGCCGAAGGGCGAGCACAGCCGCAGCATCATGTCGTAGAGGCGCTCGGTGGCCAGCGCCGGCTCGCCGACGATGCGAGGCCCGAGGTAGTCGTCCACCAGGGCGGCCATGGGCCGGCCGAGCGCGCCGATGCCGAGTCCCTGCGTGCCGTCCTCGGCGGTGACCACCACGCCCACGCCCGGCCAGTCCGGGGTCCAGCTGGAACGCACCTCGGCGTAGCGCGGATAGGGCGCCATGGGCGAGCCCACGCGAGCGTCCTCGGTCCACGACGCGCGGGGTTTGCTGGTGGCGCGCCGCTCGCCGAAGTCGAGGGCGACCGCTTGGACGCTGGCGATGTTCACGGTGCGTCGCCCGGTGGATTCCCGCCTTCGCGGGAATGACGAATTCGGAATCGCCTCCGCGAGCGAGATTGACGTACGGGGACCCTGACGATCTTCACCGGGTGGCGGCTACGGGTAGCTGACGGACTCGCCAGGCTTGAGCTCGATGACGCTGGTGCGGGGCGTGAGGTCGGCGATGCGCCGCCGCAGGTCGTCGATATCCGCCGCCTGGTTGGGGAATGTGTCGTAGTGGCAGGGGATGACGGCCCGCGGCCGCGTGAGCGCGGCGGCCATGGCCGCTTCCTTGACGCCCATGGTGTACTTGCCGCCGGCCGGCATGATCACCAGGTCGGGCGCGTAGAGCTGGCTGATGAGCGCCATATCGCCGAACACGCCGGTGTCGGCCGTGTCGTAGATCACCGGCCCGTCGTCGAAGGTCAGCACGAAGCCGCAGACGCTGCCGTCCGGCTCGGCGTAGGCGGCGCCTTCCCGGTAGGCCGTGCCGTGCATGCCGGTCGAGTGGTCGGCGCGCACCATGGTGTAGGTCACGCCGCCCAGCTTGACCGAGCCGCCGATGTTGAGGGGACAGGAGTCGGTGTCGAAGCCGATGCCGTGGGTGTCGGCGTAGCCGGCAACCTCAGGACTGGCGATCAGCGTGGCGCCGGTCTTCTGGACGATGGCGATGGCGTCGCCCAGGTGGTCGACGTGCCCATGTGAGACGCACACAACGTCGGCGCGGTCGACGTCGGCCAACCCCTCGGAGCACACGGGGCTGTCGTCGAGCCAGGGATCGAAGTAGATGACCTCGCCGGTGGGGGCCGTGAAGCGGAACGAGGCGTGGCCGAGAAAGTCGATTTGTACCGATTTCATGGGATTAAGTCCTCCGATGAGCTGGTCGGGTGTCGCCAAGCGCGGTGAGAAAACCTCTGAACCATGCACCTCGTGATTCCGGCGAACGTGGCAGTGAATCGGGTGGCCCGGTGCCCCTGACTCGGGAGCCATCCGCCGACCCCCATCCTAACCTTCCCCCTGGGGGAGAAGGGATCGAACATCAGCCTCCTAGTCGACGCTGAACACGAGCGATTGGTGCCGGATCTTGTCGTCTTCGATGATGAAGGTATCGGTACCCGACGCGCTGCGGCCGTCGGCGTGACTGCCCTGCCACTCCAGCACCACGATAGGCTCGGCGGTGGTCACCGACACCTGCTCGACGCTGAATCCGTTGAGCGCGCCCCCGATGGCCTCGAAGAACGCGGTGATCTCGGCGTGCCCCTGGGCCACCTGGCCCGGTCGCACGAACAGCGCGTCGTCGGCGTAGTCGGAAAGCAGGCGGTCCATGTCGCCGGACATCACCGCGTCCCAATGATCGTCGAACACCTCTTGGGCGGTACGCATCTGGCGGCCTCGCTTCGGGGGCGCCGGCTCGGCATGGCGGCGCGGCGGGGACTTTATGATACCGGGGTGGCGGGAGCGCCCCGCCGCAAGACGCCGGTGGTTGCATGTCCCGAGAGACGGATGCCAAGCGCAGCGTCGCCGACCTGCACATCGACGATCCGGTGGAGCTGGAGGTCACGCGCAACAGCCTTGCCGGCATCTGCGAGGAGATGGGCGTGGCCATGATGCGCACGTCGTACTCGACGATGTTCAACGAGGCCCGCGACTTCTCGTGCGTGGTCTTCGACGCGGAGGGCGAGATGATCGCCCAGGGCGACTTCTGCCCCGCGCACATCGGCGCCATCGTTCACACCGTCGAATGGGCTATCAAGGAAGTCGGCCCCGAGAACATGCACCCCGGCGACGTGATCCTGCACAACGATCCCTACCGCGGCGGGTGCCACCTGCCCGAATTCATGACGCTGAAACCATGCTTCTACGAGGGCGAGGTGGTGGCTTACGCCGCCAACATCGCGCACATGACGGACATCGGCGGCATGGTGCCGGCGGCATTCGGCGATACGCGCAACATCTTTCAGGAGGGCCTGCGCCTGCCGCCGATCAAGATTTACCAGAACGACGAGCCCGTGGAGGACATATTCGCCATCATCACGTCCAACGTGCGCACGCCCAAAGTGTCCCGTGGCGACCTGATGGCGATGGTGGGCTCGACCTACCTGGCCGAGCGCCGCATCGTGGGTCTGGTGGACAGGCTTGGCGTCGAGCGCTTTCGCCAGCTTTCGGGTCAAATCAAGGACGTGTCGGAAGTGCTCATGCGGCAGGCGTTGGACCGTCTGCCGGACGGCGCCTACACCGCCGAGGGCTTCCTGGAAGACGACGGCGTGATTCCGGACCGTCCCTGGAAGATCCGGGCGACGGTGGTGATCCGCGGCGACGAGGTGATCGTCGACTACACCGGGTCGGACCCACAGGCGGCCGGCGCGATCAACCAGTCCTTCGGCACCACGGCGTCGGCCACCTACGCCGGCATCTTTCACATGATCGACAACCAGATTCCGTGGAATCACGGCGCCTACCGGCCCATTGCCATCGTGGCGCCGCCGGGGTCGATCGTGAACGTCAACTACCCGGGATCATGCGTCGGCGGCAACTCCGATACCTATCCCACGACGGTCGACATCCTGCTGGCCGCCTTCGCGCAGGCCAGCGACCGCAGCTCCGCCGCCGACGGGGGTACCTGCGGCCTGCTGGGGTTCTACGGGACGAACATCGACACGGGCGAGCCCTTCGTCATCCTGCATCACGAGGGCATGGGCTGGGGCGGACGGCGCGACGCCGACGGCAACGACGCGCAGATCGTCAAGAACGGCAACTGCCTCAATGCCCCCTGCGAGGTGTGGGAGACGCGCTACCCGGTGCGGCTGGACGAGTACTCGATTGCCGAAGGCGGCGCGGGTGCGGGAGCCTATCGCGGCGGCCACGGCGTGCAGCGAATCTGGACCTGCCTGTCGCCGATCACCGTGAGCGCGCACCTCAACCGCACGTCCAACCGGGCGTGGGGGCTGCACGGCGGGTCCGAAGGCGGCACGACCGCGCTGCTCTTCCGACGCGCCGGGGCAACCGAGTGGCAGACGGCCCGCGAGATGTTCGACACGATCTCCGACGGAAAGTTTTCGAACGTCGTGCTCGAGATCGGCGATCAGATCCTGTTGCGCACGCCCGGCGGAGGCGGCTACGGCGATCCGGGTGAGCGCGACCCGGCGCTGGTGCTCGAAGACGTGCGGGATCTGCTCCTCGATCCGGCGGAGGCGCGCGAGATGTACGGTGTGGCGGTCAACGTGCAGGCCGGCCGCGCGGAGCTCGACGAGACGGACCAGCGACGCGCAGCCAATGGAGCCGGGGAATGAGTCAGGCGGCTGAGTTCGACGACGCCATGCGGCAGCGATTTCAGGCGCTGCACTCCGCGCTGATCGCGGACAGCCTGGACCGGATGGGCATTTCCGTGCAGGCCATGCGGCACGACGTGCGTCCCATGTATCCCGGCGCTCGCATCGTGGGTCGGGCGCTGCCGCTCTTGCAGACCGCCGTCTACCGACCGCCGGACGAGCCCTACAAGGTGCTGTTCGAGGCCTACCGGGCGATGCGCCCCTATGACGTGCTCGTCATTACGACGACGGGTCACTACGAGTCTGGTGTCTGGGGCGGCCTCTTGAGCACCTCGGCTCGGGCGCAGGGCGCCGTGGGCTGCGTGATCGACGGTCTGACGCGCGACGTGCATGAGGTCGAGGAAATCGACTTCCCGGTGTTCGCCGTCGGCCAGAGCCCGGTCGACTCGGAGGGCCGCTGCGAGGGCATCGAGTGGGGCCAGCCCATCGACTGCGCCGGCGCGCGTGTGGAGTACGGCGACGTGATCGTCGGGGACGACATGGGCGTGGTGGTGGTGCCGGGCGAGGCGGCGGCGGAAGTCCTGGACCGCGCCGAGGCCAAGGGCCGCGGCGAGTCCAACGTCCGCGAAATCCTGGCCACCGGTCGCGACGTCGGCGAGGTGTTCAAGGAATACGGCATCCTGTAGGCGGCCGACCGCCCCGAGATTGGAAGGCGCCGATGACCGAGCCTCGTTTCCGGGTCGTGATTACCGACTGCGACTTCGAGATGCCGCCGGTGATCGAGCAGGCCGAGCTTGACCCGATCGGCGCCGAGTTGGTCGTCGAGCAGTGCTTCACGGAGGAGGCGCTGATCGAGAAGGTGTCCGACGCCGACGGGCTGCTTGAGCAGTACGCGCCGATCACCGCTCGCGTCGTGGATGCCCTGGAGCGCTGCAAGGTGATCGTGCGCTACGGCACCGGCATGGACCCGATCGACGTGGCGGCGGCGTCGGCGAAGGGCATCGTCGTGTGCAACGTGCGCGACTATCAGATCGGCGAGGTGGCGGACCACACGATGGGGCTGCTGCTATCCCTCGCGCGCTTCATCGTGGTCTACAACGACTCCGTGCGCGCCGGCGTGTGGGACGCGACGCGGGTGGCGGAGCCCATGGAGCGTATCGAAGGCCAGACGCTGGGACTGATCGGGCTGGGGCAGACGGCGCAGGCGGTGGCGGCGCGGGCGCGGGCCTTCGGGTTGCGGCTCGTGGGGCACTCGCCGCGCGCGCCAGACTCGG
The DNA here is from genome assembly GCA_022826485.1 of Chloroflexota bacterium. Classification (GTDB taxonomy): domain Bacteria; phylum Chloroflexota; class UBA11872; order UBA11872; family UBA11872; genus JAJECS01. The sequence continues at coordinate 188,697 of JAJDUU010000052.1, read as the reverse complement.
CGTTCAAGGCGGCGCAGGTCGAGCGCGTGCCGCTGGAAGATCTCCTTAAGCAGTCGGACTTCGTATCGGTGCACACGCCGTTGCGGGCGCAGACGTTCCATCTGATCGGTGAGGCCGAGATCGACGCCATGAAGTCCACCGCGTTTCTCATCAACACCGCCCGCGGCGCCGTGGTGGACAACGCGGCGTTGGCCCGGGCTCTGAAGGACGGGCGGCTTGCGGGCGCCGGTCTTGATGTGACGGAAGAGGAGCCGCTGCCGATGGATTCGCCGCTGCGAGAGGCGCCCAATCTGATCGTCACGCCCCACGGCGGGTTCTACTCGAAGACATCGATCAACATCCTGCGCCGCGAGGCCGCGGCGGAAGTCGCGCGCGTGCTCCGCGGCGAGCCGCCGAAATCGCTGTTCGAGCCGGAGTAGACGCGGGCGCTAGATTCCCGCTCCCCGCCTCCGCGGGGACAGGCTTCGCGGGAATGACGGACCGGCCAGGTCGGGGTCTCCAGTCCCGGTCTAGTTGCTGTCGAACGCCGACCAGTCGACGTCGACCCAGCGCCGCTCGCGGAAGCTCTGCACGGCGGCGTCGTGCACGATCTGGATGCCGTAGCCGTCCTGGAACGTCGGGAAGGTTGGCGCGTCGGGCTGACCGCCGTCGGCGACGGCGCGGTAGACCTCGCGGAACAGCAGGCGGAAGGTGTCCCCGAAGCCCTCGCGGTAGGCGCCGGGGTTGTCCATGAAGTAGCTGCCTTCCTCCGTCGCCTGGCGCGGGTCCGGCAGGACGATCTCGTTGGGTTCGGTGCGGTGTCCGAGCCAGAGTTCGTTGGGCCGCTCCGAGTCCCAGCTCACGCCCATGGCCGTGGCGTCGATCTCGACGCGAATGCGGTAGGGATGCCCCACGGCCACATGCGACAGTGAGAGCACGCCGCGGGCGCCGTTTTCCCAGTGCACCAGCAGGTTCGAGACATCCTCGCCGGGCGCACGGTAGTCATCCATTCCCCCATCGGGACGGGGGCGCTTGCGGACGTCGTGCGCCGTGAGGAAGTCCGCGCAGACCTCGACCACGCGGCTGCCGATGACGAAGCTGGTGAGATCGAGCAGGTGGCTGCCGGTGGTCGAGGTGACGATGGTGGGGCCGCCCATCTCGGGCAGCAGGCGCCAGTCCCAATCGGTCTCGAGCCAGAACGTGTCGTCCGCGACGGACGCCCGGACGAGCATGACGCGGTCGAGCGCGCCCAGGCGGCGGCGGGCGGCAAGCTCCTGCACCAGCGTATAGAAGCGGTTGTTGAAGCAGATGGCGTGAACGCGACCAGAGTCCGCCGCGCGCCGGTAGAGCTCGCCCGCCGACCCGGCGTCGGTGGTCAGCGGCTTTTCGCACACCACGTGCGCGCCCGCGTCGAGGCCCATGCCGGCGTGCTCGAGGTGGTGGGTATCGGGCGTGCAGACGTGCACCACGTCCGGACTGGTGGCCCGTAGGGCGGTGGCCACGTCCGGGTCTCCGCGTGGGACGCCGAACTCGGCCGCGGCGGCGATGCTCCGCGCTTCGCTGCTCGCCACCACGCTCACGATGTCGACGTTGTTGCGGCGCAGGGCGTCGATATGCACGCGCCCGATCACGCCCGTGCCCAGCACGATGGCTCGCGGTCTCTCCACGGTATGGCCTCTATTCCGGTGCGACGGCGCCGACCCCAGCAGGTTGATGGCTATGGTAGGCAATGGGCGCGTGCGCCGGGCGCATTTGGGTCATACTGGCGGCCGCGGGCGCGCGTTTGTTGGGACCAGGGGGCGATGCAATGAGACTCGGCCTTTCACAGGCGGCCTACCGGTGGGTGTCCTACCCGGGGCTGCGCATCGATCAGCCCGAATATGGCTTTCGTGGCTTGGAGTATCCGTATGGCACCACCACCGAGCCGCCCGCCGAGCTGGAAGGGGCGCTGGAGTGGTGGATCGAGCGCTGCGCGGAGTGGGGGTTTGACAACCTCTATACGGCGGCGTCGCTGTTGGATGGCAAGGAGGCGGCCGCTGCCAATGGTCGCCTGCTGGCCGAAAACGGCATCGAGTGGGTCGGCTCCGTAAACGGCGCCTGGGCCGTCGATTCCGACGAGTGGCCGGCGGTGCACGAGCGCGCCGCCATGCACCTGGAGTGGATGCAGGCCGGCGGCGTGCGAACCAGCGCCATGGTGAACGCCGACCCGCCGGGACCTCCGGGACAGCCGATGCCCAACGGCGGCCTGCGCTTCGGGCACTTCAGCACCGAGACGCCGATCGGCGTGCAGATCGACCGCATGATCGAGAACCTGTCGAAGTTAGTGGTTGACGCTGAGAAGTGCGGCATTGTGCTGGCCTTCGAGAACCACATGGACTACCGCATCAGCGAGATCGTGCAGGTGGTGGAAGGCGTGGCGTCGCCGTGGCTGCGGATCAACTACGACTTCGCCAACAGCTACTCGGTTGTCGAAGACCAGGTCGACGCCGCTCACATGGCCGCGCCATACACCGTGATGACGCACCTCAAGGACATGCGTGTGCAGTCCATCACCACGACCGGCGAGCCCCGCTTTTTCCATGCGCCCTTGGGCTACGGCAGCGTGGAGATTGTCGAGATCATGGAGATCTTGCAGCAGAACGTGCCGGATCCCGACTACCTGCCCCATTGCATCGAGACGTGCTGCCTGCCGCAGTACGACCCGCAGCTTTGGATGAAGCTGAGCGTCGACTGGCTGGAGGAGAACTGCGCCCAGTACTTCCCCAAGCGATTTGCCGGCGCCGCCTAGCAGCGTGGCTGGCGCCCTACGATGAGCCGTCGGTTTCGCGTGGTGTCCGCCGGCGCCGGGCTGCCGCACCGCGATCGCGAGATCGAGGCGCTTGCCGACATCGCCGACCTGGAGTTCCTGGGCTATCCGTCGCGCGCTGAGGTGAAGGTCGCCGTGGCGGACGCCGATGTTTTTCTCACCGAGTTGACGCCGGTCGACGGGGAAGTGCTCGATCACGCGCCGAAGCTGCGCGGCGTCGTGGTCTACGGCGTGGGCACGGAGAAGGTCGATTTGAACGCGGCCAAAGAGCGCGGCGTGGTGGTGGCGCACACGCCCGACGCCTTCACCTCGGAGGTCGCCGAGCACGCCATCGCCCTCTTGCTGGGGCTGGCGCGGTGCGTGACGGCGTCGGACGCCGATGTGCGCGAGCGGCATTTGTGGCGGACCTACGACGACACGTTTCAACCTCGGCGTTTGCGCGGTTCGACGCTCGGCGTCTTGGGCTATGGCCGCATCGGCCGAGCCACCGCTGCTCTGGCCGCCGGCTTCGGCATGCGGCTGGTGGTGTTCGATCCCTTCCTGACGGTGGAACGGCTCACGCCGCCGGCGGGCGCCGAGATGCGCGTGGCGAGCGACCTGGATGACCTGTTGGGATCGGTCGATGCGCTGACCGTGCACGTGCCGCTCACCGACGACACGCGGGAGATGCTTGGCGCCCCGCAATTCGTTCGCATGCGCCCTGGCGCGCTGCTGATCAATGTGTCCCGTGGCGGCATCATCGATCACGGCGCATTGCAAAGTGCGCTAGCTTCTGGCGCTCTCGGCGGCGCCGGGCTGGACGTCTTCGAGACCGAGCCGCCGAACTTCGACCATCCCCTCCTTCGCGAGCCGAATCTCATCGTCACGCCCCACATTGCCTGGAAGTCGGAAACCGCGGCGCTGGAGTGCGAACTTGCAGCCGTGGCCGAGGTGCGTCGTATCCTGCTCGGCGACGAGCCCCAACATCGAGTGATCTGAGGCAGGCGCGCATTGGCCATCCGTATTGGCATCGACACCGGCGGGACCTTCACCGACTTCGTCGCCCTCGATGAGGAATCGGGGGAGGCCCAGGTCGTCAAGCGTCCGTCAACGCCCGACTCGCCGAGTGACGCGATTTTCGACGCGCTCGCGCACAGCGGCATTCCCGCCGACGAGGTGAGCTACTTCGTGCTCGGCACCACGGTGGGCGTCAACGCGCTGCTTCAACGCCAGGGCGCCCGGGTGCTGTACGTGACCACGTCCGGATTCGAGGACGTGCCGTTTCTGCAACGGGTGGATCGCAAGTTCCACTACGACCTCGACTGGGAGCGACCGGAGCCCCTGGTCACCCGCCGCGACTGTGTGGGCGTGGCGGAGCGGCTCGACTACATGGGCGAGGTCGTGGACCCGCTGACGCCGGCGGCCCTCGGCAGCCTTGGCGACATGCTGCGCGCACGCCTGGACGAACGAACCAACGGCGCGGTCGCCGTGGCGGTCAACTGCCTGTTCTCGTACGTCAAGCCCGACCACGAGCGCATGATCCGCGAGTATCTGGCGGGCGAGTTTCCCGAGCTTTCGATTTCGCTCTCGCACGAGGTCGCGCCGATCTGGCGGGAGTACGACCGCGCGAGCACGACCATTGCCGACGCCTATATACGTCCGCTGCTGCAGGGGTTCATCCACGCGCTGGACGAAGGTCTCGCAGAGTGGGGGAACACCCGCTCGTGGGCGGTGATGAAGTCCAACGGCGGCCAGATGCTGGCCGAGTCGGCGGCGGACCGCCCGGCGCAGACGGTGCTTTCCGGGCTGCCCGGCGGAATCATCGCGGCGAAGTACTACGCCGAGTCGCTGAACGACGACAACATCATCAGCTTCGACATGGGCGGCACCAGCACGGATGTCGGCGTGGTGGATGACGGCGCCATCGGCTACACCACGGCCTGGGAAATCGAGTTCGGCCTGCCCGTGGCGGCGCCGTTCATTGAAATGACCACCATGGGCGCCGGCGGCGGGTCGATTGCCTGGGTCAACCGCGGCGGATTGCTTCAAGCGGGTCCGCAGAGCGCCGGGGCCGTGCCGGGGCCGGTGTGCTACGCACAGGGCGGGACCGAGCCCACGGTTACGGACGCAAACGTGGTGCTCGGCCGGCTCAATCCCGAGAACTTCCTGGGCGGCGAAGTGCGGCTGGACGCGAATCTCGCCCATGGCGCCCTCTCCGACCTCGGCGACAAGCTCAGTCTGAGTCCCGAGGCCACGGCTCAGGCCGTGCTGGACATTGCCGTCGAGAACATCGCGGAGGCCATGCGCCTGCTCACCGTGCGGCGTGGTCTGGACCCGCGGCAGTTCAGCCTGGTGGCCTTCGGCGGCGCCGGTCCGCTGCACGCGGCGGCCATCGCCAAGGTGATCGGCGCGCGCCGGGTGCTGATTCCGCCGCATCCGGGGCTCTGCTCCGCGTTCGGCACGTTGCTGGCCGACATGCGCGTGGACAAGACCTGGACGCACATCCTGCGGTCGGATCGCCTGGACGCGCCGTCCATCGACGCGCGGCTCAATGAGCTGGTGGCGGAAGCGGCCGCCGACCTGGAGCACGAGGGCTTCGCCGGCACGCCCCAGATCCAGCGGTCGGTGAACATGCGCTATCTCGGCCAGAACTATGAGGAAGAGATCCCGATCCCCGGCGGCGAGGTGACGGCCGAATCGCTGGCGCAATTGCTGTCGGCGTTCGAGACTCACTACGAGGCCACCTACGGCTATCGCATCCCCGACGAAATCATCGAGTTGGTGCAGTTCAACGTCACGGTCTTTGGCGATACCGCCAAGCCGGCGTTGCCGGTGCTGCCTGAGGGGCCGCCCGCGGAGCCGGCGGGGACGCGCCAGGTGTGGTTCTCCTCCGACGGGGCTGTCGAGTGCGCGGTCTATGCCCGTGAGGACCTCTCGCCCGCCGATCGCATCGCCGGTCCGGCCATCATCGAAGAGCTCGACTCAACCACCGTCGTCCACCCCGGTCAGCTTCTGACCGTCAGCCCGCATGGCACGGCCGTGCTCGAATGGACCGAGGAATCCGCATGAGCGCACAACGTGCCCGGAGACGCCATCGATGACAACGTCCAGCGCCCCATCCAGCGTCGACCTCGTGACGCTCAACGTGGTTTACAACCGTCTGGTCGGCATCTGCCGCGAGATGGGCACCACGATGATGCGCACGGCCTACTCGCCGATCTTCAGCGAGAGCCGCGACTTCTCCTGCGTGCTCTTCGACCGCCACGGGCGCATGCTCGCGCAGACCGAGTTCTGCCCCGCGCAGGTGGGCGCCATCCGCTTCGTGGTCAAGTGGCTCATCGCCGAGATCGGCGAAGAGAACGTGCGCGAGGGCGACATCATCGTGCACAACGACCCCTACCGCGGCGGCGTGCACATGCCGGAGCACGTGGTGATCAAGCCGGTCTACTACGACGGCGAGATCTTTGGCTATGTGTCGAACATCGCGCACCTGGTGGAGATCGGCGGCCTGGCCGTCGGCGGGTTCGCGGCCACTGCCACCGAGATCTACCAGGAGGGCCTGCGCCTGCCGCCGGTGTGGCTGATGCGCGGTGGCGAATATAACGAAGACGTGTGGCGCATCATGATGTCCAACCACCGCGCGCCCCGTTACACCTGGGGCGACCTGCACGCCATGATGGCGTCGCTGAACGTGGCCGAGCAGCGCACGCATGAGCTGCTGGACGCCTACGGCGTCGAGCGCATCACGCAGGTAAGCGACGAGCTGCTCGACTACGCCGAGCGGTGGATGCGGGACGAGATTCGCGCCATCCCCGACGGCGAATACACCTTCGAGGGCCACATGGAAGACGCCCGCGACGTGCCGCTGCACGACTGGATTCGGCTGCGGCTCGTGGTTTCAGACGGAAGCCTGGTGGCCGACTTCAGCGACAGCGATCCCCAGGCGGATCACGTGCTGAACTGCACCTACGGCGTGACGGCTTCGGGCACCTATAACGCCGTGTTCCACTTTGCCGACAACAACGTGCCGCACAACGACGGCGCCTATCGGCCAATTACGGTGATTGCCCCGCCGGGCACGATCACCAACGTCGTCCATCCCGGGCCTTGCGTCGGCGGCAACACCGAGACGCATCCACGCGTGTGGGGCATCGTGATCGGCGCCCTTTCGAAGGCCGTGCCGGACCGGGTTTCGGCGGACACCGGCGGCACGTCGTGCAATTTCCTCTTCGGCGGCACGCACCCGGACACCGATCGGTACTACGTGCACTACCACTTCGACGGCGTGGGCTGGGGCGGTCGCGCCAATGCGGACGGCAACAGCAACCAGGTGATTCCCAACGGCAACTGTCCATCGACGCCGGTGGAGATTTTCGAGACGCGCTATCCCTTCCTCGAGCGGTCATATCGCCTGCGGCAAGACTCCGGCGGCGCCGGCGCGCAGCGGGGAGGGCTTGGCTCGGAGCGGATTCTCGAGGTGCGGGCGCCCGAAATCACCGTGTCGGCGCTGTTCGACCGCATGGTGTCTGGCGCCTGGGGCCTCTTTGGCGGCGAGGACGGGCAGCAATCGGCGCTGCTCGTCAAGCGCGCCGGCCACGACACGTTCGTGACGTTCCGCGAGGAATATGGCACGCCCAGCAACTCGCGCGTGGCCAACATTGTGCTGAAACAGGGCGATCAGGTTATGCTCGCGAGTCCCGGCGGGGGAGGCTACGGCGATCCGCGGGCACGCGCCCCGGAAGCCGTGCGCCGCGACGTGATGGAGGGATTCGTGTCGGAGACGGCCGCGCGCGACATCTACGGGGTGGCGCTGCAGCGTCTCAACGGAACGCTGACCATCGACGCCGACGAGACGGCGCGGCTCCGCGCCGACGCACCGTCTCTCGCCGCGCCGTCCATCACCGACGAGACGCGCGCGCCCGTTGCCGCCGTGGCACCACGCTCCGAGACCGGCGGGCACTGGGAGCAGCACAAGGGCGATTGGTGGGAAACCGACGTGACGAATTGCCGGCTTTGCGGCCAGGTGATCCCGCGCGACGTGTGGGTGAGCGCCGGCGGGATGCGCTTCTGTTCGGTGGAGTGCGATGATCGGTATCACGACTACTGGCTGCCAAGGCATGCGGACCAAGTGATTGAGCGGGCGACATGAGCGATAACGGCCAATTGCTCGAGGTTCGGGATCTCGCCGTCCAATTCAAGACGGACGAGGGCATCGTGAAGGCCGTCAATGGGATTGCCTACGAGCTTTCGGCGGGCGGATCGCTCGGCATCGTGGGGGAGTCGGGCAGCGGTAAGAGCGTGAGCTCGCTGGCCCTGCTGCGGCTGATCCCTCAACCGGCCGGTCGAATCACCGGCGGCGAGGTGATGTTTGGCGACACCGACATCATGGATGTCGATCCCGAGGAGATCATCGAGACGCGCGCCGGCCGGGTATCCCTGCTGCAAATCCCGCCCAACGAGATGCGAGGCGTCCGCGGCGGGAGGATCTCCATGATCTTTCAGGACCCGATGAGCTCGCTCAATCCGGTGCTCACGGTCGGCCGTCAGATCGACGAGGCGCAGCGGTTGCATCTGGGCGTGAGCAAGGACGAGGCCCGCGCCCACACGGTGGAGCTCCTCGACCGGGTGGGAATCCCGTCGCCCGCCGAGCGCGCCAACGACTATCCGCACCAGCTCTCGGGTGGCATGCAGCAGCGGGCCATGATCGCGATGGCGATCTCGTGCCAGCCGCAGTTGCTGATCGCCGACGAGCCGACGACCGCGCTGGACGTGACCATTCAAGCGCAGGTCATCGAGTTGATTTCGAGTCTGCGCGAAGAGCTGGGCATGGCCGCCATCCTGATCACGCACGACCTGGCGCTGGTGGCCGGGTTCTGCGAGGAGATCGTGGTGATGTACGGCGGGTACATCGTTGAGCGGGCATCGGGCCGCGACATCTTCTATACGCCGAAACACCCCTACACGATCGGCCTGCTGGAATCCATGCCGAGCATCTCCGCCGCGCGTGGAGATCGGCTGAGCGCTATTCCGGGCGCGCCGCCGGACATGACCAACCTTCCGGTGGGGTGTCCGTTTGCGGCGCGCTGCCGGCATGTCCAGGACAAGTGCATCGAGGAAATGCCGCCCGTGGAGACGATCGACGAAGGCCGGTCGCTCCGCTGCTGGGTGGACGTGGATACGGGTGAGTTGCGATGAGTGAAACCACGGCAGGCGGGACGAGGACCACCGCTTATGGCGGGAATGGCTCGGCGAATGGCGAAACGCTGCTGACGGTCAAGGGCCTCACGAAGTACTTCCCGGTGATGCGCGGCTTCATCATTCGCCGCCAGTCCGGGTTGGTGCGGGCGGTCGACGGCATCAGCTTCGAGTTGAACGCGGGCGAGACGCTGGGCCTGGTCGGCGAGTCCGGCTGCGGCAAGACCACGACCGGCAACACGATCATGCAGCTCGAGCCGCCGACGGCGGGCGAAGTGATCTTCGAGGGCAGCGACCTCGTGCAGCTCTCACGCGACGATCAGCGGCGCGCACGGAGGAAGATGCAGATGATCTTCCAGGATCCGTACGGCTCGCTGAATCCGCGGATGTCGGTCGGGCGGATCATCGAAGAGCCGCTGCAGGTGCACGACCTCTATGACAGCCGCGACGAGCGCCGCCAGCGGGTGCGCGAACTGCTGGAATTGGTGGGACTCGACCCGCGCTTCGCCAGCCGCTATCCGCACGAGTTCTCGGGCGGTCAGCGACAGCGCATCGCCTTCGCCCGCGCGCTGGCCGTGCAACCCTCGTTCATCGTCTGCGACGAGCCGGTGTCGGCGCTGGACGTGTCGATCCAGGCGCAGATCATGAACCTGCTGCTTGACTTGCAGCAGCAACTGGGCGTGGCCTATCTGTTCATCTCCCACGACTTCAAGGTGGTGCGCCAAATCAGCCACCGGATTGCGGTGATGTATCTCGGCCAGATCGTCGAGATGGCGCCCAGCGAGCAGTTCTATCTGCGCCCACTGCACCCGTATACGCGATGTTTGCTTTCCGCCGTGCCGGTGCCCGACCCCGACCTGGAAGCCAAGCGCGAGCGCATCATCCTCACCGGCGACGTGCCGAGCCCGGTGAACCCGCCGTCCGGCTGCCGCTTCCACCCCCGCTGCCCGTGGGCGCAGGACCGCTGCGCGACGGAGGAGCCGGAGCTGACTGACGCCGGCGATGGGCACTTCGTCTCCTGCCACTTCTGGCAGGACATCGAGGCCAAAGGCGGCGCACTGCCCATGGCCGCGAACGGGGCGTCGGCGGGTTAGGCATTCGGGTCGCGCGAGCGGCAGTGCTCAGGTGTCCTCGCCGTCGACGACAAGCCTCCTGGGTTCGTTCCATTTACCCGCAATCCGGCAACCCGAGGCTGGAGAGATCGTGATCTGGAACGCTTTGCAATGCGGCTGGGATGCAGCCGGTCAGCGGGTTGCCCTCAAGGGAAAGCAATTCAAGGTCTGCCAACTGGCCCAGTTCCGCTGGAATCGGTCCGCTGAATTCGTTCCAGGACAGGTCCAGATTCAAAAGCCGAGTCAGCTTCGCCAGTTCAGCCGGGATTGGGCCGGTGATCTGGTTGAAGGAAAGGTCCAGATGCGCCAGCCGAGCCAACTCTCCCAGTTTAGGCGGGATTGGGCCGGTGATTTTGTTGAACGAAAGGGCCAGGGACTGCAGGTGGGTGAGTGCCCCGAGTTCGACGGGAATGGTTCCGTCCAGCCCATGCCCCAAGAGCGTCAACGCCGTTACCCTCGGGGGTGAGCCGCTGACTCTAATGCCCGGCCAAGTCTCTATTGGCGACCCTCGGAGCGATCGATCGATCTGCTCCCCAAATAGCGCGGTTAGCACTTCAAACAATGTCTCGCAGTCCTGCACCAACCCTGGGTTCTCGGCAGGAGCCGCCACGACGAATCCCGCCGTGCACGGACCCGACTCTGGACCGCTGGGGGGCGCACGACCGATGGTCGTGACCGTGGCGCCTGGAGTCGGCAGGCTGCGCATGTCGCTGCCGTCGGGGGCCATGCTGCGAACATCGACAAAGGTCCCACCGGACCACAAGACCTCCGCCACAGCGATACGCGAGCCGTCCGGAGACCAGGCGGCGATGTTTCCGCGTAGCGGCGTGTCATTTATTGCCTTGCCGTCCACGCTGACCACGCAGATCCCGCCGCACGTGTAGAGGATTTTCGAGCCGTCGGGTGACCATGCAACGTTCTCTATTAGGGCGCGCGCTGGATCCGGTTCTCCATATTGCGGGTGCCAGCCCGTGATGGTGGTGACCCGCTTGGGGTCCGAGCCGTCGGCGGACATGGTGTAGAGCGCCACATCGTCGCCGTCGGGTTTGGCAAAGGCGATGCGCTGCCCGTCCGGCGACCACGAGGGTTCGCTCACCGTGTCGGTCAGCCGCCGCAGGTCTGCGCCGTCCGCGCCTACAGTGTAGATTCCAAATCTAGCTGCCACGGGTCCGGTCGGTTGTGTGGGAAGCCCCCAACCCACGAAGGCGAGATGGGCTCCGTCCGGAGACCACGCGGGCGGATGCAAAGCCACCGCCTCCAACTCCGCCGGCAGTCGCGGTTGTTGGACCGATACGACTGCCTGCACCTCGCGAGGCTGAACCGGCGCGCCGTCAGCTGCCAAGACATACAACCCGGACTTGGAAACAAAGGCAATTTGAGTGCCGTCGGGAGACCATGCTGGGAAATTGTTGTAGGACCCGCTGTCGGTCAGGCGCTCCGACTCCGTACCGTCGATGTTTATTCGTGCCAGCTCATAGTTGGAGGGGTAGCTGGGACCACCATCCCTTCCTCCGTGCTCGATGACGACAATCTCGTTGCCCTCGGCGTCGGTCTCGCGGGTGATCGACGGACCGTGTTCGCCCCAGGGCTGCAAGGGCACAGCGCAACTGGAATAGACAACCTGCGACCCATCGGGCGAGACATCGAATGCGGTCATTGGCCCGACCTCCAGGCGCAACTTGCGGTCCGGCAGGATCCGGAGCGGCGCAGTGCCGTCAGTCGAAACCCGGTAGAGATTGCTGCCTTGGTTGAAGAACACGGACGAGCCATCGGGACTCCACCGAATGAAGTGGTCCCTCGGCAACGAGATGCCACCAAAGCAGGGTGTTCGGATTTGGACGTGGACTCCGGACTGGCGAACAACAATCTCGGGCCTGGTAATTGCTGGCAGCGCCGCGTTGGGGGCCGTAGTCACACTCGTCGTCGGCGCGCGCTGTCCGCTCTCGGTGGCTGAGGCGAACGCGGTTGCGGTTTGCTGAGACGCTGCGGGCTGTTGCGACTGGATAGCCCCGGGAGTGAGCGCGCGTTCCCCTGGCGAGGCCGCAGGCGAGACTTGGCTTCCGTCGCTAGGCGCATCGGGTCCGCAACTGGCCAGGCTAATCGCCAGCCCCAGCGCAGCCACTAGAACGGCGGCCGAGATCAACGCCGGGCGATGGCTTCTCAGGAGGCCGTTCCCCGTGTGGTGATGGCGTCAGACACCGTGTGTTCCGCTAGATACTACGCGCGACGTTTAGAAAACGTTCCATGTATGCAGGTGACCGTTCCCTTTTCACGTGGGAGTGAATGGACGGCGCATGAGGTGCATCCGGCGCGCCCATTGCTGTGTCGTCAGGTTGGACTGTACGGAGCGCACAGACTAGGCTCGCGCGCGACGCTGTGGTTTTGAGGCGGGGCTAGTGCGAATCCGATCCGTCGAGGTGCGGACGGCCTCGGACTCGCACCACAACGCCAACTACGTCACGATCACGACGGAGTCGGGGGTGGTCGGTCTGGGCGAGGCGTACGCCGCCGGCCCGGACCTGGCAGTGGCCGAGACGGTGCGCTATCTCGGCGAGTGGCTCGTTGGTGAGGACGCCACGCGCCGTGAGCGGCTGTGGCACCTCTGCTACCGCGGGCTGCGGTTTCCGGCGGGTGCGGTTGGCTGGGCGGCCATCAGCGGCATCGACTTGGCGCTGTGGGACCTGGCGGGCAAGCTGGCCGACCAGCCGGTCTATCAACTGCTCGGCGGCCCCTATCGCGACCGCGTGTGGGTCTATTTCGACGTAGTGACCGGCGATCCGGCCGACATGGCCGAGGAAGCCAGGGCGATGGCCGGCGATCATGGGTTCACGGCGTTCAAGCTCTTTCCCTACGCGACCGACGACGACCGCCTGCCGTGGCAGGAGGCCATCCGGCTGGTCGCGGAGCGCGTGGAGGCCGTGCGCGCGGCTGTCGGCGATGCGGCGGAGATCGGGGTCGACTTTCACGCCAAGCTGGAAGAGCCGGTCAAGGCCGCCGAAATGGCGCGGGCGATCGAGCCCTACCGGCCGATGTTCATCGAAGAGCCGATCCGGCCCGGCAGCCACACGGTGATGGCGGAGGCGCGTCGCGCGATGAATCTACCCGTGGCCACCGGCGAGAGCCTCTACGGCAAGCACGAGTTCCAGGCGCTGATCGAAGCGCAGGGCGCCGACCTCTTGCAACCTGACATTCTGCTTTGCGGCGGCATGACCGAGATTCGCAAGATCGCGGCGCTGGCCGAGGCGCACATGCTGTCGCTGGCGCCGCACAATCCGTTCGGCGGGCTGTCGAGCGTGGCCACGGCGCACTTCGGCGCGGCGACGCCCAACTTTCTCATCATGGAGTCGCCGCAGACGGTCGGTCCGCGGGCGGACGCGTCGGCGCTGCGGGAGAGCTTCACCAACGGCGGCATCGAGATCGAGGGCGGCTATGTCAAACTGCCGCAGGGTCCGGGGTGGGGCGTGACGCTCAACGAGGCGCTCGTGGCGCAGCACCCCTACCAGGCGTGGCGCCGCCCCGTGCCGGACAAGGCCGACGGCGGCTTCGGCTACTACTAGGAGCAGCGGGTATGGACTGGACGCCGAAGTACTCGGTGGGTCTCTATCACCACCTCGGCATGGCCGATGGCCCTTCGATGGGCGAAATCGATGATGCCTTCCGCGCCGTCGACCAGATTCCCGACCTGGCCGGTATCGAGTTCTTCAGCGGCACCTGCGTGACGCTGGACAACTCGCACCAGGTGAAGCAGCGGCTCGACGACCGCGGGCTGCAATGCTCCATGATTCACCACGGCGAGCCCTACATTCGCGGTTCGTTCCCCTGGGCCGCCTACACCTCGCCCGACGCGTCCGAGCGGCGCGAGGCCATCGACATGTGCCTGCACGCCGTTGAGGTGGCTCGCGCCCTCGACGGCCTGGGCGTCTATGTGTTCACGCCCATGGATGGGGCCGACTACCCGTTTCAGCAGGACTTTCGCGCCGCCCGAGAGCGAACCCTCGACGCACTGCGCGAGATCTGCGCGGCCGCCGGAGATCTCAAAGTGGCCCTGGAGTTCCGGCCCTATCTGCCGCGCGGCTGGGCCACGGTGGGCTCGATGAGCAAGACGCTGGAGATCATCGGCGAGCTGAACTTGCCCAATCTCGGCGCGCAGCTGGAGGTGAGCCACACCTTCATGAGCGGCGAAAACGCGGCGCAAGCGGCGTGGGAAGCCGCCCGCCGCGGCCTGCTCTATCACGTGCACCTCAACGACACGCAGCTGCCGCAGGACCTGTCAACCATCTTCGCCAGCAGCCACCTGTGGGAGTCGTTGGAGATGCTCCACTGGCTGCGCGAGGCCGACTATCCGCACTACCTGGGCATGGATGTCGTCTGGACGCGCGAGGAGCCCATCCGCAGCGCGCAGCAGTTCGTGTCGAACACCAACTACCTGCTGCGCGTGCTCGACGCGATTGACGCCGACGCTCTGGCCGACGCGATGGGCCGCAACGACATCCTGGACACCCAGGAGCTGGTGTGGCGCGCGCTGCGCGAGACCTCATGACGGTGCGCGCATGAAGCTCGGCATCTCGCAGGCGTGCTATCGGTGGATGGCGTACCCGGACATGCGCCGCGACCGCCCGATATTCCTCCAGGACGAATGGCGGCTGCCGTACCTGCAGACGCTCGATCCGCCCGATCCCGCGGATCCGATCGAAACCTGGCTGCTCGAACGCGTGCAATCGTTGGGCGTGGAGTCCCTCTACATTTCTTCGCGGACGTTCGCCGGGCGCGCGGCGGCCCAGGACTTCCGCGAACGGGCCGAGGCCGCCGGGGTGATGTTCGTCGGCAACGCGGCCTTCAACATCGCCGCGAGCGCCGAGGAGTGGGAGGGTGGCGAGTACCAATTCACCATCGAGCAGATCTGGCGCAGCGCCTGGGCCGGGGCGAAGGTTGCGGCGGCGGTGCACAACCAAGCCGTGCGGCACAACCACTTCACCAAGGATCCGCCGATCGACGTTCAGCTGGAGAGGGCGGAGGCCAATTTCCGCTCGCTGCTGCCGGTGTGCGCCGAGTACGGCGTGGTGCTGGCCTGGGAGAATCACATCGACTATCGCTTGTCCGAGGTGGTGCAGGTGGTCGAGGCCATCGACTCGCCGTGGCTGCGGATCAACCTGGATACGGCCAATCCCATCGCCGTGATCGAGGACCCGATGGACGGCGCGCGGCTGGCGGCCAAGTACGCCGTCAACATGCACCTCAAGGACATGCGCATCCAGCCGGCCACCGGCACCGGCGAGGCGCAGGTGTCCTGGGCCCCGCTCGGACGCGGCAGCGTGCCAATTATCGAGATCCTCGATTTGGTGCAAGCCGAAGCGAAGGACCCGGAGAACATGCCGGTGTGCGTGGAAGTGGCGCCGCCGCCCGATCACGATCCCGACGTGTGGGTGCGGGCGAGCATCGAGTGGCTGCGCGCCGAGCGCGGGCACCTCTTCGAGCCGTCATGAAGCTCGGACTTTCACAGGCCAGCTATCGCTGGGTGGCGTATCCCTGGCTGCGCACCGACAGCGCGACGTACCGGTATTCCACCGGACGTCTGCCGTATTTCGAGTCGGTCGAGCCGCCGGAAACTGCGGGCGACCTTCCAATGTGGATGATCGAGCGGGCGCGCGTGCACGGGCTGACGGCGCTCTATATGGACCCCGGCTGGTTCGGCGACGAGGCCGGCGCCCGCCGCTTTGGCGACGTCATGCGAAGCGCGGGCATTGAGTATTTCGGCATCGCCGTCCCGGATTTTCCGGCCGACGCCGACGCCTGGGGCGCCACGGACATGGCCGCGCGGCGCAGCGCTCGCGACGCGGTGTCTTACCGGCTGGCCGAGACGGCGAATGGATGGAGCGGCGGCACCGAGTTTCAACGGTGCGTGCGGGCCATTGAACTCTCCGCGGCCGCCGGGGCGACCATCGTCAATGTGGTGCACCGCGAGGCCGGGTTGCGCCACCGGTTCATCGAAGATCCGCCGCTGGCGGAGCAGCTTGACGCCATAATTCGCAACCTGACGTCGCTCATCCCCATCGCCGAAGAGCTGGGCGTGGTGCTCACCACCGAGTCGCACATGGACTATCGCGTCGCCGATCTGGTGCAGGTGATGGAAGCCATCGATTCGCCCTGGCTGCGCCACAACTTCGACTTCGTCAATTCAATTTCCGTTGTGGAGGACCCGCTCGACGCTGCACGGCTGGCCGCGCCCTACACCGTGATGACCCATATCAAGGACATGCGCGTGCAGCCCTACACGCTGATCGGCGAGCCTAGGTTCTTCAATGCGCCCATCGGGGACGGCGACGTGCCGGTGCTCGATATCCTCGAGGTGTTGCAGCAGGGCGCACCGGACCCCGACAATCTGCAGCACTGCGTGGAGGTGCTCGCGCCGCCCGAGCACGACGCCGAAGCGTGGATTGTCGCCAGCTTGAACTGGCTGCGCGAGCACGCCGCGCCGTACTTTACGTAGGCCGTCGGGGATTTCGCGTTGTTTGAGCCTCGCCGAACCACCATGCCCAAGGAGACTGTCCGTGACTTGCCAAGATCTCGGGACCGCCAACCATGACTGAGCCCAATCGCGAACCCGTCGCGGAGCGCCTATCCGCGCGCGAAGGCGGCACGGTCACGTCGCTGGCCAGCACCGCCAACGCCCGCGGTTGGGGCACCGTGTTTGCCGGCACGCTGACCGGCGTGTTTCGTTCCGACGACGGTGGCCGAAGCTGGGAGCCGACCAACGCGCTGCGCAGCCCATTCATCGAGGCCGTCGCGGTCTCGCCGAACTTTCGCAAGGACCAGACGGTCGTCGCGGGAACCACCGACTCGGGGCTTCACATCTCGTACGACGGCGGGGAGAAGTGGGAGCGCCGCATGTTCTGGGGCGAGCACCCAACGGTGACGGCCCTGGCGTTCTCGCCCTTATACGCCGACGACGAAACCATCGCGGCGGGAACCGACGGCCGCGGCGTCTACATCTCCGACAACCGCGGACAGTCGTGGAACGGCTACGGTCCCGAGCTGGCCGACGCGCAGATCACCGCTTTGGCGGTGGCGCCCCACTCGGCCGACGTGCTCCTTGCGGGCGCGGCCGACGGCGGAATCATGCGCAGCGTCGATCAGGCGCGATCCTGGTCGGCTGGAGTCGGCATGCCCGCCGACGCCACGGTCCTGGCCATCGCCATGTCGTCCGCGTTTCAGATTAGCGGCGTGGCGCTTGCCGGGACGGAGGCGCACGGTCTCTACCGCACGCTGGACCACGGCACGACCTGGCACTACCTGGAGGACTTCCCCGACAACCGCCCGGTCAATGCGGTGACGCTGGATGCCGGCGCATTCATCGCAATATCGGGCAATCAAATGTGGCGGTCGATGGACGGCGGCGACGAGTGGATGCGCAACCGGCTGAGCGGAGCGCGTCGCGCCTCCCTGCTGGCTCTAGCCTGCGCCGGCGACGACGTCGTGCTGGCGGGAGTCAACGGCACGGGCGTCATTCGTTCCGAGGATGGCGGCTGGACGTGGGCGTCGAGCAGCGCCGGCCTCACCAGCCTGCCGGTCCTTGACCTGAAGCCGTCACCGGGTTTCGCCGCCGCCGGCGTGATTTTGGCCGGATCGGCGACCGAGGGCGTCCTGCGGTCCGCTGACGGTGGTCGTCATTGGACCGCCGTGACCGACGGTTTGCCCGCGTCCACGGTCAACGGCCTGGCGCTTTCGCCCACCTTTGCCCAGGACGGCATCGCCCTGGCGCTCTCGGCCGACACGCTGGCGCACACCGCGGACGCCGGACGCACCTGGGAGCCCGTTGACAGCGTGCCGCCCGAGTATCCGGTCATGGCGGCGGCGTTCTCGCCAACGTTCGCTGACGATGGACTGATCGCGCTCGGTTGCTACGGCGGATTCGTGCTGACGAGCAGCGACGCCGGGGAAACGTGGAACGTTGCCCAAGAACGATTCCGCGGATCCGCGGTGCTAGAGGTGGCGTTCTCGCCGCGGTTCGCCGAGAACGGGACGATCCTCGCCGCAACGACCGGAGAGGGCGTGGTCGCCGTCTACCGATCCACGGATCGCGGCGCCTCATGGTCGCGCTACTTTCAGCAGGAGGGCGCCTACCACTGGGCGTCGCTCACGGTCCCCGACGCTGAGCCTGCCGACGGCGAGGAGTTTTTCTGCCTGGCGACCGGACCTCACGTGCTTCGCCCCAGCGGCACGGTGGTCGGTCACTGGAACGCGCTGTATCCCAGCAGTCTCGAGACGGCGATCCGCTCCGTGGTCGCGTCGCTCGACTTCGCGGACGACAACACGCTGTTCGTGGCGACGAGCGCCGGCGTGCTCCGGTCCTCCGACCGCGGACGCTTGTGGTACTCGCTCATTGCCGAGCTCGATGGCGTCCCCATCGAGTCGCTGGCCGTCGCCCGTGACGCCGCCGGCGGTCAGGTGCTGTTGGTCGCCACCATCCACGGCGAGGTGTGGCGAATCGACGATCCGGCGGCCGTTCCGGCGTAGCGGCGGCGCTCAGCGCGGAGGATCAGACGGAGCGGCGTCGGGCTCGTCATCGGCGCGCCGGCGCTGCCGCAGCCGTTGCCAGAGCTCCGACTCTTGGCCCGAGCCGCGCCCGTCGTAGAAGCGGTGTGCCCGCAGCGAAGGCGGTGCATGCGGCTGGTTGACATAATTTTCCGGGTAGTCGTGCGGGTATAGATAGTCGGTGTCCGTCTCGTGCGGTCCCCGAGGCGGGGTGTTGCGCAGATGCGCGGGGACTTCCAGGTCCGCTCCCGCGGCGATGGCTTCCTCCGCGGCATCCAGGGCGCGCCCGGCGGCGTTGCTCTTGGGCGCGCCCGCGAGATAGATCGTCGCCTGCGCCAGCGCGTAGCGGCCCTCCGGCAATCCCACGCGCTCGACGGCGGCAGCGGCGGCGGCTGCCAACGGGAGCGCACGGGGATCGGCATTGCCGATGTCTTCCGAGGCCAGAATGACCAGTCGTCGCGCGATGAACGCGGGCGCCTCGCCCGCCCGCAGCATCTTGGCCAGCCAGAGCAGCGAGGCGTCCGGATCGGACCCGCGGATGCTCTTGATGAAGGCGGAGATGGTGTCGTAGTGGTCGTCGCCGGCGCGGTCGTAGCGCACGCCCCGCTCGAGCACCGCCCGGCGCACGGTGCCGGCGTCCACGTTGGACTCACCGAGCGCCGTCGCGTGCAGCGCGGCGGCTTCGGTCCAATTCAGCGCCGTGCGGGCATCGCCACCGGCCCCGGCGACGATGGCGTTGACCGCCGTTGCATCGAAGCTGAGCCCCGACCCCGCGAGGCCGCGATCCGCGTCATCGATGGACCGTTGGACGATCACGCGCAGGTCGTCGCGCGACAGCGGCTCGAGCCGCAACACCCGCACGCGCGACAGCAGGGGCGCGATCACGCTGGTGTAGGGATTCTCCGTCGTCGCGCCCCACAGGACGATCGTGCCGTCTTCAACGTGGG
This sequence comes from Chloroflexota bacterium, assembly GCA_022826485.1. Lineage (GTDB taxonomy): Bacteria > Chloroflexota > UBA11872 > UBA11872 > UBA11872 > JAJECS01. The sequence continues at coordinate 169,147 of JAJDUU010000052.1, read as the reverse complement.
GCAGCAGGGCATCTTGTTGCGCCTTGTTGAAGCGGTGGATCTCGTCGATGAACACGACCGTGCGGCGCTGGTGCAAGGCTCGCTGCTCGCGGGCCTCGACGACCGCGTCGCGAAGGTCGCGCACGCCCGAGGTGACCGCGCTGAGCTGAACGAAGCGCCGGCGGGTGACCGAGGCCGAAAGCCGCGCCAGGGTGGTCTTGCCCGATCCCGGCGGCCCCCAGAGGATCGCCGACCAGATGGCGTCGCGCTCTAGCGACGCGCGCAGTGACGACCCGGGCGCCAACAGGTGACGCTGACCGACCAGCTCATCGAGTCGGCGCGGACGCATTCGCGCCGCGAGCGGGGCCGCGGCTTCGGTGGCCTCCCGCGACGCGTGTTCGAACAGATCGTCAGCCATGGGCAGGTCGAATCCACAGCGCCGACGACCGCCGAGGTCGACGTATGCGGTTATCGGCGGCGTCTAGCGGTCGGGCCGCGCGCCCAGCGTGACTTCGGTTCGTTGGGGATCGTCTCCCACGTCCGTCCGCAGATACCAGACCGTCACGGTACTGCCTGGTCCGTACTTTGCCAGAATGCGACCCAGCTCGCCGATGTCGGCGACGGATTCGTCGTTGATGCCGACGATGATGTCGCCAGCCTCCAGGTCGGATTGGTCCGCGCCGGAGCCCACGGTGATGGCCTGGATGTACAAGCCATGGTTCACCGGCAAATCAAACTGTCGCGCGATCGCCGGCGTGATGGTTGCCGAGCGGATGCCCATGAACCCTCGCGTGACGACGCCGTCCTCGATGAGGGCGTCGATCACGAGCTTGGCGTTGTCGATGGCGATGGCGAAACCGATGCCCTCGGCGGCGCCCGCCCCTGCCGAGTTCACGCCGACCACCTCACCGTAGAGGTTCAGCAGCGGGCCGCCGCTGTTGCCGGGGTTGATCGAGGCATCGGTCTGGATGAGATCGCTGAGCGTGAGGCGCTGCGGTCCGATGTTCGTCAGCACCCGGCCGAGGGAGCTGACGACCCCGGCGGTGACGGTGGGACCGCCGGGTAGGTCGAGTGCATGGCCAATGGCGACCACGACTTCGCCAATCCGCAGATCCGCCGAGGAGCCCAGCGGCAGCGGCCTGAGCCCTTCCGCATCGATGCGGATTACGGCCAAGTCCGTTTGGGGGTCGAGCCCGACGATTTCCGCATCCACCGCATGGTCGAGATGGCGGCGACCCATTCTCGGCGGACCCTCCGGATCACTCGCCTCAGCCGCCGCGGCGTCGGGAGGCGGGAACGTCACCACGATCCGATCGGCGCCCGCCACGACGTGGTTGTTCGTGACGATGTAGCCGTCGTCGCTGATGATGAACCCGGTGCCGACACCACCGCCGGGCCTCGGCCCTTCACTCGGATCACTCGTCTCTACCTCGGTCACGATGTGGACCACCGACGGACGAGCCAGGTCGACAAGATCCGGAATGGTCACCGCACGTCGCAGGTCTTCGCCGGCGAGGGCGGATTCTGCGGTATCGGGCATGGCCGTCGCCGCAGGTGACGGCGTTACCGTCGGCGTCGTCGGCACGGCGGTGGCCGTCGCCGTTGGGTTGGGGATCGCAACCGGCGAGGTCGGCGCCGGCAACGCGGCGGTCGCCGTCAGCCCGACAAGGCTCGCCGGCGAGTCGCCCGCGGATATGCCGGACGTGGAGCCATCGCCGCCGCACGCCGTGATGGCCACGGCAATGGCGCCGGCAAGCAGCGTCAGCAGAGCAAGCTGTCGGAGACTCATCGGCGCGTCCTCTGGTGCTCTGGGCGGCGGCAATCGAGGCTAGCACCGGCGAGAAGCCCAAATCGCGGGCTTTCTCACGTTCGCCGGGCGCCGCCTGCGGCGCGGGCTAGGATGGCCCAGTCGCTAATCCGGTCAACGACAACGCACCTGAAGCAGATGTCGGAACTGCCACGCGAGACGATCGAGGGGGTTGTGCGCCGTGCGTTGGCCGAGGACGTTGGCGCGGGCGACGTCACAACCACCGCCGTAGTCGATTCGCATGCCAGCGCCGAGGCCCGGGTCGCGTTTCGCGAGCCCGGCGTCGTGGCGGGAATGGCTGTGGCGTGCGAGGTATTTGCCCAGCTTGACGCCGCGGCCGAGGTGGACGCCGCGGCGGCCGACGGGACGCGGATCGGGGCCGGCGACGTGGCGGCCGTAGTGCGCGCGCAAACGCGAGCCCTGCTGACGGGCGAGCGCGTCGCGCTGAACTTTCTCCAGCGCCTCAGCGGAGTCGCGACGCTGACGCGGGCCTTTGTCGATGCGGTGGACGGGACCGGCGTTCGCATTCTCGATACGCGCAAGACCACGCCGATGCTGCGCGCCCTGGAGAAATACGCCGTGCGAATGGGCGGCGGCGCGAATCATCGCCAGGGCCTCTACGACGCGGTGCTCATCAAGGACAACCACATTGCCGCCGCCGGCGGCGTGGCCCCGGCGATCGCGGGTGCGCGGCGCGCGGCGCCGGCGGGCATGGCGATTCAGGTCGAGGTCGAATCCGCGGCTGAAGCGGCGGCCGCCGTCGCCGCCGGCGCGCAGGCCCTGCTGTTCGACAACATGTCGGTCGCCGAGGTCGAGCGGTCCGTTGGCGTAGTCTCAGCCGGCGTGCGGCTGGAGGCCACGGGCGCGGTGACGCTGGCAAACGTACGGGAGTATGCCGCGACGGGCGTCCACGACATCTCGGTCGGAGCGCTCACGCACTCGGCACGCGCCATCGATATCGGGCTGGACTTCTAGGGCCCGGCGACCGTCCCTAGCCGCCGAGCATTGGCTGCATGCGCGGCCAGGCCGCTTCGTGATCGAGCAGCTTCTGCTTCACGCCGGTGCCGCGCACATATCCGCCGAGGCCGCGCGAGCCGACGATGCGGTGGCACGGGACGAAGACCAGGTTTGGGCTCGATCCGACCGCGCGGCCGACGGCGCGCGTGGCATGCGGGCTGCCGACGGCGCGGGCCAGCCAGGCGTAGCTGCGGGTCTCCCCAAACGGCACCTCGCGAATTGCCTCCCAGCTTCGGCGCTGGAAGTCGGTGCCGGCGCGGTGGTCGAGGGCAACGTCCAGGCGCTGGCGGCCGGAGGTGAGGTACTCCCACAGCTCCTCGAGGCCTTGGCCAGCCGTCTGATAGGCCGCGCGCCCCGCGACCGGCCATTGGCCATGCTCGGCTCGCCGTCGCCGCAGGCGTTGCGACCCGCGCGATCTGGCGCTGGCGGCGCCCGATGTCTGCTGCAGGGCGCTCACGCAGGCCGCCTCGCGTTTGTGCGCCAGCGTCGCGCCCACAAGTCCCACCTCGCTGGCCGCGACGCCGCACCATCCCCAGCCATCGATGACCCTGGCGGCCAGGGCGAATTCGAGGAATCCGTCGGTCATGTGGTCAGGCGGCGCTGGCTCCCGGGATGGGCAGTGTATCCAGGACTTCTCGCACCACGTCGCGAGTGTCCACGCTGCGAATGCGGGCGGCAGGGCTCACGATGACACGGTGGGACAGCACCGCCACGGCCAGGTCCTTCACGTCGTCGGGAATGACGTAATCCCGGCCGCGCATCGCCGCGAGCGCCTGGCTGCCGCGATACAGGAAGAGGCTGCCCCGCGGGCTGGCGCCAAGGTAGACCTCGCCGTGATCGCGGGTGGCGCGCACGAGATCGACGATGTACTCGTGCACCAGCTGGTCGATGTAGATCTCCCGCACCGCCGCCTGGGCGGCCAGAATCGTGTCGGCGTCGGCGACCTGCTTGACCTCGGTGAGCGGGTGCGTGTGCTGCTGCGCGCCCAGGACCTCGACTTCGTCCGAACGGTCCGGGTAGCCCAGGTTCACGCGCAGGAAGAAGCGGTCGAGCTGGGCCTCGGGCAGCGGAAACGTGCCCTCGTACTCAATGGGGTTCTGCGTGGCCATGACCAAGAACGGGTTTGGCAGGGAGTGGGTCACGCCGTCGACGGTGATCTGGCGTTCTTCCATGGCTTCCAGCAGCGACGATTGCGTCTTGGGAGTGGCGCGATTGACCTCGTCCGACAGCAAGATCTGTGACATCACCGGACCGGCGCGGAATTCGAACTCCTGCGACTTCTGGTTGTAGATTGTCACGCCGGTCACGTCGCTGGGCAGCATGTCCGGCGTGAACTGCACGCGGCTGAAGGTGAGGCCCAGCGACTGCGCCATCGCCTTGGCGAGCGTGGTCTTTCCGACCCCCGGCACGTCTTCGATGAGAATGTGACCGTTGCTCAGCAGGGCAACGACCGCCAGCTCCACGGCGTCGCGCTTGCCGACGATGACCCGATTGACGCTGTCGGAGACGCGCTGCGCAACTGTGCCGATGTCATCCATGTGGTGCTCGCTCATGTGTGGGCTGGTCCGCCCGCGCCAAGCCAGCGAGCGGCACTATACCCGAACCGGCCGCAGTTGACGGCGGTCCGGGTGCGCGTGAAGCTGGGGGCGAAGGCCGGGGCGTGACCCTGGCGGGGATAGTTGAGTGGCCCAACGTGGGCTTCCCAAGCCCAAAACGCGGGTTCGATTCCCGTTCCCCGCTCCACCGAGCGATGCGCCGTCCGTCTAGGCCCCGGCGCCGTCGGCAAGGCGCGGCAGCACGAACTGGCGTAGCTTGTCCTTGCCAAGCACGATCAGCCGCCCGTCGATCTCGCTGACCCAGAGCCCGCGAATGTCACCGAAAAAGTCATCCGAGCCGGCGTACTTGAATTGCCGCACAAAGGCCCCGGCGGTTCCTTCGCGCTTGTCGATTTCGACGATGCGCTTGTTGGCGACGTCGGCCAGATAGAGGCTCTCGGACTCGGGGTCCGTGAAGATGCGGGAGGCGCGCAGCGCGTCACCTTCGAGTCCCGCGATGGTGAAGCCGATTTCCGAGCCGCCCCGGAACCTCAGGATCGACCCGTCGTCGACCAGGACAAAGATGTCCCCGTCAATCGCGAAGTCGATGGCGCCCGAGATGTCAATCGCGTCCCGCGCGTCCAAATAGCTCGTTGGACCCAGCTCGTATCCGCCGGCCGTCCATTGGTATTTGAAGATCGTGTTCGCTCCCGGGTCGAGCACATAGAGATTGTTGTTGAAGTTGTCGAAGGCAACGGGCGTGCGCCACTCTTCGGTGCCCGTGATGCGCAGCAGGCGTGCCGTGTCGCTCTCGTCGATGCTGAAGATGTTGTATCGATTGTCGATCACGATTGGGCTTAACGACCGGTCAATCACGGCGATCAAATCCTGAACGGTAACCGACCCCACGACATCGCCTTTTCTGAGAAGTGACTCGCCCTGTCGCGCCGTCTCGTATGACAGCAGCTGATCCGAAATGGCATCGATCACGTACTTCGAATCCAGGCGCACGTCGAGCGCCTCCACCGCGCCGCCGATGCCGGCGCTATCGAACTCGTCGATGGTCGAGCTTGGGACAATCTTGTAGACCCGGTTGATGCGTTCTTCTTCGCGGGTAATGTCGTCGAGCAGGCGGTTGATGTCCTGGACCAACAGGCGCGCGGTATCCGCGGCCAGCGCTTGATTGGCCAGGTCTTCAGCGTCGCGCAGCATCAGCAAAGTGGCGGCCCGACCTTCCGCGGGGCCGCGATCTTGCGCCTCGCGAAACAGGTCCTCGGCCTGTGTGAGCAGCTCCGTGGCCTGGGAGCTCGACGGTATGGGCCGGAAGCCGCCCGGAGTGACGGCGGCGGTCGTCGCCGGACCGTCTGGCTCCGGCGTCTCGACCAGGGCGTTGTCGGCGGGCGCGGGTGAGTTGCGCAGAATCAGCACCACCGCCATGACCACGAGCAGCGCCAACGACAGGGCGAACAGCAGGGTTCCCGGTCCTGGGAATGAACGCCGGCGCCTCACCAGCAATGGATCGCGATGCCCCTGCAAGTCGGCGCCCACGTATTCCAGTGGACGCGCGGGCGGGGGCGGACCGCCCGCGGATTGCTGGGTTCGGGGCCCCGTCGCGCGCAGGTCGCGCAGGCTGCCCCAGTCGTCGTCGAGCTGGTCGGACGGCTGTGGAGCCGCGGGCTCGGGCCGATGTCGGGCGCGCCGGCCCCTTCCAGCCACCAGGTCGACAAGCGCACGAACCCCCACCATCGGCAGCACCACAATGAGCGTGATGAGCGTAACGGGCAGCGCGAGAATGCGCTGCGCCAGCGTGCGCCTTGGCGCCGTCCGCATGCGATCCCGAGCCATGTCGGCCTGGTCATCGAAGCCGTGAATTCCCGGCGGATCGAGTTGTCGCCCAAGGCTCGGCTCCTGTCGACCGGGTAGCTGCGAGGCAGCGACCGGCGTCCTGGTGTCCAGTCCAGTTTGGTGAACCGGCGCTGCGTCCTCGGGCATCAGCACATCGGTGGGGAGCGTATCGCCGGTGGCGTGCGGGGCCGAACCCATCGCCGGAGCTCCGCGAGCCGAGATGTCCGTGAACTGCACCACGAGGACCTCGCACCGCTGCCCGCCGCGCTGCGCGATGAGGGCGCACATGTCGTAGGCCGATTCCTGGGCGGAGCGCCGGCGCAGCATGCCGCGGATCTCACGCTCCGTGAGTTCATGCCTAATGTCCGTTGAGGCGAGGACCAGGCAGTCGCCGTCTTCGAGACGCGCGCGAAAGAGGTCGATTTCCTGCTCGACATCAAGATCGGACTCATCGTCGGCATCGAGTTCGCGCTCGCTGGGCAGGGCGTTGATCGTGCCGTTACGCAGGAAGTACACCTGGGTCGGCATGACCTGGGCGATGTAGACAACGCCGTCGGCAATGACGGCCCCGGTCGCGCCCACGACCGCCGACGCTTCGCCTGGGCCGGCGGCCATCGCCACGCTGTAGGACGCCTGCCGCATGCTGCTCACCAACGCCGCGGCGATGTCGTTTGACTCCGCGGCGTAGTAGGTGGAGGTGGCGGCGTTGACGAAGGCGCGCCCCTGGCGATCCGTGCCGCCCTGCACCACAACCGCGAAGTCTCCCAGGGCGGCCTGCGCCGTTGGAGCCTGGGCTACGTGGATGCGGGGGCTGTCGTGGCGGGGTGTGCCGCCTCTGAGGCTTGCCTGGCCAGTGTCAACCAAGCGCGGCTTTATCCTTCGAGCGGTGGGACCGGACGCAGCGTGCGGCCGAACCTGGGATTGCTAATGCCCCGGTCGTCATATGCTAGCGTTAATCCAAGTGTTGGTTGACCTGACGCGCTTTGGCGCAAGGAGATGTCTCTGCGAGCCCCCCACCATAGATTCGCGGAACCCCGGACCCGTCCCAAGGGCCCGCGGGTAAACGAAGAGATCCGCATCCGAGAAGTTCGGCTGATCGACGAGAGCGGCGAACAGATTGGAATCGTCCCAACGGAGCAAGCCCTGGCGGTGGCGCGCGGGCGCGGTCTCGACTTGGTGGAAGTATCGCCGGACGCCCACCCGCCGGTCGCCAAAATCCTTGACTACGGCAAGTTCAAATACCACCAAACACGCAAGCAGGGCGAAGGCAAGAAGCGCCAGAAAGCCGGCACCGTCAAGGAAGTTCGATTCCGTCCGGCCACGCGCGAGCACGACCTCGAATTCCTCATTCGTCGGCTGGAGCGGTTCCTCAAGGATGGCAACAAGGTGAAGGCCACGGTCCGGTTTCGCGCGCGCGAACGAATTCATCCAGAGTTCGGCGTCCGCATCCTCGAGCGTGTCAAGCAGACCCTGGCCGACAGCGGGGTGGTTGAACGCGACATCATGCCGGAGCAGGACGGTCGCGTGCTCAGCGTGATCATGGCGCCCAGCGGTCGAGCGTAGGCCGAGTTCCCAGCGTCCAAACGCACCTCCACCATGACTCCTGCTGAACGACCGGCACCGCTGCGCGCCAACTGGCCCCAGCGAACGCACACCTGTGGCGAGCTCCGGCTGTCGCACGCGGCGCAGGCCGTGACGCTCAACGGCTGGGTCCACCGGCGACGCGACCAGGGCGGCCTGATCTTCATCGACCTGCGCGACCGCTATGGCATCACGCAGATCGTGATCAACCGCGATGAGGCGCCGGAGGCGCACGAAGCAGCCGGCAGCGCGCGTTCGGAGTACGTGTTGAGCGTGGGCGGTCAGGTGCGCGCGCGACCGGAAGGCACGGCCAATCCCGACCTGGCCACGGGCGATATCGAATTGGGCGTACACACGGTGACGGTGCTGGCCGAGTCCAAGGCGCCGCCATTCGAGATCACGGCGGAGACGAACGTCGACGAGAGCGTTCGCCTTCGGCATCGCTATCTGGACCTGCGCCGGCGGCGCCTGCGCGAGCTGATCGAGCTACGCCACGAGATCGTGCGCGAGATGCGGGAGTACCTGTGGGAGCGCAGTTTCCTGGAGCTCGAGACGCCAACCCTCGTGCGCAGCACGCCCGAGGGGTCGCGTGACTTCGTCGTGCCCAGCCGGCTGCATCCCGGCAACTTCTACGCCCTGCCGCAGTCGCCGCAGCAGATGAAGCAGTTGATCATGGTGGCGGGGATGGATCGCTACTTTCAGCTGGCGCGTTGCTACCGGGACGAGGACCTGCGCGCGGACCGCGTGTTCGAGCACACCCAGCTCGATATCGAGATGGCCTTCGTGGATCGCGAGGACATTCTCCAGCTCATCGAGAGCTTGTATCTGCAGATCGTCGGCAAGCTGTCATCGCAGACGCTCGCGGAGGTTCCTTTCCCGCGCATCAGTTACGCGGAGGCGATACGCAGGTTCGGCACCGATAAGCCGGACGTGCGATTCGGGCTCGAGCTCGTTGACGTGGCGCCGGATGTGACTGGACGAGGATTTCGCGCCTTCGACGACGCCGTGGATGACGGTGGGCAAGTGAAGGCGGTGGTGGCGCCGGGAATTGCCGGCTATTCGCGGCGCGAGGTCAGCGCCCTCCAGGACATCGTGCAGGAATCCGGGGCGGCGGGCATGGCCACCATCGCGTTGAACGACGACGGCTCCATCCGCTCACCGCTCGGCCGCTTCTTCGACGAGGACTCGCTGCGGGCGGCGGCGCAGAATGCCGGAGCGAGCCGGGGCGATCTTGTGTGCATCGTGGCCGGAGCGCCGGAAATCGTGGCCGAAGCGCTTGGGACCTTGCGTCTACACCTGGGCCATGCGCTCGATCTGATTCAGCCGGATCAGCTGGCGTTCGTGTGGATCATCGACTTTCCGCTCTTCGAGATCGACAAGGAGAGCGGGGGCTATACGTTCAGCCACAATCCGTTCTGTTCGCCCGCCGACGACTCGTTCGGACTGCTCTACAGCGATCCGGGACGCGCCCTGTCCAAGCAATACGACCTGGTCGGCAACGGACACGAGATCGGCGGTGGCAGCATCCGCGCCCATCGAGCCAAGGACCTGCGGCGCATCTACCAGGTGATGGGTTACAGCGAGCCGGAGATCGACGACAGCATCGGCCACATGCTGGAAGCGTTTACCTACGGCGCGCCGCCGCACGGCGGCATCGCCATGGGCGTCGATCGGCTGGCGATGATCCTTGGAGGCACGGAAAACCTGCGCGACGTCACCGTGTTCCCGAAGAACCAGGCCGGCTTCGACCTCACGCTCGGCGCACCCGGACCGCTGCTGCCGGATCAGCTCGCCGAGTTGCACCTGAGGGTGCGCGAGGAGCAGGAGGAGTCCGCGAGCGCGGGGTAGCCGTGGCCGCGGGCGGCTACGCGGACGTGGCTGCGTCGAGTCGGACGCCGAGCCAGTGACGAATGTCTTCCAACTCGTCCGGAGCGATCCGGTGCTCCACAGAGTATTCGCGGTAGGTCACGTCGGCGCCCGCGGCGGTTAGGACATCGCGGGCCTTCCGGCCTTCGGACACGGAAATCAGCGGATCGGCGCTGCCGTGACCGACGAACACGGGGAGGTCTTGGGCGCTCCCGCCTTCGGCGCCGCTGATTGCCTCGGGGAGATAGCCGCTCAGTGCGACGACGCCGGCCAAACGCCTGTGGTCCGTGAGCGCCGTGGCTAGCGACATCACCGCGCCCTGGCTGAAGCCGAGCAAGAAGACGCGGTCCGCGTCGACGGGATAGCCCGCCACGGCGGCGTCGAGGAATTCCCGCAGCCGCGCCAGGCTCGGCGCGAAGGTCGTGGGGTCGGGGTCGCCGATGTCGTGCATGTCGTACCAGGCGTATCCCATGCCGAAGGGGCCCGGGAGCGCGTAGGGCGCTTGCGGAGCCAGCACGAGCAGGTCGTCGCGCCCAAGCTCATCGGCGAGCGGGAGCAGATCGTGCGCGTCGGCCCCGCGACCGTGGAGCAGCACGAGCAGGGCGTAGCTCTCCGATTCGCTACGCGGCGGGACCACGACGTGCGCCAGCGCCGCCGATATTGGGTTCCAGCGGTCGTTTGTTTTCATGAGTTCCTGCTGCTGCGCCGCACGGCGGCGCTGTCGAGCTCGTCCATCGTGCCAAGTCCCAGCGTGTGCAGGCCGTGGTAAAGCCCGCGCTGGCCCAGGAGCTCGGCATGCGTTCCGCGCTCCACGATACGGCCATGCTCCAAGACGAGAATCTCCGTGGCCCGCTGCACGGTCGAGAGCCGGTGAGCGATCACGATGGCCGTCCGTCCGGCCATGAGCGTTTCGAGTCCGCGCTGAATGTACGCCTCGGTCTGCGCGTCCACGGCGCTCGTCGCCTCGTCCAGCACGAGCACGCGAGGGTTGAGCAGCAGTGCCCGCGCGAAGGACACCAGTTGCCGCTGCCCGATCGACAGCCCGCCGCCGCGCTCTTCGATCTGCGTGTCGTAGCCGAACGGCAGCGACTCCACGAAACCGTGAAGCCCCACGGCTTGCGCCGCGGCCTCGACCTCCGCGCGCGTTGCCGTTGGCCGGCCATACGCAATGTTGTCGTGGATGCTGCCGCTGAAGAGTGTCGGCTCCTGCAGCACCAGCGCCATGCGGCGTCGCAGTGACTGCTGCGTGACGTTGCGGACGTCGTGTCCGTCGATCGTGACCGAGCCGGACGTGATGTCGTAGAACCGAAATAGCAGGTTGATGATGGTGGTCTTGCCGGCGCCGGTTGCGCCGACAAGCGCAATGGTGTCCCCGGGCTGGGCGTGCAGATCGATGCCGTGCAGCACCGGAGTCTCGGGGTCGTAGCCGAACTTCACCTCCTTGAACTGGATTTCGCCTCTGATATCGCCAAGGTCGTGGGCGTCTGTGGCATCGGTGATTTCCGGTTCGAGGTCCAGAACCTCGAAGATGCGCTCGCCGGACGCCATGGCGCTCTGCAGCGTTTCATAGCGCGTGGCCAGCTCCTGGATCGGGGCGAAGAAGCGCTCGATGAACAGCGCGAACGTGGCGACGAGTCCGACTGTCATGCCGTCGATCCCGTCGATCACGAAGCTCCCGCCAAACCACAGCACCAGCCCGGTGGCGGCGGCAGTGAAGACTTCGACGACCGGCACGGTGGCGGACGAGATGACGAAGGTGCGGAACTGGGCCTGGAGCTGCGATTGGTTGACCACGTCGAATCGCTCGAGGTTGACCTCCTCGCGGGCGAAGGCCTGCGTGATGCGCATGCCGAGCACGGACTCGGCCAGCACGCCGTTGAGCGTCGAGGTCCGGGCCCGCATGGTGCGGTACCAGCGGCGCGCGAGAGCGGCGACGAGCCGGGCGCAGATGTAGAGCAGCGGCGTCACCACCAGGCAGAGCAGGGTGAGCTGCCAGCTCAGCAGGCTCATCGCCACCAGGATGCCCGCCAGCAAGGCCACGTCGGCCGCGGCCCCAAGCACGCCCTCGGTGAGCACCTCGCCGATTGCCTCGATGTCCGACACGATGCGGCTGATCAATCGCCCGGTGATCTGGCGGTCGAAGAACCCCAGCGAGAGGCGCTGATAGTGCTGGAAGACCCCGGTGCGCAGGCGATGCAGCAGCTGGTTGCCCAGGCGTGCGGTCAGCTGCCGCTGGATGCCCAGGGCGATCCCGTGACCCAGCGTCACCCCCGCATACGCGATGACGGCGAACAGCAGCACGGCGCCATCGCCCGCCAGCACCCCGTCGTCGAGCGCCCGGCCGATGATGACGGGCTGCAGCACGCCGAACCCAGCAACGGCGAGCAGCGCCGTGAGCGCGATGCTCATGCGCCGCCGGTCCGAGGCGAGCAGCGCGAGGAGTCGCCGTGCCACGCGGGCGTCGAGGCCGGGGGCCTCCGCCGATTCTTCGGCAAAGGTGCCGCGGGCGTCTGCGCCGCTCATTGCCATGGCGACACGCCTAACCTCGGCCCAAGGTGCTGCCGACCGATGGCATGGAGTCTGCCGAATGGAGTTCGGACCGTCGCTGCCGCTCGACCAGTTCGCGATAGAAGCCGGGGCGAGCCGCTAGCTCGTCATGGGTGCCGCGGCCGGTCACGCGGCCATCCTCGATCACAAGGATTTGATCCGCGTCTTGCACCGAGCTCACGCGCTGGGAAACGACGAACGTGGTGCGCCCCTGTGACCGCGACCGCAGGGCCTCCTGGATGCGGCGTTCAGTCTGCGTATCCACGCTGGCCGTCGCGTCGTCGAGGATCAGCACCGGCGCCTCGGTGAGCAGCGCGCGCGCGATGGTGACGCGCTGCCGCTGGCCACCGCTCAGCCCCACGCCGCGCTCCCCCACAACGGTCTCAAAGCCCTCCGGCAGGTCTCGAATGAAGTCCAGCGCCTGGGCGTCGCGCGCCGCGGCCACGATCCGGTCCGCATCCGCCGTGGGATCCCCGTAGGCGATGTTGTTGCGCACGGTGTCGGAAAACAGCATGGCGTCCTGCGGCACGATGGTCACCTGACGCCGAAGGGCCGTGAGGTCGAGTTGCCGCACGTCGATGCCGTCGAGCCGCACCGCGCCCGAGGTTGCGTCGTAGTAACGCGGGATGAGCTGGGTCAGGCTGCTCTTGCCAGATCCGGTGGGGCCGACGATGCCGATCACGGAACCTGCCGGGACGTCCGCGTTGACGTCGTGCAGGACGGGCTCGCGGCGTCCGTAGGCCAGATTCACTCCGTCAAGCTCGACATGCCCGGTTACCCGATCCGGCGCCTCGGCGTTCGGGGGTGAGGCGATGCGCACCGGTTCGTCGAGCAGCTCGAACACGCGTCCGCCCGACGCGATGGCGATGGCAATGCGCTGGACCACGAAGCCCAGTTGCTGCGTGGGCGGAATCAGCCGGGCGAAGTAGTAGTAGAACGCCACCAGCACGCCCACGGAGACGGCGCCTTCGAGCGCGAGGCGCCCGCCGACCCCGAGGACGATGACGGTGCCGATGCCGGCGACGGCCAGCATGGCGGGCATCAGCCGCGCGCGGAGCTGCGCCGGCCGCATCGACCGCTCGAACAGCTCATTCGCCGCGCGTCCAAAAGCCTCGATTTCCTCGACTTCGGTGGCGAAGGCCTTGACGACGCGCACGCCGTTGAGGTTTTCGGACAGCACTCGCGTCAGGACGGCGTTCTGCTGCTGAATGCGCTGCCACATGGGCCGCACGAGCTTGCCGTACCACACCGACATCCCCGCGAGGACCACCAGCACCGGAACCACCATCAGCGTCAACGTTGCGCTGGTGAGGGCCATGCCCACGATGATCGCGACGTAGAGCCCAAGGATGCGCACCGTCTCGGTCACGCCCACGCCGGCGAACATTCGGGCGCGGTTCAGGTCGCTCACGGCTCGGGTGATGATGTCGCCGCTGTCCACGCGGTCGTAGTAGCTGAATGGCAGTCGCTGCAGGTGCGAGTAGAAATCGAGACGCATGCGGGACGCAACGCGCGTTTCGTAGACCCGCATGGTCATGCGGGTGAAAAAGAACCCGGCACCGCGCACGACGATCAGCGCCGCCGTCAGTCCCACCAGGGCGGCGAGGCGCTCCCGGTCGCCTGCCCTGATGCCCTCGTCGATGACGCGCGCGATCACCTGCGGAATCAGGAGGTCCATGGCGGTGGCCACGCCCCACATGGCGAGCGACAACAGCGCCCATCGCCAATGCGGCCGGACATATTTGAGAATCCGGACGAGCGGCCTTATGCGCGAACCCCTTGTGAAGGCTCTGTGGCCTCTTCGGGCAGCGGCGCGCCGTTGGCCCCGTCGGCTTGCTCCGCCGGCGTGTCGACCGGCGGCGCCGGCGGTTCGTCCGGGTGCTCAAGCAGGCGGGCCTGCGCATGAAGCACTTCGAGGGTGCCCCAGCGTAGGAAGGTCCAGATCAGAGCGCCGATCGGGATGCCGAACACGATGCCCCAGAATCCCGCGGCCACACCGCCAATGATCACGCTCAGAATCACGATCAGCGGATTGACCCCAAGGGCGGTGCCCATCACCCGCGGCTTGACGATGTTCTCGATGACGAGCGAGAGCACGGCCACGCTGATGCCAACCCAGATCGCCAGATCCACCCGGATCGTCAGGGCCATCACGATGGGCAGGCCAATGCCGGCGGCAAGTCCAAAGAACGGGATGAACATGAGCAAGCCGGTGGCGACGGCGACCAGCAGACCGAACGGCATGTCGGCAATGAAGAAGATCAACACCACTGCGCCGCCCCAAATGGTTGACGCCACGGCCTGCCCGCCGAGCCAGCCGCCGAACGTGCGCTCGGCGGAGCTAATGCCGCGGTCGAAGCGCGCCCGCCAGTCCGCGGGCAACTCGCGGCGCAGCCGCTGCAGGTTCGTGTCCCATCCCAGCAGGATGTAGAAGGAGATGATCAACGTCAGGATGGCCAGACCAAGTCCGCCGAGCACGGCTCCCGTGGACGCCAGGATTCCGGCGGCAATGTCCTGACCGAGGGTGATGATCTGCGCGTTGAACCCGGTGACCACCTCGGTCACGGTGTCCTGGGGCACGCCCCATTGCAGGAGTTGGGCGCGGAGGTTCTCCAAGATTAGCGTGGCGTTCGCGGCGCCGGCCGAGAGATTGCCGGCCGCGCGTCCTATCTCGGCGAACAGCGGCGGCAGGATGAAGAACGCGGATAGGGCCGTGATGCCGGCGAACACCAGATATACCAAGGTGGCGGCCAGCGCGTGCGGTATCCGGTAGCGGCGCATCAACCGTACGGGTCCCAGCGCGATGAGCTTGATGATCCAGGCGAGCAGCAGCGTCACGACTAGGGCCGCGAAATTTCCGACCAGCCCCCAAAGGAACTGCAGCAGCCAAATGCTGGCGACACCGATGCCCAGAACAATGAGGATCGTCCGCAGACGCTGATAGTTCACGCGTGCGTGGGCTCGGCGACCCACGAAACCGGTCGACTGTCCGGCATTCTACCCGCGCGGTTGGCGTTTCCCGTGCGATGTCCCACCGATTCTCCGTCGAACTGCCGATCGGGGGCGATGCCATCGCACTAGAATCGACCTGGGACGCGCAGTCCCTCGCGCACCCACAAGGAGATGGTCCAGCGTGCCTGCCGCGGTCAGCGCCACCGTCGAAGAAAAGCTCGCCGGGCTGCCCGACGCGCCGGGCGTCTACCTCATGCGCGGCGCGCAGGGCGACGTGGTGTACATCGGCAAGGCGCGCTCTCTCCGGAGCCGCGTGCGGAGCTATTTCCGGCGCGGCGATCGAACGGCCAAGACGATTTCGCTGGTTCAGCGCGTGGCCGATCTCGAAGTGATAGTCACCGATTCCGAGGTCGAGGCGCTGTTGCTGGAGAACAACCTGATCAAGGAGCACCGTCCGCCGTTCAACGTCACCTTTCGCGACGACAAGGGCTACCTCTACGTCAAGATCACGGTGGGTGAGACCTATCCGCGCGTCGGCACCACCCGGCGCATTCTCAAAGACGGCGCGCTGTACTTCGGCCCCTTCACCAGCGCCAAATCGGTCCGCCAGACGCTCAAGCTGCTCAACCGGCTGTTTCCCTACCGGACCTGCACCATCGACATGGGCACGCCCATTCCGCGGCCGTGCCTGAAATACCACCTGGACCTGTGCATCGCGCCCTGCACGCGCTCCTGCACCGTGGACGAGTATGCAGCCGTGGTCGACGGCGCGGTCGGGTTCATGCGCGGTGACTACGACCACGTGGTGGAGCGACTCACCGACCAGATGTGGGGCGCCGCCGAGGCTCACGACTACGAGACGGCCGCCAAGCATCGTGACCGGCTCAGGGCGATCGACAAGGTCGTGGCCGAGCAGAAGATCACGGACTTGCGCGGCGGCCAGATCGACGTGATCGCCGTGGCGCGCGAAGGACGCGAGGCCCAGGCGACCGTGCTGCGAATCCGCGGCGGAAAGATGATCGGACGCGGCGCTTACGAGCTTGCGGTGACGGGCGAGGAGACCGACGGCGAAATGCTCGACGACTTCGTGCGTGAGTACTACGACCGCGCGCCCGAGGTGCCGCTGCTGGTGCTCACGTCGGCCCAGTTATCGGACCCGGATCCGCTCGCTGCCTGGCTGAGCGCCATGCGCGGCGCGAAGGTCGAGGTTCGCGCCCCGCAGCGGGGCCAAAAGCGCAAGCTCGTGTCCATGGCCGCCCGCAACGTGCGCGAGACGCTGCAGATCGAGCGTGCCCGCTGGCTCAACTCCGGCCGCAAGCTCCGCCAAGCGCTGCTCGAAATTGGCACGGCGTTAGGGCTCGAACGGCTGCCCCGCCGCATCGAGGCCTACGACATTTCCCATATCCAGGGGGCGCTCGTCGTGGGCTCGCTGGTGGTATTCGAGGACGGCGTGGCCAAGAAAGGCAAGTATCGGCGCTTCAAAGTGCGAAACACGCCGGGAAACGACGACTTCGAGTCCATGCGGGAGGTGCTGCGGCGCCGCTTCACGCGATTCACCAAAATCGCCGGCGAGACGGCCGACGCTGGTCTGGGGGCGCGGGCATTGGCCGCGGTTCCGCTGCGCGAGATGGACGCCGACGCGGAGTTGCCCGCGCCGATCAACGCGACGGCGGGCTCGAGTAGCGAGTGGGGTTCAGCGCCGGACCTGGTGCTCATCGACGGCGGCAAGGGACAGTTGAGCGCCGCGTTGGATGTGTTCCGCGAGTTCGGCATCGATGTGGCGGACATCCCCGTGGCCGCGATTGCCAAGCAACGCGAAGAGCTGTTCGTGCCGGGCCGCTCGGCGCCGATTCGGTTGCCCCACGACAGCGACGGCATGCGGCTGGTGCAGCGCGTTCGCGACGAGGCGCATCGGTTCGCGGTGAGCTTCCACATCAAGCTGCGCACCAAGAAGGGACGGCGATCGATCCTCGACGAAATCCCGGGCATCGGTCCGAAGCGCAAGCGGGCGCTGATTCGGGCGTTCGGCTCGCTCGAGCGGATTCGGAAGGCGTCGGCGACTGAACTCGCCACGGTTGACGGCATGACCGCCAGCGCCGCGCGCGCGCTGAAGGAGGCACTGTGAATTCAGAGGTTGAGCGCCAGCGCATCTCGGCGCGTCATGCCACGTGCGAATTCGACGCCGACGCGTCGCCGGTCGTCTGGGTTCCGTCGCACGCCCGGCTCACCGTCGAGGCTCGCGATGCCTACGACGGACATTGCGACGACCTGGACGTTGCCGCCTTCGCCCGACGACGCACGCCGGGTCGCATGAACCCGTGCACGGGGCCGATTGGCGTCAGGGACGCGGCGCCGGGCGACACGCTGCGTGTGCAGATCGAGGCCGTTCGTCTCGCGCCGCGCGGATACGTGGCGGCGCTGCCGGGTACGGGGATTCTTGGCGATCAACCACGGGAACCGGGCAT
This sequence comes from Chloroflexota bacterium, assembly GCA_022826485.1. Lineage (GTDB taxonomy): Bacteria > Chloroflexota > UBA11872 > UBA11872 > UBA11872 > JAJECS01. The sequence goes on along the minus strand of JAJDUU010000052.1, from coordinate 151,553 downwards.
CGAGCCCTTCGACGTGCACGGCGACGAGGTGCGGTTCGCCGGCCGGGTGAACCTGCCGGCCCGTCCCATGGTGGGCACGATCGGTGTGGCGCCGGCCACAGGCAGCATCATCACCCTCAGCCTCGGGGATCACGGCGGGAACCTGGACTTCAACGAGATTGCCGCAGGGACCACCGTGTATCTGCCGGTGCGGGCGCCGGGCGCGCTCTTCGGCATCGGCGACGTCCACGCCACCATGGGCGACGGCGAGGCGCACTCCGGGGTCAACATCACCGCCGAGATCGACGTGACGCTCGACGTGCTACGCGGCGAGTCGCTCGAACGGCCCTGGTTCGAGACGGCGACGCACGTGATGACCGTGGGCGTGGCCGACGACCTGACGGATGCGCTCCGGCAGGCCACGGCCGGGATGGAGGAACGGTTGATGCACGACCTTGACGTGACGCCAACCCAGGCCCGCATGCTGTCAGGGGCGGTGGTGGATCTCAGACTCGGTCAGGCCGGGGGCTACGGCGTGCCGGTGAGCGCCTATGCGCGGTTTCCGAAGTCGGCGCTCTGACGAGACGCAAGCGGGGGATACGAGTAGGAGCGGCACAAGGGCGCACGGCAAGTGCCGTGACGCTGAAAGAAAAAGGAGTGTGTGCGCCGCGGGGTGTACGTCCTGCACAACCAGATCGCCCCGCAGGCGCTCACGTCCGGCAGTTTTGTGAACCGTTCGGCCTAGGCGGCGGATGACAGGGTCGACTAGGCCTAGAGGCACGGCGTTCTGGTCCGCGCCGATACCCCTCTCCGGAAACCGCGCTCCACGCAGCCGCGAACGGCGACCGGCGCCCCCGTTCACCCGTCGACCGGATCGCTGCTGGCGGCGCCGGTGTCCGCTCCCTGCTCCCATTGCGTGTGGAACACGCCGAGGCGGTCCACGCGCCGGTAGGTGTGCGCGCCGAAGTAGTCCCGCTGGGCCTGCGTGAGGTTCATCGGCAGCCGGTCCGAGCGGTAGGCGTCGTAGTAATCCAGCGATGCGCTCATGGCGGCGAACGGCAGCCCGGCGTTCTTGGCGCTGGTCACGACCCGTCGCCAGCCCTCGTCCGCCTCGGCGAGCTGCGACCGGAACTGATCGTCCAGCAAAAGGCTCACGAGTGATGGGTCAGCGGTAAAGGCCCGTTGGATGTCTCCCAGCAGGCGGGCGCGAATGATGCAGCCGCCCTTCCAGATGCGCGCCAGCTCCGCGGGCTGCAGCTCGTAGGCGTAAGCCTCGGACGCGGCGCGCAGCAGCGACATGCCCTGGGCGTAGGAGCACACCTTGGCCGCGTAGAGCGCCTGGCGCACGCACTCGACCAGGCCGTCGAACCGCTCGATCCGCGGCGCGCCGTCGGGTCGGAGCATGGGCGCCGCCGCGACGCGCTCGTCCTTGAGCGCCGAAACGTGGCGCGACCACACCGCGGCGTCGATGGTGGGGATCGGCGTGCCCAGATCGAGCGCGTCGCGCGAGGTCCAGCGACCGGTGCCCTTCTGGCCGGCCTGATCGAGGATGGCGTCGACGAGGAACCCGTCGCCGTCGGCGTCGCGCACCTTGAAAATGTCCGCCGTGATTTCAATCAGATAGGACTCGAGGACGCCTTCGTTCCACGCGGCAAAGATGCCGGCCAACTCATCCGGCGAGTAGCCCGCCGCGGCCAGGTAGCTATAGGCCTCGGCGATGAGCTGCATGTCGCCGTATTCGATGCCGTTATGGACCATCTTGACATAATGACCGGCGCTGCGGCGGCCCACGTGGGTCACACAGGGACCGTCGTCCACCTGCGCGGCGATCTTCGTGAGGATGGGCTCCAGCCGCGCGTAGGCGCGCTCGTCGCCGCCGGGCATGATCGAGGGGCCGTAGCGCGCGCCCGTCTCACCGCCGCTGATGCCGGTTCCCAGGTAGTGCATCCCGGCGCCCTCGACCACGTCGATGCGGCGCTCGGTGTCGGCGTAGAACGAGTTACCGCCGTCCACGATGGTGTCGTCGGGTTCGAGCAGCGGGATGAGCTGGTCCAGAACCGCGTCGACCGCGCGCCCGGCGTCGACCATCAGGATCACCCGCCGCGGGCGCTCTAGGGCGGAAACGAAGTCTTCCAGATGCTCGACCCCCTGGATGTCGGTGTCGGACGCCTCTCGCTCTAGAAAGCGCGTCGTCCGGCTGTAGGTGCGGTTGTAGACCGCGAGCGGGAAGCCGCGGGAGGCGATGTTGAGGGCGAGGTTGCGGCCCATGACGCCCAAGCCGATCAATCCGGCGGCGGCGGTGGCAGGCATGAGGCGGTGGTCCTCTCACGGGGCTTGGCGGCAGGTTGCCGCCATTCTCACCCACCGGGCGCTGTCTGTGGATTCAGCCTTGCCATGTGGCGGCGGCAGCGCTGGTGGCACAATCGCTGGCGCTCAGCATCCGAAGTGGGGGGACGGCGTGGCGAGGCGACGTGGATCCAGGGCTGCGCAAAAGCTCGAGCGACGCCGTGAGGCGCGTGAGGAACGACAGCGGGCGGCCCGGCGTCGCCGGTGGCTGCGGCGCTCGCTGATAGCCAGCGGCGTGCTGCTCGTAGTGGGAGGCGTCGCCGCCCTGATCGTCATCTTGATCGTTTCCAGCATGCCCTCAGCCGAGGTCGCCGCCCGGCGCGTTCGGATCGACGACGAAGGCCGCCTCCACGTGCCGGTCGGCGATCCCATCACCTACGCGAACGTGCCGCCGGCGTCCGGGACTCACTACCCCATCTCCGCGCCGTATGGCGTCTACCAGGAGCCGGTCGAGGAAGGCCTGTGGGTGCACAACCTGGAGCACGGTGCCATCGCGCTGCTGTATCGCTGCGACATCGACTGCGACGAGGTCGTGCCGCCGATCGAGGCTATCTATGAGGACCTTCCCGACGGGGCGTTTGGGGAAGTCAAGCTGATCGCATTCCCCTATCCCGGCCTGGCGCCCAAATACATGCTCATTGCCTGGCACTGGCAGGAGCCCATGGACAGCTTCGAGCCCGACCGCGTGCGCGAGTTCTACCGCGACTACGTGGACCAGGGCCCCGAGCAGGCGCCGTAGGGCAGCGCGACGCCGTGCGCTTCGCCATCCTCAGCGACGCCCACATCATCTCGCCCGGCGCGGCGCCGCAGAACGGCGCGGATGCACGCGCGAATCTCGGGGCGGCGGTGCGCACGCTGGCCGGCATTCGTCCGGCGCCGCAGCTCGTCGTGCACCTCGGCGACCAGGTGAGCATGCCCAGCCCGACGGCTTACGCCGAGTTCACCCGGATCACGCGTGACCTGACGATGCCGCAAGTTCACGTGCCGGGAAATCACGACGATCGCGCGATGCTGGCGCAGGCGCTGCCGCTTCCGAGCGACGTGGAGCCCCAGGGCGCGCCCGGCGGCTACTACGCGCTCGTCCGCGGCGGCGTGCAGCTGGTGATTCTCAATTCCAGCCCCGGCGGCGAGGTGTCCGGAGGCTGGATCGATGCGGAGCAGCTCGACTGGCTCGACCGAACGCTGGCCGCGCGCACTCGTGAGCCGACGGTGGTATTCGTTCACCACCACTGCCATCCGGTCGGTATCGAATGGCTGGACGCCGTCGCGCTGAACAACGCCACTGAGCTCATGGCCGTCCTGCAGCGCCACGACCGCGTGCTGCGCGTCTTCTCAGGTCACGTGCACCGGCGCACCAGCGCCACGGTGGGCGGCGCCTCGACCGAGACGGCGCCGTCGACCTGGATCACCCTCGGCCCGGATCGAGCCGATCCATACGTCAACGCGCACCAGGGGTTCCTGGTGGTGGACGTGAACGCCGACCGGCTGAGCATCACCGAAGTTTCGATCTGAGCTTGAACGGGGCGCGGGCCGCCGAACCGTGCTGTCCGGCCAAAAGACGGCTCCCTGCCCCCGCCCTCCTAGCCCCGGAACGATTGGCTATGCTGCCCGCGCCACACAAGCGCGGACAACCTGCGGCCCCGAATGGGTCGCTGGGGAGCTTGTGTGGCAACAGGTTGTCCGTTCAGCGGTTCTTCGGGGCCGCTGCTTATACGAAGCGTGGATGAGTGCCATGACCATCGCTAAGCGCCTGCGTCTCGCGGCGCTGCTGGCCATTGCCATCGTGGCGGGCAGCTTTGCGTCCACCGTCACCGCGCGCGAGTTGGGATTTGGAGTAGGCGACACAGCTCGAGTGACGGCGGTGAGGTACTACACCGAGCTCCGACAAAACGTCGCCGATCTCGCCGGCGCGTTCACTAGCGGGGCCTCGTACGAGGCCAACTTTCTCGCCAACTTCGACCGGACCGGCGGCGTCGAGCGCTGGGGCTTCCCCACGTCGGCGATCTTCGAGGAGACCCGAGGCACGCTGACGCAGTACTACCAGCGCGGCGTGGTGGACTGGCAACCGTCGCCGGGTGGGGACCGTCACACGTTTCAGCGGCGCCTGGCGTGGGACCACCTGGGCGGCGGCCTGGGCGGCTCGCGCGATCAAGGCGTGGAGCCGGGCCTACGCAATCCGCATCCCGGCGAAGCCATCGGCCCGTGGGGGCATAAGGTATCCAACCGTTCCGTCGAAGGCATCGCCACCGGATTTGCCGACTTCTTTCGCCGTCTGGGCGGTGTGGCGTCGTTCGGCTATCCCAAGACCGACGCGCGGCGCGACACCCATCCCCAGGCCGTAACTGCACGATCCCGGTCGGCCTGTAGATGGTCGCATTCGGCAGTACTTCCAAGCGGCGGTGCTGGAGTTTCATCCGGAGTCCGCGTCCGCGCCGGTAAAGCTCCGTCTGCTCGGCGACACCCTGCGCAATCGCAAGTACCCCAACAATGCCTGGCAGCAGTACCCGGCGTTCACGTCGAAGCCGGCGCTTAGCCTCGGCGATGACGCACGCCTCGACTTGCTTGACGCGGGCAGCACCGGTGCGACAAACGGAGACGTCACCGCCACCGTCCGACGCCTCCAGCCATCCCTGCTGCGCATCGAGACCGATCAAGGCTGCGGGTCGGGGTTCTTCGTCACCGACAACGGCTGGGCCGTGACGGCCTGGCACGTCGTCAAGGGCGCCCGATCTATCACCGTCACGACCTCCAGCGGACACCGCGCTGCAGCATCCGTGGTGGCCGGCGACGAGGACCTCGATCTCGCGCTGCTGGGCGTCGGCGGCATCAGTCAGGCAGCGCCCATCGTCTGGGGAAACTCCGATGCCCTGCCGCTGGGATCGCAGCTCGTGGCGATTGGCTACGGCGACACGCTCACCGATCAGAATTGCCCCGCGAGCCCCACCGTCACCACGGGCCTGCTATCGAACCGCATCGATCTTTCAGGGGGAAACTATCTGCAAACCGACGCCGCGCTCAATCCGGGCACGAGCGGCGGTCCGGTCGCCACGCTGGGCGGGCATGTCGTGGGAATCACGGTCGGATCCCTGAGCGACCTGCAAAACACGAATTTCCTGGTCCCAAGTGCCCGTGCGGAGCCCATGGTCAGGTCGTGGCTTGACACGCTTGGCCGAGGCGGCGCGCCGCCTGTTCCACCAGCATTGCCAGTTGTGCTCTTTGAGAGCGCGCATGAGCAGTGCACAACCCTTCCAGACAATGCCACTATGTACGCTTCGGGGCGAGAGATCACCTTAACGGCGACGGCAACTGTTGAGGATGCGATCGTGGTGCTTGCGTTCCGAAAGGCTAATGATCCAAACTGGCGTGACAACAGCGATGTCATTGCTTTTGGGGCGCACAGAGACGACATATTCGGCGAGAGAGATTTGTCAATAGGATGGGACAGAGAAGTCAACGGCAACAGGCATGTTGTTGTAGGTTGGGGATATAGTGATATGCCCGCAGTACACGACAACCGCACCTTTACAATTCGCCTCCACTACAACAACGGTTGGGTCGGACTTTCAATAAACGGGGAGACGATTTGGATAGAAGAGGGGCTGCCCTACGGAAGCGATGTGACTGTTTTGTTGTATTGCAACAATTGGAACCAAGGCGGCAAAGTGAATTTCACCAACGTCTCTATTGAAGGATTCCCGCTTGAATAGCCAAGCTAGGTGAACGTATCGCCAACACGCGCTCTGCTGCTACCAATGGTGGTCTGCCAGGCTGCTCAGTCACAGGTATTCCGAGACCCCGACGACCACGGTGATCGCCAGCAATACCACCACAAACGCTAGCTGCGCTGCAATTATTTCTGAAACGCACGCTCCAATCGAAAGAGGTATGAATAAGCAGCCACTGTCCTCGAATTGGCGCTCATTGAGTTCAGAGTATCTGCAATCCCCAAGGCTGCCAGAGCGGAGCCAAGGGGGTCGCCGCCAATGCCCGACGAAACGCAGCCAGCAAGGCCCAGAAAAAGCGATGCCAGGTTTCTGCCCAATCCACTGCGAGTCGAGCGTTGGAGATCGTGCGCTGCGTCAGAAATCTCCTGGCGTCGCTGTAGCAGTTGGCATTCTCGTTCCTTAGGATCGCCAATTTCGCCAAGCTCAGCCATGAATCCCCGGAGATCTCGCATATAGGCTCGGTGCTCAGCATGATGTTCAGCTCGGAATTGCAGCAGCTCATCAAGAGGTACAGACTCCAAGTCGAAACTGACAGGCTCCAGATCGAAAGCGATTACTCTGTCACGTGACGGCATTCGCTCTCTCGAAAGAGTGTTGATGAGGTCCTGAATAGCTCGCCTATCGTTGGTAACCGGATGCACCGATAGGTTCTTTCTATTGCCTGCTAATCGAGCGAGCTGCGCGAGGATGACGAGAATGGTTGTGCGTACTATCGGATGAAGCGGTGTCGACACGCCATCTTCACTTGGCCTCGCAAGCCCTCGAGCCTGGAGCTCCGATACTAGCGATGTCGCCAAGTCAACGTCCGCCCCATAGCCCAACCGGGATTGAGACAATTCGTGATAGTGAACGTCTTTGGAAAGACCGTCGAATACGCCGTTTGCAAGCAGGCCGTTAAGGACTTCAACCAAGCTTGTCGTCATTTCGTGGTCCACCCACACCGTAGGTTCGAGTACTTCTAACAATCCTAAGTCCTCAAGTGGCTCGGCCATCACGGGATCGGCCATATGGTGCCGGCCATGCATATAGCGCGGAAGGAGAATGGAAATCCTATCGAAGAACAGAAGCATTGATTTCACCCACCCAATTTCACTCGTGCCCCAATAAGGCGCAGGATAATAGTATGCAACGTCGAGTCTAGAGCTCATTTCCTGCGACATCTTTGTTGAAGCCCAGCAGCTAGTCTGCGAAGTGCGTTCGTCGCTGTTGATCAATCACTTGCGACGCAAAACGCGTCGTCGGGAGATGGAAGGCTACCACGCGCAGGCAGAACAAGCCGGGACGGCCAGGGTGCCAGCGCCACGAGCGCGTGTTCGACCTGAATAGCGAGCTTCTTGGCACTGGCTGTGCCCTATGTCCCGAGCGGCCCGGACTGCCTGCCGCCTTGATAGCGCTCGTTGCTTCCAATGGTGTCCCACGGCACGCGGCGGGAGCCGGCCTGGATTCCGGCTCGAGGCCGGAATGACGGATGTCGTGGCGACCCGGGGGTGGGGCGCAGTGCCGGTGCGCCTAGCCTTGCGGCGGGGGCAGGCCGCGGTAGCGCTTGCCGGTGACCTGATCGAGATCGCACCGTCCCTTGCGATGGGTCACGAATTCCTGCGCGGCGCGCTTGCTGTCGGCCATGGCCGCGAGTGACCGATCGAGGTTTGCCGAGAGCCGGTCATAGGAATGCTGCAGCCGCGCGAGCGCGGCGGAGTCGGCTTGACCGGCATTGTGGGCGTTGATGTAGGCATTCCACGCAATGCTGCTCGCCGCCGTGCCGGCCTCGTAGAAGTTGTGCGCGGCGGCGTAGTTGTCGGCGAGGTCCTCGCACTCCGCCGCGGGATCGACTGGCGCCGGCGTGGCGGTGGAGGTGCGAGGCACGACCCCCGGCGCCCCGGATGCCGGCGCCCGCGAGGCGGAGGTTGACGCGGGAGTGCGGGATGGGGCGACGGTCGGCGTGGGGGAGTCCGGCGCGGCGGTGGACGCAAGAGGCGCGACTGCCGGCAACGACGAAGCGAGGGCCCGCGGCGTCGCGGCCGGTGTCGGCGTGCGGGCTGGAGCGGCGGTCGGTGCGACGGTGGCCGATGCGGTGGCGGCCGGCGTGGGCGTGCGCAGCTGCGCGGCGGTTGGAGTTGGGGTGACCGACGTAGGAGTGCGGGACACGGCGGCGGTCGGCGCCGGGGTGGCCGACGCGGTGGCCGCCGGCGCAGGGGTGCGGGATGTCGTGGCGGTCGGCTCGGGGGCGACTGGGGTAGGTGTGCGAAACAGCCCAGCGGTCGGCGTTCGAGCGGCTTGCGATTCGACGGTCGCCGACGGCAATTCGCCATCGTCGCCACAGGCGCTCAGCACGCCGGCGCAGACCACGAGCGCGACCAACAGAACCACGGGGACACGGCGCACGGATAGAAGCTCCATGCCTCCCGCGGCGACCGTCCCACTGACGATCGCGCCCGGCTACGGTACCACGAGCACAGCCCGCCGCCAGCGATAACGCGCCGCCGAGGCCCGCAGATTGCCTGGCTCTTCGTGGACTTGGGAGATGCGCACGGTTCGTGGTGAGCCCTTCGACCGGCTCAGACCCTGATCCGTACCCGATACGGGGTCGAGCGGATCAGCAGTGACGCGGGACGTGCCAGCCGGCAAGCCGCGCTATGCCGTCGCTCCCTCGCCAAACCGATCGCGCAAGTTTGGGCGACGATCGAAGTCCAGCGCGATGACCGTGTCGATGGGGTCGGGGGCGAAGGCCGGAAGCCCACGCAGCCAGATGCGGTGCTGGCGCTGGTCGAAGTCGATGGGGGTGCCGTCGTACAGGAACCGGGCCGAGAGCAGCGTGCCGTCCAGGTTTCCCAGCACCAGCTCCCGGCCGGGCCAGCGCCAGCAGTGCAGGTACAGCGTGTTGCCCTTGATGGTGTGGTGCCGCCCGACGCTGCCGACGCGCATGAGGCGGTCGGGCATGCGTTCGGAGCCGTAGATCGACTCGCTGTTGACGCGCATCCAGGCGCCCATGGCGCGCAGCCGCTCGACGGACTCGAACGGTATATGCCCGTCTGGTTCGGGCCCGACGTTGAGCAGATAGTTGCCCCCGCCCGCGGCGGCGGTGACGAGGAAGTGAATCAGCTGCCGCGGCGTGCGCCACTCGTGATCGATGGTGGAGTAGCCCCAGGTGGTGTTCATGGTCATGCAGCTTTCCCAGGGACGGCCCGGGGCCGATGCGGTGACGTGCTGCTCCGGCGTATCGAAGTCTTCGGGCAGCAGCGACCGATCGTTGATCAAGATGTTCGGCCGCAGCTCGCGCACGCGGGCGTTGAGCGAGGCGGAGTCCCAATCCTCGGGGGTGTAGGGCCAGCCGCCGTCGTACCAGAGCACGGCCAGGTCGCCGTAGTCCGTGCAGAGCTCCTCGACCTGGGCGTGGACGTAGGCCCGAAATCGCGCCCAGCCTTCGGGGTCGGCCTGCGGCCCGCGGAAGTACTCCGGCCAGCGCCAATCGAGCAGCGAGTAATAGAAGCCATAGGGCATGCGCCGCTTTTGGCAGGCGGCCACGAACTCGGCCAGCACGTCTCGGCCGGCCGCGGAGTTTGGCGCGCTGAAGTCTGAGACCTTCGAGTCCCACAGCGCAAAGCCCTCATGGTGCCGCGAGGTCAGAATCATGTAGCGCATGCCCGTATCCTGGGCGAGCGCGACCCAATCGTCCGGGGAGTAGCGGGCGGCGGAGAACCGGTCGGCCAGACGGGCGTACTCCTCGTTGGGGATTTCCTCCTGGTACATGGTCCACTCGTGGCGGGCGAGGACGGAGTAGAGACCCCAGTGAATGAACATCCCGAAGCGGGCGTCGTTGAACCAGCGGAGGGCGTGGGCGGAGGCCATGGTTGGTGGTCTCTCGAAGGAGCTGGAATGGAGCACATCATTGAGTCCGAGCTAGGCGCAGCGCAAGCGGTGGACGCGTGACTGGCAGGGGGCCCATCCTGGTGGTGATGGCGCTTCGCGCCGAAATGCGTCAGCTTCCGGGCGGTGTTGCCGGCGGGTCGAGCGCGCAAACTCGAGCGTTGGGCGCGCCGCCTCGGGTCGTTGCCGAGCGATGTGGCATCGGTCCGGTCAACGCCGCGCGGGCGGTCGATGCCGCCAGCGCGCGCTGGCGGCCACGGGCGGTGTTGGTCGCGGGGATCGCCGGAGGACTGCAGTCCGGCCTCTCGCCGGGTACGGCCGTGGTGCTCGACGCGGTGCGGACCGCCGACTCCCGCGTGCGGGCGTCGCCGGAGCTTGCCGGCGCCATCGAGGCGGCCCTGCCAGACGCCGGTGTCGACGCCCGTCGCGGCGAAGGCTGGACGGTGGACGGTGTGGCGGATTCCGCGGCCAAACGGCGGCTGGGCGCGGACGGCGCGCTGACGGTGGACAGTGAGTCATACGCGGTGCTCGAAAGGGCGCGCGATCAGGGAGTGTCCGCCGCCGCGCTGAGGGTCGTTGCCGACCCGGTCGAGCGCGGCGTGCCTCGCTCCGTCGCCGCGCTGGCCTGGGTCGACGGTGGGGCCTGGTGGCCCCATGCGCTCGATCTGTGGCGGCTGCCGCTCGAGGTCCGCGAGGCGGCCCGGTTTCGACGGGACCTGCGCGACGGCCTCACGGGGCTTCGCCGCGCGCTGCCGCCCGCGCTAGAGGCGCTGGCGAGGTGACGGTGCGTCCCGACAGGCTACGATGGCGTCGGCCAGCTTGGACTGTCCGCTCGGGCATGCCGGCTGGCGTTGTGCCGCCCGCGGCGTTCGATGCGCCGCCCCTGACTTGAACGGATGCCATGACCGAACACGTTGAACCCGGCACGGGGCTCGTCGTCGCCGGCATCGTGATCTTCGCGCTCGCCTACGCCGCCATTGCCAGCGACCGCGTGCCTAAGTCGGCGGTAGCAGTCGCGGGCGCTGTGCTGATGATCATGATCGGAGTCATGGATCAGCACCATGGCTTCGAGCACATCGATCTCAACGTGATCTTCCTGCTCGTCGGCATGATGGTGCTGGCGGGACTGATCAGTGAAACGGGCGCGTTTCAATACCTCGCGATCGTCACGGTCCAGCGCACGGGCGGCAACGGATTTCACCTGGCGGTGGCGTTGTCGGTCATCACCGCCGTGCTCTCCGCGTTTCTCGACAATGTCACGACGGTCATTCTCATTGCGCCCATCACGCTGGTGGTGGCGCGCCAACTGCATATCAATCCGGTGCCGCTGTTCATCGCCGAGATTCTGGCCTCGAACATCGGCGGCGCGGCCACGCTGATCGGCGATCCGCCCAACATCCTCATCGGCAGCGCCGGGAACATTGATTTCGCCGAATTCGCCGCCCACATGACACCGCCGATTCTAATCATGCTGCCGCTGTTCCTGGTGAGCCTGCGCTGGATGTTCGGCAAGCAACTGGCGGTTGATCCCGTGCATGCCGCCGCGCTGGCCAAGCTGGATCCGGCGGAATACATCACCGACCGCCGCGGTCTGAAGATTGGTCTGGCTGTGCTGGGGCTCACGGTCGTCGGATTCTTGATTCACGGCGCACTGAACTGGGAACCCGCCACCATCGCGCTCGGCGGCGCCGCGCTGGCGATGCTGCTGATGCGGGCGAATCCTCACAAGGCCTTCGCCGCGGTCGAGTGGCCCAGCGTGATGTTCTTTGTCGGGCTATTCGTGATGGTGGGCGGCCTGGTGGAGCTCGGAGTGCTGGATGCCGTTGCCAACTTCATTCGCGACCTGACCCAAGGCAACGTGTTCGCCACGGCGGCGCTGACGATCTGGGTGAGCGGCGTGGCCTCGGCCATCGTGGACAACATTCCGTTCGCCGCCACGATGCTGCCGGTGGTGCAGAACCTCGAGGCCGCCGGGCTCAATCCCGACAACATCCTCTGGTGGTCGTTGGCGCTCGGCGCCGACCTTGGCGGCAACGCCACGATCATCGGCGCGTCGGCCAACGTGATCCTGGCCGGGATCGCCGAGCGCGAGGGCCACAAGATCGGCTTCGTGCAATTCATGAAGTACGGCGTGCCCGTCGCCGTGGTGTGCATGGCGATCTCCACGGCTTGGATCTGGGTCAGGTACATCGCGTTCGCGTAGGAAACCTCTGACTAAGCCTCCTTCCGGTCCCTTCCCCCTGGGGGGAATGTGAGGATGGGGGGATTGAAGCGTGGCCTACAGATTTATTCAGAGCTTCCCTAGCACTGCCGGACTGGAAGTTATGTCCGCGTGCCTCTTGAGGTGCGACGCGGGCACATAGCTCAGTTATTGACCGGCGCGCTACCTTAGGGCACCGCACGCCCCGCAGGACTATCCGCTCATGCGCTTTTGCATCGTTGGATCCGGTGCCATCACGACGTTTCATCGCGACGCACTGCTCGACATGGAGGACGTCGCCATCGACAGCGTCGTGAGCCGACTGCAGCCGTCGGCCCAGGAATTCGCCGAGACCTGCCAGGCCGAGTTCGCCACGACGGACCTGGCCGAGGCGTTGGCGCGTCCCAACGTCGACGCCGTGCTGATCACGTCGCCGAATCGCATGCACTACGACCAGGCCATGGCCGCCATTGCAGCGGGCAAGCACGTGCTGCTCGAAATCCCAATGACCCTGCGCCTCGACCAGGCCGAGGAGTTGGACCGCGCGGCGCGCGCCGCCGGCATCACGCTGATGGTCTGCCACACCGAGCGGTACTACACGCCGAATCTGTGGCTGCACGAGCGCATCACCCGTGGCAGCCTCCATCCGCTGCATCTGCACCGCGCCTGGCACTTCTTCCGCCGCGAGAACATCGGGTGGACCGGGCGGCGGCGCAGCTGGGTGGACGACATCCTGTGGCATCACGGCGGCCACGCGGTCGACAACGCCGTGTGGATGTTCGGCGAGGAGCCGCACGTCGCCCGCGGGCTCTATGGTCCCCCGAGCGGTCCCAACCAGGTGCCGTTGGACCTCTCGATGCAGATGGCCTTTCCCGGCGGGGGATTGGCGTCGCTGGTGCTCTCCTACAACGCGATGGTCGACAAGGTGACGACGCGCACGGTGCTCATTTGCGAGGAGGACACGTTCACCTTCCTGCATGACGTGCTGGTCAACCATGCCGGGGACGTCGTGGCGCGGGAGGAGCAGATGCTGGCCGTGCCGCGCCAGAATCGGGAGTTTGTGAGCGCGGTCATGGAGGGACGCGAGCCGCGCACCGGCATACCGGAGCTGCTGCCCTCGTGGCGCACGCTCGACCGGCTGGAGCGCAGCGCGCGCGAGGCGGCCAACTAGCAGATGGCGGACGGCCGAATTCCGGTGGTCTGGTCCGATGCCCACGTGGACCACGCGCCAACGTTGCAGGCCATCGACGGCGTCGACTATCCGCATCCCGAGGTGCCGTCCAGACCCAGGCTGATCCGCGAAGCCCTGGTTGAGGCGGATCTTGCCGATCTGATCACGGCCGATCCGTATGACGACGGCGTCGTGGATCGGGTTCACGCGCCGGCGTATCGCCAGTTCATCGACGAAGCGTGTGCGGAGCTCGCAGTCGAGGAGCAGCTCACACCTGCCGGCGTGTCCGCGGACGCGGCCGTGTTGAGCAGCGACAGCCTCGCGGTCCGAGCAAGCTACTTCGCCTTCGGCACCGATGCTCCGCTGATGCGCGCGACGTACCGGGCGGCGCGGTCGGCGGCGGATGTGGCCCTGACCGGGGCCGTCCGCGTTGCGAGCGGGGCGCCGCACGTCCTCGCCCTCTGCCGTCCGCCGGGCCACCACGCGGAGCACGATCGCATGGGCGGGTTCTGCTACTTCAACAACGCGGTCATCGCCGCCCATGAGCTGCTCCCGGTCGGTCGGGTCGCCATCCTGGACGTGGACTATCACCACGGCAACGGGTCGCAGCACCTCACGTATGACCGGCGCGACATCCTCTACGTGTCGCTGCACGCCGATCCGCGCTGGGCCTATCCGGGCTTCTCGGGGACTTCCGTGGAGCGCGGCTCGGGCGAGGGTGAGGGATTCAACCAGAACTATCCGCTCCGGCCGGGAACCGCGATCGACGACTACGCCGCCACGCTTTCGGAGGCCTGCGAGCGGATCGCAGCATTCGCTCCGGCGCGGCTGGTCGTCTCGCTGGGATTCGACACCCACGCCGACGACCCCATCGCGTCGTTTGCGCTGCGCAGTGAGGACTTCGCGCGCATCGGCGCCGAAATCGCCGCCCTCGACCTTCCCACGCTCCACGTGCTGGAGGGCGGCTACGCTCTCGCCCGACTCGGTGAGAGCGCCGTGTCCTACGTCGGCGCGCTCCCCTGAGAAGCGCGATCCCGCCGAGCCGGCCTAGCCGCGGGCGTCGCGCTGCCGCTGGATGGCGCGTGGGATGCCGCCGCTATTGATCACTTCTTGTGAAATGATGCGCTCGCGGCGGTCCTCGACCGGCAGGTTCACGCGCACATTGCCGCGCCGGTGCGACTCCCGCGTGGCGATGGCGATCTCCAACGCTTCACGCGCGTCCTCCCCGCTGCACTTGGGGGTGTCGCCCGTCTCGATGCAGTGGATCAGGTCGTAGATCACATTCACGGCTCCGGCGCGCACCCGGCGCTCGGGCGGGAAGAAGCGACGCGCCGCCTGCGGATTCCGCTGTCCGGGGAGGGGTGCCTCACTGGTCCACAGCTCGCTCAGGCGCCCGTCGCCCATCATGCGGATCATGCCGGTTGTGCCGGTGATGTCGTACGAGTGGTCATTCGGGCCGTTATCCAACGCGCGAAAATAGCCGCGCACGCCGTTGGGAAACGCGAGGAATCCGCTGGCCGTGAAATCGTTGTCGCTCATGGGGTCCTCGTCGGGACCCAGCTCGCCCACGACCCACTCGGCGCGGCCGCCGGTGAACATGGTGAGCGTGGTGAGCATGTGACTGCCGTTGTGCGAAAGCCCCGATCGCGCCCGAGCGACGACGTGCTGCACGTCGCCGATGACGCCGTCGTTGACCATGCGCAGGGCCTGGGTGTACGTGTCAATCCAGCGCCGGGTGCAGTTGACGGCCAGCGCGATGCCCGCGTCGTTGCAGGCGTTGACCACGTCGTCGGCCTCTTGCAGGGAAATGGTGATCGGCTTCTCCGCCCAGATGGCCTTGACGCCGTACCCTCCCTTGGCAATGTCGATGAGAATGGAGGCGCGGGGCTCCGCCGAGGTGCACACGCTGACGATATCGGGGCGCGTTTCGTCGAGCATCGCGCGGTAGTCGGCGTAGATGGCGTCGAATCCCCAGCGCTGTCGGGCGGCCTCGCGCTGCTCCTCCCAGGTATCGGACATGCCGACGATTTCAACCTCGGGCACGGCCCGCAGGCAGGCAATGTGGGAATAGGGGAGCGAGTGCCCGTCGTAGACCTGAATCTCGTCGTCGATGGTGCTGGCGATACGTCCGAGACCGATTACCGCCGCCCGTGTGCGCGCCATGGCGTCTCCTGGAAATGCCAATGCCCAACCGCCGCAGTATGACCGGCCGACGCTCGCTTTGCATGGTTGTGGCAGGGCTCGTTGCCGGCGTCGTCCTGCTGACCGCGTGCGACCCGACCGCCGGTGACTCGCTGGAGCCGACGAGCGCCGCCGCGCCGCAATCGATGCTCACGAACGGCGACTGGATGGTGGCGCATGGCGATTCCGCTGGAATCGTCGGGCGAGAGGTCGAGCTTCGTGGCTGGGTGTTTGATGTCGCTGATATTCCGGGAGGCGACGATACGGCGTTCCTGGTGTGGGTGGACTTTGACAACGACGAACTGCCGACGGCATTTGTCATCGAAGGGGCGCCGCCGGAGCTCGAGGCGGATGCGTTCGTGGCCGTGCGCGGCGTGGTCGAGGGCGTCGAGCCCCACGAATATCCCGATGGACGCGAGGCGCTGGTGCCTCGCGTTCGCGTGACCGCGCTGACGATCACCGACCGGCTTGGCATTCGCCCGGCCGTCTGGGTGGTCGATGTTGGCCAAACGCTGACTCAGCACGACATCCGGGTGACGCTCGAGCGAATCGAGTTCGCGGCGGAGGAGACGCGGCTCCTGTTTGCGGTCGAGAACCGTAGCGACGAGACCATCAGCGCCATCGGGACCGGAGTACGGGTGCAACGGGGCGACGTGGAATACCGTGCCGTGATTCCGATCGGCCACGGCGTGCCGCCCCCGCGCGGGCAGGTGGAAGCGGGAGCGGTTGAGCGCGGCTGGTTTCAGTTTCCGCCCCTGGACCGATCCGGGCCGCCGCTGGTCATCGTGTGGGACGGCGCCCGTCCAGATTCGCCGGTCCAGCGTTTCCGGCCCTGGCAATGGGTGGTGGATACCGCCGGCGGTCAACAGCCCGAGGGCTGACCCAAAGGTCGACGCCCCGTGCGTTGGCGTGTGCCACGATCACGGCGGCTTTTCGAAATTGAGGGGGCGCCATGGCGCGCGGTCTTGACGAAAAAGTGGCGATAGTGACCGGAGCCGGACGCGGCATCGGCCGTGCGATTGCGCGGCGATTCGCACGCGAAGGCGTGGCCGTGCTCGTCTCGGACATCGACCCTGATCCGGCGCACGAAACGGTTGCGGCTATTCAAGGCGACGGCGGCCGGGCGGCCCAGAATGTGTGCGACGTGCGTGACGAGCGCCAGGTCGCGGCGATGTTCGATGCCGCCGAGGCAGCGCTTGGCCCCGTCGACATCATTGTGAACAACGCGGGATACGTGGGAGCGGCGCCCATCGTCGACGAGACCGTCGAATCCTGGGACGCCATGTTCGCCGTGAACGTTCGCGGGGTGTTTCTGGGACTGCAGCAGGCGGCGCGTCGCATGATTCCGCGGGGCACCGGCTGCGTGATCAACCTATCTTCCGCCGCGGGAAAGCGAGGCCGCGCCAACCTCACGGCCTACTGCGCCGCCAAGCACGCGGTTATCGGGATCACACGCGCCGCGGCGATTGAGCTCGCGCCGCACGGCATCCGCGTCAACGCGTTATGCCCCGGCATTGTCGACACTCGGTTTTGGGAGATGCTCGATCCCGTGCTTTCCGGGCTCGAGGAAAATCCAGCCGGCGGCGCATGGGCTCGCGGGCTGTCGGGCATACCCCTCGGGCGCTACGGGCAGCCTGAGGATGTGGCGAACGCGGCGGTCATGCTGGCGTCGGATGACGCCTCCTACATGACCGGTCAGTCAATCAGCGTCGACGGCGGCATGGTGATGCACTAGCCGGACGCCGCGTCCCCCTCGCCCATGCGCCGGCGCAGCAGCACCAGCGCCGTGATCGACGTCGCGGCCATGAAGGCGGCGGACGCCGCGCCGGCATAGTCCAGCCAGTTGACCTCGAACGCCAGGTAGATGAGCAGGAATGGGTAGAACGACATCCAGGTCTTGATTGCCAGCGGCACGTCGGCGCCGTAGCGATTGGCGGCGTAGAGCATGAAGTTCACCAACGGATACAGCAGCGCGTAAGCCACGCCGATTTCGCCGCGCATAGCGCCGGCAGCGACCAGGCCACCGATAAACGTGATCTCGCGGATGTGGTCGGACACCTGGTCGGCCAGCGCTCCGAAGGGCGATTCACGGCCCGTTTTTCGGGCGAGCGCGCCGTCGATGGCGTCCAGCAGCAGCGTGCCCACGAACAATCCCAGCGCCACGCGCGGCGCATGCATGATCAGCGCCGCAGCGGCGAACCCGATCGGAATCTGGCTGAACGACACGGCCGTGGGCGGCACGCCCAGTCGGGCCAGCACGGCCACCACCGGCGCGAGGACGTAGGCCATGCCGCGACGAAACGGGCCGAGGATGATGCGCTCGGCGCGCGAATACGATCCGGCCGCTTGTCCGCCTTCGCCGCCCATGCCTACCAGGCCAGCCGCTCGGCCAGGAAGCCGTGCAGATCGTCCACCGGCACGCGGTCCTGGTCCATCGTGTCGCGGTGGCGGACTGTCACGGCGCGGTCGTCCAGCGAGTCGTAGTCCACGGTGATGCCGAACGGCGTGCCGGCCTCGTCCTGGCGGGCGTAGCGCCGTCCAATGGACCCGCCGGCGTCGTAGAACACCGGCCATGAGGCTGCCAGTCGCGCTCGCACGTCGCGCGCCAGCTTGACCAACTCGGGCTTGTTTCGCGCCAGCGGAAAGATGGCGGCCTTTATCGGCGCCAGACGCGGGTCGAGGTTCAGGAACACGCGCGTCTCGCCGCGCACATCCTGCTCGGTGTAGGCGTCGGCCAGGAATGCCAATGCCGCCCGGTCGACGCCGCTCGACGGCTCGATGACGTAGGGCCGGACGTGAGTCTTGGAGGCCTCATCGAACACCGTGAGCGCCTCGCCGCTGGCCTCGGCGTGCCGCGCGAGATCGAAGTCGGTGCGGTTGGCGATGCCTTCGAGCTCGCCCCAGCCGAAGGGGAACTCGTATTCGATGTCGGTTGTGCCCTTCGAGTAGTGCGAAAGCTCGTCGGCGTCGTGGGGGCGCAGACGGAGGCGGTCGGGGCTGACGCCAAACTCATGCCACCAGGCCAGGCGTTCGTCGATCCACGACTCGTAGGCGGCCGTGTCCTGGCCCGGCTCCACGAAGTACTCCAACTCCATCTGCTCGAACTCGCGGCTGCGAAAGATGAAGTTGCCCGTGGTGATCTCGTTACGGAAGGCCTTGCCGATCTGGGCAATCCCGAACGGCAGCCGCACGCGCGTCGAGTCGAGGACGTTTTTGAAATTCACGAAGATCGCTTGGGCCGTCTCGGGGCGGAGGTACGCCGTGGCCGCCGACTCCTCGACCGGTCCGACCTGCGTGCTGAACATGGTGTTGAAGCGTCGCGGTTCGGTGAGCACCGCGCCGTCGTACGGGCAGACGCCGTCCGGAACGTCGTCCAGCCGAAAGCGACGCCGACAAATGGGGCATTCGACCAATGGGTCGTTGAAGTTCTCGACGTGCCCCGAGGCTTCCCAGACGCGCGGGTGCATGAGGATCGAGGCGTTGAGCCCGACCACGTCTTCACGCGCCATCACCACCCGACGCCACCAGGCCTCCTTGACGTTGCGGATCAGCTCGGCGCCCAGCGGTCCGTAGTCCCAGGTGCTGGCAAACCCGCCATAGATCTCCGAGCTCCCAAACACGAAGCCGCGTCGCTTGGCGAGAGCGACCAACGTGTCGAGGTCCGGGGCTGCCATGGTTAGTCCTTCCGAAGCGGCGGCGACCCGCCGCGGGTGGGGCCGGTCAGCGTGCTGCCAGTTTCCCAGGCGCCGCCGGATTCAGCATGCGCGCGGACTTCACATCCCGTTCGAGGATCGTGGTCGAGTATGCCCGCAGGATGTCGCGAACCTCGCTGCGCACGGCCGCGTCCACCCGCAGGCGCGCGGCGGCGTGAAATCCCTCGCGCCCGAGATAGCGCAGCACCTTGAGCGCCGCCACGCCGAGGGGCCGGGTCTCGTGTTCGTGACTGTGGGCCCGGCAGACCACCCCGCCCGCCGCGCTGGCGAAACGGTGGTCGCCGGGTTGCAGCGTCTGTCCGCACGTGGTGCAGGCGCCAAGCTCCGGCGAGTAGCCGTGCAGTTGCAGGAGGATGAGCGCCAGCGCCGTAAGCCAAAGCTCCGGCGGGTCTGGGCTGAGGTCGAGGCCCCGCAGGAAGGTGAGGAGGGCGTCGTAGGCCTCGACCGAGGGCTCGTTGTCTTCGCTCAGGCCATCGAGCAGTTCGACCGACCATCCGGCCGCGGCGAATGCCGCCAGATCGGTCCGCAGCCGCGGATGGGAGTCCAGCTCCTCGACCTGCGACAGGATGTCGAGCGACGAGCCCACCACGCCCAGGATCCGAACGCGATTGAACAGCTCGATGCTCGGCGCCAGGTGGCTGGCCGGCCGCCGCGAGCCCCGCGCGACCAGGCGCCGTCGTCCGAACTCACGCGTGAAGAGGGTGACGATGCGGTCGGCATCGCCGAGGTCGCGGCGACCGAGCACGATGCCCTCTGCCCGATACGTCTGCGACCGGCCCAGCTCGCGCATGGCGTCAGCCTAAGCGGTGCCGGAACGCCGGGCAACGACCGCCGTCACGCGGAATGGTCGTCACCTTCAGCGTCTGGAGTCTTCTCCGGAGGCACCAGCTCGATCTCGGACACACGGGGGCCGTCCATGCGGTGGACGCGTAGCTGCCAACCCTCGTGCTGTAGGGCCTGTCCCACGCGCGGCATGGCCCCCAGACGCTGCATGACGTAGCCGGCGACCGTGGAGTACGGCCCCTCGGGGAGGTGGAGGCCAGTCTGCTCGGCGAGCTCGGAAGGTCGCAGGCTGCCGCCGACCACTACTCGGCTACCTGGGAGCGGCGGCCGCTGGGCCTGCCGATCGAACTCATCGGCGATTTCGCCCACCAGCTCTTCGAGCAGATCCTCCAGGGTGACCACGCCCGCCGGGCTGCCATGCTCGTCGATGGCGAGCGCCATGTGGCTGCGCCGGCGCCGCATGTCGAGCAGCAGCGCGCCCAGCGTGGCGGTCTCGGGCACCACCGGCAACCGGCGAATCATGGCCGGAGCCAGGGGAGACGATGGCTGCAGGTCGGTTCGCGCGAGGAGGTCCTTGACATGCACGAATCCCCGGAAGTCGTCCGGTTGGCTGCCAAGCACCGGCAATCGCGAGTGCCCGGTGTCGGCGGCCAACGCCTCGATTTCGCGAATCGTGGCCGTGGCCGGAACCGTTACGACCGATGATCGCGGCAGCATGATGTCGCGGGCCTTGCGCGACTGGAGACCGATGGTTCCCTGCGCCAGCCGGTAGTCGGAAATGTCGATGGCCCCGATGCGGCGCAGCGCCGACAGCATCTCGGCGATCTGCGTCGCGGTGTAGCGGGCGCGAAGTTCCTCGCGCGGGGCGATGCCGAATGCCCGCAGCACCATGTTGGCCATGCCGTTGAGGACCCAGAGCACCGGTCGAATCGCGTTGGCGTAGCCCCGGTACGGCACCGAGACCCACAGCATCGTTCGGATCGGCTCGGCAATGGCGATGTTCTTGGGCGCCATCTCGCCAAGCACCATGTGGAGAAACACGACCAGGGTGAGGGCGATTGCCGAGGCGATGCCATGGACCAAGGCCTCGGGTAGGTCGATATGGTCGCCCACCGCGTGGACGATCAGATCGGCGATGGCCGGCTCGGCGACGAATCCGAGCCCTAGCGAGGCGAGGGTGATCCCGAATTGCGCGCCGGTGAGCATGAAGGCGAGCTCGCGCAACGACCTGCTGGCCAGGCGCGCGCGATAGCCGCCCAGCGCGGCTGCGGCCTCGATGGCCGAGCGCCGCCCGGCGGCTGCCGTTATGGCCACTTCGGCCGCGACCATGAACGCGTTCACGGCCAGCAGCAGAACGGCCGCGAGAATGAACACGCCGTTCATGAGCCGGCTCGCAGACGCGCCGGCGAGGTGAGCAGGACCTGCGCGATGCGCGGCCCGTCCAGTTCGAGAATCTGACAGCGCCAACCGTCGATCTCGACGACGTCCCCAACGCTGGGCACCCGCTGGAAGCGCACGAACAGGAGCCCCGCCAGGGTGTCGTAGCGTCCGTCGGGCATCTCGAACCCGGTGGCTTCCAGCAGCTCCTGCCGCCGGATGCGTCCGTCGGCTTCATACACGCCGGTGCCGGTGGGCGTCGCCAGCCGCACGGCCGGCGGGTCGTATTCGTCTTCGATCGCACCCAACACTTCCTCGACGATGTCCTCGATCGTGACGATTCCGGCTTCGTGGCCGAACTCGTCGAGAACGATGGCCATCGCCTGTCCTCGCTGCTGCAGCTCGACCAGCAGGCTGTGCAGGTCGGTGGACTCGGGGACCACGAGCAGCGGTTGGTCACTGGCCGCGAGCACCGTCCGCCCGCGATCCTCGGCAGCGACCCGGAGGGCGTCCTTCACGTGCGCCACGGCCGTGAACCCCGGGCCGCTCGGATCTTGAATCGGAAAGCGCGAGTGTCCGGTCTCACGCGCCGCCTCGATCAGATCCGCGTAGGTGGCGTCGCCGGCCAGCGACACCACCGACGAGCGGGGGACCAGGACGTCGCGCGCGTCGCGGTCCCGCAGGCTGAGCGCGCGGTCCAGCAGGGTGTGCTCCACGCCCTCGATCTCACCTTCCAGCGCCGCCCAGCGGAGCGTGCCTCGCAGCTCCTCGAGCGACTCCACGCCCGGAAGCTCCTCGCGCGGCTGGATCCCCACCCGCTGCATGGACCAGTTGGCCGCCGCGTTCAAGAAGCGGATCAGCGGGCCGGCAAGCGTATTGATGAGCACAACCGGCGGCACGAAGATGACGGCGGTGCGGGCCGGCCGTGCGATGGCGAGATTCTTTGGCGCCAGTTCGCCGAAAACCATTTGCAGGGCGGTGGCGAGCGTGAGGGCGATGGCGGCGGTCGCGGCGCCGATCGATCCGGGCGGAAGCCAACCCAGCAGCGGCCGAAGCAGCGGCGACAGAGCGCCGTCGACCACCCAGCCCAGAATCAGCGAGCTTATGGTGATGCCCAGTTGGGCGCCCGACAGCTGGAACGAGAGCGTTCGCAGCGCCTGCTGCACCGGGCGCGCGCCGCGCACGTTGCGGCTGACCATGTCGTCGATGCGATAGCGATCCACCGCAACCAACGCGAACTGACCTCCGGCAAAGAGGGCGTTGATCGCGATGAGCACCACGAACACCGCGAGGCCGACGAGGATCTCTATGGCGTCGTTCCCTGCGTCACGTTAGGCCGGCATGGCCGGTCGCGGCGGTCAATTCCGGCACCGTATCGGGAGGCTGGTCAGCCTCCATGGGCCGGCTCCACGGGAGTCTTGCGCACCCGCACGCGCAGAATCCGATTGGCCTTGGTGGTGAGCACCTCGAGCGCCGCACCATCGACCGAAACGGAGTCTCCGGGGCTTGGGACGACCCCCATCGAGTTGTAGACCAGCCCGCCGATGGTGTCGACGTCGTCGGCGGCGAGCTCGAGCCCCAACGCCTCATTGACGTCGGTGATGAGAACGCTCGCGTCGGTCTCGATGACTCCGGCGCCCGTGGGCTCGATTTGGACCTCGGGCGAGTCGAACTCATCTTCGATCTCGCCCACGATCTCTTCCAAGAGATCCTCGATCGTCACCAGGCCCTCGGTTTCGCCGTGCTCGTTGACGACGATCGCCATGTGCGTGTTGCGGGTGCGCAGCTCGCGCAAGAGCAGGTCGACGCGCTGCATCTCCGGCACAAACAGGGGCGGACGAATGAGTGTCGAGAGGTCTGGCGGCGGCTGGCCGTCGAGCAGCGCCGCGCTCGCCTCCCGCACGTGCAGAATGCCAATCACGGAATCGAGGTCCTTGTCGTAGACCGGCAGCCGCGACAGCCCATGTTCGTGCGCCAGCGCCAGCGCCGTCCGAACCTGCTGCGTCTGCGGCACGGCCACGATGTCCGGCCGAGGGGTCATCACCTGGCGCGCGACGCGGTCGCCGAGCTGAATGACGTTGGCGATCATCGCCGAGTCATAGGCGTCGATCGTGCCCTCGCGCGTGCCGGCTTCCACGGCATTCAAGACGGCGGCGTCCTCCGGATCGGGCGCCTTCCACGCTTCCTGCTCCGCCGGGCTCAGCAATCGTTCGAACAGACGCGTGGCTGGCAGAGAGGCCACATAGATCACCCAGGGGATGAAGGTGAGCCGTTCCGCCAGCGTCCGCGGATACCGCTGCGCCAGGATGCGCGGCAGGATTCGGGCCAGGCCCGCATGGAGCACGGCGAGCGCGCCGACGGCAATGGCCACGCTTCCGGCGCGATTCGGAACCACCGTGGTCAGCGCGTCGGCCAGGAGGGTCGCCGCCAGCGTCGCCGAAAGAAGAATCGCGACGGTGTCGCTGAGGCGCTGACCGACCCAGAATCGAAAGCGATTCGTCAGCAACTCATGGCGGCGGCGCGCTGCGCCCGGAGCGTCCGGCGCAGGCGGCTCCAGATCGGTGCGTGCGGTCTCATTGAGCGCGCTCTCGCTGGCGCTGGCGAGCGCTGAGAATCCGGTCAGAACGAAAATACCGACGAGACCGAGCCAACTAACAGGATCCAAAAAGGATCCGCTCCTCGTTCAGACGCCGCACTGTCGGGTGCGTACGCCCTCGGGTGCCGCGCGGTCCGCATTCGCGCGCCCACTCTCGATACCCCACGTCTGGGCTCTCACTTGAACAATGCCGTGACGGACTCATCGTTGTGAATCCGGCGGACAGCCTCTCCAAACAGCTCGTGCGTGTGGACCAATTGTATTTTGCCGTTCATGAGTCCGTCTTCAATCGGAATCGTGTCCGTGATGAAGAGTCGCTCGATCGGGGCGTCCTGAATTCGCTCGAGCGCGTCGTCGGCGAACACCGGGTGCACCGCGCAGCCATAGACGCTGCGCGCGCCCCGTTTCCGCAGAGCCTCGCTGGCCTCCACCAGCGTATGGCCGGTCGAGACCTGGTCGTCCACGATGATGGCGTCGCGTCCTTCGACGTCTCCCACGATTTGCAGGTGCTCAATCCTATCCGCTGCCGTGCGGTTCTTGAAGACGACGGCTAGGGGAGCGCCGGAAACGCGCTGACTGAAGTCGTGCGCCCGCGTCACGCCGCCGGCGTCGGGCGAAACGATGACCGGTTCCGTCAGACCCCTACGCTCGATCGCGTCGGCCAGCAGCGGGGCGGCCAGCAGATGATCGACGGGAATGTCGAAGAAGCCCTGAACGGCGGGGGCATGGAGGTCGAGCGTGACGATGCGGGAGGCTCCCGCCGCTTCGAGGATGTTCGCGACGAGCTTGGCCGTGATCGGCTCCCGGCCGGTGGATTTCTTCTCCTGTCGTGCGTATCCGAAGTACGGAATCAGCGCCGTGACGCGGCCCGCCGAGGCGCGCCGCAGCGCGTCGATCATGATCAGGAGCTGCATCAGGTTGCGATCCACCGGCGCGCAGGTCGACTGCACGACGAAGACATCGGTGCCGCGGACGTTTTCCGAAATCTGAATGTGCGACTCGCCGTCGGGAAAGTGGCCGACCGTCGCGTCACCGAGGGGGCGTCCCAGCGTCCGCGCAATGCGCGCGGCCAGGCCCCGATTGCTGCTGCCCGAAAATATCTTCAGCTCGCCGTCCACGGAGGCCTCCCACCTACTCCGCTAGCGACGGATTCGCGCCGGAATGCCCACCGCCAACATGCCCGGCGGGACATCCCGTGTGACGACGGCGCTGGCGCTGGTTCGCGCGCCCTCGCCAACCGTCACGGGGGCGATCAGCATGGTGTTGCTGCCGATGAAGGCGTCAGCCCCGATCACGGTGCGGTGCTTGGCCGTCCCATCGAAGTTGCACGTCACCGTACCGGCGCCGATGTTTGCCCCATCGCCAATCGCCACGTCTCCAAGATAGCCGAAATGGTGCACGTGCACGCGGCTTCCCAGTTTGGCGGCCTTGAGCTCGGTCTGTGATCCCAGGTGACTGTCGGCCCCGATTTCGCAACCGTCGCGCACGTGTGCGAACGGGCCGACGACAACGCGATCGCCGAGGCTCGATGCGGACACCCGCGACGACTCGACGACGCAGACCTCGCCCACGGTCGCGTCGATGAGCCGGCTGTTCGGACCGATGGTCGATCCGGCGCCGATGGTGGTGGCGCCCTCGAGCGAGGTTCCCGGCAGCAGCACCGAGCCCGGACCAACCCTCACGCCACGGTGGAGGTGGGTCGTGGCTGGATTACGCAGCTGGACGCCCCCCGCCATGAGCGCCTGACGCAGGCGGTCCTGCATGACCTGCTCGGCCGCTGCCAGACGGGAGAGGTCGTCACAGCCGATGGTCTCCGTGGGGTCGACAATCAAGTGTGAGGCCACTCGTCGGCCGTCCGCGATGGCGAGCTCGACCGCGGCCGTCAGGTAGCGCTCGCCCGTCGCGGGACTCTGGGGCACCCGCGGAAGGGCCGTGCCAAGCCATTCGGCGTCGAACGCCATCAATCCGGAGTTGCACGACGTCAGGGCGTAGGTGTCCGGATCGGCATCGGCGGCCTCGACGATCGCCTGCACCGACCCGTCATCGGCCATCACGACCCGGCCGTAGCTTCCCGGCGCAGGCGCCTGGGTCCACCCCACGACGATCGCCGCGTCGCGCTCGTCGCGCCTGGCGGCCATATCGCGCACGGTTTGTGGCGTGAGCAACGGGGAGTCGCCGAACATGACCACGGCGGTTCCCGGGGCTTCCCAAACCCCGGCGGCCTGCGCGGCCGCCGCGGTTCCATAGTCGTCGGGCGGCTGCTCGACTATGCGCACGTCCTCGCCCACGGCATCGCGCAGGTCGACCTCCGCCGAGGCGACCACCACGATCGGGTCGCAGCCGGCTTCGCGCGCGGTTGCCACCACGTGCGTCACCAGCGGCCAGCCGGCGACCTGGTGCAGCACCTTGGGGCCTGATTCGGCCATGCGCACACCGCGTCCGGCGGCCAGGATTACGGCTGTACACGTCATGTGCGGCTCACGGCTGGGGAGGGAGGATTCGAACCTCCGAATCGCGGATTCAAAGTCCGCTGCCTTACCCCTTGGCTACTCCCCATCCGGTTTCAGCGTAGAGATCGGATTCCTACGGGTCAACGGATGGGATCCCGCATCCGCTACGCGTCGGCAGCCGGACGAAATCGGGTGAGGTGCGTCCAATGGCCGGCGGCATGCCCGCGTTCGACAGCGCTCTCGGCCGTCGAAATGTCGCCGAACAGGCCAAAACAGGTGGCGCCGCTGCCGGCCATCAGCGCCGGACGGGCGCCCGCCGCGCGCAGCTCATCGAGGATGTCGCCGACCACCGGCGCCAGCCTGACGGCGGCCGGTGTGAGGTCATTGCACATGAGGTCTTCGGGCAGATCCCCGACCCTAATCGCACCGGCCAGGCTCGTGGTTCGCTCACCGTTGCTCCACTCGGAAGGCCGCAACTCGCCATAGACAGCGGCAGTTGCCAGGGAAATGCCTGGTCGCACGAGAACGACGTGACGCATGGGAGCCGGCGGCAGCCGGTGCAGGACTTCGCCGCGCCCGGTGGCCAGCGCCGTTCCGCCACGCACAAAGAACGGCACGTCGGAGCCCAGCTCCGCCGCGAACTGCACGAGCCGCGAATGATCAACGTCGGTGTTCCACAGGCGGTTCAGCGCCGTGAGCACCGCGGCGGCGTCGGCGCTGCCGCCTCCCAGTCCGGCGGCGGCCGGAATTCGTTTCTCGACGCTCACACGCGCGCCGGACGTCACCCCAAGCTCTCGACGCAGCAGATGCGCCGCTCGCAGCGCCAGGTCGTCCTCCGGCGCCAGGTCGGGAAGCGACGGTGGGCCGCTCACGGTTGCGGCGCACTCCACGCTCACGTCGTCGATCAGCTCCAGCGTCTGCATCACGGTCACGATCTCGTGAAATCCGTCGGGGCGGCGGCCGGTGATCTGCAGTCCGAGGTTGATTTTGGCCGGGGCCGCACGGGTGAGGCGGCGCATTGCTTATGCCGCCGAGATTCGGTCGCGCGTCAGCCCAATGGACGCCAGGATCTGCTCCTCGACGCGCCGCATGCACGCGTAGCCGGATGCGCTGTCGTGTGCATGGCCGCTGAGGTGGAGGAGGGCATGGGTAATGAGATAGGCAAACTCACGCTCGGCGCCATGCCCGTGCACGCGCCCCTGTTCGACCACGCGCTCATACGAGAGCGCCACGTCACCAATCGAGTCGGTTCCAGGCCCGGCGGCGCCGGGTGGGAAGGCGAGCACGTCGGTGGCATGGTCGACCTTGCGGAACTGCCGGTTGAGCTGCCGCATCTCGGCATCGCTGCAAATCCTCAGCGCAACGGCCCCCCGCAAGCCGGTAGCGTCGGAGACCGCCGTGGCGACGTGGGTCGCCAGTGCGCGCAATGGTTCGGGCACGTCCTGCGCGTCGACCAGTTCCAGCGTGAGGGCCGCCCGATTCACTAATCGGTGAGCAGGGCGCGCACCGTCGCGCTCACGGCTTTGCCGTCCACGGTGCCCTGGGCGCGCAGCCGGGCCATCAACGGTCCCATTACGCGGCCCATGTCGCCCGGTCCGGAAGCGCCCGTCTCGTCGATGACGGCGCGCGCCGCCGCCTCGATGGCCTCGGCGTCGATGACGGGAGGCAGGTAGGTCGCGATGACCGCGAGCTCCGCCTGCTCGTCCGCGGCCTTGTCCGCGCGCCCGCCGGACTGGAATAGCTCGATGGCCTCTTCGCGCCGGCGAGACTCGCGCGCCAGCACCGCGCGCACCAGGTCGTCGTCGGCGTCCTGCTGCTTGTCCTTGGCCTCGTAGGCGATGGCCGACCGGAGCGTCCGCAGAAGCCGCACGCGTGGCTGGTCGCGGCCGCGTTGCGCGGACGTAAGGTCGCCGGAGATTCGGTCGAGCAAGCTCATGCGAGGGATAGGGGTGCGCCGCTGCCGGCGCCGATTCGCGCTAGAGCGCCTGGCTCTCCGCTTGCATCGCCTTGAGCGCCGCGCGTCGGGCCTTGCGGCGCTTCGCCGCGGCCTTCTTCTTGCGCAGCACGCTGGGCTTGTCGAACGCGCTCCGCCGTCGAGACTCCGTAATAATGCCTTCCTGCTGCACCTTCTTGTTGAAGCGTCGCAGCGCGGCGTCGAAGCTCTCGTTGGCGCCTACGGTGATATGAACCAAGAACTCCTCCTCGGCGTTTCCGCCAATAAAAGACCCGCCGCTTGGGCGGGCTTCAGTCGGTCGCGATCAACGCCTGGGGGTATCGGAAAAGGTGCCTCCTGGCGACGCACAGCCAGTTCTGCCAGCCGCCTCTCAGCAGCCCTCGCTATCTTAGGAGCCGGATGATTCATCGGTCAATGCAAATCGTCGTCCCGCCTGAGCGCGGCTCGTGATTGACGTGAACTGGCTCGCGCTTGCCATCGGCGCGCCCCTGATGCTCGTCATGACGCTGGCGATCCGCACCCTGGCCCGACGGCGCGAGTGGATGCACCAGCCCGGGCCCGATCGCATTCATGCCAAGCCGGTGCCTCGGCTGGGCGGGGTGGCGATGTATGCGGCGTTCGTGATCGTGGCGCTGGTGGTGGCGCAGCCGTACGACCTGGCGCTGGCCGGTTTGCTCGGCGGCGCGACGGTGATCGTCGGCGTGATGCTCGTCGACGATATCCGGGGGCTTCGTCCGCGCGACAAGTTCCTGGCGCAACTCGTGGCCGCGGCCATTCCGTTGGCCTGCGGCATTCGCATCGATGCGGTCAGCAATCCCCTCGGCGGCGTGATTGAGTTGCCGCTGGTGATCGTGGTGCCCTTCACGCTGTTTTGGATTGTCGGCATGATGAACGCCATCAACTTCTCGGATGGGCAGGACGGGCTGGCGACCGGCGTCTCAACGATTGCCGCCCTGGTGTTGGTGGTGCTCTCCAGCCGCCTGGGACTTCCCGACGTCGCGACGCTGGCGTTGGCGCTCGCGGCTGTGTCGCTCGGGTTTCTGCCGCTCAACTTCTACCGCGCCAGCATCATCATGGGCGACAGCGGCTCGCACTTTCTGGGGTTCAGTCTGGCGGTGATTGCCATTCTGGGACCGGCAAAGATCGCCACGGCGATACTTGTGCTCGGCGTCCCCATCTTGGAAGTGGCCTGGTCTATCGTGCGACGGGTGGCCCGGGGCGGGAGCATGAGCACGCGAGACACCCGGCACCTGCATCACCGGCTGTGGGAGGCGGGCCTGGCCCAGCCCGTGGTGGCGCTGTTCTACTACGTGGTGGCGACCGGACTGGGCGTCATTGCGCTGCTGGTGGAGCGCGTGAATAAGGTCTATGCGTTCGTCGGCCTGATGGGGCTGTTGCTGGTGCTGCTGCTGGTCCTGGCGCGCCTGCCCCGGCGGCGGCTCATTGGCCAGCCAACCGAGCCGCCGCGTGCGGCCGGGCGCTAACCCTGTGATAGGTTTGGCGGTGTCCATGGGAGACGCTGCATGAAGCCCGATATTCACCCCGACTACGTCGAGTGCGCCGTCACGTGCGCCTGCGGCAACAGCTTTACGACGCGCGCCACGGTTGCCGCCATCAACGTCGACGTGTGCGCCGAGTGCCACCCGTTCTTCACGGGGCAGCAGCGACTGGTCGACACCGCCGGCCAGGTGGAGCGGTTCGAACGACGCCGCAGGCGAGCGCGCGTCAAGGCTTAGCTACGGCTGCGCGGCGTGTGCGCCGTGTCTCCTTCCCGCAATGATCAACGGCTGACCTGATGGCGGCTGACGCGCAGAGCAACGAGCTCCGCATCAACTACGGCGGCCAGGCCGTGCTCGAAGGCGTGATGATGCGCGGCCGGAAGGCGCTCGCCACGGCGGTGCGTCATCCGGCGGGACACATCGTGCTGCGGGCGGAGACGCTAGATCCCGACCGGCTCTCGCAGCGGCTGCGCCGCGCCTATTTCCTGCGCGGCGTCGTGGCGGTGTGGGAAATGCTCGTCATCGGCATGCGGTCCCTCAGCTTCTCGGCGCGCGTGCAGATGGCCGAAGCCGACGGATCCGAAACCGAGGACGAAGAGTCTTCGGCCTACGTCACCGGCAGTCTGGTGTTCGGATTGGCGCTCGGCGTGGGGCTGTTCTTCGTCCTGCCGCTCGTGATCACCTCGTTCGCCGACCCGAACGTGGAGTCCGACCTCGTCAGCAACATCATCGAAGGCGGCGTGCGGCTGGCCGTGTTCATTGCCTACCTCGGTGGCATCGGCCTCATGCCCGACATTCGACGCGTTTGGATGTATCACGGCGCGGAGCACAAGACCATCAATGCTCTGGAAGCCGGCGAGCGCCTCACGACCGACAACGTGCAGCGGCAGAGCCTGGCGCACCCGCGCTGCGGCACGGCGTTTCTGGTGATGCTGGTGGTGATTTCGATCATCGTGTTTGCGTTTCTGGGGCGGCCGCCGTTCTTCCTGCGCGTGCTGTCGCGAATCGCCTTGCTGCCGGTCATCGCGGGCGTCGGCTTCGAGCTGATCATGCTGACGGCGCGCTACCGATCGAATCTGCTGGCGCGGATCATTGCGGCGCCCGGCATGTGGGTGCAGCGCCTGACGACCCGCGAGCCGGACGACGACCAGGTCGAGGTGGCCATTGCCGCCATGGACCGCGTGCTGGAGGACGAAGGGCACCTGGCTCAGCTTCGGCCCGCCGCCCAGCCGGTGGTGGTGCCGCATGCTTGACCGGCTGCACGCGCTGCACGAGCGCTCCGAGGAGATCACGACCAAGCTCGCCGATCCAGCGGTGACCGGCGACCCGGCGCAGCTTGCCGCGCTGTCCAAGGAGCTTTCGCGTCTGACACCGCTGGTGCGGCTGCGCGAGCGATGGATGGAATTGACGGACCGCATCGACGAAGCGCGTGAGCTGGTCGACTCGCACGACCCCGAGCTCGCCGAACTCGCCGCCGATGAGCTTGCGGCGGCCGAGGAGGAGCTGACCGCGATCGACGAGGACGTGCGCGAGCGGCTTGTGGGCCGCGACCCGGACGACGAGCGCAACGCCATCGTCGAGCTGCGCGCCGGCACCGGCGGGGACGAGGCCGGCCTCTTCGCCAAAGAGCTGCTGCGGATGTACGTGCGCCTGGCCGAGCGGCGCCGCCTGCGCACCGAGGTGATGTCGACGAACGAGACCGGTATCGGCGGCCTCAAGGAGGGGGTGCTGCGGGTCGTCGGCGAGGGCGCCTACGGGCTCTTTCGGCACGAGAGCGGCGTGCACCGGGTGCAGCGGGTTCCCGTCACGGAGGCGAGCGGGCGTATCCACACGTCTGCCGCCAGCGTCGCCGTGCTGCCCGAGGCCGACGCCATCGAGCTGAATATCCCCGACTCGGACATCCGCGTGGATGTGTTTCGTTCGAGCGGCCACGGCGGGCAGAGCGTCAACACCACCGACTCCGCCGTGCGCGTCACCCACCTGCCCACGGGCACTTCGGTGAGCATGCAGGACGAGAAATCGCAGCTTCAGAATCGCGCCAAGGCCATGGCCATCCTGCGCGCCCGCCTGCTGCAGGCCGAGCGCGAGCGCCAGGCGGCCGAGCGCGGTGAGTTGCGCCGCGGCCAAATCGGCTCGGGTGACCGCAGCGAGAAGATTCGCACCTACAACTTTCCGCAGGACCGTGTCACGGATCACCGGATCGGACTCACGCTGCGCAATCTGGACGGGATCCTGGACGGCGACTTGGATCGGTTGGTCGACGCCTTGCAAGCTCGCGCGGCGGAGGAGCGGGTCAAGGCTGCCGTTAACTGAGACCAAGCCTGGGACCGTCGACGCGTGCCGGCGACAGGCCGTGACCCGGTTGCTCGCGGCGGGCGTCGACACGCCGCTGCTGGATGCCAACGTGCTGCTGGGCGAGGTGCTGGGCGTCGAGCCGGCGCGGATTCCGCTCTGCGGCGAGCGACGCCTGACGGAGCGCCAGGCCCGAAAGTTCAACGACATGATCCAGCGGCGCTCGGCGCGCGAGCCGGTGGCGTACATCGTTGGACGCCAGGCGTTTGTCGATGGCTCGATTCAAACGACCGCCGATATCCTGGTGCCGCGCCCCGAGACCGAGACGCTGGTGGAGGCGACCGTCGCCGCGGCTCGCGAGCTGGGTCCGCGCGCCGTGATCGACGTGGGCACGGGATCGGGCGCCGTGGCGGTGGCGCTGGCCCGCCAGCTGCCGGACGTGCCGGTGATCGCGAGTGACGTGTCGGACGCGGCGCTGAGCGTCGCGCGACGCAACCGCGAGGCTTGGGGCGTGGCCTCGAAGCTTCGTCTGATGCGAGCCGACGGGTTGCGCGCGGTGTGTCCACGGCACGTGGTGGTGACCGCCAACCTTCCCTACGTGCCGGCGGGCGTTCTCGCGACGCTGGAGCCGGAAGTCTCGCGGTGGGAGCCGCGCCTGGCGCTTGACGGCGGCCCGGACGGACTTGCCGCGCTTCGACGGCTCATGCGTCAATGCGCCCAAACACCACCGCTAGCCGTGCTACTCGAAGTGGCTCACGACCAGCGTCTACGGATTTCCGCCCTGGCCGCGGCCGCCGGATTCGCCTGTCATGCCGTGCATCGCGACCTGGCGGGTTTCGCGCGAGTGCTGGACTTCCGCCCGATAGGCGCCTGGTGAGGGGAGACGCAGCACCGCCGCCCCAGGGCCTGTTGTTCCTGGTGACGGCGCCGACCGCGGCGGGAAAGGACAGCGTGCTGCGGACGCTCCGGCGCCGCGGTTTGGACGCCGCGTGGGTGACGACGGCGGTCACGCGCGCCCCGCGGGAGGGCGAGATCGATGGCCGTGACCACTTCTTTCTCAATCCCGCCGAGTTCGAGTCGCGCCTATGCTCCGGGTGGTTCCTAGAGGCGGCGCGCGTCTACGGACGGCTCTATGGAACCCCGCTGCATCAGGTCCAGGATCCGCTGGAGGCCGGCCAAGACGTGGTGCTGCGGCTGGACGTGCAGGGCGCGCGCGAGTTGCAGCGCCGGATTCCCGAAGCGGTGGTGATCTTCATCGAGCCGCCGTCGGTCGAAGAGGCGATGCGGCGCATCCAAGGTCGCGGGACCGAGTCGCCGGATGAGGCCGAGCGGCGTCTGAAGGCCATGCTCGACTTCGAAATGGACTTTGCCTCTCAGGCCGACTATCGCGTGCCCAATCCAACGGGAGAGCTCGAAGCCACGGCGGACCGGGTATGGGACATCGTCATGGCGGAGCGGCTGCGGGCGCATCCGCGGCGCGTGGATCCCGCGGCGCTGCGTCCCTGGAGCGATCCTCCCGTCGAACCGTGACCGGCGCGGGAGGGTTCGCGGAAGTAGTGGTCGGCGCGGGCGACGTGCGCGGCGCGCAGACGTTTCACTATGAGATTCCGGCGCAGCTCGAGGGGCTGGTGCGGCCGGGGCAACTGGTGCTGGTGCCGTTTGGCACCCGCCAATCGCATGCCGTGGTGATGCGGGTGAGCGACGCCTCGCCGGTCGAGGCGACCCGTCCCATCTTCGACGTCATCTGGGACGCGGAAGTCCTGGACGCCGCGCATCGCGAGCTGGCCGAGTGGACCGCGCACCGCTATGCCGCACCGATCTTGGACGCGGTGAATCTGGCAATGCCGCCGGGACTGGCGCGGCATCTGCGATCGACATATGCGGTTGCGTCGGACGACCCCCAGCCGCAGGTGGAGCTTGCCCCGGCGGAATCTCGGACCCTGGAACTGATCCGCCAACGCGGCGAGGCTTCCGAGACTGAGATTCGGCGAGTTGCCGGCAAGACCGCCGCGCGTGCGGGAGTTCGGCGGCTGGTTGCCCGGGGGCTCGTCAATCGGCGCATTTCCCTGCACTTGCCCCAGACCGCGGGCGAGCGGCTGGTGTCCGCGGCGGCTGTCGACGACCCGGGCGTGGTCGATGCGCGGCTAGCACGCGCGCCCAAGCAACTCGCGCTATGGCGGATGCTGGCGGCCGAGGAAGAGCCGCTCCCCGTGCCGCGGGCGCTGCGCCTGGCCGACGTGGGCCAGGCGATCTTGCGGGCGCTGGTCGCTCGCGGGCTGGCGCGCGTGGAGCGGCGTCCGGCCACCCCGTACCTGGTTGACGGCCTGAGACGGGAGAAGCTTCCGGCCGGCACTGCCGACTCGGCGGCCTGGCAGGAAATCCAAACCGTGCTTGGGACCGACAACGCCGACGTGACCCTGCTCCACGGAGACGAAGCCGACCGCTGGTCAATCTATGCGCGATCGATCGATCACGTGGTGCGCGACGGCCGGCAGGCTCTCGTCGTCGCGCCAGACGTTCGCACCTCGGCCCGCTTTGCGGATTGGCTGGCGCGCAGGGTCGAGGCCAAGGTCGCGGAAGCCGCACGGGCGCGGACCGACGCCGAGCGCATTGCCCTGTGGATGGCGGTGCGGAACGGCACGGTGGACGTGTTGATCGGCACCCGGGCGGCCGCTTTCGCGCCATTGGCTCGTCCGGGAATCGTGATCGTGGACCGGGAGGAGGATGCGGGTCACAAGAACCGCAACACGCCTCGCTATCACGCGCGTGTCGTTGCCCGGCGCCTGGCCGAATTGAGTCGCTGCCACTTGGTCCTTGGAAGCGAAACGCCGAGCGTGGAGTCGTTCTACGACGTCGAGGCCAATCGCTCGCGCCTGGTCAGCGACCGCCCGACTGCGCTAAGCCCCCGACCGCGGCCATGCACGGACTCTGAGTCCGACACGCCGGCGCCAGGAGGCGACGTCGACCTGGTGGACATGCGCCGCGCGGTGACGACGGTGGGCCGCCACGGCGTCATCTCGCGCCGGTTGTTCGAGGCCCTGCGACAAGTCCTAAGGGATCAGGGCCGCGCCGTACTCTTTGTCAATCGTCGGGGTACGGCCACCCTCACCGTCTGTCGTGAGTGCGGCTATGTCTTCGGCTGTCCGCGGTGCAGCATCGGGTTGGTCCAGCATCGGGACGCGGCAGTCATGCTGTGCCACGTCTGCAACTGGCGCGAAGACCCGCCGCGCGCATGCCCGGTGTGCGAGGGCCGGCGCTTGCGGCTCTGGGGCTACGGCACCGAGGCCGTCGCCGAGGCGGTGAGCCATCTCTTCCCGAGATCACGCGTGGCGCGGGTGGACAGCGACCGCCGGGCGCGTGACGTCGAGGCGGCGGTGAGCGCGTTCGAGCGCGGTGAAGGCGTCGACGTGCTCGTGGGCACCCAGCGACTGGCGGGGTTTGGCGAGGCCCTGCGCGCCCAGCTATTGGGAATCGTGCAGGCCGACGTGGGGCTCCGCTTTCCGGACTTTCTGGCGCCCGAACGCGTCTTCATCAACCTCATGCGGCTGCGGCGGCTCGTGACTGGCGGTGAAGATGGGGGCCGCCTGGTGATCCAGACCTTGATGCCGCATCACCACGTCACTCAGGCGTTGCAACTCGACGACTGGGAGCACTTCTATCGCGCGGAACTGGCGGAGCGCCAGGCCGAGGGGCTGCCGCCGTTCCGGCCCGTTGCCCGGGCGACGTTCGCGCATGCCGACGACGAGCGGGCGGCGGCGGAAGCGCAGCGGGCGCGCCGCGAGCTCGAGACGATTGCCGCCGCGGCCGAGTCGCTCGATCTTGAGATCCTTGGACCGGCGCCGGCCGCATTGCACCGGCGGCGCGGACAATATGTGTGGCAGCTTTTGCTATTCGGCGTCGATGCCCGCAAGGTCTTGCCGGAGTTGCACCGGGGTTGGACGATTGACGTGGACCCCATCGAGTTGACATAACAAGCGACAGATGCCAGTTCTTCCAGTGCTACCGGTCGATCACCCGATGCTGCGGCGCAAGTCCAGCCGGATTCGCAGCGTGACTCCAGGCATCCGCCGGATGATCGACGACATGTTCGCCACCATGGACCACCATCACGCCGTGGGGGTGGCGGCCAATCAGATTGGACGTCCCTGGCGGTTGGTCGTGGTCGGCGTCGAGGGCGACCGGCTGGCGCTGGTGAATCCCGAAATCGTCGGGTCCAGTGGTGCAGAGGTTGCCGATGAGGGCTGCCTGAGCCTGCCCAATTGGTACGGACCCGTGGAGCGCGCCAAGGCGATCCGGGTGCGGGCGTTGGACGCCAGAGGCCAAACGTTGCGACGCGAGGCGACCGGGCTGCTGGCGCGCGCGATTCAACATGAAATCGACCACCTCGACGGCGTGATCTTCACCGATCGACTGACGGACCCGGACGCCCTGCGGTTCGTCGATCCGTCCTCGGACGAAGCGCAACGACTGCGGGCGTCGTAGACATGCCGTCGCGGCGCCCGGCCCGAGGCGGGTGACGACATGCGCGTGGTCTTCCTGGGAACGCCGGCATTCGCGCTGCCGGCGCTTCGCCGCCTTCATGCGCGGGGTGCCGTCGAGCTGGTCGTCTCGCAGCCCGACCGGCCGGCGGGCAGGCGTGGACGAGATCGCACGCCGGAAGTGATCGAACTGGCGCGTGAGCTTGGTCTCCCGACCATGCAGCCCGCCAACCCGAACGACGCATCGAGCCTGGAGCGCATTCGCGCGGCGCGCCCGGACGTCGTGGCGGTCGTGGCCTACGGCCGGCTGCTGCGCCCGTCGCTGCTCGAGTTGGCGCCCGCGGGCGTGGTCAACCTTCACCCCTCGCTGCTTCCCGCATACCGCGGAGCGTCCCCGATCCAGGCGGCCGTCTATGACGGGCTGACTCGCACGGGGGTGACGCTGATGCGCATGGACGTCGGCCTGGACACGGGGCCGGTGATCGCCGCGCGCGAGGTCGCCATCGGCGCCGGTGAGACGGCGCCCGAGCTGCATGACCGCCTGGCCGAAGCGGGCGCCAAGCTGCTGGACGAGATGCTTGATTCATGGGTCGCCGGGCGCTTGGCGGCGCAGCCGCAAGACTTCGAGTCAGCCACCGTCACTCGCCCCCTGGAGCGGGCCGATGCCGAGCTGGACCTGCGGCGACCGGCGCGCGCTCTCTTCGACCAATGGCGGGCGTTTCAACCCTGGCCGGGCGCCTTTGTGCGAGTTGACGGTCGGCGCGTCGTGGCGGCGGCGATGGATCAACCCTCGGCGCAGGACACACCTGAGGGGTGCACCTCTCTCGACGGCGATTCGCTCAGCGTCGGCTGTGGATCGGGCGCGCTGCGGCTCACCCGGCTGCAGCCCGAAGGACGCAAGGCGATGTCGGCGCCCGCCTTTGCCAACGGCTACGCACCGTTGCTGCGGGCAGCGTGGGGTGACCCGCCGCCCGCGCCGCGGCCGCCGCTGACGCGTCCCGCGAGCTAGATTCGGTCGCGGGCGCGAAGCGCCACCGAGGAATTCCGTGGCAGTGATTCTGGCCGGAGCCGTGCCGCTGGCGGCGATGCTGGCCGTCCTGTGGGCGCAATACCGCGTTCGACAGGTCTTCGCGCGGCATGCCGACATCGTCTCCAGCTTCGGCCAGCCGGCTCACCAGGCGGCGCGCTATCTGCTGGCGTCGGTGGGGTTGCGCGACGTCCAGGTGACCGCCGTTCCGGGATCGTTGACCGATCACTACGATCCGGCGCGACGGGTGCTGCGCCTATCCGAAGAAGTCTACGCCGACGACTCGATAGCGGCCGTGGCCATTGCCGCGCACGAGGTGGGCCACGCCATGCAGGACGCGCTGGGTCATCCGCTGCTGCGCCTGCGGGTTGTCGTGGCCAAAGCGGCGTCGGCCGTGGCCGCCGTCGCGCCACTGATCATGGTGATCGGGCTCGTCGGCGGCATCGCCACGCGGCACCCCACGGCCTTCGTGATCGCGGCGTCGGGCGTCGTTGGCCTGCTGCTGGCCCTATTGCTCGCCGCCGTGGCGCTGCCGGTTGAGTTCGATGCCAGCCGGCGCGCGCACCGATCGCTGGAAGCGGCCGGCATCATTACGGAGGCGGAGGGACCGCGCGTCCGCGAGCTGCTGCAGGCTGCCGCTTGGACCTATCTCGCGTCGCTGGTGGGCACGTTCGCCCGGGTGCTGGTCGGGGCGCTGCGCGTTTTCGGCAGGATTCGGTGAGCGCAAACGCTGCGCCTTGCGAGAGATTTGGCACAAGCCGTGCAAGTCCCCGGTGCTAACCTTGAGCGACGGGCTGTGAGGCTGCGAACAGGCGTTCGCGCGGGGCATGCCAACGGTGTTTTTTCCCTTCTTCGACATTTGGTACATCGTGCTCATCGGGCCGGCCTTCATCCTGGCGATGTGGGCGCAATCACGCGTGCGCGGCACCTATCAGAAGTACTCGCAGGTCGTCTCGTCAACGGGCATGCCGGCGGCCATGGCCGCGCGCCGGATTCTGGACGCCGTTGGGCTTTACCACGTGGATGTCCGGAAGGTGCCGGGCGAGTTGACCGACCACTACGACCCCCGTCACAAGGTGCTCCGGCTCTCGGAGGGCGTCTACGACAGCAACTCGCTGGCGGCCGTCGCCATCGCCGCGCACGAGGCTGGGCACGCCGTCCAGGACCAGACCCGCTATCCGTGGCTGGTGATGCGCAGCGCCATGGTGCCGGTGACGACGTTCGGGTCGAAGTTTGGCTACGTGCTGCTGATCGTTGGGTTCTTGCTGGCGGCGTTCATGCAGCAGACCGAGATCGGCCTGCCTATTGCGGTCATTGGCCTGGTGCTCTTCAGCACCGCGTTCGTGTTCTCCCTGATCACCTTGCCGGTGGAGTTCAACGCGAGCGCGCGAGCGCTCAAGCTGATGGAGTCGGTACGCGTGGTGAGCAGCCCCGAACGGGTGCATGCCAAGAAGGTGCTCGACGCGGCGGCCCTGACCTATGTGGCGGCCATGTTCATTGCGCTCATGCAGGTGGTGTATTTCGCGCTCCGCTTGCTGGCCTTGGCGGGAAATCGGGACTAACGCCTTCGCATCCTTGGCGGATGTGGGGGCGGGATGACAACCGAAGCCGTGCCTGAAACCGTGACGGCCGAGTCCTCGACGGACGAAGATTCCCCGCGAACGTATCGTCCCGCGGTCAGCGCGATATCCGATTCGGCCCTTGCCGACCTTCTTCCCGACGAGCTCCGCTATCGGCGCGACCAGATCCGTCGCGGCGTCTTCGGCGGCGATGCGCAAGGATTCGACCAGATCACGCCGCTGCCGCGACGGCTCCGCGAGCGGCTCGACGCGACGCTTGCGTTCAGCAGCATCAGCCCCGCACGCGTGCGGATCGCCGACGACGGGACCCGGGCCTTCCTCTTTCAGGCCGCCGACGGAACCATCTTCGAAACCGTGCAGCTGCCGAGCGAGCGCGGATCCGCCACGACGGTCTGTATCAGCTCCCAGGCCGGATGCGCGATGGCCTGCACGTTCTGTGCGACCGGAACGCTGGGACTCACGCGCAACCTGAGCATGGCGGAGATCGTGGACCAGTTCCTGCACGTCCGGCGCGAGAGTCCGGGAAGCGCGGCGCCGGACCGCGTGGTGTTCATGGGCATGGGCGAGCCGCTGGCCAATACCGCCAACGTGCGCGATGCGGTCGAGGCGCTGGTCGATCCGGGACGCGGCGGGCTCGGGGCGCGCCACGTCACCGTTTCGACGGTTGGGCTGCCGGCCGGCATCGAGGAGCTGACGCGCTGGCCCTGGCAGATCGGCCTGGCCATTTCGCTGCACGCCGCCAGCGACGATATTCGCGCCACCCTCGTGCCGCTCGCAAAGCACGTGAACCTTGCGACGTTGATGGCCGCGAGCGTCGCCTACCAGCGGGCGACGCGGCGGCGGGTATCGTACGAATACACCATGCTCCGCGACGTCAACGACCAGGTGGCCCAGGCGCGCGATCTCGCGCGGCTCGTCGACGGCCAGACGTGTCACGTGAACCTGATTCCGTTCAACCCGTTTCCGGGCTCCGTCTACGAGGCGCCGGCGGCCGGAACGACGCGGCGGTTCCGCGACGAGCTGCTGCGTCGCGGCGTGGCGGCGACTATCCGGCGAACCCGCGGACGCGAGATCGCCGGCGCCTGTGGGCAGTTGCGGGCCGACGGTGCGGTGTGGCGTCGACGGTCCCAATCAATGGCCACCCCACTCCATGCCTCCTGAGGCGTCGACGCGCATCGCTCCGTCGATCCTGGCGGCGGATTTCGGCCGCTTGGGCGACGAAATCCGGGCCGTCGACGCCGGCGGCGCCGATTGGATTCACGTTGACGTCATGGACGGAGCGTTCGTGCCGAGCATTTCGTTCGGTACGCCCGCGGTCGCGGCGGCGCGCGCCGCCACGCGACTGCCACTCGACGTTCACCTGATGATCGAGCCGGTCGAGCCGCACCTCGACGCCTTCGTCGCTGCCGGCGCCGACGCCATCACGGTCCACGTTGAAGCCGTGGCGGACCCCGCCGCTACGCTGCGCCGAATTCGAGAGCTTGGGGTGCGTGCGGGGCTGACGCTGCGGCCCGGGACGCCCGAGTCATCGCTCTGGCCGCATCTGGACGCCCTCGACATCGTTCTGGTGATGAGCGTCGAGCCCGGAGCCGGCGGCCAGGCGTTCATTCCCGAAATGCTCGATCGCATCGCGTCCCTGGCCGCACGCATCGAGGCGCAGTCCTCGGAGATCGACCTGGTGGTCGACGGCGGCATCAACGCCGACGTTGCTCCACGCGTCGCCGAGGCCGGTGGACAGGTACTGGTCGCCGGAACTTCGGTGTTTGGGCATCCAGACGGCCCGGCGTCCGGCGTGCGCGCGCTCCGGCGCGCCCTCGGCTAGTCCGCTTTGTCGAGTGTGCGGATGCAGCTCGTGCAGATGTTCATGCGCTGGTAGCGCCCTTCCGTAAACACCCGCTTGCGCTGCACGTTGACGCGCCATCGGCGCGGCTTCTTGGTGGCTTTCCGTTCCCAACGCCCCGACGCCTTGTGACGAATGTGGTGTCCAAACTGCGTGCGCGTGTCGCAGACCTGACAAGTCGCCACGGGCCTCACCATTTCCCTGCGTTGACGGAGAATTCAAGGCGTTCCTAAGATCGCCCGCAACAGGCTAGCACGGGAAATGGGCAAAACCGTGGTGTCAACTCACGAGCAAGCGACGGAAACCGCGCCGCCGGACGTCGTATCCGGTACAGCCTTCCAGCGTGGCATCGCCGCGAGCCTGGCATGGCTGGAGGCCAACTCCACTCGGATTGACCGTCTCAACGTGTTTCCGGTACCGGATGGGGACACCGGCACCAACATGGTGCTGACGCTGCGGGCGGCGGTGGAGCAGGTCTCGCGGCTCGAATCGCCCACGGTTGCCGAGGTTGGTCAGGCTATGGCTCGCGGATCACTGCTCGGCGCTCGCGGCAACTCCGGGGTGATCCTCTCCCAAATCTTGCGCGGGATGAGTGAGGGTTTGGCGAAGGTTGCGCACTGCGGTCCGTCGGAATTTGCCCGGGGGATCGAGCAGGCGTCACGGGCCGCCGACGAATCGGTGACGAACCCTGTCGAGGGCACCATCCTCACCGTGGCGCGGGACGCCGCGAAGGCTGCGGTCGCGAATGCCAAGACCAACTTGGAGGACCTCGGGACAGCCGTGGTCGATGCCGCGCGCACGTCGGTTCAGCGGACGCCCGAGCAACTGGCCGTGCTCAAGGAGGCCGGCGTCGTCGATGCCGGCGGGCAAGGCCTGCTGGTGATCTACGAGGGCCTGCTGCGAAACCTGCGGGGCCTGCCCCCGCCGGAAGTCCTCACTGAAGACCGGGGCTTGGATACCTTCTCCGAGTTCGCCGTCGCTCATGGCGCCGACGAGCACGGCTATTGCACGGAGTTCGTCATTCTCGGCACGGAAATGGACCCCGACGCGGTGCGAGAGAAGATGGGCGAATACGGCGATTCGCTCTTGGTGGTGGGCGACCCGACCCTGATCCGGGTTCACATGCACACCGAGACGCCTGGCGAAGTGCTCAACGCGGCGCTGGCCTATGGGCCGCTCGACGCCGTCAAGGCCGAGAACATGGACCTGCAGCAAGCGGAGAGCTTTGCCGTCGCCGCCACGGAGGCCGCCACGGCGAAGGTCGCACGCGTTCCGGTTGTGGCCACGGCAACGGGCG
Organism: Chloroflexota bacterium; assembly: GCA_022826485.1. Taxonomy (GTDB): domain Bacteria; phylum Chloroflexota; class UBA11872; order UBA11872; family UBA11872; genus JAJECS01. Next base: position 109,201 of record JAJDUU010000052.1, on the reverse strand, counting down.
AGGGCCTCACCCAGGTGTTCGAAAGCCTCGGCGCTACCGTCGTTGCCGGCGGGGCCAGCATGAATCCGAGCGCGGGCGACATCCTCGAGGCCGTCGAGGGGCTCGAGGGTGACTGGGCCGTGGTGCTCCCGAATAACAAGAACATCGTGATGGCCGCGCGCCAGGCAGCCGAGCAATCCGACAAGGACGTGCGAGTGCTCGAGACACGTACCGTGCCCGCGGGCGTCGCCGCGCTCGTGGCCTTCAACGCCACGGCGACCGCGGACGCGAACGAAGGCATGATGCGGATGGCGGCGGGGGAAATCACGACGCTGGAGATCACGCAGGCCGTGCGTGATGCCACGATCAGCGGCTTGAAGATCACGCAGGGCGACTACATCGGGCTCCAGGACGACGAGTTGGTCACCACGGGCCACGACGCCAATGACCTGGTGAAGCGGATGCTCGAGGGTCTGGCCGACGACGAGCCGGAACTCGCCACCATCTACTTCGGCAGCCAGGTGGCATCGGAGACCGTGGAGCAGCTCAGCGATGACCTCGAGGCGGGCTTTCCGGACCTCGAGCTCGAAGTGATCTCGGGCGGCCAGGAGCTTTACGACTACGTCATCTCGGTCGAGTAGCGCGTGAGTGGCGCCGGCGCGGCGGCCACGCAGTCGATGGTCGAGCGAATGGCGCGAATCCTGGACGCGGAGCAGCGCACCGGGCATCAGGACACCGCTGTGGACGGCGGGCTTTCCCGCTGGATCGCGCGCGATCTTGGCGACCTGCCGCCGGACACTGCCGCGGCCGTGCGGCGCCTCTCGCAATACTCATCGCTAAAGCCCGCGACGCGCCGGCGTCTGATCGAAGCCGTGCTGCCCCTGCTGACGGTCGAAGGCGCTCCCGCACCAAGGGACAGCGTGGCTGATCCGGTTTCCGTGCCGGACACTGCCCTGCAGCCTCGCAAGCGCAACCCCGCGCCAAAGGGCAGTCTGGCTGATCCGATCACCGAGCTTTGGGGGATCGGTGCAACGGCGGCCAAGCGACTGCGCAGCCTGGGGATTTCAACGGTCGGCGACTTGCTGCGACACGCCCCGCACCGCTACATCGACCACAGCGCCACGGTCTCCATCGCCGACGTCAAGGCCGGGGACGACGTGACGCTCGTCGGCTCGATAGTGGACGTCGCTTCTCGGCGAGCCCACACCCGTCGCCTCAGCATCACCGAGGCGGCATTGCAAGACGACACCGGCCAGATCACCGCCGTCTGGTTCAACCAGCCGTATCTCGCCAACACGTTGTCCGGGCGGCCCAACGTGGCGCTTGCGGGGCGCGTGGAGTACGGCCGGAGCGGGCTGCAGCTCACGAGTCCTGAGTACGAGTTGGACGCGGCGGAGCGGCTCCACGCCGGCCGGCTGGTGCCGGTCTACCCGTTGACCGCCGGCGTGACGCAGCGTCAGCTGCGGCGGTGGGTGGCCGCGGCCGTGGATTCCCACGCCCACGTCCTGGAGGACCCGTTGCCGGACGTGGTGCGACAGCGCCGCGAGTTGCCCAGCCTGGGCGAAGCGGTGGTGATGATGCACCGCCCCGACTCGGCCGCCAACGCCGAAGCCGCAATGGCGCGGCTGGCGTTCGACGAGCTTCTGGTCTATCAGCTGGCGATCCTCACCCATCGCGGCCGCTGGCGTGACTCGCAGCCGGGGCGGCACATTGAGTTCGACCGCGACGCGATGGCGGAGTTCGGCGCGCGGCTGCCCTTCACGCTCACGGACGATCAGCGCAAGGCGCTGGTTGACGTGCTCAATGATCTGCGGCGCGACACGCCAATGAGCCGGCTCGTGCAGGGCGACGTGGGCTCAGGCAAGACGGCTGTTGCCGCCGGTGCGCTGTTCGCGGTATGCCGCGCCGGCTGGCAGGGCGCCATGATGGCGCCAACCGAGGTGCTGGCCGAGCAGCACACGCAGACGCTTGCCGAGCTGTTGGAGCCGCTGGGCGTGCGTGTGGCGCGCATCAGCGGCGGCATTCCCGTCGCCGCCAAGCGCCGGCTATGGCGCGAGGTGGCCGCGGGTGAAATCGGCGTAGTCGTCGGCACGCAGGCGCTCATTCAGCAGAGCGCGAGATTTGCCCGCCTGAACCTCGCTGTGGTGGACGAGCAGCACCGCTTTGGCGTCCAGCAGCGCGGCGAAATCCGGGCCAAGGGGTACAACCCGCATCTGCTGGCCATGACCGCCACGCCGATTCCGCGGACCCTGGCGCTGACGTTCTACGGCGACCTGGACATCACCTCGATCCGCGAGATGCCGAGCGGTCGACGCCCGGTGCGGACGGCCTGGGTGCCTAAAGCCCGACGGGCCGACGCCTACGCGTTCCTGCGCGAGCAAGTGGAAGCCGGCGGACAGGCATTCGTGATCTGTCCGCTCATCCAGGAGTCGGAATCGCTCCAGGTTCGGTCGGCCAAGGATGAGTTCGAGCGTCTCACCACGCAGGTCTACCCCGACCTGGCGCACGCCATCGGACTCCTCCACGGGCGGCTGAGCGCCAGGGCCAAGGACGCGGTGATGCGAGCTTTTCGCGACGGCGAGGTGAAGATTCTCGTCGGCACGGCCGTAGTCGAGGTCGGCATCGACGTGCCGGAGGCCACCGTCATCATGATCGAAGGGGCCGAGCGCTTCGGTCTGTCGCAGCTGCATCAATTGCGCGGGCGCGTCGGACGCGGCGGCCAGCAGAGCCATTGCCTGCTGCTGAGCGACACCAAGGACGCCACCGAGAATGCGCGTCTGCGCATTCTTCAATCGGTGCATGATGGCTTTGAGTTGGCCGAGCGAGATCTCGATCTGCGCGGCCCCGGCGATATCTTGGGTACGCGCCAGCACGGGCTGACCGGCTTTCAGTTTGCAAGCGTGAGCGACATGGAGATGATCTGGCGAACGCGTGAGGACGCCGAGGCCATCATCCAGGCCGACCCCGAGCTCGAGCGCCCGGAGCACGCCCGGCTCGCGGTCGCCGTGCAGTCCATGCTCCAGGAGAGCGAATGGAGCTAGGCCCCCATCCCGCCGCCTCTCGCCCGCGGTCCTGAGTGGCGTCCAGGGGGCGCGGGCTGCGCGTGGTGGCGGGCGAGTTGCGCGGGCGGCGCATCGAGGTCGCGACGGCCACGCGTCCCACGATCGATCGCCTGCGGGCCGCGATCTTCGATTCCTTGGGGGCTCCACCGCCGGCGCGGGTGCTCGATTGCTATGCGGGCTCCGGCGCTCTGGGGATCGAGGCGCTGAGCCGGGGCGCGGAGCACGTGCGGTTTGTCGAGCGCGACAGCCGCGCCTGTGCTGCAATTCGCGCCAATCTGCGCCGGCTGGAACTGGAGCATTGCGCAACCGTTGAGCGCGGCAATGTGCTTCGGGCCGATCTGGCGGACGGTGGTCCGTTTGGGCTGGTGCTGGCGGACCCGCCCTACGCCGACGATCCGTGGATTCCGCTGCTGGAGCGGTTGGCCGAGCCCGGCGTGATATCGCCCGACGGACTGGTCGTCGCCGAATTCAGCGCACGGCGCGTCGCTCCCGACCCGCCGCCGCAATGGCGCGTGTGGAAGACACGACGTCACGGCGACGGGGCCTTTGCCATCTATTGCCGATCATCGAACGGCGAGTCCGACGACGATTGAATGTCGCTATAATCGCGCTCGCCACCCCAGCGAATTTTCCGTATGCGGGCGCTTTTTGCTGCCACATTCGACCCGGCGACCAACGGGCATTTGGACCTGATCGCGCGCAGCGCGGCCTGTCATGCCGAGGTCATCGCCGGGGTCTACGAACAGCCGCAATCCGGCACGTTGTTTTCCACCGAGGAACGCGTGGAGTTGCTGCGAGCGGCAACCGCGCACTTGCCCAACGTATCCGTGCGCGACTATCGGGGACTCACGGTAGACTTTGCGCGGGACATTGGAGCGAGCGTGCTCGTGCGCGGCCTGCGAGCGGTATCTGACTTCGAGTATGAATTCGCGCTGTCGGCCATGAACCGCCGTCTGGCGCCGGAGTTGGATACGGTGTTCTTCCTCTCAGCGCCCGAGCATGCGTACGTGAGTTCGTCGTTGGTGCGGGAGATCGGCGCCCTGGGGCGAAATGTGGCCCCGTTTGTGCCGCCAAACGTTGCCACGGCCGTGGCCGCGAAGTACGGCGATGCGTCGCCGAGGAGGTAGCTAGCCATCGACCTCATCAACCTAATTGAACGTCTTGAGGCGCTGGTGACCGCTGCCCAGCGTGTGCCGATGATGCGTCGCATCGTGATGGACGAGCGCGCGCTGCTTGAGATCGTGGACGAAATGCGCATTCGCATTCCGGAGGAAGTCCGGGAGGCGCGGCGCGTGCTGCGAGAGCGCGAGCAGATCCCGCAGTCGGCGCAGATGGAGGCGGAGCAAATCATCCAGCAGGCCCGCGAGCAGGCGGATCAGATGCTGCGCGACGAGGAGATCGTGCGCCAGGCCGAGGCGCGAGCGGAGCAAATCATCGAGGCGGCCGAGGAGCGAACCGAGGCGTCGCGCGAGGAGATGGATGTCTACGCGCTCAATATGCTGCGTGATATCGAGCACCGCCTGATTTCGCACCTGGCGAGCATTCGACGCGGCATCGACGCGCTTGACGAGGAATCCGCCGGCATCACGGAAATCGGCGAAGAAGAGACCGTTTAGGCCGCTCACCGGCCCTTCCATCGTGAACGACTTCGTCTTCAATGTCGCGGCATTCGTGCGAGAGCCGCCCGGCGCCAGCCGCAAGCACGACGTGCTCGCTCCGCCCGAGGCGCTAAACCTCCCGGAGCTGGTCGGGCCCGTGGTGGGTCAGGTGCACCTGGTGCGCTTGGGCGAGGCCATTCATGCGACTGGCGACTTCGAGGCGCCGGTCGAGCAACCGTGCGCGCGATGTCTCGAGCCCGCTCGCCAGACCCTGCGCTTCGAGGCTGACGGCGAGTTCCTGATTGACCCGAGCGAGGCCGCGACCGAGGAAGCGGGTCTGGAGGCCGTTTGGCCATTGGACGAGCGCCACAACCTGGATCTCACGCCGTTGCTGGCCGAGGGCGTCATTGCCGCGCTGCCGCTCATGCCCGTCTGTCGCTCGGCATGTCCCGGTCTGGAGGCCGCGAAAGTGCCGATTGAGGACTCGATCGATCCACGCTGGAGCCGGCTGGCCGAGCTTCGCGCGACAATGTTTCCTGATATGCCTGGAACTAAGTGATAATGGGAGCCTATGGGAGCTCAACCTAAACGTCGGCTGACGCGCTCGCGTCGCCGCCGGCGTCGAAATCAAATCCGCCTCGCCAGCCCGACGCTCGTGCGCTGTCCAACCTGTCACGCCCTGATGCGGAGCCACCACGTCTGTGAGGTCTGCGGCAATCTGCGTGGCACGGTGGTCGTTGAGCCGAGCGAGCAGGCTGCCAAGTATCGGTAGCGGGCGCGGACGGCGGTGACGACCGCCGACAGGCCAGCGGTCGCCTACGTCTTTCCGGGACAGGGCGCCCAAGCGGTCGGCATGGGCGCGGACCTCTTTGCCCGGTCCGGCGCCGCGCGCGAGGTGTTCGCCACGGCCAATGCGGCTTTTGGCGATGACCTAGCCGCGCTTTGCTTCCACGGACCGGCGGAGGCCCTGCGCCCGACCCGCGTGCAACAGCCGGCGGTCGTGGCGGTGGCCCTGGCGGCGTTTGCCGCCTTCACCGAGGCCCTTGGCCAGGCGCAGACGGCGCTGGACGACGGCCATGTCGTTCCGGTCGCTGCCCTGGCCGGGCACAGCGTGGGCCTATGGGCCGCCGTTGCCGTCGGCGGGGCGCTCGACACGCACACCACGATGGCCATGGTGGCGACGCGCGGGGCGGCCATGCAGCAGGCCGCGGCGCACCGCCCGGGACGAATGAGCGCCGTCCTGGGGCTGGATCCCGAGTTGACCGCAGGCGTCGTCGATGAGATTCGCGCGCGAATTCCCGGGAGCTACCTCTCGGTGGCCAATATCAACACGCCCGGCCAGGTGGTCGTCGGTGGAGACCTGGCGTCGTTGGGCGAGTTGCCCGCGGCGGCCAAGGCGGCCGGCGCGCGCCGGGTCGTGCCGTTGGAGGTGTCCGGGGCGTTTCACACCGCGGCCATGCTGCCGGCGCGTGACGCCATGCGGGAGCGCTTGCTGGCGGCGCCCCTGGCGGATCCCCGGGCTCCGGTGATTGCCAATATGGACGGCCAGCCGCTGCGGACGGCCGCCGAGCTGCGCGTGGAGCTTGCGGAGCACGTCGCCGCCCCGTTGCAGTGGTGGCGCGGCGTCGGCACACTCGTGGCGCTGGGCGTGACGCACATCGTGGAGTTCGGTCACAAAGGCCTGCTGACGAGCATGCTGCGCCGCACCGGGCAAGACGTTTCCCTGCTCAACGTCTACGATGCTGATTCGGCCGACGCCGCGGCGAAGGAATTTCGCAATGTCTGACCCCATAGCTGGCCGCCTGACCGATAGGCGGACGTTGATCACCGGGGCGTCGGGCGCCTTGGGTGAGGCGTACGCGCGTCGCCTGGGGGCCGAGGGTGCGCGTCTGGTGCTGCACTACAACCGCAACGAGGACAAGGCGCGAGAGCTTGCCTCCTCCATCCAGGCCGCGGGCGGCTCGGCCGTGGTCGTTGGGGGCGAGTTGTCGACCACCGAGGGCGCCAACCACGTCGTGGACGAGGCCATTCGCGTTCTGGGTGGTCTGGACGTCTTGATCAACAACGCCGGCATCATCCGCGACTCGCTGCTGATGCGGATGCGGGATGAGGACTGGGACGACGTGATTCGAACGAATCTGCGCTCGGCCTTCGCCTGCTCCCGGCGGGCCGTGCGGGGCATGCTGCGTCAGCGTGACGGGCGGATCATCAACATCTCCTCGGTCGCCGGCACCGGGGGCAATGCCGGCCAAACGAACTACGCCGCCGCCAAGGCCGGGTTGGTGGGATTCACCCTCGCCCTGGCGCGCGAGGTGGCCGCTCGCGGAATCACGGTCAATGCCGTCGCCCCCGGATTCGTCATCTCGCCGCTGACCGACGACCTGGAGGGGGAGCTTCGCCAGTGGATCATCGATCGCATTCCGCTGGGGCGTTTTGCCACGCCTGACGATGTGGCGGGCGCGGTGGCGTTTCTCGCATCCAGCGACGCTTCCTATGTCACCGGACAGGTCATGACGATCGACGGCGGCCTCCACATGGGATGACGCCACGTGCTTGAAAAAGTGCTGGTGGCCAACCGTGGCGAAATGGCCGTGCGAGTCATTCGGGCGTGTCACGACCTGGGGATCGGCACGGTGGCCATCTACTCGGAGGCCGACGCCGACAGCCTTCCGGTGCAGATCGCGGATGAGACGGTGTGCATCGGACCCGCGGCCTCGAGCGCGAGCTATCTGAATGTTCCCAATATCATCGGCGCCGCGCTCAACACAGGCGCGGACGCGGTGCACCCGGGAGCCGGTTTCCTGGCGGAGAACGCCTACTTCGCCGAGGTGTGCGCCCGCTACAACCTGACGTTCGTCGGGCCGGATCCAGACACGCTGCGCGCCTTCGGCGACAAGGTTCGCGCCCGCGCGGCGGCTGTGGCGGCGGGCTTGCCGGTCGTGCCGGGGTCCGAGGAACCGGCGCGTGACGCGATCCATGCGCGGGAAGTCGCGCGCGAGATCGGGTTTCCGGTCGTGCTCAAGGCAGCCGCCGGCGGTGGGGGGCGCGGCATACGGCCCGTCACCGATCCCGATGAGTTGACGGGCCTGTTCTCGCTGGCGCAGGCCGAAGCGCGAGCCTCCTTTGGCAGTGGGGAAATCTACGTTGAGAAGCTGATCCAATCGCCGCGTCACGTCGAGGTTCAGGTCATCGGCGACAGCACGTCGGTGATCCATGCGTGGCATCGCGAGTGCTCGATTCAACGCCGCTACCAGAAGCTCGTCGAAGAGGCCCCGGCGCCCAACTTGCCGAACGGCCTGAGCGAACGAATCACACAGGCCGCGGTGCAGCTGATGCACGCACTCGATTACCGCAGTGCGGGAACCGTCGAGTTCCTGGTCGACGCGAGCGGCGACTTCTACTTCATGGAGGCCAATGCGCGCATTCAGGTCGAGCACCCCATCACCGAAGCGATCACCGGTCTCGACGTGGTTGGCGCGCAGCTCCGAATCGCCGGGGGCGAGACGCTTGACGTTCGCCAAGACGAGGTGGGCCGTAACGGCCATGCGGTGGAGTTTCGGTTGACCGCCGAAGATCCGACGCGGGACTTCCGCCCGGATTCCGGGCGGATCACGCGGCTTCACCTGCCGGGCGGCTACGGCGTCCGCATGGATACCCACATATTCGCCGGCTATGAGGTGCCGCCCTTCTACGACTCCCTGCTGGCGAAGCTCATCGTGTGGGGCGAGACCCGCGCCGAGGCGCTCGAACGCTCGCGCCGCGCCCTGGCCGAGACGCTGATCGAGGGCCCGGCCACGAACCTGGCGTTTCACCAAGCGGTGCTGGACGACGCGCAGTTTGCCGAAGGCTCCTACGACGTGGGCTACGTCGAGGCCCTGCAGGACCGGGTGGCCGGCGTCACGGCCTAGCAGTGGCTGCCCGCCCGCGCCGCGACCGACGTGCCGCCCGCGAAGCCGCCATGCGTCTGCTGTTCGAAGCGGCGATTCGTGGCGGCGATCCGGTGGCGCTCTATACGTCGCGACAGCACGAGTTGGGCCTGGCGGCTGACGCGCGGGCCTACGCCGGGACCCTCATCGAGGAGGTTGCCGCTCGTTTGGGAGATCTAGATGCGACAATCAGCGAGTTGGCCCCCGCTTGGCCCATCGCCCAGATGGCCCAGCTCGAGGTCGCTATTCTGCGAATTGGCATTGCGGAGATCGATTCCGGTCGCGTGCCGCCGGCGGTGGCGATCAACGAGGCGGTGGAGCTTGCGAAGCAGTACTGCACGGAGGGCGGCCGGCGTCTCGTCAACGGCGCCTTGGGCACCCACGTGCGGCGTCAGGCCGATTCGCCGGCGTCGTAGGCAGTAGTAGGCTTGGCCATGGACGCGGACCGACCTTCCGAACCACCGCAGGAGCCGGACGAGGCACCGCTGGCGCCGGACGGAGAACCACAGGAACCGGAGGCCGAGGAGACCGGCGGCGTGATGACGCTGCGCGAGCACCTCCAGGAGCTCCGCACGCGACTCACGATTGCCGTGCTGGCCGTCATCGTGGCGAGCCTGATCGTGTGGCCATTCAAGGACTTAGTGTTCGAGGTCGTGCAGTACCCGCTGCCGCGCGGCGCCATCCTGCAGCAGATATCTCCCACGGAGACCCTGTTCACATTCTTCATGATCTCGATCATCGTCGGGTTGGGTATCGCCAGTCCCATCGTGCTGTATCAAGTCCTGGCCTATGTGGCGCCCGGTCTCTACGCGCATGAGAAGCGCTGGCTCTACATGAGCATCCCGGCAATCGCGGTGGCGTTCCTGATCGGGGCGGCGTTCGCGTGGTTCGTGGTCTTGCGCTTCACCGTTGGATTTTTGGCGGGCTTCGCGCCGAGATCGATTGCGACGGAGTTCACCGTCGCGACCTGGGTCACGTTCGTCCTGCGGATTCTGCTGGCGGTGGGCATTGCCTTCGAGACGCCGTTCTTCATCTTTGCGCTGGCAAAGATCGGCGTCGTGAAGGCCAGCACCCTCGGCAAGTACCGCCGCTACGCCATCGTCGCGATCGTGATTCTGGCCGCCGTCATCACGCCGACGCCCGATCCCTTCACGCAGCTCTCGGTGGCCGTGCCGGTCTACGCGCTGTATGAGATTGGCGTGGTGCTGGCCCGAGTGGCGGCGCCTGAAGATGAACCGGAGGCCGCGGACGGTCAGGTCGGCGCCGAGCCGGCGGTGAGCGGCTAGTTCAGCTCGCCGTCGACAGCCGTGTGGTGGTCGGCGTGGGCGGCAGCTCGAGACTGTGCTCGCGAAGCTCACGCTGCATGTCTGCGGGCGGCGCGGCGGCGACCCGCCACCGGTCGCCCGCCGGATCCGTGAACTCCAGCGTCCACGCATGCAGCAGGAGGCGATTGGCCGACGGCGGCTGCGGTCCGTAGCGCGGATCGCCCAGCACCGGATGGCCGATGGACGCCAGGTGGACCCGAATCTGGTGCGTCCGGCCCGTGTGCGGACGAACCTCGAGCAGCGCCGCGGCGGCGCTCGCCGCAAGCACGGCATAGGAGGTATGGGCCGCGCGCCCGGACCGGGTGACGGCCATATGGGTGCGTCGGGTCGGGTGGCGGCCGATGGGGGCGTCGATCTCGGCAGCGGAGACTGCCGGCCGGCCGTGAACGGCGGCGAGATAGCGCTTCTTCACCGTCCGGTGCTCGAACGCCTGTTGGAGCGCCTGATAGGCGGTCGCCGTCCGTGCGATCAGTACGACCCCCGACGTCTCCCGGTCCAGTCGATGGACGATGCCCGGGCGACGCGGATGGCCCACGTGGGCCAACTCCGGGTAGTGAGCGACAAGCCGATGCGCGAGGGTTGCCTGCTCATCGCCCGCTCCGGGATGCATGACCAGCCCGCATGGCTTGTCGATCACGACCAGATCCGGCGTTTCGAGCAACCGGCACAAGGGGCGGGGATCTGGCGCCAGCGTGTCGCGGGTCTCGGAGACGGCCACCACGACGCAGTCGCCGGGCGTCACGCGAAAGTCGGGATCCCGCGGCTGGTCGTTGACCAGGACGCGCCCTGACTGGATCAGCCGTGCGGCTTGCGACCGGCTCAACGCCGGCGCGACGTCGGCCACATAACGGTCCAGGCGGCGACCGGTCGCGGACGGCGGAACAACAACGCGATGCGAGGCGGCGCTCACGGCCGCGATCTCGTTGCCGGTGTCCCGCTCGCGGCGAGCCGCTGCCTATACTCGTGTCGGGCGTGCCCGGTTGGGGCCGTCCTTCTCATGGGGAATGGCTCCGGCTGTGCTGCGGCGCAATAGCAGTGTCTTGCTCGAGATCACGGAAACGGTGCTCCTGGCACTGCTCATCTTCTTTGGCACGCGCATGGTGGTGCAGAACTTTCGCGTAGACGGCGGCAGCATGGTTCCCGCGTTGGAGAATGGCGAGTTTCTCCTCGTCAACAAGCTGGCCTACGTCGCCGCGACGCCGGACCGTGGGGACGTGGTCGTGTTTCGATCCCCGGCCAAGCCCGACGAAGACCTGGTGAAGCGCATCATCGGGCTGCCCAACGAAACCGTGGAGTTCCACGACGGCGGGGTGTATGTGGACGGGCGCCGGCTCGACGAAAACGAGTACTTCGCCGGCGTCACAGGCACCCGGGCGGGCCGCAGCCTGGTCGTTCCCGATCAGGCGTATTTCGTCCTTGGTGACAATCGCAGCCAGAGCATCGATTCGCGGAGCTTCGGCATCGTGCCGGAGGCGTCGATCGTCGGAAAGGTCTGGCTGGTGTATTGGCCGGTGGGCAAGTTTGGCGTGCTGCCCGGCGCCGCGCCCGGCTTCGAGCCGGCGCCGGAACGCATCAGCCTGCGCCCGGCGGCGTAACCGACGGCGATTCTTCGTCCGGCGGCCACGCCTCGACGAGGCGGCGCTTCGTTTGGTCCAGCGTCTCGGGCAGGACTTTCGTGTCGGCGGTCACGGCCATGAAGCTGGTGTCGCCCTCCCAGCGGGGCACGAGGTGAAAGTGCAAGTGCGCGGGGATGCCGGCGCCCGCGGCGCGGCCGAGGTTCATGCCCACGTTGAACGCATCGGGTCCCAGGGCATCGCCCAGCGCTCTCCGGCCCTGCGTGAGCAGGTGCATCAGGTCGGCGGCTTCTTCGGGGCTCAAGTCAACGATGTCCGCCACGTGGCGGTAGGGCAGCACCATGAGGTGCCCGTTGTTGTAGGGAAACAGGTTGAGGGTGGCGTAGGCGAGCCTCCCGGCCTTGACGATGAGCTCTGGATGTCCCGCCGCGGTCTGGCGGTCGGTGCAAAACGGGCATTCCGCCGTCGTGTCGGCCGCCGTTGCCACATACTCCAATCGCCACGGGCTCCAAAGTCGCTGCGAGACCATCTGGGTGTCCCGGGGGCCTGTCTGCGGATGGTACCGAGCATGGCGCGCTCGCGCTGATACGATCACCGGATGAGCCTTAGCCGCTTTCACAGTCCGGTTGCCCAGGCCATGGAGCAGAATCCGCTGCGGCCGAACTGGTCGATGCAGCGGCCCGGAGTGCTGAGCCTGGCCTTCGGGTTCCCGGACGCCGCGACCTTTCCTTACGACGACCTTGGACGGGTGACCGGCGACCTCATGGCGCGGCGAAATGCCGACGCGCTGCAGTATGGCCCCGTCTCCGGCCCTGAGCCGCTGCGTGAATTTGTCGCGAGTTGGGTGCGTGCTACGGAGGGATTGCCGGTGGGCCCGGAGAACGTGCTCATCACGAGCGGCGCGTCGCAGGCCATTGTGCTCACGGCGCGCTTGCTGGTGCCGGCCGGCGGGACCATTCTGGTCGAGTCGCCCACGTTCATTGGCGCGCTTTGGTTTCTGCGCGGTCTCGGCCTGGAGATTGTTGGGATTCCGGCAGATGCGGAGGGCATCGACCCGGATGCGCTCGAAGGCACGGTGCGGCGCTTGCGAGCGGGCGGAATCGACGCCAACGTCGTCTACACCATGCCCACGGTCCACAATCCGATCGGCACGAATGCCTCGGATGTCCGGCGGCGGGATCTCGCCGCCGTCGCGGAGCGGCTCGACCTGGTCATGCTCGAAGACGACGCCTATGGCGATCTAATCTTCGAGGGTGAGCGTCCGCCGGCGTTGTATGAGCTGGCCGGACCTGAACGGGTCATCAAGATGGGCACCTTTTCGAAGCTCGTCGCCGGCGGCATGCGCTTGGGCTGGGCTCTGGCCGATCCGGAAGATGTGGCGACGATGTGTAGCTTGAAGGCTGACAGTGCAAGCAGTCCGTTCGCGGCCTGGGCGGCGGCGGAATACCTGGGCGGCGGCGCCTTGGCCGAACGTGTGCCGGCGTTGCGGACGCTTTACCGCGACCGGCGCGATGCCATGCTCGAAGAGTTGGAGCCGCTGGCGCGTCTCGGCTGCACCTGGACTCGTCCGGTGGGTGGATTCTTCGTCTGGATGACGTTGCCCGACGGCGTGGACAGCGAGGCCATTCGCGGCACGGTCGAGGATCACGGCGTCACCTACCTGGCGGGCCACCACTGCTTCGCCGACGGCGCGCGTCGGCGCGACATTCGGCTGGCATATAGCTATCTGCCCGAGGACCAGATTCGAGAAGGCACGCGTCGACTCGTGCGGGGGCTGGAAGCGGCGCTGGCGGACTAGGGCGCGCGCCTCGCTGGGGCCGATTGGCGATCGACGGCGGCGCCCACCTCGGACGGGGTGGAGTCGACGGGCGCCGTCCACTCCACCGCCACCGCGGCCCATGAGAGCCCGGCCCCAAAGCCCACCAGCACCAGACGGTCGCCTGGCGATACGCGACCCTGGTCGAGGGCCTCGCAGAGCGCGATGGGGATGGACGCGGACGATGTATTGCCGTACACGTCGGCGTTGACGATGACCCGCTCTTCCGGCAGGCGAAGCTCGTTGGCGACGGCGTCGATGATGCGCAGATTGGCCTGATGCGGAATGAAGAGATCGAGATCGGTGGGCTGCCAGCCGGCGCGCGCCATGGCCACGGCAGCCGCCCGGACGGTGGCCTTGACGGCGAATTTGTACACCGCGCGCCCGTTCATGGAGAGCAAATGCAGGCGGTCGCGGACCGTGTCCATGCTGGCAGGTTGCTTGCTGCCGCCCGCCGGAATGTGCAGCAGCGGGGCGCCGCTGCCGTCGGACCCCAGCGAGTTGCCCCGTATCCCGCCGCTGGCGCTACCTTGCAGGACCACGGCGCCGGCGCCGTCGCCGAACAGGACGCAGGTCGATCGGTCGGTCCAGTCGACGACCCGTGACATCGTCTCGGAGCCGATCAAGAGCACGGTCTGGGCCGTCCCCGCGTCGATGAGAGCGCGTCCGATTTCGAGCCCGTAGGTAAAGCCCGCGCAAGCCGCGTTCAGATCGAACGCGCCGGCGCTGCGGGCTCCGATGGCGTCTTGGATCAGGTTGGCCGTCGCCGGCATGGGGGTCTCGGGCGTAAGCGTGGCCACGATGACCATGTCGACGTCCGCCGCGGAGAGTCTCGCCCGCGCCAGCGCGCGATTGGCGGCGGCATGGCCCAGGCTGAACGTCGTGTCCCCATCGGCGGCAATTCGCCGCTGCCGGATGCCGGTGCGTGACAGGATCCACGCATCCGTGGTGTCGACCATCGACTCGAGATGGGCGTTGGTCCAGATTTGGTCGGGGACCGCCATTCCCCATCCGACGATGGTGGCCGACATGCGTCCTCTCGCCTTAGATAGAAAGCGGCCGCCGTGGCGGCCCGGGTCGCAGAATAGCGCGAAGCTCAATCTTGTTCGACCAGTGGCGACGGTAGGGCCGGACGGTCCGAGCACCCGCCCCGCGATATACTCATGGCGGCGCTCATCCCACGCTTGCGCCGGCCCTCATGGCAGCAGCACGGAACTCCATGCACGATCGAGTCGTTGTTACAGGCTATGGGGCGGTGACCCCACTGGCGGACAACGCCGACGATACGTGGCGCGCCGTTCTGAGCGGAGAAAGCGGCATCGGGCGGATCACGGCGTTCGATCCGGCGGCCTTTACGTCGCAGATCGCGGGCGAAGTCACCCCGTGGGACCCCAAGGCGAAGCTCGGACGCAAGCACGCCCGGCGAACGGATCGTTTCACGCAATTTGCGCTGGAAGCGTCGCGGGCGGCGCTCGAACATTCGGGGCTCGAGATCACCGATGCCAACCGCCACCGCGTCGGGGTTTACATCGGCACCGGCATCGGCGGATTGGTGTTCCTCCAGAACCAAACCGATGTGCTGCGCGAGCGCGGCCCGTCCCGCATTAGCCCGTTCCTTATCCCGCTCATCATCGGGAACATGGCCGCGGGGATGGTTTCGATGGAGTACGGCATCGAGGGACCCAATCTGGCCGTGGTCTCCGCCTGCGCGACGGGCGCGCACTCCATTGGCGAAGCCGCCGAGGTGATCAGACGCGGTGAGGCGGACGCGATGCTGGCGGGCGGCACGGAAGGAGCCATCTCGCCCATAGGTCTGGCCGGCTTTTGCGCGGGTCGCGCGTTGTCCACCCGAAACGATGAGCCGGAACGTGCCTCGCGTCCATTCGATCGGGAGCGGGATGGCTTTGTCGCCGCGGAGGGCGCCGGCGTCGTGATTCTGGAATCGTATGCCCATGCCGAGGCACGCGGGGCCGAGATCTGCGGCGAGCTGTTGGGCTATGGCGCGTCTGCCGACGCGTTCCACATGACCCAGCCGCCCGCCGATGGCCGCGGCGCACGTCTCGCCATGGAGAACGCCCTGCGGAACGCGCGGCTGGACAGCTCCGACATCGACTACGTCAACGCCCACGGCACCGCCACTGAACAGGGTGACGCCGCCGAAACTCAGGCTCTCAAGGGCGTGTTCAGCAATGGGGCGATGGATGTTCCCATCAGCTCCACCAAATCGATGATGGGACACCTGATTGGAGCCGCGGGGTCCGTGGAGCTCATTCTGTGCCTTCAGGCACTGCGAGATAACGTGGCGCCTCCGACGATCAACTATGAGATCCCGGACCCGGACTGCGATCTGGACTATGTCCCCAACCAGGCTCGGGAGCTACCACTCCGTCGGGTGATGTCGAATAGCTTCGGATTCGGGGGCCAGAACGCCGCCCTCATCGTCGGGTCAAACGCCGGCTAAGGGTGCGCGGCGCGGGGTGAAGGCCAACGTTCGGCAGCGCGTGGCGGCCGTGCTCGATGCGATGCGCGATCTCGATCTCGCCGAGCTTGAGATTCGCATCGGCTCGGAACGTGTCAGGCTCAGGCGAGCCGGCATGGCGTCCACGCAGGTCCCAACTGGCGCTCCGGCAGCAGCCGCCAAGCCGGACGAGCCACCCGGTCACCTGGTGCGTGCACCGCTCGCCGGCACGTTCTTCGCCACGCCCAAGCCCGGCGATCCGGCCTTCGTGCAAGTGGGCCAGCAAATCCGCGAGGGCGACTTGGTAGGACTCGTCGAGGCGATGAAGGTGTTCAACGAAGTGCTGTCCGATGTCGACGGGCGTGTGGCGCGCATTCTGGTGCGCAGCGGCGACGGCGTGGCCGCCGGTCAGCCGCTGCTCCGCGTGGACGCCGAAGACGCAGTTCAGGGTGGGTATCCTTAGGCCATGTCCACCGTGATTGCCGCTGTGCGCCGCCGCCCGTCCATCGTGGTGTCGGATGCTCTGCTGATCGGCGCGTTCACGGTGATGATGTGGCCGGCGGCGCACGCCAAGGTCGAGGCCGAACCCGTTCCATACACCCTGCAGGTGCTGATGGTGCTGCTGGCCGGGTTGCTGCTTGGCCCGTGGCGCGCAGGCGCTTCCATGGGGCTCTACGCGATCATCGGCTTTGCCGGAGCGCCCATATTCGCTCGCGGCGGCGGGCCGGCCTATTTCTTCTCGCCGTCAGCCGGCTATATCTACGGGTTTGTCATCGCGGCGGTGGTGGTGGGTCTGACCGCCCAATACCTTCGTCGGCGATTCGAGGCCCGATCCGACGGTAGCCAGGGGGTGATCGAGCGGCTCGCCAAAGTCGAGTTGCCGGCGGCGCTGGCGGGAATCCCGATCATCTACATCTTTGGCGTCAACCACCTTGCCCTGTACTATCTGCTCGCCACTGACAAGTCCAATCCTTGGGGGCTGGCCTGGCTCAATGGCGCCGGGATCTTCATCTGGTACGACGCCATAAAGGCCGCCATCGCGGCGACTATCGCGAGCAGTGCCGGGCTACACGGAGAGAGGTAAGGCGTGGGGACGTTTGAACGGGTAGTGGCCGTAATTGCGGACAAGCTTGATATTCCCGCCGAGGACATCGCGCAGGAGTCGAAGTTTGTCGAGGACCTCAACGCCGACTCGCTGGACCAGGTCGAGCTGATCATGGCGCTCGAGGACGAATACGACATCACGATTCCGGACGAGGACGCCCAGAAGATCGTCTCCGTCAAGGACGCGCTGGACTACATCGAGACGAACGTCGAGTCGAGCTAAGGCGTCCGCGGATCGGCGGCAGTCGCTGAGGTGAGCGTTGGCGGTCCATTCGCGCCTTTCTGCCATCTCGCGATGGACTGGCAAGCTCGTGGCGCCTTTGGCGCGGGTACCATCGTCGCCGGCGACGTGAGGTTGTGATGTCGGAAGCAAGCCCATGACACAGACTGATTCAGCCGCCCACTTCGCAGCGGCGCGCGAGGTCCTGCCGGCCGGAATCTCGGGAGCCGCGCGTGAGAATGCGGCGCTGGGCCAGGCCATGCTCGCGGCCAGCGGGGACGGCCCCTACATCATTGCGCCGGACGGACGCCGGTATCTGGACTACTTCTCCGGCTTCGGCTCCGTCATCCTCGGATATGACCACGCCGGCGTGCGCGCGGCAATCGAGCAGGCGCTCGACATGGGCATCATCCACGGACCCGAGACGGTCTACCAGGAGCGGCTGGCGCGTCGCCTGGTGGGCCTGGTGCCGTCCGCTGAGATGGTGCGCTTCGCCAACTCGGGATCCGAAGCCACGATGGCGGCGATCCGATTGGCTCGGGCGCACACGGGACGTACCAAGATCCTCAAGTTCGAGGGGCACTTCCACGGCATTCATGAGCACGTGCTCTACAACACGCATCCCGAGCCTCGCAGCGTCACGCCCGGTGAGATGGTGGCGACATCGGCGGACTCCGCAGGCATCCCACCGGCGTTCGCCGACGCGGTGCTCGTGGCGCCGTGGAACGACCTGGCGGCCCTGAGCCGGGCCTTCGAGCGCCACGGCTCGGACATCGCCGCGGTGATCATGGAGCCGATCAACTACAACGCCGGCGCGCTGCTGGCGGATAGCGACTACCTGCGAGCGGTTCGCGAAATCACGCGCGACCACGGGAGCGTGCTGATCTTCGACGAAGTGTTGTCGGGTTTCCGCACCGGCACCGACTGCGCGCAGGGCTTCTACGGCGTCACGCCCGACGTGACGCTGCTTGGCAAGGCCGTCGCGAACGGCGTGCCCCTGGCGGTCATCGCCGGTCGGCGCGAGGTGATGTCGGGACTGGCGCCGCTGGGCCAATCGGCGCACAGCGGGACGTACTCCGGCCACATCTTCGGCGTCCTGGCCGCGCTGGCCACGCTCGATGCGCTGGAGTCACC
The DNA here is from genome assembly GCA_022826485.1 of Chloroflexota bacterium. Classification (GTDB taxonomy): domain Bacteria; phylum Chloroflexota; class UBA11872; order UBA11872; family UBA11872; genus JAJECS01. Next base: position 91,005 of record JAJDUU010000052.1, on the reverse strand, counting down.
CGGCGTCTATGACGGCGAAACGGGTCTGATGTCGATGTCCGAGCGGTTCTACAGCGGGCTGCGGGAAATATTCGAGCACCGGGACATTCGCTGCCGCGTACAGGGCGTGGGGCCCCGATTCGCGCTCTATTTCGGACTCGACCCCGACGTCGAGCCCCGCGCCTATCAGGACATTGCCGGGCACGACTCCGACACCCTCAAGCGCTTTGCGCGGGCGTGCTACGCGCGCGGGGTCTACTTTCACGTGTACGACGTGGTGGTCGGCCACCATGGATTCGGGGCGGCGCACGACGCGGAAGTCATCGACGAAACGCTGGATCGGGTCGATGCGGCGTGTGTCGACCTGGCGGCCGACTGAGGAACGAAGCGCCTAGAACAGCCCCGTTGCGACGGACGACTGGGCCCAGGCGAAAATGCCCCCGCCGACGATGCCAAGCGCCAACGTCGCGCCCGCGGTCGCCGTGATGACAGCGGTGTGCAGGTCGGCCACGCCGGCGGAGGGCGTGTCGTCGGAGGCCTCCTCGGCTTCAGGATCGCTCATGAACATCTGCACGATGACGCGCAGGTAGTAGAACGCGGATACCACCGAGGTCACGACCAGCAAGATGGCGAGCCAGCCCAGATCGGACTCGACCGCCGCCTGAAGAATGTAGAGCTTGCCGAAGAAGCCGGACAGCGGCGGGATGCCGGTCAGGCCGAGCATGAATACCGCCATTGCCGCTGCCGGAACCGGCGAGCGCTGCATCAGGCCACGAAACGCCGAGATCTCATTGCTGCCGGTCTGATACTCCACGACGTGCGCCACGGCAAACGCCCCAAAGTTCATGAACGCGTAGACCAAGCCGTAGTACAGCACCGACGGTAGGCCGACGAAGTCAAACGAGACGAAGCCGGTGCCCGCCTCGACCCGGGTGACCGCTGCCAGCCCGACCAGCATGTATCCGGTGTGCGCAATGCTCGAATAGCCCAGCATGCGCTTGATGTTCGACTGCGAGATGGCCACCAGATTGCCGACGATCATGGTGGCGCTGGCGATGATCGCGATGGCGAGCGCCACGCTGAGCACCACTGAGGTTTCAGGGCCGGATGCGGGGCCCTGGAATCCGAATCCGAGCCCGACGACACGCGCCAGCAGCGCCACGGCCGCAATCTTGGGTCCCACGGAGATGAACGCGGCCAGCGGCGTGGGCGCGCCCTGATAGGCGTCCGGCGTCCACGCGTGGAACGGCACCGCCGCGACCTTGAATCCAAAGCCAACCAGGATCAGCCCGATGGCGAACAGCATCCACGGGCTGGCCCCGACGGTCATGATGCGCTCGGCAAGCTCGGGGAAGTAGGTGGTGCCGGTGAGGCCGTAGGTCCAGGCGATGCCGTAGACCAGCACCGCCGTGGCGAATGCCCCGAGCACCAGGTATTTCATGGCGGCTTCGACCGAGTCTCGGCGGAACCGGGTCATGGCGGTGAGCACGTAGACCGGGACCGCCATCAGCTCCAGCGCGATGAAGGCCGTCACCCAATCGACGGCGCCGGCCATGAGCAGCATGCCGCTCAGCGAAAACTGCAGCGTGGCCGCCGTCTCGGTGAACGGCACCCGCTCGAAGCGTTGGGCGACGGTTAGGACGGCGAGCGAGCCGACGACCAGGAACAGCGCCCGGAAGAAGGTGGAAAAGCCGTCGATGACGAGCTGTCCGCTGAAGATTTCGAGCGCTCCGCCGTCGATCGGTTGACGCAGCGCCATCACGATTCCCGCGGTGGCGTTGGCGCCGAGCGCGATGCTGACCGACCACCAGCGATCGTCGTTTCGCAGGATCGCGGTCCAGAGCAGCAGCAGCATGGCGCTGCCGGCAACGATGATCTCCGGGAGGATCCAGGTCAGGTCGGCAGCGTTGACTTCGCCCATGGCGCTAGCTCACCAACCCGGCCGTGGCGCCGGTGATCATGTCGACGAACGTCGCCGGATAGATGCCGATCCACAGGACCAGGACGGCCAGCGCGGCGAACGCCGCACCCTCAACACGGTTGATGTCGCTTATCGATCTCAGGGCGTCGTTGCGGAGTCGACCCAGCACGACGCGCTGGTACATCCAGAGCATGTAGGCGGCGGCGAGCACCACGCCGATCGCGGCTGTAACCCCCGCGGCGATGCCGTAGTCGAAGGCGCCAACCAGCACCAGAATCTCGCCCACGAAGCTGCTCAGCATCGGCAATCCCAGGGATGCCAAGGTGAAGAATCCAAGCGTGACGGCGTAGGCGGGCATTCGCGTCACCAGGCCTCCGAGCTCCGCGATCTGGCGGGTGTGGGCCCGCTCGTAGACGACGCCCACGGCGAGGAACAGCGCTCCCGTCACCAGCCCGTGGCTCATCATCAGGATGATGGCGCCGTCAATTCCGGTCTGCGAGCCGCTGAATATGCCCAAGGTCACGAAGCCCATGTGACTCACGCTGGAGTAGGCAATGAGCTTCTTGAGATCCGGTTGGACCATGGCGACTAGGGCGCCGTAGATGATGGCCACAATCGATAGTGCAATCAGCAGCCCGCGCACGTCGGCCACGGCGTCGGGCGTCATCGGCAGCATGAACCGCAGGAATCCGTAGGCCCCCATCTTTAGCAGCACGCCGGCCAGCAGGACGCTGCCGCCGGTCGGGGCCTCCACGTGGGCGTCGGGCAGCCACGTGTGGAAGGGGAACATCGGGACCTTGATGGCGAAGGCAAGCAGGAACGCCACGAACACCCACCGTTGCAGCTCGATCGCGGCGCCTTGCATGTGCGCCGGGATGGCCTCGATGTCAAAGGTGCCGGTGTTGAACCGCAGCGCCAGAATCGCCACCAGCATGAGCACGCTGCCGGCGAAGGTGTAGAGGAAGAACTTGATCGTCGCGTAGATGCGCCGCTCGCCGCCCCAAATGCCGATCATCAGGTACATCGGGATCAGCATCATTTCCCAGAACACGTAGAACAGGATGAAATCGAGCGTGACGAACACGCCCATCATTCCGGTTTGCAGCAGTAGCAGATTGAGGAAGAATTCCCGGGCGCGGGTCTTGATCGTCAGCCACGACGTGGCCGCGACGACCGGTCCCAGGATGCCGGTCAGCAGCACCATCAAGATCGAGATGCCGTCCACCCCCAGCTTGTAGTTGATGCCGAGGGCCGGAATCCACTCGGCGAACTCCCCGTGCTGATACGCCAGCTCGGGATCGAACTCGGTGTTGAAGGTGATGACGATGATGATGGCGAAGGCCAGCTGCACGAGCGTGGCGGCAAAGGCCGAGAGCGCCTGCAGGTCGCGCGTGCGGGTGAGCAGCACGGCGGGAATGCCGATGATCAGCGGCAGCCATAGCAGCAGCGAGATGAGGGGAAGGTCGAGGGCGGCTTCGCCGCTCATGTCGCATTCCCCCCGAAGATCATGAGCCCGCCGATGACTAGCACGATGCCCACGACCATGAGCAGCGCGTAGTTTTGTGCCTGGCCGGTCTGCAGGCGCCGCATCTCGCCGCTCAGGCGGCGCGTCACGGCGCCTGACGCGTTGACCAGTCCGTCGATCACGCCGGCGTCAAATCCCCAGGACACGACGGCGATGGCTCGGGTCAACATCACCATCAGCCCATCGCCCAGGTGGTCCATGTACCACTTGCGCTGGAACAGCTTCTCGGCGCCCGGCGCCAGACGGCGCGCCGTATCGGGGATCGGCACGCCCTTGCGATATGCCAGGTAGGCGATGGCCACGCCGGCAAGGGCCACCACCGTCGAGATGATGGCAAGGACGACCGTCGGTGGATCGCCGGAGCCTTCGAAGTGAGTAATCCCGGCCGTCTTGTAGAGGTATTCGTGAAGAAAACCGTGCTCGGGCGGAATGCCGAGAACCGCGCCGCCGACGACCGCGCCCACCGCCAGGATGCCCAGTGGCAGGGTCATCACCCACGGTGATTCATGGGCGTGATCGTGGAGCTCCTGGTTCCGCGGCTTGCCATGGAACGTCATCAGGATCATGCGCAGCGTGTAGAACGCCGTCATGAGCGACACCACCAGGCCCACGATGAAGAAGAGCCAGAAGATGCCCGCGCCGTGGTCGGCGGCAAGCGTCGTTCCAGCGTCTGCAGTGGCCTTCAGGAAGGCGCTCGCCAGGATTTCGTCCTTGCTCCAGAAGCCGGCAAGCGGAAACACGGCGGCGAGCGCCAGGCCGCCGAGCAGGAACGTGCCGTAGGTGAGCGGCATCTTGCGCCACAGCCCGCCCATCTGGCGCATGTCCTGCTCGTCGTTGAGGGCGTGGATGACGCTGCCGGACCCAAGGAACAGGAGCGCCTTGAAGAACGCGTGCGTCACCAGGTGGAAGATGGCGATCGAATACGCACCGGCCCCAAGGGCCACGAACATCAGCCCAAGCTGGCTCACGGTCGAATACGCCAGCACCCGTTTGATGTCGGTTTGGACGAGAGCAATGGTTGCGGCGACGAAGGCCGTGACCGTGCCGATGGCCGCCACGAAGATCAGGGCCTCCGGCGCGACCATGTACAGCGGATTCATGCGCGCCACGATGTAGACGCCCGCCGTGACCATAGTGGCGGCGTGGATCAGAGCGCTCACGGGGGTGGGGCCCTCCATCGCGTCTGGCAGCCACACGTGGAGCGGGAACTGGGCGGACTTGCCCATCGCGCCGATGAACAGCAGGAAGGCGATGGCCGTGGTCATGGCCGGGTCTTTGTCGCCAATGACCTCGAAGATTTCGCGGTAGCGGAGCGAGTCGAAATGGAAGAACGCCAGGATGATGCCGATGATGAAGCCGAAGTCGCCGATGCGGTTGACCAGGAAGGCCTTGGTGGCGGCGACGTTGGCGCTGTTTCGGTCGTGCCAGTACCCGATGAGCAGGTATGAGCAGAGCCCCACCATCTCCCAGAAGATGAAGAGCTGCAGCAGGTTGTCCGACATGACCAGCATGACCATGCTGAACACGAAGAGCGGGATCCAGGTGTGGAAGCGCGGCTTGGCCGCGTCGTGGTCCATGTAGCCCACGGAGTAGAGCGCCACCAGCGCGCTCACGCCGGTGACCACCAGGAGCATCACCACCGACAGCGGGTCGAGCAGGAAGCCGATGTTGACGGCGAACGTGCCGGAGTCGACCCAGGGATAAAACGTCCAGCCGAGCTGGTCGGCGCTGATGCCGCCGATCCAGAGCGCGCCGGTGAGCAGGAACGAGGCCAGGATTCCGCCGGTCGACACCCAGCCGGTGGCCTGCGGATAGCGTCGCCCCGCGATGCCGTTGACCACGAACGCCAACAGCGGCGCAAAGGGGATCAGCCAGACGACCTCAAACACGGCCGCCGCCTTCCAGCGCTTGGTGCCGGGTCATCCGCGCAGATCGTCCAGTTGGTCGATGTTGACCACGGGGAACACGCGGCTCAGGGCCACGAGGATCGCCAGGCCGACCGCAACCTCGGCGGCTGCCACGGTGAGCGAAAAGATCACCATCACGTTGCCGGCCATGTCCTCGAGGAAGGTCGAGAACGCCGCCAATGTGAGGTTGGCGCCGTTGAGCATCAGCTCGATCGAGATGAGCATGACGATGATGTTGCGTCGCAGCAGGGTGCCCATCACGCCGAGCGAGAAGAGCAGGCCGCCGACGACCAGGTAGGCGTTGAGATCCATCAGGACGCGGCCTCTGCCGATTCGCTGGCCTCGGCCGCCTCCGGCATGGCTTCGATCTCGCGCTCGAACCGCCGCGCCAGGATGATCGCTCCGATGGCCGCAACCAGCAGCAACACGCTCGCGACCTCGAATGGCAGCAGGTATTCGCTGAACAGCACGGCGGCAATGGCCTGGGTGCTACCGCCGAGATCCGAGATCGTCTGCGGTGGAAACGCGCCCAGAAACGCCTCGCGGACTTCCGGCGTGCCGACGCCGACGAACACGGCCTCAACGGCCAGCAGGACGCCCAGCGGCACCGCCAACCAGAGCTGTCGATGGACGAATCGCTCCTCGCCGAGTCCGCGCATGTCCAGCATCATCAGCGTGAAGAGGAACAGCACCACGATGGCGCCGGCATAGACGATGATCTGGACCACCGCCAGGAACCCGGCGCCCAGGATCACGAACAGCCCGGCCACGTGGAAGATCACGTAGACCAGCGAGAGGGCGGAGTGCACCGGGTTGCGCAGCGCCAGCACCCCCACGCCGCCCGTGACGGCCATGAAGGCGAGATACCAGAACGCGATGACTTCGGCGAGGTTGTCAGTCATCGCCGAACCACAGCCGGGGACGCGTTCCCGGACCGATGTTCTGCTCTTGGAGCGGTCGGTTTTCGAGGTCGTGCTCGTAGATCTCGATCATCTTGAAGCCATCGATCAGGAGCCCGCGGCGATCCTCGGTGACGAGGTGGAAGTCGTGCGTTCGTTGCAGCGCATCGACCGGACAGGCCTCGATGCAGAAGTAGCAGAAGACGCAGCGGCCCACGTCGAATAGGTAGCGGTCCACCGCCCGGGTGCCGTCGGAGTTTTCGCTGGTATCGACTCGAATGACGTCGTTCGGGCAGGCCGTCTCGCAGAGCCCGCAGCCCACGCACGTGAGGCCGTTGGTGACCTCGTCGCGGCGCATGCCCACCTGACCGCGGAAGCGATAGGCGATGTCACGCACGTTCTCGGGATACATCACCGTGGCGGGCTTGCGGCGGCCCACCTTGAAGACGGTGGCGAAGCCCTTGAGGATTCCTGAACCTAGCGGCATTGCAATATCAACTCCAAGCCATGCGCAGTCCGGCGGCCAGCAGCACGTTGATGATTCCGATGGGCATGAGGAACTTCCAGCAGAAGCTCATGAGCTGGTCGTAGCGCAGCCGGGGCAGCGCGGCCCGCAGCAACAGGAACATTGAAATGAATGCGGCAGTCTTGAGGGCGAACCACACGATGCCGGTTAGGCCCTCCATGCCCGGAATGGTCCAACCCAGCCAGCCGCCGAGATAGAGCGTGGTGATGATGGCGGAGATCAGAATGATGTTGGCGTACTCGGCGATGAAGAACATCGCGAACCGCATTCCCGAGTACTCCACGTGGAAGCCGGCGACGATCTCGCTTTCGGCTTCCGGCAGGTCGAACGGCACGCGATTGGTCTCGGCCACGCCGGCAATCACGAAAAGCAGGAAGCCCACGAACTGCGGGACGATGAACCATAGCCCCCGCTGCTGCTCGACGATATCGATGAGGCTGAGCGACCCGGCGTAGAGGATCACGGCCAGCACCGCCAGCCCCATGATCAGCTCGTAGCTGATGACCTGGGCGCTGGCGCGCAGGGCGCCGAAGTGGGCGTATTTGCTGTTGGACGACCATCCCGACATGACCACGCCGTAGACCCCCAGTGAGCCCATGGCGAGGAAGAACAGGATGCCCACGTTCAGGTCGACGGCCCACAGACCGATGTCTCGGCCGAGCCCGACCTTCGGCCCGACGGGCACGATGGCCCAGGCGGCCAGTGCCGGCACCACCAGGAACACCGGCCCGAACCAGAACACGAGCTTGTCCGCGCCCCGGGGAATCAGGTCTTCCTTGATGCCGAGCTTCAGTCCGTCGGCTGCCGTTTGCAGCGTCCCGGACCACCCCACGCGGTTCGGGCCGATGCGCGACTGGAGCCGGCCAAGCGTCCAGCGCTCCACCAGCACGAGGATGAGCGGCGCGCCGAGGAAAATCAGCAGAATCACCACACACTTGATGGCGACGATCAGCCATTCCCAGCCGTCCATCGCCTAGCGCTTCGTCACTTGCACGGGGGTCCCGTTGGGTCCCGCGGGGTCGAGGCGCCGCGGGGGCGCGTCGAGGAATCGGTCCGGCAGGTTCACCACGCCGCGGGGCACCCGGCTGGCCACCAGGCTCTTGAGGTTCAGGGCGCCGGCGTGCGAGGCCACGCTGATGGCGTCGCCGTCGGCCACGCCAAGCACTTCGGCGTCCGCGGGATTCAGCTCGGCGACGGCATCCGGCAGCATCAGCGCCAGGCTCGGCGCGTGGCGGCCGGTGACACCGGCCGTGTATAGGTGTTGCTCGGTGGCGAGCGTGAAGCCCTCTGAGCCGTTGGCCTGGGATAGCGCGCCGTTCAGGTCGGCGATCGGCTCACTGCCCTCGATGTCGGGCATGCGCCACAGGCGCTCGAGCTCAGCGGTGATCGGCTCGTGCGATCGCCAGCCGAAGTCGTTGCCCACCGCGGCGGCCAAGCGAGCGATGATCTCCCAGTCCGGGCGGGCGTCGCCGACCGGGATGATTGCCGGGGCGAGTGCGCCGCGCCGACCCTCGAAGTTGGTGAAGTGGCCGCCCTTCTCGGCGAACGAGGCGCCTGGCAGCACCACGTCGGCCACCTCGGCCGTCGGGCTCATGAAGATGTCTTGCACGATCAGCAGATCGAGATCTGCCAGCTGCTCGCGCATGGAGTCCGGATCGCCGGCGCTGCCAATGAGGTCCTCGCCCATCACGTAGAGCGCCCGGGCATCGCCCGCCAGGAAGTCGGCCAGTGATGGCCCCGCATCCTGTGGCGTCGCCGCGCCAGTCGCTGCCTCGATCTCGGCGAGTGCCTCTGGGTCCGTCACGGGTCGCAGACCGGGCAGCATGTCCGGCGCCATGCCCGTGAGCAGGGTGCCCACGGTGTTGGCCCGCTCCGCCAGCGGAAACAGCCGGACGTCCGCGAAGGCTTGGGTGAGGCTGGCCGCGGCCGCTGCCAATTCCTCGGTGCGACCCAGCGTCCAAACCCCGGTGTCCCATACGACGGCAACGGAACCGGCCGCCGCGAGGGCGTCGCGCATGGTCTGCAGCGCCGTGTCGGAGGCGCCCGTCACCGACTCGGGCAGGTCGTCACGTCCCGCCAGCGCTGCCAGCAGGGCCGCCTCGCCGCCGGGACGGACTCGCACGCTTGCGGCGGCGTATTGATCCAGGGTGCCGGCCAGCCGGGTGGCCGTGAGCAGCCGGCGGCCGTTGCGCCGCACGGCGCGCTTGATGTGCGCGCCCACGACGTTATGGGTCTGCCCGATATCGGCGCCGACCACCAGAATCACGTCGGATTCGAGCAGCTCGCTCTGCGATCGCAGCACCGCCCGGCTGCCCAGAACGGACGCGAGAGCGTGGAACGTCTCGTGAAAGCCGCTCGACTGGCTGTAGACGTTGTTGCTGCCGACGACCTGCCGCGTGAATCGCTGCAGGGCGTAGTTGTCTTCGTTGGTGCAGTTCGGCGAGCCGACCGCGCCGACCGCGCCGGGACCGTTGCGGTCGATCACGCCGCGCAGCGCGCCGCTCACGTGCGAGATCGCCTCACGCCACGTAGCCGGTTCCAGGCGCCCGTCGCGCCGGATCAGCGGCTTCGTCAGCCGGTCGTCGCTGTTGACATAAGAGTGGCCGAAGAAGCCCTTGGCGCAGAGGATGCCGTTGGCCGGTTCCTCTAGGCCGTTGGTGCGCGTACGCACCACGTCGCCGTGGCGCGACTCGACGAGAAGCGAGCAGCCCACGGAGCAGTGCGGGCACGTGGACGCGGTCTTATCGGTCTGCCAGCTTCGCGCCGCGTGCTTGAACGGGCGGCTGAGCAGCGCGCCCACCGGACACGTCTCGATGCACATGCCGCAGCGTTCGCAGTCCATCTCCTTGTGCTGGGCCGGCGCGATAAACGTGCCAATCGCCCGATGCACGAAATCGAGGGCGTAGACGCCGATCTGCTCGTCGCAGATGCGCACGCAGCGACCGCAGAGGATGCAGCGGTTGTGATTGATGAGGATGACCTCGTTGAGGATCTCCTCGGGGTGCGCCTTGGGGACGGTTTCGTAGGGGCTCTGGTGAATTTCCTGAGCAAAAGTTTCGTCCTGCAGCTCACACGTGCCCGCCTGGTCGCAGTAGGGGCAGTCCAGCGGGTGGTGCTGGAGTTGCAGCTCGATCACGTGCTTGCGAATGTCCTTGATCGACTTGCTGTCGGTGACGACGTTCATGCCCGGTGCGGCCTGCATGGTGCAGGAGGCCATGGGCCGCGGCGGCCCCGGCTGAATCTCCACCACGCACATGCGGCACGCGCCGTACGGGTCGAGACGCGGATCGGTGCAGAGCGTTGGGATTTCAACGCCGATGGACTCGCAGGCTTGCAGCACCGTGGAGCCCGCCGGCACCTGCACCTCAACGCCGTCAACCGTCAGGCTGATGAGTTCGTTGCTCACCGGTCCACCTCACCCAGCACGATGTCAATGCTGCCAATCAGCGCCACCGTGTCGGCGATCAGCCCGCCGACGGCCGCATCCTCCATGACGCCCAGATTGACGAACGACGGCGAGCGCACGTGGCAGCGATAGGGCATGCCGCTTCCGTCGCTCACAAAGTAGTAGCCCAGCTCGCCCTTCGGCCCCTCGATCCCGAAATAGGCCTCGCCGACCGGAGGCTGGACGCCGTGCATCACCAGTTTGAAGTGGTTGATCATGGCTTCCATGTCGAAGGGCACCCGACCGACGTCCGGCGGGACCAGGTCGGGGCGGTCCGCGTTGGACGGGGCGTCCGGCGGCAGGTCGCGCAGGTGCTCCATGCATTGCCGCACGATCCGGGTCGCCTGGTACATCTCATTGAGCCGTACCAGATAACGCGCGTACACGTCGCCCTCCGGGAACACCGGAATCTCGAAGTCGATCATGTCGTAGGCCGCGTAGGGGCGCGCCTTGCGCAGGTCCCAGTCGATCCCCGATCCCCGCAGGGGAGGTCCGGTGAGTCCGTAGCTCAGGGCCTGCTCGGCGGGAATCACGCCCACGCCGCGGGTGCGACTCTGAAAGATCTCGTTGCCGGTCAGCAGGCTGTTGAGCTCGTCGAGCGTGTAGCTGTCGAGAAAGGCGTCGACGTTTTCGACCCAGCTCTCCGGAACGTCGTGCGGGCCGGTGCCGCCCACGCGCATGAACGACGTGGTGAGGCGCGCGCCGCAGGCTTGCTCGAAGAGGTAGAGAATCTTCTCGCGCTCGCGCAGCGACCACAGGAAGGCCGACATGGCGCCGATGTCGAGCGCGTGCGTGCCGATCCAAATGTGGTGCGAGGCCAGACGCGAGAGCTCGGCAACCGCCGTGCGGAGCAGCTTGGCCCGCAAGGGGATTTCGTCCTCCATGCCCATCAGCTTCTCGATGGCCATGAGGTAGCCCATGTTGTTGGACGGGCCGGCGGTGTAGTCCATGCGGTCGGTCAGCGTGATGCCGCCGCGGTAGTCGTGGGTCTCGATGAGCTTTTCGACGCCGCGGTGCAAATACCCCACGTCCGGGGTGCACTTGGTGACGGTCTCGCCGTCCACCTCGATCAGCAGTCGCATGACGCCGTGGGTGCTGGGGTGCTGCGGCCCCATGTTGAGCACCATCTGGTTTTCGCTGACCTGCTCGACGTCGCCGAACATGCTGGCGGTACCCGTTTCGGCCGTCATGAGCCCGATGCTCCCGCCGGCGGGTCGTCCCAGAAGTCATCCGGGTCGAGGTTTCCGAACAGGTCGTTGCGATGCGCGTCCTCGGGGAAGGTCGGGCCTTCCACCGGGTAGTCCTTGCGCAGCGGGTGGCCTTCGTAGCCCTCGGGCAACAGCACGCGGCGCGGGTCGGGATGGCCCTCGAAGCCGATGCCGAAGAGATCGTGCACCTCGCGCTCCAGCCAGCGCGCGGATTGGTAGGTGTGGGCCAGCGTGGCCACGGAGCCGCCGTCGCCGACGCGCGCCTTGACCCGGAGAAACAGGTTGTTGCTGAGCGAGCGGTATTGGTAGACCAACTCGAACTCGCGTCCAACGTCCGCGGGCCAGTGCACGGCGGTCACGTCGATCAGCTGCTCGAATCGGAGCTCGGCGTCGTCACGCAGCGCCTGCGCCAGCTCGGGAATGGCGTCGGGCGATATCTCCACGACGGGATCGCCACGCACGACGCGACCGCCCTCGAAGGCCTCGCCCGCGAGCTCGCGCACGCGGCTGACGATGCCCGCCGCGTCAATGGTCGGCGTTGGCGCCGTGCTGATCACGGGCTAGTTCTTCCAGTCCAAGGCGCCCTTGCGCCAGGCGTAGACGTATCCGACGCCCAGGATGCCGATGAACACCAGCGCTTCGATGAACAGGAACAACTGCTCGTCGAGATTGCTGTAGAGCACGACCCAGGGATAGAGGAACGCCAACTCGACGTCGAAGATCAGGAACAGCATGGCCACGATGTAGAACCGGACGTTGTGGCGGCCGCGCGTGTCGCCGATGGGCGGCATGCCCGACTCGTAGGCCTCGCCCTTGACCTGCTCCTTGCGGCGCGGCTTGAGGACGATCGTCCCCACAAAGCTGCCGATGGTGAAGAGGAGCGCGAGCGCGATGAGAATGACAACGGCGATCCAGGACGGCATTAGGACGCGCTGCTACCCCTCCGTAGGTGGACGGTTAGTGACGGACTTCACAAGCCGCGCTCATGATACGCACCCCGCCCCGCCCGCGCCACGCCTCCCGTCGGTGAGGGCATGGGTGAGCGACTCCACTTCCATGGAGAGGTCTACGTTGGATAGCCGGACGCCTTTTGGGACGCGCAGTTGCACCGGCGCAAAGTTGAGGATGGCGTGCACGTCGGCCGCCACGATCTGGTCGACAACGGCCTGCGCGGCCTCCGCGGGCACGGCCACCAGCGCGATCGCCAGGCGCAGCCGTCGAGCCTCACCGGCGAAGCCGGCGACATCCGACACGGGCACGCCCTCGACGACCGTGCCGATCTTGGCTCGGTCGGCGTCGAACGCCGCGGCGATCCTGTACTCGGGTCCACGAAAGCCGCGATACGCCAACAGGGCCCGGCCCAGATTTCCCACGCCCACCAGCCCCAGGGGCCAGGAGCGGTCGATGCCGAGAATGCGGGCGAGTTGCGCCCGCAGGGCGTCGACGGAGTAGCCGACGCCGCGTGTGCCAAAGGAGCCGAAATAGGCTAGGTCGCGGCGCACCTGCGGCGCCGTGGACCCGGCGAGGTCGCTAAGCGCCTTGGACGACACGTGCGGCACGCCCTGCTCGGTGAGCGCGCCGAGCGCGCGGTAGTAGGCCGACAGCCGCCGAACGGTGGTTGGGGGCACGCGTTGCGACGAGCGGCGATCAGCCATGCGAGGGCCTCAGAGGTTCGCGGTGGGCGCCACGAGCGCGAGGCGGCCGCAATCTAGCATGGTCGGTTGGCGACGCGCGCTCGCCGGGATCGGGCCTCTCGGGCCTTCAGGCCTCCTGGTCCGGCGAGCCAGCTGCCACTTCCGCTCGGGGTAGGATGCGCTCAGATCGGGCGCGCATGGAGCAGCCGCCGTGACGGGCGAACATACCTTCGGCATTCCAGGAGTCCCATTCCCGGTTGGCGTGGCGTATTACCGCGCCCCCATGCCCAAGCTCGATGTCTGGGACGACGACTTCGCGCGGATACGCGCCGCCGGATTCCACGTTGTTCGCAGCTTCACCTACTGGAATCACATGGAGCCGCGTCCGGGCCAGTACGAGCTGGAGGATTTCGACCGGCTGTTCGATCTGGCGGAGAAGCACGATCTCAAGGTCTGGCTCGACCTCACGCTGGCCACGCACGGGGCCTGCCCGGAGTGGCTGACCCGCGAGCATCCCGACATGCGGGTGGTGACCTATCGCGGGGACTTGGTGCAGCCAAGCGCGGGCGCTTCCGCGCCGCAGGGCACGCAGATGCACTGCTACGACCACCCGGCCTGGCGTGAATACGGCGGCGCGCTGCTGCGGCACGTCGTGACGCGATATCGCGATCGACCCGGCCTGCTGATCTGGGGCCTCTGGGACGGAGTGAACCTGTCGTCCGCCTTCTGCCGCGAAAGCGATGGCTACCCCTGCTACTGCCCGCACACGCTGGCGCGGTACGAGGCCTGGCTGCGGGAGCGCTTCACGCTGGATGAGCTCAATGAGCGGCTGCTGCGCCGTTACCGCCGCTGGGAAGACGTGGAACCGCCGCGGTCAAATCAGAACGTGGTGGAAATGCTGCTGTACCGGCGGTTCCACTACGAGAACCTCGTCGACCACCTGCAATGGACGGTTGACGAGGCCAAGCGCCTGGATCCGGTCCATGAGACGCGTTCCCATGCCGGTTGGACGCCTCGGCCCTGGGACGAGCCCTGCGCAGCCATCGCCGACAGTTGGGGCATGTCCATGTCCTCGAACAATCTGCTGACCTCGAGGGACCCGTATCAGCTTGCGGGGCGCGCGTTCGGGTTCGACTGGTCGCGCAGCGCCGGAAAGCACGGGCGCTGGTGGAACGAGGAGATCTACGCCGGCATGTCGCGCGGCGGCGTGACGTGGAAGAAGCAGAGCGACCCGCGCGAGTTGACCACGCTGGTCTGGATGACCTTGGCGCACGGCGCCGCCGGCACCATGTTCTGGCAACACCGGCCGGAGTACCTCAGCTTCGAGTCGCCCGGCTACAACCTGGTGGCGCTGGACGGCGAGCCCACGCCGCGATTCGAGGCGGTGACGCGCACCATCAGGCAGATCGATGGCCTCAGCGAACACCTGCCGCTGGAATGTCCGCGCGCCGAGGTGGGGATCGTCTATCACCCTGAATCGCAGGAGCTATTTGGCTACAACGACGAGCACGAACGCTACCTGGCCGACCTGCTGGGGGTCTACCGGACGCTCTGGACTCAAGGCGTCTCGGCCGACATCGTCACCCCACGCATGGACTGGTCGGGTTACCGGTTGCTGTTCCTGCCCAACGTGACGCTCATGACCGAAGACGTGCGGGCGCGGATCGAGCGCACGCTGGACGAGAGCCCCGAGACCCGGCTGGTGGCGGAAGGCAGCTTTGGGATCTACCAGGGCGACGGGCAATCCAGCTACGGCCCGCCGGAGGGTTTGGCGGAGCGGCTGGGCGTGCGAGTGGCCGATTTCTCGGCGGTGACCGACTACGACATCGAGGAGGGGCGCAACGTGCTGCAGACGCCCCACGGCGCGCATTCGATCAGCAGCCCGTGCGGCTACGCCGTGCTGGAGCCGCTGGGGGATACGCGCACCATCGCCACGCTCGATGGAGCCAGCGTCGCGGTGCAGAAGGCCGACGGGCGCTTCACCTGGTATGGATTGACCCTCTCGGCGGGCTTTGGGGATGTCGGGCAGCCGGAGTTGGTGACGGGGCTGCTGGACGAGACCGGCATCGAGGCGCCGGTGGCAATCGACGGCGATCGGGTGGTGCCGGTGGTGCGGCGCTCGCGGCAGGGCGGGTGGCTGGTGTTTCTTTTCAACCTGGAGCGATCCCCGGCGCACGTGCAGCTGGGCCCGCGCTGGCCGATTGCGGCGGCGCGCGACCTCCTCGCCCAGTCCGACCTCGCGGTCGAGGACAACGTCTTCCGGCTCACGATCAACCAGTGGGAGGTCGCCGTCATCCATTGCACCGAGGGGTGAGCGGAGCAGGGGAAGCATCACCGGCTTGTGATGCGGACACGATCGGGCCGCGTCGCGGTCGTGTCCGCCCGCCGGCCATGAACAACGGCCGGCTCACGGATGAAAGGACCGAGGCAGATGTCTGACCAGCAGAGTTTTGGCATTCCAGGGGTCCCGTTTCCGGTAGGAGTGGAGTATTACCGCGCCCCGATTCCCAAGCTCGACGTATGGGACGAGGACTTCGCGCGTTTGCGCGCCGCGGGCTTCCGCATTGTCCGCAGCTTCTCCTATTGGAACCACATGGAGCCGCGTCCGGGCCAGTACGAGCTGGAGGACTTCGACCGCCTGTTCGATCTGGCTGAGAAGCACGACCTCCGCGTCTGGCTCGACATCACGCTGGCCACGCACGGGGCGTGCCCCGAGTGGCTGACCCGCGAGCATCCCGAAATGCGGATCGTCACCTACACCGGGGAACCGGTAGCGCCGACTGCGGGCCCGGCCGCGCCGCAGGGCTCGCAGATTCACTGCTACGACCATCCGGCCTGGCGCGACTATGGGGGCGCGCTGCTGCGCCACGTGGTGCGGCGCTACCGCGAGCGGCCCAGCTTGCTGATATGGGGCCTTTGGGACGGTGTCGGCCTGGCGTCGGCACGCGGCTATCCCTGCTACTGCCGGCACACCCTGGCGCGGTACGAGGCCTGGCTGCGCGAGCGCTTCACGCTGGACGAGCTCAACGAGCGGCTGCTGCGGCGCTACCGCCGCTGGGAGGACGTGGAGCCGCCGCGGTCGAATGGGAACGTGGTGGAGATGCTGCTGTATCGGCGGTTCCACTACGAAAACCTGGCCGGCCACCTGCAGTGGATGGTCGACGAGACCAAGCAGATCGATCCCGACCATGAGACCCGCTCCCACGGCGGTTGGTCCCCTCGCCCCTGGGACGAGAGCTGCGCGGCCATCGCCGACAGTTGGGGCATGTCCATGCCCTCGAACAACCTGCTGACCTCCAGAGACCCGCACCAGATTTCGGGGCGAGCGTTTGGGTTCGATTGGTCGCGCAGCGCGGGCAAGCACGGGCGCTGGTGGAATGAGGAGATCTACGCGGGCATGTCACGCGGCGGAGTTAGCTGGAAGAAGCAATCCGACCCGCGCGAGCTGACCACGCTGCTCTGGATGACCTTGGCGCATGGCGCTTCGGGGGCCATGTTCTGGCAGTACCGGCCGGAATACCTCAGCTTCGAGTCGCCGGGCTACAACCTCGCGGCGCTGGACGGCGAGCCCACCCCCCGATTCGCGGCCGCAACGCGGGCCATCCAGCAGGTCGGCGGCCTGCGCGAGCACCTGCCGCTGGAGTTTCCGCGCGCCGACGTGGGAATTGTCTATCACCCTGAGTCGCAGGAGCTGTTCGGCTACAACGACGAGAACGAGCGCTATCTGGCGGACTTGCGGGGCGTCTACCGGACGCTCTGGACGCATGGCCTGCCGGCGGACGTGGTCACCCCGCGCATGGATTGGTCGGGCTACCGGTTGCTGTTCCTGCCCAACGTGACGCTGATGACGGACGACGTGCGGCAGCGGATCGAGCGCACGCTGGAAGATAGCCCTGAGACCCGGCTCGTGGCGGAGGGGAGCTTCGGGCTGTACCAGGGTGATGGACAGTCCAGCTACGGGCCGCCGGAGGGATTGGCGGAGCGGCTGGGAGTGCGAGTGGCCGATTTCTCGGCGGTGACCGAATACGACATCGAGGAGGGGCGCAATGTCCTGCGGACGCCCCATGGCGCGCATGCGGTCACCAGTCCGTGCGGCTACGCCGTGCTGGAGCCGCTGGGGGATACGCGCACCATTGCCACGCTCGACGGAGCCAGCGTCGCCGTGCAGACGGCCGATGGGCGCTTCACCTGGTATGGATTGACCCTCTCGGCGGGCTTTGGCGGCGTCGGGCAGCCGGAAGTGGTGCAGGGCCTGCTGGATGAGACGGGCATCGGGGCACCGGTGGCAATCGACGGCGATCGGGTGGTGCCGGTGGTGCGGCGCTCGCGGCAGGGCGGATGGCTGGTGTTTCTTTTCAACCTGGAGCGATCCACGGCGCACGTGCAGATGCGCCCGCGCTGGCCGATCGCATCCGCGCGGGATCTCCTCGCCCAGGCCGATCTTGTGGTGGAGGACAACGCCTTCGGGCTTTCAATCGACCAGTGGGAGGTCGCGGTCGTTCATTGCCCGGAGGCGTGATCGGATCCGGGTTTGGCCGACGCTTCGGTCCCGGCTGGACATCCCTGCTCCGGCGCGCCCCCGCATGGGTCACAATGCGCACCGGGCGGCAGCCTGACCAGTTAGCTGTGTGGCCGAAAGCACCTGGAGCCTGAGGAGGGGACGCGTGCGGGTTGGCGTGGACGTGGGCGGCACGTTTACCGATTTTGTCGTCATTGCCGACGGCGAGATGCGCGTGTTCAAGGTTCCCAGCACGCCGGGCGCCCCGGAGCAGGCGGTGGTGGACGGCCTGCTCGTGGGCGATATCGCGTCGGCCGACGCCATCGTGCATGGGTCCACGGTGGCCACAAACGCCTTGCTCGAGCGCCGCGGCGCCCGCTCCGTATTGGTGACGACCGAGGGCTTCCGCGACGTGCTGGAGATCGGACGCCAGAACCGTCCGGCGCTCTACGTGCTCGAGCCCGAGCGGCCGGCGCCGTTGATTCCGCGGGAACGCCGACTCGAGGTGACGGAGCGCATCGGCGCGGACGGCGGCGTCGTCTCCCCGATCGACCAGGCATCACTCGATCGCCTGGAGGCTCGCGTACGGCGACTGAACCCGGCATCCGCCGCCGTCTGCCTGCTGTTTAGCTTCCTGCAGCCGGCCCACGAGCAGGCGGTTCGTGAGGCCCTGCGCCGAGCGGGCGTGGAGGCAGTCTCCCTCTCGTCGGATGTTCTGCCGGAATACCGCGAATTCGAGCGCACCAGCACGACGGTGGTCGACGCCTACGTGGCGCCGGTCGTTGCCAGCTATCTGCGCCGGCTCGAGCCGGCGATGCCCGGTCCTCTGTGGGTGGTGCAGTCCAACGGCGGCGTGTTGCGCTCGGTCGAGGCGGCGGAGGCGCCGGTGCGCACCGTGCTCAGCGGTCCCTCCGCCGGCGTGGTGGGCGCACAGCACGTCGCGCGCGCCTCCGGCATCAGCAACATCGCCACGCTCGATATGGGCGGCACGTCGACCGACGTCGCCGTCTGCCCGGGAGAGCCGCTGCGCACGACCCACGCCGAAGTCGCCGGCCTGCCCGTGGCCATCCCCATGACGGACATTCACACGGTCGGCGCCGGCGGCGGCTCGATTGCCCAGCTGGATGAGGCCGGCGCCCTGAGGGTAGGTCCGCGGAGCGCGGGCGCTCTGCCGGGCCCCGCCGCCTATGGACGGGGCGGCACGGAGCCAACGGTGACCGACGCGAACCTGGTGCTGGGCCGGCTTGCTCCGGACGCGGCCCTTGGCGATCGCGTTCACCTGGACGCGCCGCAAGCTCGTCGCGCGGTGGGACGGCTGGTTTCCGACGATGATCGATCCGAGGCCGCGCTGCGACGGGCGGCGCTGGCGGTCATCGCGGTGGCGAACGCGCACATGGATCGCGCGCTGCGCGTGATTACGCTCGAACGCGGCTTCGACCCGCGCGATTTCACCTTGCTGCCGTTCGGCGGCGCGGGCCCGATGCACTGCTGCGAGCTGGCGGAACGGCTCGAGATCGAGCAGGTGCTGGTACCGCCGCATCCCGGCGTGCTGTCCGCGCTTGGCGCGCTGACCGGCGCCCACACCCGCGAATACACCGCCACCGTGCTCGACGACGCCCAATCGCTCACGCCGGATCGGCTGCATGTGCTCTTCGGTCCGCTCGAGCAAGTGGCGCGTGACGACCTCGCGCCGGCTCCCGATCCGCGGCTCCAACGATTGCTCGACGTGCGCTACGTGGGCCAGTCATTCGAGTTGAGCGTGCCGCTGGGGGACGGCGGAGTGCCCGAGGCCGTGCGCCTGTTCCACGAGCGGCACCAGCAGCGCTATGCCCACAGCCGGCCCGAGGCCCCGGTCGAGATCGTCGTGGCGCGGCTGGTCGCATCCGTGCCGCAGCCGTCCATTGCACCCGCGGCGCCGCCCGAAGGCGGTGCTCCTCAGGCAGGCACAACGCAAGCCACCCTTGCCGATGGCTCCGTGCGCGATGTGCCGCTGCTATCACGCCACGAGCTCGACCTCGGATTCGAGCTCGACGGTCCGGCGGTCGTCACGCAGTCCGACGCCACCACCTGGGTGGCCCCCGGGTGGCGGGCCGCGGTGGATCCGCAGGGGGCGATGATCCTGCGACGTTCGACATAGTCCGTCGCCGCGCTTGGTGAGATCGGTCACTTTGACGCGAGCGCCGCGAGCCTACCGTTGACCTCCGGTATGTCGGTCATCGAAGTCCAGGACCTCCGCAAGGCCTACGACGACGTCAAGGCTGTTGACGGCGTCTCGTTTTCGGTTGAGGTGGGCGAGGTCTTCGGCATGCTCGGCCCCAACGGCGCGGGCAAGACCACGACGGTCGAGATTCTTGAGGGTCTGCGCCCGCGAGACTCTGGTTCCGTGGGCGTCTTGGGACTGGACCCCGGTCGAGACGCCGGCGACCTCAAGCGCAAGATTGGCGTCCAGTTGCAGCAAGTCTCGCTGTACCCGCGCCTGCGCGTGGCTGAGGTGATTGAGCTGTTCGCTTCGTTTTACGGTCGCGCGGGCGTGGCCGACCACCTCCTGACGCTCCTTGGTCTGGAGGAGCGCCGCCGCGCGTTCGTCAAAGACCTGTCCGGCGGGCAACAGCAGCGCCTATCCGTGGCGCTGGCCATGGTCAACGATCCGCCGGTCATCTTCCTCGACGAGCCCACCACCGGCATGGACCCGCAGGCCCGGCGCAGCTTGTGGGAGACGATCGAGCAATTCAAGGCCGAAGGCCGGACCGTCCTCCTCACCACGCACTACATGGAGGAGGCGGAGCGACTGTGCGACCGCGTGGCGGTGATGGACCACGGACGGATCATTGCCATGGATACGCCCGAGGATCTCGTGCGGGCGCACTTTGCGCAGGACGCCATCGAGTTCAGCCAGCGCAACGGTTTGACCGAGACCGAATTCGCGTCGCTGCCCGCGGTGGTGAGCGCGTCGATTCAGGGCGACCGGGTGAGCATGTTCAGCGACGATGTGCCGGCGTCGATGGCGGCGCTGCTGCAGCTTGGGCAGGAACGCGGCGATCCCATCGAAAACCTGCGGCTGCGGCGGGCCACGCTCGAAGACGTGTTTCTCAAGCTCACAGGACGGACGTTGCGAGATTGAGAGCGCTGGTTCAACTCACGCTCGCCAACACGCGCGAGTTCGTGCGGGATCGCGCCGCGTTGTTCTGGACGTTCGCGTTTCCACTGCTCTTCGTCTTGATCTTCGGCCTCGTCTTCAGCCGCGACAGCGCCACGCAGTATGAAATCGGTCTCATCAACGATGACCAATCCCCGCAGGCCAGCGTGCTGGTGGACACGCTCGAAGCCATGGACGTGTTCGACCTTTCGCGGGGTGGCTTGGCCGACGAAATCGCGAGCTTGGAAGACGGCGATCGGCGCGCCGTAATCTCGATCCCCAGTGGATGGGGGGCGTCGATTGACGCCGGTTCCCCGATGTCGGTGGACATTCACTACGACGAGACGCGGCAGAGCACGCAGCAGGTCGTCGTGCCGGTGATCCTGCAAGCGTTCGAGTCGGTGGATCGGACGCTCACTCGGAGCCAGCCGGTCGTGCGGCCTGCGTTTCAGACTCTCCAGAGCGAGCGGCTGTCGACCATCGACTTCATCGTGCCCGGCATCGTGGCTTTCAGCGTGATGAATGCGGGTGTGTTTGGCGCGGTGAATATCGTGTCGCTGCGCGAGCGCCGGGTGTTGCGCCGCCTGCAGGCGACTCCGGTGTCGAGGCTCACGCTGGTGTCAGCCGATCTGATCCTGCGCATGATCCTCGTGTTGGCGCAGGCCGCCATACTCATCGTCGTCGCGCGCCTGGTGTTCGACATTCGGCTCAACAGCGACGCCGGGTCGCTGGCCGCGCTGGCCGGCGTGGTGGTGCTCGGAGGACTGGCGTTCCTGGCGATCGGCTTCTTCCTCGGGTCGTTCACCAAGACCGAGCAGGGGTTCTTTCCCGTGGCGCAGGTCGTGACCTTTCCCATGATGTTCATCTCGGGCGTGTTCTTCCCGATCGAATTCATGCCGGACTGGCTGCGGCCGGTGATCAACGTGCTGCCGCTGACGCATCTTGCCGAGGCCACGCGCCAGCTGATGATCGGCGGCGCGGCCACCATTCCCATGGGTGTGGCCGTGGCGGCAATGGCGGCCTACCTGGTCGTCTTCGTGGCGCTGGCGGTGCGCCTGTTCCGCTGGGAGTAGCGCCTAGGTGTTGAGGGCGCGGTGCAGCGTTCGCACCTCGCGCACCAGGGCTGGCGGGTCCAGGCCGACCGTCTCGATCATGTGCAGCGTGCCCGGATTGCGCCCCACCGTGCGCATGAGCATGGCGAGATCGAGCCCGTCCTCGAGCGTGCGGTGCAACGGCACGCTCGGACGCGCGCCGGGCGCCGTGTTGTGCCAGCGAATCTCGGCAATCTGATCCACGAATCGCCGCAGATAGGCCATCCGCGCCTCGAACGCCAGGTGATTCGCGTCCACTGAATGGAACGCGAATCCCGTGTGGAGGGCGAAGCGAAAGTGTCGGGCGCTGTCCAGCGCGTGCAGCACGCTGTCGATCCGGGCGAGCACCGCCCCGCCGCCGGCGTTTGCGATGGCGATGGGCAGACCCGGGAAAAGGTTGTGCAGGGTGCGCATGCTCTCCCGCAGCGCCTCTAGGTGCGCCGACTCATGGGCCACGCGGCGACCAGGGTGCACCACGTACATCTCCATGGGATGGCGGTGCTCGAAGAACTCCACGATCTGCACGATTTGCCGCAGGGCCACGCTGCGCGAGTAGCTGGTGACGTCGGTGATCGCCGAACGGTCGGTCATCGCCGCGTCGGCGAAGAGATTGAGATGGAACCGCAGCGGGGCGTCATCGAGGATCTCGATGGCCTGCGGGTCGAAGACGGTGCTCAAGCCCAACTCCTGCATGGACGTTGAGAGGCCCAGCTCGACCACGTCGAACTCCAGATGCACCGCCACCTCTACCACGTGGCGCAGGCGCTCGTGGAAGCGGCGGCGATTCTCGGGGGCGATGCGCGGATTGAATCCGAGGCGCAGGGGCTTCACGCGGACTCTCCGCCGGGACGAGTCTGAACCGCAGCCGATCTCACCCGGGATGGCGACGTGACGGTGTCGAGCGTAGGCGTCACGAGCTCGCGAGCGTCGGCGATACGTCCCACAGTCCGGTGCTGAAGTAGCGGTCGCCAGCGTCGGGGAACAACGTCACGACGACGGCTTGGGGGTCGTCCCGGAGCACGGTTTCGACGGCGTACATATAGGCGCCGGACGATTGGCCGACGAAGAGCCCCTCCGATGCCAGGCGCACCGAGACTTCGCGGGCCTTGTCCACGTCAATGTCGATCCAGGTGTCGATGAGCGAGGCGTCGAGGATCGCCGGCACCAGATGGTCGGGACCCATGGGCTTCAATCCCTCGATGCCGGGAAACTCCGGTGGCGTGGCGCACACGATCTGGACGTCGGGGCGCACCTCGTCGAATCGCCGCGCCACGCCGGTAATCGTGCCGCCGGTTCCGACGCCGGCGACAAAGTGGGTGACGGCGGGCGGGGCCTCGGCGAGAATCTCGCCCGCCGTGCCGTCGAAATGCGCCTGCCAGTTCGAGTCGTTGCTGTACTGGTCGGCAAAGTAGTAGCGCTCGGGGGCCGCTTCATGGCGGCGCTGAACCTCGCGCATGGCCTCGTCGTAGCCGAGGATGGCGTCGGTGAAGCGGATGCGCGCCCCGTGCGCCGTGATGCGTTGCACGCGCTCCCGGCTGGCGTTGTCCGGCATGACGATTTCGACGTCGTGCCCCAGGAGTCCGCCGATCATGGCGTAGGCGATGCCGGCGTTCCCGGACGACGAGTCGAGAATCGTCTGCCCGGGTCGCAGATTGCCGCGCGCCTGTGCGTCCGCCAGCATGCGGGCTACGGGCCGATCCTTGATCGAGCCGCCCGGATTGAAGGCCTCCATCTTGGCGAAGACCCTGGCTCTCGGGTAGCGATCCTGGAAGAGGCGCGTTTCAATCAGCGGCGTGCGGCCGATGAGATGCAATGTGGGATGCCGGTCGATCGCCGGGTCTACTGCCATCCGGGCTCCACCTCAAGCACTGTTTGGCCGTCAAGATACGGTTGGAGGACTTCCGGCACGCGGACGGTGCCGTCGGCCTGCTGGCCGTTCTCCAGAATGCCCACCATCGTACGGGCCATGCCAAGCCCGGACCCGTTGAGCGTATGCACGTATTCCGAGTGACTGCCACCGGGTTTCCGTGCTCGGATGCCGGCGCGGCGCGCCTGGAACGCTTCGCAGTTCGAGATCGAGGAAATCTCCAGCCAGGCGTTGACGCCGGGCGCCCAGGCCTCGAGGTCGTAGGTCTTGGCGGCAGTGAACCCGAGGTCGCCGGTGCACATTTCCAGCGTGCGATACGGCAGGCCCAGGGCCTCGACGGCGGCTTCGGCGTGCCCACGCATCATTTCAAGCTCTTCGTAGGAGTGCTCCGGGAGACAGAAGCTGTACAGCTCGACCTTGTCGAACTGGTGCAGACGCTGGAGGCCGCGCGTGTCGATTCCGGCGGCGCCGGCCTCGCGGCGGAATGCCGGCGTGTAGGCGACGTAGCGCAGCGGGAGGCGTGCCCCGTCCAACACTTCGTCGCGGTGCATGGCCGTGAGCGGCACCTCGGCCGTGGGATTCAGCCAGAGGCCATCGCCAGACACTTCGTAGGAGTCGTCCGCGAATTTCGGCAGCTTGCCCGAGTCGGTCATGCCGCGGCTGGTCACGAGCGCCGGAACGAGAACTTCGAGGTAGCCATGTTCGCGAACTTGAAAGTCGATGGCCCATGCCACCAGCGCGCGCTGCAGTCGCGCCCCGCCGGCGCGGAAGAGCCAGAATCCCGATCCGGCGATCTTGGCCGCGCGGGGAAAGTCGAGCACACCGAGCGTCTCGCCAATTTCCCAGTGGGGACGCGGCTCGAAATCGAAGCTGCGCGGCGTGCCGTGAGTGGCCACGAGCCGGTTGTCGGCCGCGTCGCGGCCGGCGGGAACGGACGCATGCGGCAGGGCCGGGAAGTGCGCCAGCAGGCGATCGATCTCCGCCTCGATTCGCCCAAGCTCCGGCTCGGCTTCGTCGAGATCGGTTGACAACGCCCGAGTTCGAGCAATCAGCGTCTCGCGCTCGCCGGGATCGGACGCGGCGCCGATAGCCCGTGAGACGCGCTTGCGCTCGGCGCGCCACTGCTCCACCTCAACCAGGAAAGCACGCCGTTTCCGGTCGAGCTCAAGCAAATCGTCCAACGGCGCGTCGTCGGCCCGGGCGTTTAGCCCGGCGCGGACGAGGTCCGCGTTCTCACGAATGAAGCGCAGGGGAAGCATCGTTGAGCAACGTAGCCAATGGCAACGGCCGGCGCACCGCGGGCCGGATCGTTTGGTACCTGATTCTACGCAGGCGTTCGCAGTTGGGGGAACAGGATGACGTCACGAATGTTCGCCGCGTCGGTGAGCACCATGGTGAGGCGGTCGATGCCGAGCCCCAGGCCCCCGGCGGGCGGCATCCCGTGCTCGAGCGCGCGAATGAAATCCTCGTCGACTGGATGCGATTCGGCGTCCTCGTCCGCCTGCTCACTGAGCCGGCGGCGCTGATCGATCGGGTCGTTCAGCTCGGTGTAGCCGTTGCCCAGCTCCATGCCCAGAACAAACGGCTCGAAGCGCTCGACATAACGTGGATCGTCCGGCGTGCGCTTGGCGAGCGGCGTGGTCTCGGCCGGATAGCGGGTCAGGAAGGTCGGCTGCACGAACGTGGGCTCCACGCAGTGCTTCATCAACTCGTCGAGCATCCGGGCTCGGGAAGCTCCGGCCTCGAGCGCGATACCCTGGCCGGCGGCCGCCTCGCGGACCTGCTCGTCGGTGAGCCGCTCGTCGTCCAGGTCGATTCCCGCTGCCTCCAACATGGCGTCGCGGTAGGTCACCTGTCGCCAGGGCGGCGTGAAGTCGAGTGTCGTCTCGCCGTGGGCGACCCGGGAATCTCCGGCGACGGCCTGCGCGGCCTCGACCACCAGCGACTCGGTGAGCCGGAGCATGTCGCCCAGGTCGGCGAAGGCCTGGTAGGCCTCGATCATGGTGAACTCGGGGCAGTGCGTGCGATCGATGCCCTCGTTGCGATAGTCCTTGCAGATTTCATACACCCGCTCGTAGCCGGCGACCAGCAGGCGCTTGAGATACAGCTCGTCGGCGATCCGCAGGTAGAAGTCGCGGCCCAGGGCCTCGTAGCGGGTCGTGAAGGGCACGGCGTTGCCCCCGCCGTAAAGGGGCTGGAGCGAGGGCGTTTCCACCTCCATGTAGCCCTGCGCATCGAGCACGCGCCGAATGGCGCTGACGATCCGCGTCCGCGCCTCGAATCGCTCGCGCACGTCCTGGTTGGCAATGATGTCGAGATAGCGTTGGCGATATCTCGCCTCAGGATCTTGCAGTCCGCGCCATTTCTCCGGGAGCGGTCTGAGAGCCTTGACGGCGACCGTCAGCCGCTGGACGCGCACGGACGGCTCGCCGGCGCGCGTGCGAAACACCGGTCCGCCGGCGGACACGATGTCGCCCACGTCGAGCACGTCGAGGCTGTGCCGATAGGCCTCCGCGCCGAGCTCGCCCGCGTTGAGGAACAGCTGGATCTCACCCGACCCGTCGCGAAGCACGGCAAAGCTCGTCTTGCCCATGCGCCGCAGCGACACGACGCGGCCGGCGACGTCGACGGTGGGGCCGTCGGGCTCGTCCGCCAAGGGGCGCGCCTCCGTCGCCAGATGCGAGCGCGGCACTCGGGCGGGAAATAGCGGCTCACCGGCCGCGGCGATGCGTTCGAGCTTGGCGAGCCGCACGTCGTAGAGCCGGTCGCCCGGCGCGCTGGCGGGGTCCGGCGCTGCCTCCGCGATTAGGTGATCCCTGTGATCTCGTAGGCGCGCGGGCCTGCGGGCGTGTCCACGGTCACCTGTTCGCCGACCTTGCGCCCGACGAGCGCGACGCCCAGCGGCGATTCGTTCGAGATCTTGCCGGTCGCGAGGTCGATTTCCTCGGTCCCGACGATGGTGAACTTTCGCTGACTCTCACCGTCGTCGCGGACGCTGACGGTGGCCCCAATGCTGACGGTGTCGGACGAATGCTCGCTGACGATGATGGCGTCGCGCAGCAGCCGTTCGAGCATCATGATGCGGCCTTCGGTGAACGCCTGATCGTTCTTGACCTCGTCCGGTTCGTTGCCTTCGCTAAGCTCGCCGAATTCCTTGGCCTCATGGATGCGTCGGATGATTTCGGGCCGCTTCACCGTCTTCAGTTCGTGAAGCTCGGCCTCGAGGCGCAGTCGCCCTTCTTCCGTCAAGAACTTGCTCGCCATGGGCCTGGTTCGCCTCCCCCAATGCCGCAGCCGGGCCGGGCATGGTGCGCTACGCGGTGACGGCGTCGATTATAGGCGAGCGGGCAGTTTGCGGCTGGCTAGTTCCGGTCAGCCTCGGTCGCCGTGAACCGAAAGCGCGTTTCCATGAGGTGGGCGGGTTCGTCGGGATCGTCGCGGTCGAGCTGCCAGGTGTGCTCGTCGACGTCGATGGAGGGGCACTGCGCGCCGGCTGCGGCCGCGGCCGCCTGGGCCGCGCGTCGCCCGACCGTGAGCGCATGCGCGCGGGCCTCGGACTCGGAGGCGAACAGGGCGCGCCCCTCGGGACTGTGGACGGCATAGTCGATGGCCCCGCCGCGGCGCAGGTACTGGGGACGCAGCAGCACCTCGATCTCCTGCACGACTCGGGTCGACGCCGCGCCGACCGCACTGGCGACGGCCGCGTGCTCGGGAACGATGCACTCCGTGCGCAGACGGCTGGCCACCTGGGGCAGCCACGCGGCGCCGGCGGCGCCCAGGGCGATCAGCGGCAGGGTGAGGCCGAGGCCAACGTCCAGCGGCCCGACGCGGCTCGACGGCGATGCGCTCGTATCGAGCAGGTAGGCGCCGAGCTTCTCGTCGGACTCGGCGAGGTCGGGCCGCCCGGAGCCAATGGCGCGACGCAGCGTCGCCGTGCAGAGCGCGCGGATCACGGCCTCGTGGGCGCGGGCCGCGAACGTGTCGACGTCGGTGCGGCTCTCACGCGCGGCGATGCGACTGGCGATGGTCGCCGCCTCGATGTCGAACTCGCCGTATTCGCCGCGCACGTGCAGCAGATCGGTGGGCGTGAGTCCGATGCGCGCGATAAGGCGGCGTGCCACCAGGCCGTTCACCGGGAGCAGGCGGGCGTCGCGGACATCGGCCTGCGCGGCCAGCGTGACCACGTCGACCGGACCGTCCGCCAGCGCCCGCAACACGCGTTGCTCGGCGTCTGAAACCACCTCCTCGGCCAGCGGCCGGCCGAGGGCGAAGAACTCCCACACCGGGACGAGCCGGTGCGACTGGCGCTGCGCATCGAGTTCGGCGAGGCGGTGGCGAATCTCCGGTTGCCGGGAGGCGGCGCGCGCCAGCGGTATGACCCGCTCGGGACCAATGAACAGGTCGAGCGGATCGGATCGTATGCGGCTGTCGCCGCCGATGGGCGCCGAGCGCACGGCGGCGGCTCGCACGGCCGTTCGCCAACCCGCGAGCGAAGCCCCGCGGTCGGTCAGCGTGGGGCGGCCCTCGTCGAGAATCCCAACGTCGGTGGACGTCCCACCCATGTCGGCCACGACCGCTCGGTCGATGCCCGCCAGGCGAGCACCGCCGACCGCGCTTGCCGCGGGTCCAGAAAACAGGGTGTCGATCGGTCGGTTGCGCGCCAGGTCCAGCCCCATGAGCGTGGCGTCGCCGCGGACGACCAGAGGCGGCGCTTCCACGCCGTGCCGCCGGATCGAAGGGCCCAGCGTGCGCAGCAGCTCGCCGGTAATGGCCAGCAGCTTGGCGTTGAGCGTCGCCGTGGTGGCTCGGCGGATGGAGTCCAACTGCGCGCTGAACTCGCCGCCGGCCACGACCGGCAGGTCGGTGAGCTCGCGCGCCATCCGAAGGGCGCGGTGCTCATGATCGGGATTTCGCGGCGCCAGATAGCTCGAGACGGCCAGCGCGTCGACATCGCCTGCCAGGCGCTTCACCGCGTCACGTAGGCCGTCCTCGTCGAGCGGCGTCACCTCTTCGCCAAAGATGTCGTGGCGTCCTGCGACGTGGGCAACCTTGGAGGCGCGGACATGCCGGCTCAAGCGGTAGTGCCGCATCACGCCGGGGTCGTAACCGATGAGAATGCAGCCGACGCGACTTCCCAGTCCTTCCAGGGCGGCATTCGTGGCCAGCGTCGTGGACACGGCCGCTCGATCCACCTGCGACCAGGCGCCGGCGGGCAGTCCACGCAGCGCCGCCCCGATGCCGACGGCCAGGTTCTCGTGTGTCGTGAAGGCCTTGTGCGCCGCCTGCACCGTTCCGGATGGGGCGTCGAGGAGGACGGCGTCGGTGAAGGTTCCGCCCGTGTCCACTCCCAGAATCAAGCTCATCGGAGCGTGCGGGAGCGGCGCGCGCGGCGACTCCGTCCTGGCGCGGCGTGACTCAGGTGTCGATCCCGTGCGCGGGCGCGCCGGCTAGCGCGGCGCGTGGTAGTTGGGCGCCTCTTTGACCAGCACCACGTCGTGCACGTGACCCTCATCGACGCTGGCGCGGGACGCGCGAACGAATCGCCCTTTGGTCTGCAGTTCGCGGATGTCGGCCGCGCCGACGTATCCCATCGCCGACCGGAGGCCGCCAACCAACTGGCTGATCATATTCACGGTGGGACCGCGGTAGGGCGTCTGGGCCTCCACGCCTTCGGCGACCAGCTTGGCGGCATCGTGCACTTCGTGCTGGCCGTAGCGATCGCGCGACGATCCCGCGCGCTCCATCATGGCGCCGATCGAGCCCATGCCGCGGTATTCCTTGAAGCGCTCGCCCTGGCGATAGACGATCTCGCCCGGGCTGTCGTCGGTTCCGGCGAACATGTTGCCAATCATGACCGCGGCGGCGCCCGCGCCAATGGCCTTGGCGATATCGCCCGAATAGCGCACGCCGCCGTCGGCAATGAGCGACACGCCGTGCTCGCTGCACGGTCCGAGACAGTCGGAAATCGCGGTGAGCTGCGGCACGCCCACGCCGGCCACCACGCGCGTGGTGCAGATGGCTGCGGGCCCAATGCCAACCTTCACGCAATCGGCGCCGGCCTGAATCAGCGCGCTGGCGCCGGCCGCGGTCGCAACGTTGCCGGCGATCACGTCAACGTCCAGCGACTCCTTGACCTGGCGCACGGTGTCGATGACCGCGCCGTGATGTCCGTGCGCGGAGTCGACCACCACGGCGTCCGCGCCTGCCGACACCAGCTCGCGGGCGCGGGGCAGCCCCTCGTTGTGGGTGCCGATGGCACCGGCCACGACCAGTCGACCCGATGGGTCGTAGACGGCGCTCGGGAACTCCTCGCGCTTGGCAATGTCTTTGACCGTGATCAGACCGCGCAGCTGGCCGCTTTCGTCCACGACGGGCAATTTCTCGATGCGGTGGAGGTGCAGCAGCTCTTCGGCCTGCTCGAGCGTGGTGCCGACGGGCGCGGTGACCAGGCGCTCGGTCGTCATCAGATCGGCCACCCGCATGCCGTCGTCCCGGCAAAACCGGAGGTCGCGATTGGTGAGGATCCCGACGAGCTGCCCGTGGGAGTCGGTGATCGGCACGCCCGAGATGCGGTAACGCGCCATGACTTCGTTGGCGTCGCCCACCGTGGCGGTCGGCGGCAGGGTGATGGGATCGACGATCATCCCCGACTGCGAGCGCTTGACCTTGTCGACCTCGAGCGCCTGATCCTCGTATCCCAAGTTGCGATGGATCACGCCCACGCCCCCGGCCCGGGCCAGCGTGATAGCCATGCGAGCTTCGGTGACGGTATCCATGGCGGCGGAAACCAGGGGCACATTGAGGCTGATCCGCGGGGTGATTCGCGTGCTGGTCGAGACATCGGTCGGTAGGACCTCGGACCGACCGGGGACCAGGAGGACGTCGTCGTAGGTCAGGCCTTCGACGATGTTCCGATTGCCCACGGAGTGCAACTCTCCGGTCCGCAGCGGATCTGACTCAACGCTCACGCCGTAACCTCCATGCCCGGAGCCTCCCCGGAACGCAAAGCACCCCGATCGGCGGTCGATCGGGGTGCGACTTCAGCGACGTTCAGCCGCGTCAGGCGCACGGGCAAAGGTGCGCTCGTTTCCAACGCGGCACAAGACCATTCGACATTGCGGCATTGTACAACGCACGCTGGGCGCGCCCAACGGATTCACGGCCACTTTGCCGTTATAGAATCGTCCATCGCATGGTGGGCGTAGCTCAATTAGGTTAGAGCGTCTGGTTGTGGCCCAGAAGGCTGGGGGTTCAAGTCCCCTCGCTCACCCCAGCCTGTCGGCGCGCCGCGCGAAACCACGGGACTAGTGCCGTCCACTGCCCGTCGCCGCCCCTGGTAGATTCCGGCGCAGTGTCTCAATCCAGCACGGATCGTGACGCCGGCCGCGTCGAGCGGCCGGTCGCACCGTCGACTCCAGCGGACGCCCCCGAAGACAGCGCGGCGGGCACGCTGGTCGTTGTCGTGGCGGCCATCCTGGTCGTTGCCGCGGTGGTGTTCATCGTCGTGGCCGACAACGTGCTGCGCGCCCGCAGTCAGATTCCGGACATCCTGCAGCCGACGGCCACGGCGCCGCCGCGTACGCCAACCGTGTCGGGGCCCAGGCTCTCGGTGGTGACGCCGCCGGCCATAGAAATCGATCTGCCGCTGCCCGAACTGCGGGTGACCGTGCTTCCCACGCCCACGGTGGTTCCGGTCCGCACCGCGCGGACCGCGCGCTACATCGGCTACGTGGTCGAGTCGGGCGACACGCTGGCGGGAATCGCCAGTAGTTTCGGGTTCTCGTTCGAGGAGATCGCCGCGGTCAACGGCATCGACGAGCCGTGGACTATTCAGATCGGGGAGACGATTCTGATTCCTCGTCGCTGACCTCGTCGGCGGCCTTGGCTTCTGCCTGCTTCGGCTTCGACTCCTGGTCGTCGTCGGCTCTCGCCTCTGTGACCTCAGGCGTCGCGCCGTCGTCGTCGGCGTCGGATGCTGTCGCTTCGATCGTCTCGGGCTCGGCGTCGGCAGGTGCGGTCGCCGGTTGCTCGGCGGTGGGAGTCGTTGTCTCTTCGCCCTCCTCGTCCGACTCCGCGCTCGCGGTGGCGGTCTCCTCCGGCGCGGCGGCTGCCGTCGCGACCGGCGGTTCGCCGCCGGCGGCGCTTTCGGCGTCGGGCGCCTCCGTCGGCGCGGCTTCGGAGGCATCGTCCGTGCTGGCTTCGGGCGGAGCCGCGGCCGCTTCGGCGACTTCCGCCGCAACGGGCTCGGCGCTGGGCGGTTCGCCCGGATCCAGGGCAATCACGCGCACCGGCCAGGCCTCGACCCCCTCGATCCGCATCGGGATCGCCATCACCGCGAAGCGTTTGTCGCTGAGCTGGTCGGTATTCGTGGCGCCGCGCACGACGGGAATCTCGTTCGCGAACAGCGAGGTGAGGACGGTTCGCTCCTCGTTCCACGACGGCGACGAGCCGATGGTGATCCGCTCATCGAGCACCAGCATCTTGACGCCTTTGTCCCACAGCCACTGTGAGGCGAAGACGGACAGCTTGGCGCTGCCCGTGGACTCGGGATCGACCGCCAACACGGCTATGTCGTCGCGGCGCACGCGCCCGCCGGCCGCCTCGTCCAGATCCATTTGGGTTATCTCGATCGCGCCGTTGGCCGCGGGCAGACGTAGGACCACGCCCTCGCCAAAGAAGCGGTCGATCGGCGCTTCGGACAGCGAATAGCCCGACGCCAGGTAGCGCCGTGACGTGACCACGTGGGTGCCCACCGTGGTCTCCATATCGACCCGATGGAACACGCCATGGCCGCTACGTGGCCGCTCGTACTCGCGGACGCTGAACGAACCGTCAGATCCGTCGGGAGCGAGCGGCTGGGTGAGGTCGACGATCCGGCGAGCCATCAGTGGCGGGTCTGCTGGGTGGAGATCACGTGCTTGATGGTCGCCGGTGGATTTGGCCGCGTCAATACATCCCGACGCTAGGGACGAACCTCCACCGCCCGACCCCACGCCGGTTCGGCAAGTTCGATGCCCATCGCGGGCACGTGCCGTCGGTAGAAGTCCAGGCCCTCGGCTTCCAGGTGGATCGGCAGCAGACGTCGCGGACGGGCGATCTCGATGAACTCGAGCAGGTCGGGTCCCGAGGCATGCCCCGAAGCGTGGAAGCGCTCTTGGCTGGGGTCGTCGCCGAGCCGGCCCAACATTCGCATGTGCAGCAGATCCACCCACTGCCGGAGCCGGTTGATATCCAGCACCTGCTCCTCGTTGTACGGCTCGCTGGTGGAGTAGATCCACGTGCCGCCGCCGGCGTCGATATCCAGTAGACGCAGCACGTCGTAGAAACTCAGGGCCAAGACGTACTCGCCCGGCGACCGGGCGATTTCATCCGCGTCAACCATCGCATTGCCGTAGGTCTCGGCCACCACCTGGCTCCAGGCGCGCGGACTCTCCCGCCGCTCGCGATAGATCAGGGGGCCGCGGGCAGGATCCGGGAGAGGTGTTGTGGGGTCGGCCGTGGCCAGCGCGTGCAGCAGGAAGGCGTCCTTTTCCAGCACCACGAGCTGCCGCCCGGCGTGGCGCGCCGCGTCCAGGAAGGTGTCGAGCCGCTCGAAATTGCGCGGACTGAAATCACCCACCACCAGCCCGTCGGCGGCGGCGACCGCCTCGTGCACGCTCTGCCGGACCTCCTCTTCGGTGATGGCGGCGCCGCTGGATGCAGCCTGGGTGCCCTCGCAGATCAGCAGCGCCAGGTCGAGGGACTGCAACTCCTGGGCGAACTGTCGGGTGAGATCACCGGTGAGACCGTGCATGCGGATGTCGCCCGAGTACGCGATCCAGCCAATCGACGTTTCGATGGCGAAACCGTGGCCGCCGGGAATGGAATGGTCGACCGGATAGGCCCGGACGCGATGACCGTCGATGTCGCCGCTGAAAGGCGCGGTGCCGCGGAGGTCCCACCCCGCCGTCTGCTTGTTGAAGAGCGGCGTCGTCCAGAAACACTCGGCTTCCGGCGTCCAGGCGCCGGCGTCGACCAGCGACCACGACCGCTGCGCGCCGGACGTGCGCTCGGTGCTGAGAACGGCGCCGTCGACGACTCGTGGTCGAATGACGACGGTCTCGCTCTCGATGCCGGCCTGACCGCAGTCCTGCATGCCCTTCACGATCAGCGCGGTGGCGGAACTGCTGACGATGGGTATGTCCGCCTTGAGAAACGAGAGATAGCCGTGATGGTCCTGATGCGCGTGCGACAGCAGCACCGCGCGCGGCTGCACGTCCTCCCGGTAACCGGATTGATCCTTGGCATGAGTCCAGAAGGCCTGGACTTCCGGCAGCGACTCGAGATCGGGTCGATACAGGCCCTCGAGTGGCGGCAGCAGACCCGTGCGCAAGTAGTCGAACGCGCCGGCGGTCGTGCGGGGGACGAGAAACTCCTCGAAGTAGCGGGCGTGCGCGCCGAACGACTTGCCGAAGTCGAGCAGCGCGTGCCAGTCGCCGTCCTCGAGCAGCAGCTTGTTGCCGCCGATCTCGCCGATGCCGCCCCAGCCGATGACCCGTACGGACATCGGGCTACACCGATCGCCGGACAGGTGCGCCGGCCATGGCGCGGAGCTAGTGGCTGCCCTGGCGAAGCACGGCCGGATTCTGCACCGACCGCGGCGGATTCCCCCGCAGCACGTGGGCCACGTCGCTCATGGCCGCCTCGGGACCGAAGGCGTGCATTTCGTCGGATTCGCCGGCGTGATGCGGCGTCGTGATGACGTTGGGCATCGAGAGCAGCGGGTTGTCGTGGGTCGCCGGCTCGACCTCGAACACATCGAGCCCAGCGCCGGCGAGCTTGCCGGCCTGGAGCGCGGCCACGAGTGCCGCTTCGTCCACGATCGGCCCGCGCGCGGTGTTGATCAGAAACGCGCTCGACTTCATCGCGGCCAGCGCCGCGGCGTCAATCAGATGGTGGGTGCTCGGATTCAGCGGCGTGTGAATCGAGAGATAGTCGGAGCGGCGCAGCAGGTCGTCGAATTCGACGGGCTCGACGTCCATTTCGTGCATCACGCCTGGATCCATGTAGGGATCGCAGGCGACCACCGACATGCCGAGCGCCTGGCACCTCACGGCCATGGCCTGCGCAATGTTGCCGAAGGCGAGCAGACCCAGCGTGAGCCCGCGCAGTCGGGGCCACGGGTGTGCGGCGTCGCAAATGTCGTAGCGCGACAGCGGTAGGCGCTCGTGGATTTGCCGATAGGCGAAGCCGAGCCGGCGATAGCAGGCCAGCAGCAACATCAGGGCGTGGTCGGCCACCTCGTCGATACAGAGGTCGGGCACGTTGCCCACGGGCACGCCGTGGCGCGTGGCCGCATCCAGGTCCACCGTGTCCACGCCGTCGGACCAGCAACACACGGCGTCGAGGCCCGCGCCCGCGACAAAGTCTTCCTCGACAAATTCGTGTCCCTGCACCAGGACGATGGTGGCCTCCGGAAGGGCGGCGCGGCGAACCGCTACGTCGTGCAGGTCGGCATGCCGGATCGTGCCGCCGACCTCCTCGACGACCTGGCGATGCTGGAGGAGCATCTTGTGCTGCGGCTCGGGGATGAGGACGACGCGCTCGGTGGTCATGACGGGCTCCGGCGAGCGATTGGCGCCGCTAGCGTACGGCACCGGGGCATCTCGCCGCGGCCGAGCTCAGCCGCTGTCGACGGCCTGGTCGGTGTCGAGCAGGTGGACCCAGGTGCGGCCGGGCCGTAGCTCCAACGGGGCGCCCCGCGTTGTCTTGAAGCGTGTGACCGCTTTGGCGTTGGGTCGTTCCCACGTTCCCTGAATCCGCAATCCGTCGCGGAACACCGTGGCCGGGCCCGACCCGGTCGTGGGTATCGCCAGCGAGAGGTTGCCGAGCGAATCCTCAATGAACGCCGTAACCCGAATGTCCACGTGCTGAATCACGACATTGGCGACCGTGATCGGCTCGTCGTTCGCCGCGTCGATGTCGGGCGCGCCTGCCAGTGAGCGCCGCCACTGGCCGATGGCCGGGTCATAGCCGTAGTGCACTTGAAAATAGGTTTGCGGGCCCGGCGGAATGGCGATCGACCGCACCGCGCCGAGACCCTGCGGCTCCTGCGAAAACTCCAGGCCTTCGATCCAGCGCCGGGTCTCATAGCGGAGAGCGCCGAACTCACGCAGGCTGGCCAGGCTCACGTACACATTGAAGGGCGCTGGGCGGCTCGTAATTCTCGTATAGGGCCGGTTGCCGGCGTAGAAGAATTGGTCCATGTCGGCGGCTGCCGAGGCGCGCAGGTCTTCCATCACCGGCGGGCTGGCGCCCACGTGGGCGAACAGCGCGTCGAACTGCTGCACGAGGTCACGATCCACAAACCGCGAGCTGCGGATCGGCCCGACGAGATCGACGTCGCTGTCCAGGAAGAACGCGGTGTAGCGGGTCACGGAGCCTTCTGTCTCGTGCTCGTAGACGATGCCGGCCTGGCTCAAGCCGCTTTGAGGCCGCGCGCCGGGCGAATTGTCGATCTTGACGGCGATCACGCGGCGTTCGAGCGTCTCCGCCGTGATCGGCAGGCCCGTGAGCGGCGACCGGTGCGGCGGCGGCGTGGGTGTGGGCGTTGCCGCGGGAGTAGGTGTTGCAACAGGCGTCGGGGTCGCGCGCGGCGTTGGCGTCGGAGGGGCGGTCGGCCGCGCGACGGCGACGGCCGTGGGCCGGGGCGCAGCTGTAGCAGGCGGCGGTGACGCCGCCGCGGCGGGGGTTGCGGTTGGCGCTTGAGCCGTGGGCGGGGTCCCGGCCGCGACTGTCGGCGTCGATGCCCCTGTCGGCGGAGCCGGGGTGATCGCTTGCGTCTGGGTCGTGGGAGGCGCGCCTGCCGCTGTCGGCCCTGCCGCGGTTGGCGCCGGAGCGTCTGCGGTCTGGACCGTGGTCGGACCCACGGTTGCCGCCCCGGCTGGGGTTGCCACCGCGTGCGCGGTTGTGCTCTCCGGCCCGACGGGAGCGACCGGCGTGGGTGTGGCCGGAGGGTCAGGTGCGGCCTCGCCGCAGGCAGCCGCCACGACCGCCGCCGCCACACCCACCGAGGCGCGCAGCACGGCGCGTCGGGTTCCCTTTGCTCGGGACAAGCCCATTAGCAACGGCTCGGCGTGTCGGCGCCGACCATGGTCCGGCGTGCTGCTGCCCACGATTCGGTCAGTCCGGATATGCGAGCCGCTCGGGCTTGCTCGTGCGCCGAAATCAACGCGATCCGGCTGCCCGAAGTGACGCGGGGCGTACGCGGTTTGTCGGTTCCACGACTCGGCTTCGTTGCGCCCTAGCGCGCGCGTCCGCGGGCGCCGCCAAGCGCCTCCCGCACGATGATGTCGTCGATCAGCCGTTCCACGGGCGCCCAGTCGTCGGTGTAGACCACTGTCGATTCCGGCACCGGTCGGAGCCGCCATGGGCGGTTCGCGATTTCTTCGAGAGCCGCATCGCCCGTCGCCAGCGCGGCCTCATGGAGCTCGGCATCGGAAATCGGCTGCAGCGCGCCGTAGATCAAGCTGTTGTTGTAGCCGGTCGGAAGGTCGATGACGTAGATGTAGGGGAATACGTCCCGCATCGTGGACGACAGGACGTCGACGAGGCGGTAATCCTGGCCGGTGCGTCCGGCATTGAGCGCCAGCACGCCGTTGGGATGCAGGTGGTCGCGGGCCGCTTGAAAGAACTCGCGCGTCACCAGGTGAAACGGGATGTACGGCTGGCGGTAGGCATCCACGGCGATGACGTCGTAGCGGTCGTCGGAGTTCTGCATATAGGTGCGACCGTCGGCGGCGATGGCATTCAGATTTAGCTCGTTCATGTCGAAGTAGCGCCGGCCGAGCTCGATGACCTTGGGATCGAGCTCGACGCCGTCGATCGCAACGTCGTCGCCGTAGACGGCGGTGTATTGCTTCGATACCGTTCCCGCCCCGAGCCCCACGATGAGCAGGGAATCCACCTCGGCCATGGGTTGCCCGCCGATGAGCGGCGCGAGGAGAAAATAGTCCCATGGCCCGCCGGTGAGCAGGCGCTCCGGGTTGTAGATCGAGTGCGTGCCGATGCCCTCGTTCAGCACCAGGCGCAGCCCACGCCCGGGGTCGTCAATGACCTGGATGAACTGAATGGACGAGTCGCCCTCCCACACCAATCCATCCACCGGCCGCACGGCCCCCGGCCTGATGATTAGCCACAGGACGATGAGGATGATGGCGAAGGCGGCATAGATGCCCCGACGCACGCTGCTCCGCGCGCCGAGCAATGCCAGGCCCAGCAGCCCCCAGGCAAACAAGAGGAATGTCAGCCGCGTGCCGAAGGTTGGCACCAGGGTCAGGATCGGCAGAAACGCTCCGACGATGCTGCCGATGGTGCTCAGCGCATAGACCTGGCCGGCGCGGCTGCCGGCGTGCCGCACATCGCGCGTCACGAGGCGGATGGCGAACGGGGACACCATGCCCAGCATGGTCAGCGGCACCGAGAACAAGAGCAGCACGCCCAGCAGCGAGCCGAAGAACAGGCCCCCGCTCAGCCGCGCGATGGCCTCCGACGAGATTTCGAGCACCGGACCCGCCACGAACGGCACGAGCCCAACGCCGAATGCCGCGATGGCGATGATGTGGAAGAGCGTGGACTCACGCGGTCGCCGGTCCGCCACCATGCCGCCGATCCAATAGCCGATCGAGAGATACAGCAGCGTCAGCCCAATGACGACGGCCCAAATTATGGTGCTGGTGCCGAAGAACGGCGCCAGCAGACGCGAGGCCGTGATCTCAACGGCCAGAACCGACATGCCCGAGAAAAACGTGGTCACGAGCACCAGCGCAATGCGCGCCGAGGCGCCGGGCGGGTTGGTTGGCGCCGGCGGTTTCGGTTCGCCGGCCGGCGAGGTGGCGTCGATCAGCATTCTCCTGGGCGCCGTGGCAATGCGGCCGCCGGCGCGAACGTCAGCATATCGCCAGCCCGGTCAATACCCCAGAACCTGTCCGTGCCACCGCGGATCGGTCGCGCCGAATCGGGCGCCGCTGGCGGGGTCGAGCATGATGCCCTGGCTGCGGGCGCGCGGCGTGAACGCGGGCGCCCAGGCGACACGATGGCCGCGCTGCTCCAACGCGCTGGCGACGTCCAGCTCGAATCGAGACTCGAGCGTCAGCGTGTCGGTGTCGAGATCGTGATACCAGCGCGGGGCGTCCATGGCGGCCTGCCAGTGCATCCCGTGGTCGATCACGTTGGTCAGGACTTGAACGTTGGCCTGGGTCTGGAAATGGCCGCCCGGCGAGCCGCCGAGCATTATCAACTCGCCGTCGCGCTGCACCATGAAGGTGTTGAGCGTGTGGATGGGCCGCTTGCCGCCGGCGAGGCGGTTGGGGCTCTCCGGGTCCAGGGAGAAGCCGTTCATGCGGCTATTGAGCAGCACCCCCGTGCCCGGAACGATGAACGCCGAGCCGAATTGCTGAAAGACGCTTTGGATGAGCGAGATGGCGTTGCCGTCCTCGTCGACGACGGACACGGCCGTGGTGTCACGGCCGGAGCCGCTCGGATCCGCCGGGCCGGACCGGTGCGACGCGCGCGCCGGATTCAGCATCATCCGCTTCCGGGCCGCGAACTCCTTGGAGACCAGCACGTCGATGGGAACGTCGACGTGCTCGGGGTCGCCGAGGTGCGCCAGGCGGTCGGCAAAGGCCAGCTTGTGGGCCTCCGCCATGATGTGCAGGCTGTGCGCCGTACCGAACCGCAGCGCCGCCACGTCGAATCCTTCGGCGATGTTGAGATCCGCCAGCACGAGGTAGCCCTGCGACGGCAGTGGCTGCTCCAACACCTCGAACCCGCGATAGAGCGTCCGCAGCGGCGGCAGAATCTCCACCGGCAGGCTGGTCAGGTCGTCGGCCGCCCAATCGCCGCCGGAAGTTTCCGATGCCCGGAGCAAGCGCTCGGCGAAGGTGCCGGCGTAGAAGCCGGTGGCGCCGTTGGCCGCGATCTCGCGGAGCGTCGCCGCCAAATCGGGCTGCAGCAGCGTTTCGCCGGGTCGAGGCGCGCGACCGCCGGGGCTGAGCACCGCGGCCGACGCCGGGAACTGGCTGAGCGTCTCGAGCGACTGACTGATCGCGCCGGCCAGCGCCATGTCGACCGGAAATCCGCCGCTGGCGTAGACGATAGCGGGCGCCAGCACGCGTTCGAGCGGCATGTGGCCGTATCGCTTGCTGATCGCGTCCCAAGCCGCGACGGCTCCGGGCAGCGTGGCCGACCGCAGCCCGTGCGTGGGGATGCCGTCGGCATAGCCTGATGGATCGGCGGCCGCCGGCGCCGGCCCGCTGGCGTTGACGGCCTCCACAATGCCGGTGGCGGCGGGACGGCAGAGGGCGAACACATCGCCGCCGACCTGGTTGGAGCTGGGCTCCACCACCGCGATTACGGCGGCGGCTCCGATCGCGGCATCGAACGCATTGCCGCCGTCCAGGAGCAGGCGAAGACCGGCGGCCGACGCCAGCGGGTGTCCGGTCGACACCATGGTGTGCGCCGTCAC
This sequence comes from Chloroflexota bacterium, assembly GCA_022826485.1. Classification (GTDB taxonomy): domain Bacteria; phylum Chloroflexota; class UBA11872; order UBA11872; family UBA11872; genus JAJECS01. The sequence continues at coordinate 50,865 of JAJDUU010000052.1, read as the reverse complement.
CACCGGGCCTCGCCCGGTACTCACAAACGCGCGGGTGCCCACGCTGGCAGCCGCGTTCATGCCGCGAACCGGCGTCGACGGTCGCTTGCGATGCCTAGCTCACCGTGTGCATGGGCATGATTACGTGGCTGTGCGTTTCGACTTCCTCGTCGCCGTCCACCGGGCGAAAGCGTCCCGGGCTGGTGGCGCCGGAGGTGCCGACCGAGATGCGCTCGGTGGCAATCGAACTCAGGCACTCGGACAAGAAGCGGGGGTTGAAGGCGATGAGCCCGCCGTCGCCGCTGACCTCCGCGTCCAGCTCGCCGGAGTTTTCGCCGAGCTCGGCTGAGTTCGAGGTCAGCACCATGCGCCCGGATTCCCCGTCGGCGCCCGGCTGCACGTGCAGCTTGATGACGTTGGCCCCGGAGCTGGCAAAGAGTGAGGCGATGCGCGTGGCCTGTGCGAACGCCTGTGTGTCCACCACGACGCGCGTGTCGACCTCGCCCGGGATCAGCTGCGGGTAGTTCGGAAACTGCCCGTCGATCAGGGTGGCGATGAAGGTGACGGTGCTGGTCCGGAACAGGACCTGCGACTGCGTTTCGCTGAGCCCAATGGTCACCGTGCCGGGATCGTCGGCCAGCATGCGCAGCAGCTCGACCATGGCGGGGCGCGGCACCACGATCTGCACCGATTCGGCGAGGCCGGTTTCCACCTCCTCGCGCCGCACGGCGAGGCGATAGCCGTCGGCGGCGGCCAACTCGAGGTGGTCGGGGGCGATGGTGATCGAGACGCCGGCCAGCACCGGACGGCTGTCGTCGGTCGCGGCGGCGGTCACCACCTGGCCGATCACGTCGGCGAGCAGATCGGTCGCGAGGTCGACCTCACGCTCGTCGCCGGTCGTTGGAATGGGGGGAAAGTCCTCGGCGTTGAGCCCCTTGAGCTTGGCCTGGTAGCGGCCGGACGACACGCTGAGGCTATCGGTCTCGTCGTCGCTGGTCAGGGTCACCGGACCCTCGGGGAGCTGGGAGACGAAATCGCTCAGCAAACGGGCGGGCACGGTGATGGCGCCCTCGTCTTCAACGCTCGCGCCAAGCCATACCGACATCGCGAGCTGCTGGTTCATGCCCGACAGCCGCAGCCCACCGTCTTCCGACTGCACCAGCACGTTGCTCAACACGGGGAGCGTGCTGCGGGTGGCGACCGCGCGGCTGACGAGCGCGAGGCCCCGGCTAAGATTCTCTTGCAGGCAGGTCACACGCATTCGCATGTCCTCCCAATCAATCGCGGATTCGAGTCGCCGCGCACGCTATACGTAGGGTGTGCTCGGCCTGCGGATACTAGGGGTTGTGGCGACTGGGCGTCAACGTGAAGTGAATGCTGCTAGGCTGGCGGGGCAGCGGCCCATCGCAGCAGCTTCCGCTCTGAAGGTGAGAGTGGCGTGTCCTTGCGTGTAATCGTGGCAGAAGACGAGACCATCATCCGGATGGATCTCACCGAGCGCTTGCAGGCGTCCGGCTATCAGGTCGTGGGCGAGGCGGGCGACGGCGAGAGCGCCGTCCGCATGGCTCGTGAGCTGCGCCCCGACGTCGTGGTCATGGACATTCGGATGCCCGAAACCGACGGCATCGAGGCCGCCCGCCGCCTCACGGACGAACGGGTCGCCCCGGTCGTGCTCGTCACCTCCTACTCCGACCGACACCTCATCAATCAGGCCCTCGAAGCCGGCGCCATCAACTACGTGCTCAAGCCGCTGCGGGACAACGAGCTCGAGGCGGCTCTGGAAGTCGCCATGTCGCGCCATCGGGAGTTCCTGGCCATCAGCGACGAGGTGAACGATCTGAAGGACCAGCTCGAGACGCGCAAGGCGGTCGAGCGGGCCAAGGGGCTCCTGATGTCGCGGCTTGGCCTGGACGAGCCCGAAGCCTTCCGGCGTATTCAGAAGCTCAGCATGGACCGTCGCAAGGCGATGCGCGAGGTCGCCGAAGCGATCATTCTGTCGGAAGAGATCTAGCAAGCAGCGGCGCCCACCGTGACGACGACTGAGGCGCGGCCGCGTGGATCGCGTCTCCACATCCTTGCCGCCGTGGCGCTTGTCCTGGCCGGTCTGCTCACCATCTACGGACGGCTGATCTTCGAGGGCCTGGTGCTCTCGGGCTACGACGTGCAGACCTACTTCTTCCCCTATTGGGCCTATGCCTCCGCATCGCTGGCGGATGGCCGCCTGCCGCTCTGGAATCCGCACGTATTCATGGGCGTGCCGTTTCTCGCGAACCCGCAGTCGGCGGTGTTCTATCCGCTCAACTGGCCGCTATATCTCCTCGATCCCGCGCGCGCCCTCGCGGCGGCGTTGATGGTGCACGTGGCGCTGGCCGCGATTGGAATGCTGGCGTTGGCGCGCGCGGGTCTGCGCCTCGGCTGGCCGGCCGCCGCCACCGCCGCCGCCGCGTTTGGCTTCAGCGGGTTCTTTGCCGGGCAGATGGAGCACATCAACCAGGTGAGCGTGGCGGCCTGGATTCCACTGCTGATTCTGGCCATCGAACTGGGCATTCGCGGCCGCCGGCGCTGGTGGGCCGCGGCGCCCGTCATCGTGGCCCTGATGATCCTGGCCGGTCACCCGCAGACGGCCTACGTGGGTTTGACGTTCGGTCTGGCCTGGGCGCTCGTCGCCGGCCTTCGACGGGGCGGCGGTGCGTCCCCGCGACCGCGAGCGCGGAGGGCGCTCGCCGGGCTGTCGCTGTGGCTGATCGGCGCCGTGGGCGGCGCCGGGCTTGCCGCGGCCCAGATTCTGCCGTCCCTCGATCTCTCCCGTGAGGGTATTCGTGCGGGGGGCTTGACGTTTCAGGAGGCCGTCTCGTTCTCGCTGCCCACCGGGGAGGCGCTGCCGGGATTGCTGCCGACGTTCCTGCACCTGCCGTCGAGCACCGAGTTCGTGGCCTCCGTCGGCATCGTGGGCGTCACCCTGGCGGCGCTTGGCGCCGTGCATCGCTGGCGCGACCCGCGCGTCGTGCTCCTCGTCCTGGCGGCATTCGTGGCAATCCTGCTTGCCCTGGGACCGGCGACGCCCTTGTTCGGGCTGGCGCATCGGGTCGTGCCCGGCGTCGCGCTCTTTCGGGTGCCGGCGCGCTGGCTGCTCGTCGCTGTCTTCGCACTGGCGCTGCTGGCGGCCTACGGCGCCGAGGCGCTGGGGGCGGCATCAGGCCGGCCGTGGCGTCAGCGCCTGCGGTGGCTGGGCGTTTGGTTTGTAGTGCTCGCGGGACTGGGTGGGCTGTCGCTTGGCGTCGCCGTCGCGGAGCCGCCGCTGCGCGATGGCCTCGCCTGGACGTGGGGGCTCGTCGCGGCCATCGCCGTTGGCTTCGTGGCCGTCGCCGTCCTGGCGCCGCGCCGCCTGTTCGCGTGGGTGGCGCCGTTGTTCGTCATCGCGGAGCTTGCCGTGGCGGTCGGTCCCGCGGCCATCCGGGAAGCCATCCCCGTCGACGCCTATGAGGCGAGAGGCCAGGCATTGCCGCGCCTCGACGAGATTGCGGGCTCGGGGCGGGTGCTCTCGATCGCCGATCCGTCCTATGAGATCAACGACCCGGACCGCGCGGCGCTGGCCAGCGCCTGGTTCGATCAACTGGGCGAGGTGCCCTGGCGGGAGTTCAAGGTGGCCTGGAAGAACCGGGACATCCTGAATCCCAATCTCACCATGGCCTATGGGCTGGACACGCCCGATGGCTACGACGGCGGTCTCCTGCCGCTGTCGACCCACGTGGCCCTGCGCGAGACGGTGATTCGCGGCTCCGCGACACACCCGGATGCGCTGCTGATGAATCAGCTCGAGACCGTGCCGTCGAACGGCGCCCTGGACATGCTGAGCGTGGACGTGGTGATCGACGATCGCTTCGACACGTTCGAGACCGACGTTGCCGCGTTCGACCTGCGCATGGTCGCCAGGCTCCGGGAGCCGCTCCGCATCGACGCCCTCGACGTTGTCAGCGTCACCGGCGTCGCCATCCTGGCTTCCGGGGATCCCAGCTCCGGCGGCGTTGATGCCGGCCGCATCGTGCTGACCGACGCGGACGGTGGACGGATCGAGTTGCCGCTGCGGCGTGCCGCCGCCGACCCGACGTTCGTGGGGCTGCCAAATGCGGCAGCGGCTCCTCCCCGGGACGGCCTGCCGCCGCATACGGTGCTGTCAAGCGCCGAGTTGGAAGGCCCCGTGCGCGTCACCGCCGTCACCGTCGAGCCGCTGGACGGAGTGCTGGACGTCCGCGGTCTTTCGCTGCTGCTGGAGGACGGGTCGTCGGTGGGGGTGCTCCTCCGTTCGGGGCGGGGCATGCTCGTGGAGCTGGCCGGCGACGTGACCATCACGCGCCGCGCGCGGGAGGCGCAGCGGATATGGATGCCGACGCGCGTGGGAGTGGCGGCAACGGTCGCCGGCGCGAGTCGGGCGTTGGCCTACGCGGGTTTCACGCCCACCGAGGAAGCCTGGCTGCTCACGTCGACCCGTGACCCGGCGCTGTCAAACGAGCTTCGGCGCGCGCTGGAGGAGATGGGCGTCGTGCACCGGCGGGAGCCGGTGGGGCTGCTCCTGCCCGATGACGTGGCGCGCCTGCGGCGTGACTTTGCCACCCGCGATGCCTGGCTGCGATTCGACGCCCCGGCGACCGCGGTGATGACCGAGGACACCCCGGAGCGCGTGACGATTCAGGTAGTTTCCGAGGGCCCTCGCATGCTGGTGCTCAACGACACGCTGTATCCGGGATGGGAGGCATACATCGACGGCGGGCGCACGAAGATTTGGCAGGCGAACCTCGCCCAGCGGGCCGTGCTGATTCCATCGGCGGGCAGCCACACGGTCACGTTCGAGTTCTCGTCGCACCCGCTGCGAGTTGGCGCCATAGTCAGCGCCGTCGCCGCCGCCGTTTGGCTGCTGGGCGTGCTGGTGCTGCTGGTCTGGCGACGCGCGGCCTAGCGTGAACCTCGTCTACGTCGCGCCCTTCGGATTTCAGCCCAAGAACACCACCGCGCGGCGGGTGATGCCGATGGCCCGGGCCATGGCCGCGCGCGGACACCACGTGCGAATCCTCGTCCCGCCCTACGACGACCCGGCGAGCTTTGGCCGCCGCTGGACCGACGCCGGCGTCGAGGTCCATTCGCTCCCGCGGCCACGGGGGATGGCCCTGCCGGTCGCCGGCGTCCCGCTCACCCAGGTCGCGCTCGCCAGGAGCGCCATGCGCCGGCTGGAGCGGTGGCGGCCGGACATTGTGCACGTGTTCAAACCCAAGGCCGTTTCGGGGCTGGTGCAAGCCTTGCTCTGGCGCAAGCGTGACCGGCCAGGGCTGGTGCTGGACTGTGACGATTGGGAAGGCAAGGCCGGCTGGAGCGCCAACGAGCCCTACTCCTGGTGGCAGCGCGAGCTCTTCGAGCGGCAGGAGCGTTGGGGCCTAGGCGCCTGCGACGCGCGCACCACCGCCAGCGCGGAGTTGATGCGCCGGCCAGGTGCTGAACCGGTCGCGCGCATCGTCAACGGCTACGACGCCGCCACCTATCGGGCATGGCGCGAGGCCACGCCGCCGTCAACCGTGCCGTCCAGGCCGCACGGGGTGATTTACACCCGCTTCTACGACGTGCCGCCCGAGGATTGGGTGCGACTCGTGACGGGCACGCTGAGCAGCGTGCCCGACCTCACGCTCTCCATCGTGGGGGCGGGGCCTCAGTCGCCGATGGCGCACGTGTTGCCGGCACTCGAAGCCCGAGGCCTGTCCGACCGCGTGCGGGTCCGCGGATGGCTGGATTTCGCCGGGCTTGGACCGTTCTTCGCCGGCTGCGACCTGGCCCTGATGCCAATGGCGGACACCGTGGCCAATCGGTCGAAGTGCTCGGTGCGTTACATCGACCTCATGGTGGCGGGAGTGCCCATCGTCGCCTCGCCGGTCGGAGAAGCCACGACCTATGTGCGCCACGGCGAGACCGGGTATCTGGCGCGAGACGCCTCGATGGAAGCTCTCACGTCCGCGGCGGTCAACGCGTTGCAAGATCCCGATCGAGGCCGGGTGGCTGAGCAAGCTCGCACCCATGCGATGGGAGAGCTTGTCTGGGACCGGCTCACCGAGCCGCTGGATGGGCTGTATGAGGTCGCACGGACTGCAGGGGCTCAGTCTCTCAGCTAGACCTCAACAGTCTTGAGCCGCCCAGGTGGTTCCTTGGCGCCGTCAGTCTCCGAGGCCTCGCCCTCATTCTGATGCGGAGGTCACCTGTTTCTCGGCGGCGATCCGGCCTGTCGTCGAGTTTGGCGCGTCCGACCTACCGTGCGGTGCCTTTGGTGTTGCAACTCCGGAATTGATGGTGATGGCGGCTGCCCCAGGCAATTGCCACGGCCCGGTTCCGGCAGAGTCAACGCCTTGGTTATCCTCGCTAACCGACGTGCTGCCGGCGCGCGCGCATCTCTGGCCGCGATTAAGCGAACGCTTGGCTCGACAAATGCACGCCGGGTCGTAGGAGCTGGGTGAATGACCATCGAATTGGCGGTCTTGCCCGGTTTGCTCCTCATCGTGGCGCAGCTCGGCGCCCTGTCGGCCTTTGGCTTTGTAATCGTCCGAGTCTCGCTTCGCCAGAGCGACGACTGCATGGCCCTGGCCCAGGGCCTTGTCGTCGGCCCCGCCCTCTGGGGCCTCGGCGCCAACTTTCTGCTGCACCTGTTGCCCGGACTCTTGGGCATGATCGCCAGCTGGGCCATTGCTCTTGCCATCGGGGTCGGACTTGTCTGGCGAGCGCGCGACGCGTTGCGGATAAAGCCACGCGCTGCCGCCGGTGTAGCTGTCGCGGCCTTGGTGACCTTTTGGATCGCGCTGGCGACCCGTCAAATGCTGGGAGATCCCGATCCGATTCACCTGGGGATCGCAGCATCGGTCCGACAAGGGGCATGGCCGCCCGTAATTCCATGGAACCCCGTCCAACCGGCGCCATACCACTACGGCGTGGACCTCTTGATCGGCATGCTGAGTCCCCCATTCGGCCCCGATCCCGCGTTCACGACCGAACTTATGGGGGCATTTGCCTGGACCGGTCTCGTATTGGTTCTGGGTACCAGCCTGCTTCGCGGCGAACGTTGGCTCGCCGCATTGGTGCTGATGCCACTGCTGCTCACCGCCGGATCGTGGACGCTCTACAGCTTCGACCAGCCGCCGAACATCGTGTCCGTCGCCCTGCCTGCGGGAATTCCGCAAGCCGGCATCGGAAATTCGCTCGCGGACATCTACTGGCCCTCGGTTGAGTTTCCCTGGACGTCCGTCGTAGAGGCATCACCGGCAAACATCTTGAATCCTTCATTTACGTTTGCCTATGCGCTGGCGTTCGTGGCGCTTGAGAGAACCGCCGAGAGCCGAACCCTGGCGTGGCCGGCCGCCGCAACCGTTGCGGTGTTGATTGGGTTTCTTGGTCTCGTGGACGAGACGATCGCCCTGATCGTGCTTGGGCTCTGGTTTCTTCTGGCCGCGGCGTCATTCGTGCAGACTCCATCGCCTCGGCGCCGTGAAGACTCGCTGCGCGCGGCGACGGGGTTGGGTCTGGCCACACTCCTCCTTGCCATTGGCGGCGGTGTGCTTACAGGAGTTCTGACTGGCGCGACGGGTGGGGAACTGTCCCTTGCGTGGATGGATGATCCCGGAAGCCGGCGGCCAATTGGCTCAATCACGCGGTCGGCGGGCGGCGTCGCCGTGTTGGGGCTCAATGTGCTTCCGGTGGCGCTCGCCGCCGTAGTGTTGGCGCCACGTAGCCGCCTCACGTTTGCGCTTGTCGGCGGAAGCGTCGTTGCCTTGCTTGCGGCACTCACCCTGCACTACGAGTTTGCCGAGCACGACGTGGTCCGTCTTGACGGGCACGCCCGTAACTTGGCGCTAATGGCCCTTCTGATCGCGCTCGGGATTCGCCTCTCCGCGTTGAAACCACGGCGGGGGGGGGGTAGTCGCCGGTGCGCTGATCGCAGGTCTGGTTGTGTGGCCGACCGCGGTTGGACCGATGCACAACATTGCCCGGGCGCTCAGCCGTGGTCCGCAGCTTGCCAACGCCCAAGTCGAGGCACGTGCATCTCCAGAGGAGATCATTGGGCGATCCGTGTTCGAGCACTTTCGGTCCCAGCGCGTGGCGGCCTATCTCCGCGACCACGCTGCGGCAGACGCCCGCGTACTTTCCCCTCATCCGACTGCGATGACCCTAGCCACGGGACGCCCCAACGCCTCCGGATTCCTGAGTTTTCTCCACCTCGGTCCAGCCGCCGGCCCCGAATACCTCGACGCGGTCCATTACCTCGAGCCCGCTGCTCTGCGACGGCTGGAAATGGCGTACGTTCACGCGACGGAGGAATGGGTCGCCACGTTGTCTGAGCAGGCCAGACGCTGGCTGTGGACTCCGGAGTTCTTCGAACCTCTGCTTCGCGATGGGGAGGATTTGCTCTTTCGCGTGCGTCCCGCGTTCTTGCGCCTCGACGTGAAACCCGACCCGAAATCGTTCGAGGCTCTGCGTCAGGCCGTGCCGGCGACTGCGACGGTCTATCTGTCGACTTCCGCGAGCCCGCTGGACACACTTCGTGTGGCGGCGGTGCTCTCACACGCCCGACTGCTGGGTGAAACCCCCACGGCAAATCTGCACCCACTGACCGGACTTGACACCGAGCGGCTGGGAACGACAACGCCAGATTTAGTTGTCGCGCCGACTATGGCCTTGCCGGCCGACCGCGCGCCGATTTGGTGGACCGGCGGCGTGGGCATCTACGCAACAGACGGCGCAGTCGCTCCGCTGATGCCACCGCCGGACTCCCCACAGACCGACGTCGCGGTATCGGACGTGCGCGCTGCCGACGGACTATTGACATTCACGACAACCTTCAGCAACCCAGCGGCAGAGCCGTGGACAAGCCAGGACTGGCTGGTTGTTACGGCGGATGCTTCACCGTGGGAAGCCCTCCACGATCTGGAGCATGGCCAGGCGCCGCAGTGGTTTGCCGGCCAGATCATCCCCGGGATTGGGATCTTCAGGTCCACCTACGAATTCGACGCTCGGGTGGGGTCGTTGAGCGTCCGCGATGGCGAGAGCCTTGCTCCAGCGCCATCATCTGCGCGTGAGCTCGAACCGGGCGCATGGCTATTGGTAATGCGTCTGCGCGAAGGCCGAGGGCGAACTCACATCTTTCCGCTGATTCGGATTGTGGTCCTCGGGGACGGCGCGGTGTCCTATGAGGTCGTCGGAAAGACGCTCCGCACAAGTTCCGCGCCATGACTAAGCGAGACGTTCATTGGCGGTCAGGCTGTAGCTCGCGACCGCCCTGGTGATGCTGCGAGCGGGTGCCTGGGTTTGCTCCCTCGCCTCGATTGGCGCGCAGGCCCTTGCGTCCCGGAACGCGGCCATGTGCCGGCAATCGCTGATCGCCCAACGATCCACTCGCAGCACGCAAGGTGAAACTAGCCGGCAGATGGGGTCGGTGTCGGGGTGGCTGTCGGCACGGCGCCGCCGGGTCCCGGAATGGCGGTGGCCGCCGGCGTGACGCTCGGTGCCTCGAGCGGCGCGATGCGGACGCCCACGACCGCCGGTATGACTCGCGCAATGCGCAGGGTGTCCGGCGATGGATGAGCAATCGCCGGTTGGATCTGGTGGAGGCCGGGCGCGCGGTTGCTCAAGTCGACCTCCGCCAGGATGTCGCCGCCGCGCAGGCTTTGCAGGACCTCCGCCGGACCCGACATGACGATCTGCAGGAATGGTTGGTCGGCGATCGCCTGGAGACCGCTGCCGAGATTCGTGAGGACCACCGCGACCTGAATCGTCGTGGTCTCGTCGAGCGGCTCGACGACCACCGCAACTTGCGCGAATGGCTGATCGCTGCGGATGGTGATGCCCTCGGGCGCCTCGAACCCGACCTCGCGCTGCACGTCGCCGCGGGCGTCGGCGATGTCGATGGGCAGCGTCTCCACCGCATCCACGCGCTCGAGCGCCCCAGGCTCGCCTTCGATTTCGACGCTGGTGGGAACGACGCCTATCCGGGCAATGAAGAACGATGGCGCCACGGCACCCTCGATCCGGGGGACCACTGGCACGCGCTTGCGGCCGGTGATGCGCGTGACGGGTACGTTGACCAGCACGGTCGGCGGGTCGACGCGCACATCCTCGACTTCGACCCCCTGGCGATCCACGGGAATCAGCAGACCCTCGACCCGGACGTCGCGCGTGGCGCCCTCCAGGCTGAGCGCGGCCTGCACGCGGGCCACTCGCTCCACGGCCGAGGAGGCGCCGCTGACGGTGGCGTCGGCGGGCTCGGCGGTGATCTCGGATAAGTTCGCCCGATATCCGGTCGCCACGTCGCTCTCGATGCGGGCATTCACGCGCAACTGGCGCTCCACCACCGGATCGAGCCAAACCGTGATGTTCGCCGGGGTGATGCGCTCCACTTCAACCTGCGAGTTCGACACGACCACGTCGACGTCGACCTGTTGCTGTCCGGCGCCAAGCCCGGTGAGATCGACCCTGGCCACGAAGTGGTCGGCGGTGAGACTGGCGAGGTCGACCTTTGGTCCACTCACGCTCACGCGCACCGGCGCGATCTCCCTCACGAGGACCAAGCGCCGCGTATCGAGGCCGACCGGCTCCACGGTCAAGCGGCCCGGAAACGGCTCGGTCGCCACCGGATTCTCCTCGATGGTGAGGCCGGCCCATACCAGCGCCGACAGCGCCAGCGCCACCAGGAATCGGACTCCGAGGCTATAGCGCGCGTAGCGCAGGGCGCGGGCCGTCCAGAGCGACTGGGGACTGAGGCGTCGCACCTAGCGGCGTGAGATCCAGGCGGGCAAGCTCTGCAGAGCCGCCCCACGGGTCTGCACGCGAAAGGCCGTCTCTAAACGACGCCGCAGCTGGTCCGGCGTCAGATGCCGCTCCAGCCGGCCGTCGGCGGCGAATGAGATGCCGCCACTCTCTTCCGACGTCATCACGGCGACCGCGTCCGAGGCCTCGGTGATCCCGAGCCCGGCGCGATGACGCGTCCCCACGTGGTCCTGCGGGCCCAGCGCGTCGCTGAGCGGCAGCATCACGTGGGCGGCCGTCACCATCCGGCCGCGTACCAGAATGGCGCCGTCGTGCAGCTCCGAGCCCGGATGAAAGGCGGTCAGGAGCAGCTCCTGTGACAGCTGCGCCTCCAGGCGGGTGCCGGTTGCGGCGTATTCGTCAAGTCCGCCGGTTCGCTGAATCACGAGGATTGATCCCCAGACGCGACCCGAGAGGGCCTGAACCGCCGTGACCACCTCTCCGATCATCACCTCGGTGTCTTCGGGAGTCGTGTTCCCGAACGGGCGCGCAACCAATGTGCCGGTGCGTCCCACACGTTCGAGCAGCCGGCGAATCTCCGGCTGAAACACCACCACCATCGCGAATCCCAGCAAGATCAAGCCGTTTTCCACGATCCAGTTGATCAGGGGCAGCTGCAGCACGCGCCCGATCACCAGAATCGCCACCAGCACCACCAGCGCGCCGCGCACCAGAATGTCGGCCTGCGTGCCGCGAATCAGCGCCAATATGGCGTGAAAGAGGAGCGCGACGAGGATGATCTGCGCGGCGGCGCCCCAGTTGAATTGAGTGACGAGGTATTCGAGCTGTTCCACTGCCCGCTTTGCCACCGTGGCGCTTCGCGCAAGTGTAGCGCGTGGTCAGGGCTACGACGGTAAGGTTTGAAGCGCAGCCTCGCCGCGAATGAGCAGCACCAGCAAGGCCTTTTGCACGTGCAGGCGGTTCTCGGCCTGGTCGAACACCACTGACTGCGGGCCGTCCATGACCTCGTCGGTGACCTCTTCCCCGCGGTGCGCGGGCAGGCAGTGCATGAACACCGCGTCCGGGGCGGCGCCGGCCATCAGGGCGGCGTTGACCTGAAACGGCGCGAAGGCGGCGACTCGCTCGGCGCGCTCTTCCTCCAGCCCCATGCTGACCCACGAATCGGTGTAGACGGCGTCTGCCTCATGCACGGCCGCCTCGGCACTTGAGAAAAGCTCGACGGTGCCGCCGGAGCCGCCGGCGATCCGACGCGCCTGGTCGACGATGTCCGGGTCCGGCTCATAGCCGGGGGGCGTCCCGATCCGCACGTGCATCCCGGTCAGCGCGCTGCCGAGCATCAGGGAGTGGCAGACATTGAACCCGTCGCCCACATAGGCCAGCGTGCGCCCGGCGAGCGAGCCGAAGCGCTCGCGCAGCGTCAGCAGATCGGCAAGCACCTGGCACGGATGAAACCGGTCGCTGAGGCCGTTGATGATGGGAACGCGCGAGTTTTCGGCCAGCTCTTCGAGCACGTTCTGGTCGTAGACCCGCGCCATGACGGCATCGACCCAGCGTTCCAGGTTGCGCGCGATGTCCGGCACGGACTCGCGAACGCCCATCTGCGTGTGCTCGGCCATCAGGTCGACGGCCTGTCCGCCGAGGTGAGCCATGCCCACCACAAACGTGGTGCGCGTGCGCAGCGACGCCTTTTCGAACAGCATTCCGAGCGTGCGTGCCGGGAGCAGCGCGTGCGGCAGCTCCGCGTCTTGGGCGCGCTTCAACCGCTCGGCGGCATCGAGAATGGACGCGACATCGGCGCTGCCGAGATCCGCCAGGGACAGCAGATCGCGTCCTTTGAGTCCGCGACTGGCGGGGCCGGTGTTAGTAGATGGCATTGAATTCCACGTCGGTGTAGTAGCTGGCCAGGATCTGTTCGCCGTTGGCGCCCGTCTCGGCCATGGCGTTCGCGCTCCGCAGCGGCAGTCCAATGCCGTGCCCCAAGAGCGTCTGGCCTTCACTATAGGGGTCCGGCACGCCCACGGCCCACGGCTTGAAGGCGCCACCCCAGGTTTCGTGCCAACTTCGAGTGCGCCCGTCTGCCCGTGAGAAGTAGACGGCCATGATGGTCTCGCCGCCGTAGGTCATCACTTGCCCACGAGTGTCGGCCACCGCCTCGCGCAGCCGTGTTCCCGTGAGCTCGCGCGCCAGCCCGTGATAGATCTGATGCCGCGTGAACATGGTGGGAGTGTGGCGCGTCGAACCGGCGGCGTCGAAGACCAGGTTGCTGGCGCGGCGCTCGGCGCGAGTCGCCATGGCGTAGCTGCGGAAGGCAATGGCGGAGGCGCGGAGCGCTTCCCACGGGATGTAGTCGCCCTGCTCCGCAATGCCCGACAAGTAGTCTTCGAGCGGCAGAATGTTGACCAGCCAGGCGGACGAGTGGCGCGGGAGCCAGACGAACTCGAACGATCCCCGATAGGTCCGCCAGGGCGCCGTTTCCTCCAATCGCAGCAGCGAGCCTTCGAGCGGAAAGATCTGGACGCGACCGGCGGTGGTGTCTCGCGCGTCGTCCGGCAGCTGCACGACCTGTTGCTCGCCGGGAACATCGCGCTGGATGACGACCGATTGACCGCCGGCGAGCTCGGCCATCTCCGAACCACCCTCGTCAAGGATGCGAAGGCCCTGGGTGGAGGTGATGGTGGCGGTGGTTACGCCCGGGTTGTCGTCGCTGATGTCCAGCAGGCCGACGCGCATCTCGGGCTCGGCAAGCTGCGCGTGCGTATCGGCAATCGGCGCGGCCACGCCCTTGGCGCTGAACCACTCGCCGTTCCGCTGCAAATCGGGCTGCAGACGGTACTGGCCCGGTGAGGCGGGCATCTTGACCGACGTCGTCAACTCGACCTGCTCACCCGCGGCGACGTCCGATGGCAGGGCGAGCGATGCGGGCGGCTCACGGTCGCGCGGCGGATGCCGATCGGCCCAACGAAATCCCAGGGTCACGGCGTCATCGCCGGTCGAGGCCCAGGTGTCCGTTCCCTCGTTGGTGATGACCAGCCGGACCCGGGTGGACCCGCCAGGCACGGTGGCCCACGGCCGATCGACCTCGTAGGCCGCGGCAAGGCCGTCTTGCGTCTGGCGTTGCCAGGTGCGGCCCAAGTCGGCGAATTGGATGGCCGGCGAGCGATCGGCGACATAGGTGAGCTTGGCGCGCTGAAACCACTGCGCAGTGATGCCGTCGTCAACAATTTCTTCGGAGATGGGGTAGCCGAATAGGTCCGGGCCGCCGCGGTCACGCCAAAAGCCGAGAAAGCCCAGCCGCAAGGACTGGCGCGTGTCCGGCACGTAGATCGCCTGGCTGCTGTCGCGGAACGGCTGCGATTGTCCGAAGTACCGGTTCCCCGAGACTTTGGCGCCGAGCAAGGCCGGCTGGACCTCATAGTCGGTGCCGCTGTGCTCGGACCAGTGCTCCAGGAGAAAGTTCTCGAAGAGTTGCACCTGGCGCCCGTTCAGCTCGTAGCGGGCGGTCAGGGGGGCGCCGAGAACGTCGGCGCTGCCCATGCGGTCGTAGAAGTCCTGGAACAGCGAATCGACGCCGACTTCCGCCTCCTCGGCGAACACCGCGCGGCCCCACGGCGTCACCCCCGCCGCCGCGGCCGTTACCGCGGTATACAGCAAAGCCCGTCGCGAGACTCGCATCCGAGCGATAGATCGACTGCTACTCATAGGAGGGGAGCGCTCATCACGTGGCCGCGCGTGCCGCGCAGGCGTGCGAAAAGTGAAGCGTGATGGACAATGGGAAATGTATCACAGCGAGTCTCGGTCGGACGGTTCCCAGTGGTAAACGTGACCTCATGCCGAGCCGTTGCGCGGCGCGTGATCGGCTTCACGACATGGCCCGCGGCAGCCATCGCCGCCGTATCCTGAATCGCGATGACGCTGTCCACCGGCGACCGCATCTACCTGGACCACGCGGCGACAACGCCGCTGGATCCAGATGTCCGGCGGGCGATGGTTGAGGCCCTCGGTGGACCCTTTGGGAATCCGTCGAGCGTGCACGCGACCGGACGGCGCGCCCGCGCCGCGCTAGACGACGCGAGGCGAGGCGTCGCGCATGCGCTGGGCGCGCAGGCGCATGAAGTCGTCTTCACGTCCGGCGGCACCGAGGCCAACAATCTGGCGATCGCGGGAAGCGCTGGGCACGGCAGCCGCGGACACGTCGCCGTCGGCGCCATCGAGCATCACGCCGTGCTGCGCACCGCGTGGGCGCTGCGCGACCGCGGCCACGCGGTCAGCGAGATTCCGGTGGATGGCCATGGATGCGTGACGCCGGACGCGCTGGCGGCTCAGCTGCGGCCGGATACCGCCCTGGTCAGCATTGCCCTGGCCAACAATGAGATCGGCACGGTGCAGGACATTCCCGCATTGGCCCGAGTGGCCCACGATGCGGGCGCCCTCTTTCATACGGACGCGGTGCAGGCGGTCGGTCAGCTCGACATAAATGTTGATCGACTGGGTGTTGATTTGCTATCACTGTCGGGTCACAAGATTCACGGCCCCAAGGGCATCGGTGCGCTCTACGTGCGTGACGGCGTGGACCTCGAACCGCTGGCCTGGGGTGGGGCGCAAGAGATGGGTCGTCGCGCAGGCACCGAAGACGTCCCGGGAGCCGTCGGTCTGGCGCACGCGGTCACCGCGGCCTGCGCGACGTGGCGTCAACAGGGCGTGCGGCTTGCCGCGTTGTCGGGCGCATTGATCGACGCGATTCTGGCCGCGGCGCCCCACGCACGGTTGACCGGCCACCCAACGTCCCGCCTCCCGTCCATCGCCAGCTTCGCGTTTGCCGACGTGGATGCCGAGCCCCTCCTGATCAACCTCGACCTGGAGGGCATTGACGCCTCCTCGGGGGCTGCCTGCGAGGCGGGTTCGATCGAGCCCTCGCACGTCATCGAGGCGCTCGGCCTGCCGCCGGCGTTCCGCCGGGGCCCGCTGCGGCTCAGTTTGGGACGGGATACGACCCGCGACCAGGTCCTTCGAGCCGCGAAGCTAGTTGCCCGTCATGCCAATCGCCTGCACGCCGCGCCTGAGCCGGTCGCGGCACACCCGGGAGCACGCTAGCGTGGAGGTTTTTCTGCTCATTCCGCCGCACGTCTATCTCGGACTGGTGCTGGCCACGATCGTCGCGTTTCTCTTCCATGCGTTTGTCGGGCGGCGTCAGCGGGCAGGGATCTTGTACTGGCCGTTTGGCGTGGGCGGGTTCGCCGCCGGCGCGCTCATGGCGGCACCGCTCGGCGCGACCTACTTGATGATCGGCGGACTCCCCGTATTGGCCGCGCTGCTCGGATGCGTGCTCGGCGTGGCCATCGCGCACGTCCTGCTGTCGTAGCGACCTGCGATCGTTGACCTAACATAATTGTCATGTTAGGTTCCGCCGAGGGAGTTCCCACCTGTAAATGCTTGGGCGACTCGTCCGATTTGCGCTCGGGTTCGCGGTGGGGCTCGTCCTCGGGGTGGCGCTGCGCTCGACCCGGTCGTCAGGCGCGGTGGATGACGCTTGACCGCGCGCATGGAGTGACAAGCAGGACAAGAATCCGCACCGGCTGAACGGCCGGATCTGACGCGAACTCAAGGGGCTGCTGGGGAGGCAATCTCCGGCGGTCCTTTGCCATGTCCTAACGACTAGGAGACTGCCTGAGTCATGCAGACCGACAAGATCCGCGAGACGTTTCTCGCGTACTTTGCGGATCGCGGACACGTGGTGCTCCCAGGCTCGTCCCTGATTCCCACCGGCGATCCGAGCGTCCTGCTCACCACCGCGGGTATGCAGCAGTTCAAATCCTATTTCAGCGGTGAACGCCCGGCGCCCTATCCGCGCGTGGCCACGGTGCAGAAATCGTTCCGCACGACCGACTTCGACGAGGTCGGCGATCTGAGCCACCTGACCTTCTTCGAGATGCTGGGCAACTTCAGCTTCAACGACTATTTCAAAGAGGAAGCCATCGCGTACGCCCAAGACCTGGTGCTGAATGGCGTCGGCATTGATCCGGCCCGCATTTGGGTCACGGTGTTCGAGGGCCGTGAGGGCGTGCCCCGGGACGATGAAGCGGCGGAGATCTGGGCAGACATCGGCCACCCGCGCGAGCGCATCGCCTTCCTGGGCGATGACAATTTCTGGCCGCCTACCGGCGACAGCGGGCCCTGCGGACCCACCACCGAGATATTCGTCAACCTGCAACCGGACGAACCGGACGTGGGCCCGGGGGTGGCGCCGGATCGCTACCTCGAAATCTGGAACCTCGTATTCAACCAGTACCTCCAGGACTCGGAAGGCGCGCTCAGCCGCTCGCCGCCCGGCGTGGACACGGGCGCGGGGCTCGAGCGGTGGGCCTGGGTGCTCCAGGGCGTGCCGTCGGCCTATGACACCGACGTGTGGAGGCCGCTGCTCAGTCTCGTGAGCGCGCGCGCTGGCCGTGCCTACACGCCCGATGACTCAGCCGGACGCTCAATGCGCATCGTGGCGCAGCACGCCCGTGCGGCGTCGTTCCTCATTGCCGACGGGGTGATGCCCGGAAACGAGGGCCGGGGTTATGTGCTGCGGCGCAGCCTCCGCCACGCCGTGCGCCATGCCGATCTGCTGCGGATGGGTGATGACGCGCTCTCGCCCCTCGCCGACCTGACCGTCGAAATCTTCGGCGAGGCGTATCCGGAGTTGGAGCGACGGTACACATTCATTTGCGACGCCGTGCGCGACGAGGAGGCGCGATTCCGCCGGACGCTTGAGACCGGCATGGCGCTTCTCGACGAGATGCTGACCGACATTCCCGGCGGCGGCACCCTGCCGGGCGCTCGCGCGTTTCTTCTCTACGACACCTACGGGTTTCCGCGCGACGTGACCCAGGAAGTGGCGGAAGCGCGCGGCGTGGCCCTGGACGAGGAGGGCTTCGAGGCGGCGCTAACCGAGCAGCGCGAGCGGAGCCGCGCGGCGCAGCGCGGCGATCGAGCCGCGCGCCTCCCCGCTGGATTCGGCGAAACGGTCTTCCTGGGATATGACGGTCAGGTTTCGGCCGAAGGCACGGTCGTCGGCATCGACGTCGACGGCACCTTGCAGGAGTCGGTGGCGGCCCCGAGCCGGGCCATGGTCGTGCTCGACCAGACGCCCTTCTACGCCGAAGCTGGCGGTCAGGTGGGCGACACCGGCACGCTGCGGGCCGACGGCGCTCTGGCCCGGGTGCGCGACACGCAGAGCGCTCCCGAGGGCACCCACGTCCATCTTGTTGACATAACAGAGGGCGCGCTCAATGTCGGCGATGTGGTCCGGGCGGAGGTCGATGGCTCGCGCCGGGCCGACGTCATGCGCAATCACTCGGCCACCCACCTCCTGCACGCCGCGCTCCGAACGACGCTCGGTTCGCACGTGCAGCAGGCCGGATCGCTCGTCGCTCCCGATCGACTCCGCTTCGACTTCACCCACCCGAATCCCGTGGATCGCAAGCAGCTCCGCACCATTCAGCGATGGGTCAATGACCGTGTGCTCGACGACCTGCCGGTGGCCACGGAAGCGGCGGAGGTGCGCGAGGCGATCGAACGCGGCGCCATGGCTCTTTTCGGCGAGAAATACGGCGAGGTCGTGCGCGTGGTGTCCATGGGCGATCAGTCGCTCGAGCTTTGCGGGGGCACGCACTGCACCGCGACCAGTCAGATCGGCATGTTCGCCATCGCGGGTGAAGGCGGCATCGCCGCCGGCGTGCGGCGCATCGAGGCGTTGACCGGTCGCGGGGCCGCCGACTTCGTGGAACGGCAGCAAGACATCCTCGACGAGGTGGCGGGAGCGGCCGGCGCGTCCCCGGAGGAATCGGCCGAGCGCGTCCGGCGCCTCAAGGCCGATCTTGCCGAGGCGCGACGACAGGTCGCCGCCGCCGAACGGGCGGAGGCCCGCCGCGCGGCGGCAGCGCTCCTGGAGGGACGCGAGCAGGTGGACGGCCTCACGCTGATCGCCGGGCTGGTGAACGTCACCAACCGTGACGCCCTGCGGCAGGTCACGGAGTCATTGCGCGCCGACCTCGACGAACCCTGGGTGATTCTCTTGGCGACGAGCGTTGCGGCAAAGCCCGCATTTGTGGCGGCGGCTTCCACCGACGCCGTTGGCGCGGGCGTGCACGCCGGCGATCTCGCCCGCACGGTCGCCAAGGTGACGGGCGGCGGGGGCGGCGGCCGGCCGGAGCTCGCCATGTCCGGCGGCGCCGACGCCACTAAGATCGGCGAGGCGCTCGATGCCGGACGGCGCTACGTCGCCGAGGTTTGCGCGGACTCATGAGCACGCGCCAGGGCCCCACGCTGGAGCGTCTGCCGACGCGGTCGCCGCGCCCCTCGCGCCGGCACGTTCGGTCGCGGGCCCGGCGCAGCCCGACCATGCGCGAGCCGCTGTTCGAGCGCCTCGACGACCGCGAGCGCCCGCGCACCGTCCGTGCCTATCGCGATTGGGACCACGACCGGCAGTTGGCGCGAATCCTGGCGCCCGCGGCCGGAACGGTGCTTGGAGTAATTGCGGTGTGGATCGTCGTGGCCTTTTGGATCTGGCCGTCGGCGACCGTGCACGTGTCGCCGCTGGCCACGCACGTGCCGATCACTCTCGATGTGCGAATCGACCCCGGGCTATCGGATGTGGACGTCGAGACGCGCGCCATTCCCGGCACCGTGCTGACCGCCGCGAGCGACGGCTCGATGTCCATGCCCACGACGGGCAGACGTCGAGAGCCAGTGGAGTTTGCGCGCGGACGCATCACCCTGAGGAATCGCACGCGCGAGGCCGTGGTCGCTCCGCGAAACACTCGGGTTCGCACCCAGCAGGGCACGAGCTTCCTGACCGAGGCCGAGGTGCTGGTGCCGCCAACGGTGGAGATCGTGGGCCAGACCGTGCCGGGCGAAGCGACGGTCAGCGTCACCGCCGAGAACCCGGGCACGACGGGAAACGTGCAGTCGCTGGCCATCGTGGCCGTCGAGGGTCCGGCGGCGGAGTGGCTTGACGTCTTCAATTCGCAACCCATCACGGGCGCCGCCGAGCGGGAAATCGCCCTGGTATCCCAGCGCGATGTCGAGGAGTTGGAACGCGTGCTGCTCGAGCGGCTCCAGAGTGCGTCGGTGGAAGATCTGCGGCGGGAACGCCCCGAGCAGCACACGCTGATTGTCTGGTCGCCGGAGGCCGGAAACCCGGAGGTGGTGCAACGCGAGTTCAGCGCCGACGTGGATGAGCTTGCGGCGGTGCTGCAGCTGGATTTGGAGGTCCGCGCCAGCGGGACGACCTTTGCGAACCACGACCTGGAGCGGATCATCGTCGCGGGACTCGAACGCGGCGGTGCGGATGTCGAATTCGACGAGATTCACGTGCTGCGGACCGAGGTCTTGGACGAGTCCTATGGTCGGCTGGATCTGCGCATCGAGGCGGTGGGTGAGTCCGTGGCGAAGCTCGACACCGGCGCCATCCGCGCGACGCTGGCCGGCGCCGACGTCGACGACGGCGCGGCGGCCCTGAATCGAATGCCTCAAGTCGCCACGTGGCGCGTGTCGCATGATCCACCCGAAACCGAGAACTTCCCACGCTGGGGCTGGCGCATCGATGTCCAGGTCACGGAGCCGACGGCCATCCCGGCGGGCTGAGCCCGCCGAGCCACCGCCACCCCGCCAGCGGCGCATAATTGGCCTCGATTTGGGGTCGCGTCGCGTCGGCGTGGCCATCTCGGATGCCGCGGGAGGCTTCGTTGCCCACCGGCACGTGATCGAGCGTCGAAACCTCGTGGATGATCGGGCGGCCCTGGCGGCGATCCTGGATGACTATCCCGACGCTACGATTCTGGTTGGTCTGCCGTTGTCCATGGATGGAACGGAAGGTCCGCAGGCAACGCGGGCGCGCCAATGGGCCCGCCAGCTGCTGGAGGATCGCTGGGACGCGGTAGTGTTTCGCGACGAGCGGCTCACGACGGTTGCCGCTCGGGGGCTCGCGCCGGAGGGGCCGGTGGACGCCGTGGCTGCCGAGGTGATCGTGCACGACTTCATGAACGATCGGAGCGCCTGGTGAGGGCCATTGGGCTGCTGATCCAGGCATTCGTCGTCGTTTTGCTCACGATCGGCGCGGTGGCGTTCCTGGGCTTCAACGTGGTGAGTCGGTTCGCCGATTCGCCGGCGCCCGTGGCGGCCCAGACCGTGCTCTTCTCGATTCCTCCAGGGGCCACCACCAGCGACATCGGGCGCGCGCTGCAGCGTGACGGGTTGATCCGGAGCGACCTGCTCTTCCGCCTGCTGGTCGATCGCCGCGGCCTGGACGGCCGGTTGCGGCAGGGCGTCTACCTGCTGCGGCAGGACATGTCGTTGGACGAAGTCCTCACCGTGCTGGAATCCGAGCAGGTTGCGGAGCAGACGGTGACGTTTCCTGAGGGCTTTCGCATCGAGGAGATGGCGGACCGGCTGGACGAGCAAACCCATATCGCGGGGGCCGAATTCCTGCGAATCGCGCGAGATGAGATCAACGCCCTGGCCGACGAGTTTCCCTTCCTGCGCGGCGTTCCGCCGGGCGTCTCGCTCGAGGGCTACCTGTTTCCCGACACCTATCAGATCAACGAAGCGACCACGGCCGGCGATCTGATCCGCGCCATGCTGCGACGCTTCGATGATATTGTCACCGCCGACATGCGTGCATCGGCGGCGGCCCGGGGCTGGGATTTGCACGCGCTGATCACCGTCGCGTCGGTCGTCGAGCGCGAGGCGCGAATCGATGAGGAATACGCATTGGTGGCCGGCGTCTTCGCCAACCGTCTCGTTCTCGGCATTCCGCTGCAGGCGGATCCCACGGTGCAATACGCCCTTGGACGCGCCGAAGGTGGGAGGGGGTGGTGGAAGCCGGATCTCACCACCGCCGATTTCCGAGTGGACTCTCCCTACAACACCTACATGTACGCCGGTTTGATGCCGGGTCCCATCGCCAGTCCCGGCCTGAAGTCAATTGCGGCGTCGGCCAACCCGGCCGAAACGCCGTATATCTTCTTCGTGGCCAAGGGCGACGGGTCTCATGCGTTTTCCGTGACCTTGGAGGAGCATGAGCGCAACATCGCCCAATATCGAGCCCTGCCGTGAGCCGAGCGTCGCGGGTCTCGGACCAACTTGACAACCTGGGCGTGGACGTCCTGCTCGTTCAGGGCTCGGCGAATCGTCGCTATCTCAGCGGATTCGCGGGGAGCGCCGGTGTATTGCTCATTGGGGCGGAGCAGCGGGTGCTCATCACAGACTTTCGCTACACCGTGCAGGCGCGCGAGCAAGCGCCGGACTTTGACGTTCTGGAGGCGTCCGAGCCGCTGGAGGGCCTGGCGGATGTGGTGGCGGCCGCCGGTGCGACCCGCGTTGGCTTCGAGCCTGACCACGTCACCTACGCCGCGTATCAGAAGCTCGAGGCACGGCTCGGCAAGCTGACGCCCGCGGCGCGCCTGGTCCCCGTGGACCGAGTCGTCGAGCGGCAGCGGGTGACCAAGGACTCCGACGAGACCGAGATTCTGCGCGAAGCCGTGAGCATTGCCGACCAGGTGATGGCACGGGCGGCGGCATGGATCGAGCCGGGCGTCACGGAGCGGGCGTTGGCCAATCGGCTCGAGGCCGCGATGCGCGATCTCGGCGCCGAGGGGCCGGCCTTCGACACCATCGTTGCAGCTGGACCTAACGCGGCCATGGCCCACCACCAGCCGGGCGACCACCCCATCGGCGAAGGCGAGCCCGTGATCGTCGACCTCGGAGCCCGGCTCAAGGGCTATTGCTCCGACATCACGCGAACCTTCACCGCCGGCCCCGCGGACGAGACGTTCCAGCGGATCTATGCCCTCGTGCTGGAGGCGCAGCTGGCGGCTGAGGCCGGCATTCGCGCCGGCATGTCGGGGCGAGACGCTGACGCGTTGGCGCGCAATCCGATCGCGGCGGCGGGGCATGGCGACGACTTCGGCCATGGCACCGGCCACGGCGTGGGGCTGGAGATTCACGAGTCGCCGCGACTATCCACGCGCTCGGAAGATACGCTCGCGACCGGTATGGTCACCTCGGTGGAACCCGGAATCTATATTCCCGGATGGGGCGGCGTTCGCATCGAGGACCTGGTTCTTGTGCAGGACGACGGCGTCGAGGTGTTGACGCGGGCGCCAAAGTGATCGCCCCAAGGAAACGTGTGAGGCCAACCAGTGGTTGATCCCGGCGAGTTACGGCGCGGCAATGTCGTACGGATCGACGGGAAGCTCTTAGAGGTCGTCGAGCACCAGCACCAGAAGATCGGCCGCGGCAGCGCGCAGACCAAGCTCAGGCTGCGCGACATCGTCAATCAGACCACGTCAGACCGGGTGTTCCAGGCGAGCCAGCGTTTCGAGCGCGTGCGGTTGGATGTCGACCCCGCCCAGTACCTGTACCGGAGCTCCGACGCCTATCACTTCATGAACATGGAGACGTTCGAAGAGGTCGCGCTCAGCGCGTCGGAAGTCGGCTCGGCGGCGGACTATCTCGTCGACGGGCTGGAGCTCGAGCTCACGACGTTCGAAGGCCGCACGATCGGGCTGGAGCTGCCGGTCGCCGTCGATATGGAGGTCGCGCACACGGAGCCGGGAGTCCGCGGCGACACCGCGACGGCCGCAAGCAAGCCCGCGACCCTGAGCACGGGCCTTCAGATCGAAGTGCCACTCTTCATCAATACCGGCGACGTGATCCGGGTGGACACGCGCACCGGCGACTACTCCACGCGCGTCGGCCAGGCATGATCGCCGGTTTGCGGAGGCCGCAATGACGAACGAATGGGAACGCGCCCTGTCAGAGGTGCTGCCCGATCTTGTCGAAACGGCCCGCAACGAGCGGCTCGAGGAGCTGGAGGTTGGCGACGAGCGGCACACCATTCGCCTGCGGCTCGCGGAGCCTCAGGCGGATACGTCGGCGGCTCCCGAGCCGGCGGACGCCGAGAGCGCCGACCCGCCGGTCGCTCGAACCGCGCACGTCGGGATCTTTCATCGAGCGCCCGACGACGGGGCCGATCCGATTGCGGAGCCGGGCGACGATCTGGAGGAGGGAGCGACGGTTGGCTTTGTGGATGTGCTGGGCGTATTCCACGAAGTTCCAGCGCCGTTCGACGGAACCATCGAGGCGTTTCTCGTGCCCGACGGCCAGCCGGTTGAGTATGGCCAGGCCATCGCCCGCCTGACGCCGGCCGAGTAAAGCTCCGACCTCGAAGATCGGGTCGTCGTCCGCGTCGACCCCGTCGCGCCGCGCCCGCCGCACGCCGAGCCCATGCCGTCGGTGGACCGCCTGAATCCCGCCTGCCTGGGCAAGGCGTGCTGGGGGGCGGCGGTGAGCTTCGTCATCGAATTGGCTGAGCTTGAGATGCCCATCGCCGAGATTCTTTGGGTGGTAAAGTCCAATTCGGGACGGACTCGTGAATTCGACGCAAGAATTTGAGTGCGCGACGGCAGTTGCCGGGTGCGCCGGGTCCGGGTGCGACGGCTGTCGCGGGAGGGGAGGAACCGATGACGAAATCCTTGAGCAGGCGTGACGTGGTGCGCCTCGGAGCGCTCGGTCTCGCAGGTGGCGTTGGCGCCGCGGCGCTGGCCGCGTGCGGCGAGGGCGAGGTCGAAGTCCGCACCGTCGAGGTGGAGAAGATCGTCACCGTCACCGAGATCAAAGAAGTCGAAGTCGAAAAGGTGGTGGAGAAAGAGGTCGTCAGGGAAGTCCCGGTCGAGCGGGTCGTGACGCAAGAGGTCCAGGTAGAAAAGATCGTTGAGGTCGAGAAGGTCGTCGAGGTTCCGCAGGAAACGCAGGTCGAGGGCGTCTTCGAAATCGGTCCCGTCAAGGCGGTGCGCTTCGGCAACTACCGCGACCTCACGCCCTACAACCCGCAGTACGGCGGCAAGATCACGCACGCGGCGCCGGGCGCCATCAACAACCTGGACCCGCTGCACTTTCCCGACGCCTGGTCGCTCATGGGCGGCGGCCAGCCGCTGTTCGACGCGCTGATCGCGCACGGCCCGGGCGGCCAATTGGCCCCCTGGCTGGCGACGGACTGGTCAGTGTCCGATGACCTGCTGACCTACACGTTCCAGCTTCGCAACGACGTGCAGTTCCACGACGGCACGCCATTCAACGCTGAGGCCGCCAAGTTCAACTTCGAGTTGTGGATGGACCCCGACATGAACCCCGGCTGGAACGCCAACATCGGCAACCAGTTGGCAAGTGTCACTGCGCCGGGCGACTTCACGATTGAGCTCAAGCTCAACGAGGTCAACGTCTTCTTCCTGGATCTCCTCGCCGGTGGATCGGCCGTGTTCGCATCGCCGAAGGCCGTGGCGGAGTACGGGGAAGACCTGACCCGAAATCCCGTGAGCACCGGACCGTACAAGTTCAAGGAGTGGAAAGAGAACATCTCCCTGACGATGGTGCGGAATGACGACTACAACTGGGGTCCGCCGTGGGCGCTCAACCAGGGGCCGGCGTTCGCCGACGAGTGGACCTCGTTCGAGTTGACGGACGTGTCGGCGAAGGTGGCGGCTTACGAGGCCGAAGAGCTGAGCTGGATGCACCACTACAGCCTCACCGAGCTGCAGCCGTTCTTCGGCAGTCCGGCGCACCAGGTCTTCATCGGGCTTGGTCCGGGGCAGCCGTGGTACTTGCAGACCAACACCGTCAACTTCCCCACGGATGACCTGGCGGTGCGCAAGGCGTTGATCCACGCCACCGACCGCGGCACGGTGACGCGCAGCGTCACCCTCGGCTTCGGCGCGCTGGCGGGCAGCCTGCTCACGCCGGGAACCGTCGGCTACAACCCGGACCTGGATGGCTATTACGACTTCAACATCGAGAAGGCCAACCAGATCCTCGATGAGGCCGGCTACGCGCGCGGCGACGGCGGCTTCCGCTACAGCTCCGACGGGCAGTTGCTGGAAGTCTCCTTCCCCGACACGCCGAATCCGTTCTCGCAGCCCTACAAGCTCAACATCGAGAACGCGATCGGCATCTCGGTGGCCACGCCCAACATGGAGTGGGGCACCGCCGTCGAGCAATACCTGCAAAAGATGCACACGCACAAGTGGCAGGGCGGCGTGGGCCTGGAAGGCGGCTTGGTGCTCGACACCGTCTACCACTCCCGCAACTTCGGCGTGCCGGGCAACCGGGCCTACACCTGGTTCGTCAACGAGGAGATCGACAGCTTGCTCGACGCCGTGCGCACCGAGCCCGACCAGGCGCAGCGCGCGCAGATGACGAATCGTGTGCACACGATTCTGATGGAGCAAGCCTTGGGTATTCCGTTGGTCGAGTGGGGTTCGCTCTTCCCGGCCAACACCAACAAGGTCGGCGGACGCGTGTTCCACACGATCCTGACCTCGCCGTACCCGTTCGACCTCTACTCGACGGAAGGGTAGGAGCGAGGCCATAAGGAGGACGTGATCGCCGGACGCTGATCTGGCGCAGGAATGGGCAAATACATCGCAATCCGGGTGCTGGCCGCGGTGCCGGTGCTTATCGGAGTCTTGCTGATCGTCTTTGTCCTCCTGCGCCTGATCCCCGGCGATCCCGTCTCGCTGCTCCTCGAGTCGCGCGGCGAATCGTCGATCTTCACCAGCCGCATTCCGCTCGAAGCGGTCGAGCAGCTCCGCGACTCCTATCACCTCAACGATCCGATCCCCGTGCAGTTCGCGCTGTACGCCCGGGACGTGGTGGTCGGTGATTTCGGCCGCTCGTTCCAGACGAATCAGCAGGTCGGCGACCTCATCAAGGAGCTGTTTCCGGAGACCCTGAAGCTCACGATGGCGGGTATGGGCGTGGCCCTGCTGGTGGGGCTGATCTCCGGAATCGTGTCGGCCATCCGACACCATAGTTGGGTCGACTATTCGGGTCAGGTCGTGGCCGTGTTTGGCGTGTCGGTGCCGGATTTCTTCTTCGGTCTCGTCCTGATTTACATCTTCAGCGTCAATCTTCGCTGGCTGCCGGCCCTGGGGCAGGATCGGCCCGAGGGAATGATCATGCCGGCGATCACGCTTGGCGTAAGCGCGGCCGCGATCATTGCCCGGATGACCCGCTCGTCCATGCTCGACGTCATGAGCCGCGACTTCGTGCGGACGGCCCGCGCCAAGGGTCTCCGCGAATCGGCCGTCGTGATCCGGCACGCGCTCAAGAACAGCCTGATTCCGGTGATCACCATCGTTGGCTTGCAGTTCGGCAGCCTGCTGACCGGCGCCATCGTCGTCGAGGTCGTGTTCACCCGACAGGGCCTCGGCTTCGAGCTGGTGGAGGCCGTGCAGCGGCGGAACTATCCGGTCGTTCAAGCGCTCGTCATGTTGGCGTCGCTCGTCTATGTCGCTGTCAACATCATCGTCGACGTGCTCTATACCTACATCGATCCGCGCGTGCGGCTCCAGACGTAGCGTGAGGCGGCACGAGGGCGCCGTGCGGCGCGACATCGACCGGGGCGAGTGCCCGGCGGTTTCTGGCGCCATGGCGGCGACGGGCACTCGAGGAGTCGGCGGCCATGGCGGCGACTGACGACACGGCCGTCAAACAGGCCCTGGAGGGCGGCGATCCTGGGGCCGCGCGCAGCGAGTGGGGCCTCGCGTGGCGGCGGTTCGTTCGCAACAAGGCGGCCATCGCCGGCGGCGTCGTGCTCATTGCCATCGCCATCGTGGCGATTCTGGCCGATGTCATCGCGCCCCATTCGCTGAACTACTACAACCCGGAGTTGTTCAATTCACCGCCCGGCGAGGGCGGCCACCTCCTGGGCACGGACCGTGTGGGGCGCGACGTATTCACGCGCGTCGTACACGCGCCGCGAATCTCGCTGCGCATTGGATTCCTGGCGGTGGCCATCGCCGCCAGCGGCGGCACATTCGTGGGCCTGATCGCCGGATTCGTGGGCGGCAAGGTCGACTGGGCGATCAGCCGCGTGCTGGACGTGATGCTGGCGTTTCCCGGCATCCTGCTGGCCATCGTCATCGTGTCCACCCTGGGGCCCGGTCTCAATAACGCGCTGATCGCCCTGGGGATCGCGGCCATTCCCTACTACGCGCGGGTCGTGCGCGGGGCCACGCTTTCGGCGCGCGAGCTGGTGTATGTGCGAGCGGCGCGAGCCGTGGGCATGCGAGAGGCCCGCATCATGCTGCGCCACGTGCTGCCCAACGTGGTGAGCCCCATCATCATCATGGCCACCCTTGGCCTGGCGTCGGCGATTATCGCCGCCGCCGGATTGAGCTTTCTTGGCCTGGGCGCCGAGCCTCCGACTCCCGAATGGGGGCTGGAGCTTGCCGAGGGCCGCCGTTACCTCCGCACCGCGCCGTGGGTGCCGATGCCCCACGGCATCGCGATCTTCATCACCGTCATGTCGCTGAATCTGCTGGGCGACGGGCTGCGCGAGGCCCTCGATCCGCAGGCCAGCGCCTGGACCAACTGAACCGCCGCCGCCCGCACCGTCGTCGCGAGGGTTGGCGCCCGTCTACGGGTTGGCGATGAAGGCCACGCCGAACGCGCCGCGGCCCGTGTGCGTGGCGATCACCGGTCCCATCTCGATGCCCGGCAGGAGCGCCTCAGACACGTCGAACTCGCGTTGGATGTCGGCCTCCAGCGCGGCATACATATCGTCGGCTCCCACGTGCATCACCGAAATGCTCTGCAGGCCGTTCGGCGCACGTTCGCGCACGTAGTCCACCAGCGCGCGGCGGGCCTTGGTGAAGGAGCGCACCCGGATGACGGGCTCCACCTGTCCCTCGTGCACGTGCAGCACCGGCTTGAAGCTCAGGATGGAACCCACGAAGGCTTGTGCGCCGCCAATGCGGCCACCCCGACGCAGGTACTCCAGCGTGGGCACGACAAAGGCCACATGCGTGCGCGCCCCGAGGTCGTTCACCAGCTCCACGACCGCCTCGGCGCTGGCGCCGCTGTTGGCGGCCTGCGCGGCCTCCACCGCCAGCAAACCCACGCCAATCGGCGGCAGGTCGTTGCGGACCAGATGCACGTCGACATTGGGCAGTTGGCCGGAAGCCAGACGCGCGGACTCGAGCGTTCCGCTCAGCTTGGCCGACAGGTGGATGGACACGATGGCGCTGCCGTCCGCGCCACAGCGTTCATAGATGTTCATGACCGCGGCCGGCGCCGGCTGCGAGGTGGTCGGGTGCTCGGGCCGATCCTCCAGCATCGTGAAGAACTCGGTCGGCGTGATATCGACGCCGTCGGTGTAGTCATCGGTGCCGAAATGCACATGCAGCGGCACCACCTCGATCCCGTGCTCGTCGATGAGCTGCTGGGGCAAGTAGGCCGTGCTGTCGGTCACGATTTTGACTGCCATGCGAATACTCCAGTCCAACCTCAGCGCCTGGTCTTGGTTCCGCCGGCGGACGCATCGTTGCCACCGAGCCGGGCGCTATCTGGCCACCCGCTAAATCATACTCCCGCGAACATGGGAGTGCCGTGCCCGCGGCCAATCCGGTCCCGATTTCCGAGTGCGGCTCGCCTATTCGCCGGGCGGAATGTAGCGATTGGCTAGCTCGACATAATCCTCCCGCGGTGGGCTGAAGATGTCGAGGACCAGCGCGGGGCCCTTCACGGTGCGGGCCCGGTGAAGCACGCCGCCAGGGATGATGAACATATCCCCAGGGCGGCAGAGGCGAGTCTCGTCGCCGATGGTCAGCTCCATCTCGCCTTCGAGCAGCATGCCGGCCTGCTCGTGCGGATGCTGATGCAGCGGCACCACGCTGCCCTCGTCCAACTCCAGTCGCGAGAGCATCACGCGTTCGCCATATGGGGTGCGTGCGCGCGCTCCCGGGGCTAGCTCGATTTCGGCGTGATCGTTGGGGTCGATGAATGGCATGGATGGACTCCGGGTCTACGCGCCGTCCGACGGGCGCGCCACGACGGCGCCGGCGGTCGCGCGCCAGCGTGCGAACGGTACTCTACGGAAGATCGGTGTGTCGTCGGGGGTGAGCAGTGGTTGTCGGAGATCTGGTTGGCAAACGCATGGCGCTGGCCGCGTCCGGTGGCTTGGATAGCTGCACCATCACCCGCTGGCTGGTTGAAGAGGGGGTCGGAGTCGTTTCCCTCACCGCCGACCTCGGTCAGCCCGACGAGGACAATATCGACGACATTCCCGAGCGCATGCAGGCCGCCGGCGCCGAGGCCGCCGTTCTGGTCGATGCGCGCGACGAGCTTGCCCGCGCCGGAATCGAGATCATCCAAACCCAGGCGAAGTACGAGGGCGGCTATTGGAACACCACCGGCATCGCGCGCCACGTCACGGTGCAGGCGCTGCTGCCGGAAGTTCAGCGACGAGGCATCACCGTGCTGGGCCACGGCGCCACCGGCCGCGGCAACGACCAGGTGCGGTTTCAGCTGGTGGCCAACATGCTCGCGCCAGAGGTGCAGGTCTACGCCCCGTGGCGCGACACCGAGTTTCTCGAGCTATTTCCGGGCCGCCGGGAGATGATCGTGTACTGCGAGCAGGAGGAAATCCCCATCCGCGCGACCCTCGACAAGCCCTACTCCACCGACGCCAATCTGCTCGGGCTGACCCACGAGGCCGGGCAGCTCGAGGAGCTCGAGACGCCGGCCCAGTTCGTGCGACCGGAGATGGGCGTGTTTCCCCATGAGGCGCCCGAGGATGGTGAGCGCGTTGCGATTCGCTTCGAGCAGGGCGTCCCGACGGCCATCGACGGGCAGCCCGTGACGCCCCGTGAAGCCATCGAGCAGGCCAATGCCATTGGCGGCCGGCATGGCGTCGGCATCGGCCTGCACGTCGTCGAGAACCGCTTCGTCGGTATCAAGTCGCGGGGGGTCTATGAGGCGCCCGGCATGGAGCTGCTCGGCACGTGCTATGCCTATCTCCAGCAACTCATCCTGGATCGCCGCGCGCGAACCGTGTTCGACCAGGCGTCGGCGCAACTCGCGCGGCAGGTCTACGAGGGCTATTGGTTCGACCTCGCCAGCAGCGCCATGCGGCGGGCCGTGGACACCTTTACTTCACTGACCACCGGCACCATCGTCGTCGATGTCTACCGCGGCCATGTCGCCTACGCCAGCGCGCACGACATTCCGCACTCCCTGTACAGCGACGCCTCCAGCATGGAGGGCGTGGGCGACTTCGATCACCGCGACTCCGAGGGATTCCTCGGCGTGCTGGGCGTGAGCGCGCGGGCGCTGAGCACCCAGGGCCACATCGACTCGGACTAGGGAGGTCCATGTGACGCAAATGGGAAACGCCTGCCCGCCTCGGGGGAAACCGTGGGCGTAGCGCGCGCCGCAACGGTGTCGGAAGCGGCTCGGCGCTCGTCCCCGGCGGGGTTGCTGGCCATCGCTTTTGCCCTGTTGCTGGGATTCCAGGCGATTCGGGTCTTTACCACCCACACGATCTGGCTGATTGGTGAGACGTCCAGCCGAGAGATTCTCGCAATCGTGGTGCTCGGCGGCTTTGCCGCCGCCATTCTGGCCTGGCCGCTTGCCCGTGCCATCGGCATTCAGGCGGCGAGTCTTTGGTCGCTGCGCTTGCTGGCGGCCGGGGCGGCGGTGGGTCAAATTTCAGCCGTTCCTGGAATCGACTTCGCGGCCGGGCTCGTGGGCACCATCGCCTTCGGATGGTTCCTCGCATTTCTGCCCGCGTTGGGGTCGGCGGCGCCCATGGCTCTCGCCGTGGCGCTGGCGCTCGATCTGACGGTTCGCATTGGATTCATCACCGTGGACGCACCGTTTGCGCACCATCCGGCGGCTGCGGCGGTTGTTGCTGTCGCCGTCGCCATCGTTGCGCTCGGCGCCCCGTCGATCGGGCGCCAAGCAAAGCAACTGCCCGCATGGCGCCATGCCTGGCCACTCATCGGACTGGGGCCCGGGCTGATGGCTTTCCTGATTCTCAGCGGAAACCTGGGCCAGGTCATCGTGGGTGCGGATATTGATTTTCGCGCCGCGGGACTTGCGCTGGCTATCGGCGCTGCAGCGGGCATTGTCTGGACCTCGGCGCTGATTCGAGCCCGGCCGCCTCGTCAGCGAGTTCTGCTTGGCGTGGCTGCCGTGGTGCTCGTCGCGGGGTTCGTGCTCTTCGACACCCGATCGGCGGCGGCCGGCGTGGGCGCTGCGGCCATTGCCGCTGCGTTGCCGGTGATGCTTGTACCCATGGTGTGGCGGACGGGCGGCTCGAACCTTGTTGCTCCAAGCGTCGTGTCGGTCACGTTCGGCCTCGTGGTGCTGGTGGTGCTGCTGTTTGTGTTCTATTCCTTCTACGGACCTGGCTGGGTGCTCTGGGCCGCGGTCTTTGGCACTGCGCTCCTGGGCGTTGGTG
This sequence comes from Chloroflexota bacterium, assembly GCA_022826485.1. Taxonomy (GTDB): domain Bacteria; phylum Chloroflexota; class UBA11872; order UBA11872; family UBA11872; genus JAJECS01. The sequence goes on along the minus strand of JAJDUU010000052.1, from coordinate 18,815 downwards.
GATCCTTGGTGCGGTCGCGGGTGGTGGAGGCCGAGAGGCGCGCGCGACGGCGCGGCTGGCCGGCGCCGCTGATTGTCGCCGGGTTGGTGCTGCTTCCGGCCGCCGCGGTCGCGGGCACCGCCGCGCCGCCGGACGCCGGACACTCGGAATCCGACGGACTCCGAGTCGTCACATACAACATCCGCCAGGGATTCGGCGTCGAAGGCCGCTTCGATCTCGAGGCCGTGGCGCGGACGCTCGAGGACAATCCCGCCGACGTTATTGCCCTGCAGGAAGTGGGCCGCGGCTGGGTGATCTCAGGTGCTGCGGATACGCTCACCTGGCTGTCGCAGCGCCTCGATATGCCCTATGCCTATGGAGCGGCCGCGGGTGATCTCTGGGGGAACGCCGTGCTCACTCGGCTGGCCACGCGAAGCACGGTGCATCACTTCGACAATCCGGGACGCATCCCCCGCGGCGCGACCGAAGTCGAGATCGACGCCTCTGGCCAGACCTACACCGTCGTCAACACCCACCTGGATCACGCCGACGACGGTGGGCCGACCCGCGAAGCTCAGACGCGCGCGCTGCTCGAAATCTGGGGCGGCCGGTCTCCCACTCTGCTGGTGGGCGATTTGAACGCGGAGGCCGGCGCCCGGTCGATGCAGCTGGTATTCCAGGCTGGATTCCTTGATCCCGATGCGGGCGGGCCGCCAACCTTCCCCGCGGATGGCGAGCGCATCGACTACGTGCTGCACACGCCCGATCTGTCGGTGGTCGAAGTCCACCGACCAATCACCGCCGCCTCGGACCATGAGCCGGTGTGGGTGAAGCTCTCGCCTCACACACTGGCGGACGCGGACCCGCGTTAGCCGGGCGCCTGATGCGCCAAACCAAGCTCCGCGGCGATGTCTCCCAGGCGCCGGTCGCTCGTCCATAGCGAGCATGGGCTGGCCAAAGCAGTGGCGGCCAGCAGGTGCGCGTCGATGTAGCCGATCCCGCGGCCCATGAGTGAATGGTCCTCAATCAACGCCAGCACTTCCTGATCGGCCGCGACCGGTGCTTGAGGCAATCCGCTCAGCAGGCTGAGCACCTCGTCCCGATTGCCAAGGCTGCCGCAAGCCAGCTCACCGATGACCATGGGATGCGCGAGCACCTGGTTGTCGATTAGCAGTGGCGCCAGGCGAGCCTCGGCACCGCGAAAATGGTCACCCAGGTCGAGGTGTCGACCAGCGTCATCCAGACGCTGTCCTGCGGCGCGGGATGGTCTGGAGCTGAGGCTCACTTCCGTGCAACCTCGCGAGCCGCCGGGCGCTCTCCCGTTCAATCAGTGCGCGCAGGCCTTCTCTGACAAGCGCCGTTCGCCCCTCGATGCCGGTGAGGCGTTGGGCGTCGCTCAACAGGCGCTCATCGAGATTGAGTGTCGTTCGCACGTCGGACCCTCTTTCGGAAGGCGATTTGAACCGAATTATGTATCGAATGATGCTGAAATCCGTGCTGCCCAATTCAGGTCGTCGCCTTTGACACGCGTGAGACCGAAGCGCCGGAACCTGCGACCTCATCGAACGGAGCCACACGAGCGGTAGACGCAGCGACGGCATGCCAAGGCGTACGCTCGCATCTCAAGTGGAGGTGAGCAAAGAAAATGCTCGCCGGGATGGAACGATTCGGCCCCAACGCGCGTAGTGTCTAGTGAAACCCCACCGGAATAGGGCCATGAGGGCGGCATATGACCGATGAGCAAGCGGTCCTGCGCTGTCAGGACGGCGAGCGCGAAGCCTTCCGCCACCTGGTGGAGCGTTACCAGGACGTTCTCTTCGGCACGGCAGTCCTCATGACTGGGAATCGGGCGCAGGCCGAGGAACACGTGCAAGACGCCTTTCTCTCCGCCTGGCGTGGGATTCAAGGCTTCCACAGTGACCGCCCGGTCAAACCCTGGTTGATACGCATTCTCGTGAACACCGTCGTGTCCCAGCGCAGACGGCGCGTGGTTTCCACGGTTTCCCTTGAGTACGAGAGTGAATCGGACGACGACTCTCAGCCGGCGGAGGAGATCGAGGCGCACCACGACCGGGTGGCGATCCGACAAGCCCTGGACCTCCTCAATCCGGATCACCGGCAAGTCGTGGTCTTGCGCTATTTCGCGGAACTCACCGTTCCCCAGCTGGCCCAAGCCATCGGCGTGCGGGAGGGCACGGTGAAATCCAGGCTGCACCGCGCGCTCGGGCATCTCCGAGACCAGCTAGCAACGGGCGGCGCCAGAGAGGTTCACGGCCATGGCCAGTAACTACTCGCCAGATCAAGACATGGAAGGCACGCTGCGCCGGCATTTCGCGGCGGAAGCCGACGACCTGCGCGCGCCAACGAATCTCTGGGAATCGCTGGAGGATCGGCTCGAACCGCATCCGGCGCCCAATCCCGTCACGCGCATTCGCCGCAAGATCCTGGCGGCCGCCAAGCAGAACTGGCTGCCCGTCATGGTCACCGGCGGTGCGGTCGCCGTCGCGGCCTCGGCGATCCTAGTGGCCGGAAACCTTGGGCAAGAGTCCTCTGTCGCCGAAGAAGCCATGGCAGTGGCGGAGGCTCAGGTGGCGACCAGCGGGATGGCCGTCGAGAAGATCGTGACCGTGGAGGTCATCAAGGAGGTGCCGGTCGAGACGGTCGTGACGAGAGAGGTGATCAAGGAGGTTCCGGTCGAGGCCGTCGTCGAGAAGGTCGTGACTCGAGAGGTCATCAAGGAAGTCCCGGTCGAGAGAGTCGTGACGCAGGAGGTGATCAAGGAGGTCGTGGTCGAAAAGGTCGTGGAGAAGACTGTCGAGGCTCCGGTCGAGAAGGTTGTGACCAAGGAAGTGGAAGTGATCAGGGAAGTTGCGCCGTCGGCGTCCGCTGCCGCCACGGCAGCGCCTGCGGCGGCCGCCGAGGCCGCTCCTCCCTCCGCTGCCCGACCGGCTGACACCACCTTCCAGGACAACCGGCGGCAGCCCGTGGTCGCCACGGCCGACGACGTGGTCTCGACTTTCAGCCTGGACACCGACCGCACGTCGTATCAGCTCGCGCTCACCTGGGCGCGGCAGGGCTACGACATCGAGCCGGACTCGGTGCGGGCCGAAGAGTGGATCAACGCGTTCGACTACCAGTACGCCCAGCCCGCGGACGACTGGGGCTTTGCGATCACGAGCGATCTGGTCGCGCATCCGCTGGACGAGCGTAAGCATCTGGTCCGGCTCGGGTTCCAGGCGGCGGAGGTGGCGGACGACCGCCCGCTCAACGTCACGTTGGTGCTGGACGCCTCGGGCTCGATGGGCGACGGCAACCGGGTGGACATCGCCCGCGCCGCGGCGGAGGCCATTCGCCAGAGCCTGCGCCCGCAGGACCGAGTGGCGGTGGTGCACTTCACCACCGACGTGATCCATCACCTGACGGTTGAGCATCAGGGGCCGGACGACCCGTCGGTGGCCTCGTCCATTTCAGAGCTGGCCCCGCATGGCAGCACCAATGTGCAGGCGGGGTTGAACCTGGGGGTGCGGCTGGCGCACGAGGCGCGGCTGGAACGCCCCGACGCCCATAACTACGTGATCCTGATGTCGGACGGCGTGGCCAATGTGGACGCCACCAACCCGTTCGCGATCCTGGAGTCGGCCTACGACCGGGACGCCGGCAATCCGCTGCGGCTGATCACCGTCGGGGTGGGCATCAACAACTACAACGACGTGTTGTTGGAGCAGCTGGCGCAGCACGGTAACGGCTGGTACCGGTATCTCGATGACACCGACCAGGCGCGGCGCACGTTCAGCCGCGACAACTGGCTGGCGCTGTCCACGCCGTTCGCCGACCAGACGCGGGCGCAGGTGACGTGGGATCCCGACGTGGTGAAGTCCTGGCGGATCATCGGGTATGAGAACCGGGTGACGTCGGACGCGAGCTTCGCGGAGGACCGCAAGGAGTTTGCGGAGTTGCCCTCGGGCACGGCGACGACGGTGTTCTACGAGGTGGAGCTGCACGACGGCGTGCGCGGCGGCGACGACCTCAAGCTGGGCAAAGTCGAGCTGCGCTGGGTGGTGCCGGACACGGGCCAGTCGCGCAGCCAGCAGGTCGAGGTGACGGGACGCGGCAACGCCAGCTTTGGAAGTGACCCCCTGCTGGGACTTGGGGCCATCGTGGCGCTGTCCGCCGACCGCTACAGCAGCCTGCCGCGAGGCGCCGACGATGGCCCCGCCGGTGTCTCCACCGACCTTGCCATTCTGCAGGAAGAGCTGGGAGCGCTGGCCGGTCCGCTGGGCGGCTTGGACGCCTACCGGGACTTCCGCTTCCTGCTGGAGCGCATGGCGGAGCGGGCCTACTCGGAGGCCCCGCCGGAAACCCCCTCCGGCTACAGCCGCTAGCCCGTTCGGCGCCTGCTGGTCACCCCGACTGGCGGGCGCTGGAGTCGGGCGCAGATCGGTCGAGATCGGATCGGGCCTGTGCCTCGAAGCGACGCAATTGCCGGTTGCAAGCTATTCTAAAATCTCGGACCTTGAATGAGGGAAATTTGCCGTTGGTCAGGATGCCCTTGCCGGTATCCGACTGAGCAATTGGGATGGCGATACATGCAGCACCGCCGACCTGAGCCGCGAGGCCCTGATGGCTGAGGCACAGCCGAACGACAATATCCGCTACGAACCGGATGAGCGCCCTCCATGGTTGCTAGCCGGTGGCGCCGGCTTTCAGGCCGCCATGATCATGCTGGCGCCGGTCGTTCTGACCGTCGCCATCGTGGTTCAGATTGCCGACCAGTCCGCCGGCTACCTGTCGTGGGCCATATTCGCGGCGCTGCTGATCAGCGGCGCCACCACCATTCTCCAGGCGGTCCGCGTTGGGCGGTTCGGCGCCGGGCACGTGCTCTTCATGGGAACGTCGGGGGCCTTCATCGCCGTCTGCGTCACGGCGCTGGTGAATGGCGGTCCGTCAACGATGGCGAGCCTCGTCGTGGTCTCCGCGCTGTTTCAGTTCTTGCTCGCCGCGCGACTCCCGCTGTTACGACGCATTTTCACGCCGGTTGTCAGCGGCACGGTGATCATGCTGATTGCGGTTACGGTTATGCCGATCGTCTTCGACACGCTGACACAAGTCCCCGAGGGCGCCGCGTCGGCTGCGGCGCCGATCGCGGCGATTGCCACGCTGGGTACCGTGGCCGCCCTCGTTTTGCGGGCGTCGCCAGCTTGGCGGCTGTGGTCACCGCTCATAGGCATCATCGTCGGCTGCGTCGTCGCCGCGCCGTTTGGCCTCTACGACGCGCAGCCGGTGCTCGATGCGCCGTGGGTTGGAATTCCGTTGGACGGTTGGCCGGGATTTGATCTGACCCCGGGGGTTGAATTCTGGGCGCTGCTGCCGGCGTTCATCGTGGTCACCATCGTCGGGGCGATTGAGACGATCGGCGACAGCGTGGCCATCCAGCAGGTGTCTCGCCGCAAGCCGCGCGCCACCGATTTCCGGCTCGTGCAGGGCGCCCTCAACGCTGACGGCATGGGCAATCTGCTATCCGGGCTCGCGGGCACGCTGCCCAACACCACCTACTCGAGCAGCGTGCCGCTATCGGGCGTCACGGGAATTGCCGCCCGACGTGTCGGAGTTGCGATCGGCGTCATCTTCATCATCCTCGCCTTCTTTCCCAAGGTTGCGGCCATATTGATCGCCATTCCGGGTCCCGTGGTGGCGGCCTACATCACCGTTCTCATTGGGGTCTTGTTCGTGCAGGGGATGAAGATCATCGTCCAGGACGGTGTGGACCACCGCACCGCCGCCATCGCCGGGTTGTCGTTTTGGATAGGCGTGGGCTTCCAGAACCGGGTGATCTTCGCCGATCAGTTGGGCGACGGGTTCCTCGGCGAATTCCTCAGCAACGGCATGACGTCGGGCGCTCTCGCCGCCATCATCATGATGCTGTTCATGGAATTGACCAGCCCCCGACGCCGTCGGCTGCGGGTAGCTCTCGACATGGCCGCCCTTCCGCGGATCGACGAATTCCTGCGCGAATTCGCGTCCAAGCGTGGCTGGAACGAACCATCGGCGGACCGGCTGGCTTCGGCAGGTGAAGAGACGCTGGCAATCCTGCTCCAGGGGAATCAAGACGCTGGCGGCGCCGCGCGGACCCTTGCCGTCTCCGCGCGCGCGGAGGGCCAGGCGGTGGAGATGGAGTTCGTGACGGCGTTGGAGGGCGAGAACATGGAAGACCGCTTGGCCTACCTGAACGAATCGCCCCTCGTGCCGGATGAACGCGAAGTCTCGTTCCGCCTACTCTGGCACTACGCCACGTCGGTGCAGCACCAGAAATATCACGGCGTCGACATCATTACCGTGCGCGTCGGGCGGACGGCCTAGCCATTTGCCTGGAGCCGCGGTGTGCGCGGGCTGGCGCAGTTTCTGCGGTGATTGCTTCGTGGCGAAACTCCGGGCAGTGAGCAGCCAAACCTTGAAGGGAGCGGCGATATGACCGAATCCACCTACACGATGGGCTATGGCGAGGAATTTCGGCAGATGCTCGATCGGCGCAGCGCGGATTCCCATGCCGCACACCTCATGCCGCTGCTCAAGCCCGGCATGCGCGTCCTCGACTTTGGCTGCGGACCTGGAACCATCACGGTCGGTCTGGCCCAAGCGGTGGATCCGGGAGAAGTCCACGGCATCGACATCGAGGAGTCACAGATCAACCTGGCGCGAGCAGCGGCGGAAGCCGGCGGTCACCACAACGCGACGTTCCACGTCGGCGACGTGACCGATCTGCCATTCGATGACAACTCGTTCGACGCCGCCCACTGCCACGCGGTGCTGATGCACGTCCCGGACACGCTCGGAACGCTGTCGGAGGTGAAGCGAGTCTTGAAGCCTGGTGGCATCATTTCCAGCCGCGAGTGCATCGTCGACTCCTCGTTCCTCGAGCCCAGCACCGAGAACACCGCGGAGGAGTGGGCGACGTTCGCCAACCTGCTTCGAGCAAACGGCGGTCATCCGCAGATGGGCAAGGAGCTGAAGCAAAAGCTCATCGAGGCCGGGTTTTCCGATATCACTGCCACCGCTTCCTTCGACATCTTCAGCGCGCCCGCGGACGTGGCCTTTCTGCACGCCTTCATCGGCGACTGGTTCTTCTCGAAGGACGTGATCGCGGCGGCGACGAACCACGGGATTGCCACGCAGGAGCAGTTCGATCTATGGCGTGCCGAGCACGACGAGTGGAAGGACCACGCGGGCGCCGTCGGGGCGCTTGCCTTTGGTGAGGCGGTTGCCGTCAAGCCCCGATCCTGAACGCGTCATCTCACGGGCGATGCGACCGCAGCGCACGCGAGCAAGCTGCCGGTGAGCACGGGCAATCCGTGGCTGCGAGTTTTGGTTGTTCCGCGCAGCAACATGCCTGACAGGGCGCCATAGGTGCGGCATGCTTGCCCGCGCACGCTTTCAACTGGCTGAACTCTTGCCGCGCACTGCTCGCCAGATCGAGTTTCCGTCGCCCAGTGAGGTGCGGGTTGCCGAAAGGCCCGTCGCCGCTGCCGGGCCGTCGCAGCTTCTCGCCGAGGCCACCCGCACGCTGATTAGCGCCGGCACGGAGCAGAACCTGCTCGAGGGCGACCATCGAGCCGCCGGTCTGACCGAGGCGCCTGACGCCCTGCGTCCGGGCTACTCGTGGGTCGGGCGCGTGGTTGAGGCCGGCGACGAGACCGCCGGATTCGCCGCGGGCGATCGGATCGTGGCGTCGCTGCAGCATGTCAGCCTGGCCTTGATCCCGCCGGACGACCGGCCAATGACAAGGCTCGAGATTCCGCAATTGCTGCCTGACGCGGTCTCCGATGACGCGGCCACGTTTGTGTCGCTCGCCGACGTCGCGCTGCATGCCGTGCGGCGAGCCCAGCCTTCGATCGGCGACGCCGTGGCGGTGTTCGGGGTCGGCGTGGTGGGGCAGCTCATCGTGCAGTTCGCCCGCATGGCGGGCGCCTATCCCGTCGTGGCGGTGGACCTAGACGATCGGCGATTGGCAACCGCCGTCGAGAGCGGCGCCACCCATGCCGTCAATGCCGGGCGCGATGATGCGGTGGCGGCTATCCAGGACGTCTCATATGGCGCCGGCGCGCGCGCGGTCTTTATGGCCACGCGCACGCCGCAGGTGCTGCCCGACTGCATCCGCGCCGCCGACAACGGGGGCGTCATTGCCGTGACCGGCAGTGCTCCCGGCACCGTGGGCATCGAGTTGCAGGTCGACTTGCTGCGGCGCGAGCTCACGATCTTCGGCACCTATCAGGCGTTCTACCCGCACGAGCCGTATCACAAGTTTCAATGGCCGCGCCCACGCAATCGGGAATACGTGATCGAGCTGATGGCGCGCGGCGATCTGCGCACCGACCATCTCATTTCACACCGCGTGCCCTATGCCGGGGCCGCGGAAATGTACGCCCTGATCGAGCAAGGACCGGCCGGTTGGCTGGCCATCGTTCTCGATTGGACGGACTCGTCCGAGGGGGAGGCGACATGACGACGCGGTTTTATTTCCGCAGTACCTGAGACAGCTGTCGCAAGGCCCGTGCGGCCTTGGACCGAGCCGGCGTCGAGTACGAGCCGCGTGATTACGCCCGACGTCCGCTGACGCCAGAGGAGCTGGCCGATATCGTCGGCAGCGGTGCGGCAGCCTCGTTTGTCAATCCGCGCAGTCCGGCCTTTCGAAAGCTGGGCATCGCGCACCAGGACCTGGATGACGAGTCGGCGCTGCGAATCATGGACGAAAACAACGTGGTGGTGCGGCGGCCGATCGTGGTCCATGGCGAGGAGCGCATCATCGGGCTCGACGTGGATGCGTTCGAAAGGCTGGCGCGCG
>JAJDUU010000052.1:0-5000 GCA_022826485.1 Chloroflexota bacterium | reverse complement strand
TAGCTTAGTAATCGTTAGACCGGCAAAACTGCAGCTTTGCGTGCTCTTCAGTTGTCAAGGTTCGCCCGCGCACCGCCCGTCGGCGCCCGAGACACAGTGGCGCAAGGCATAGCTTGCGCCCAGAAAGGAAAGGATACGCACGCCTGGTTCCGCCGTCAATGCGAAATGCGTCGACGGTGGTGTTTCCGACAGTCTCCGAGCGACTTTCCGCAGGCCGGCTGCGACGCGGAGGCGCGAGAATTGACATAAAACAGGCTCGCGGCAGGAGTCTCGCTCGCGGCGGCGGCGATTCCCCAGGCGTGTCGGCTCAAGGAAGCATGGAGGGTCGCGAGTGTCGGCGCCGGCCGTGATGGCGCGCCTGCCGGGTCAGACCCGCCGGCCCGGCGCCGGCAAGTACCAGAGCAACTGGATGTCGTCGGGATACTCGGGGTACGCGTCTTCCCGGACGCCGCCGAGCTTGAATCCGTGCTTGGCGTAGAAGCGGCACGCGGCGGGATTGGTGTTCTGGCACTCCACCTTCAGCACGGTGCAGCCCTGACCCCAGGCAAACTGCGAGGCCGCTAGCAGCAGCCGGCTCCCAATGCCCCGCCGTCGATATGACGGGGCACAACGGATATCCCACAAGACGGCAAGGTCCGTCCGTCCCTCCAGCATGCGCACCGTCGGCGTGTGGTGCGCGACCACGGCGCCGCCGACTCGCTGTCCTGCCTCGTAGGCGCCAAAGAAGCCCCAATGCGAGATGTCGCCGAACTGCAGCCAGCGCGACACGGGCTCGCCGTCGTCGAAGTCCTTGGCCAGAGGCGAGCCGAGGGGTGCTTCAGTGATGCGCAGTCCGGTCAGGCCGTTGCTTTGCCACTCGATCCGCAGGATGGAGCTCGTGGTGAACGAAATCGGGATCGTGCCGTAGTCGTCCGGCAAGGGTTCCGGGTCGCGTCGGACGGTGACAGGCATCGGGTTTGAGGATTGGGGAGGAGCGGGCGGGGTTGCCCTGAGAGGCTACAACCGCGGGCAGCGGTGCTCCCGCATGGTCGCGCCGCCGTCGAAATAGACAGCGTATCCCCCGCCTGCAACGATCGAATCCTGTATCCAACGGACGTACGCCACGGTGAACCAGAAGCCGGACCAGGCCAAAGGCTCCCGGCCTGTTGTGACCCACGACGACATTGTCGACGGTCTGCAGGCGCTGCAGATGTCCGGTGTCGAGATCGTCGTGGTCCACTCGTCGCTCAGCGCCTTTGGCTGGGTGGTGGGCGGCGCATCCACGGTGGTCGCCGCCGTGCGTTCCGTGGTTCCCACGGTCATCGCGCCCGCGTTCACCCATGCGGCCCTTCTGCTCTCGCCGCCCGAGCCCTACATCCCCTTCAACGCGGATACTCCCGCCGCGACGTGGGAGGAGTTTCGCGAAGCGCTGTCGAAGACGCCCGTGCACCGAACGGATGGGCCGATCGACCGAAACATGGGCGCCGTCGCGGCCGCGTTTGCCGCCGAGTCCGACGCGTCCCGCAGCCCCGCGCCGATTTGCGGATTTTCCGGAGTTGGCCCCCGTGCAGCGGAACTGCTGGCTCAGGGGACTGCCGAGCATCCGCTGGCCGTGCTGCAGGCTGCCGCCGCGCAGGGTGCGTGGATTCTGCTGCTCGGCGTCGGGCACTGGTCGAACACTACGATTCACGTCGCGGAAAACCTCGAGCACCGTGGCGGCTACACGTGCTTCGCGCGCGTCGCCGACGATCCGCGCGGCTGGACGGCGGTGCGAAACGTCGGCGGCACGTCGAGCGGGTTTCCGGCGATCGAGCCGCATCTGACCGGCATTCAGCGCGAGACCACCATCGGCGCCGCGCGTTGCCTGACCGTGCCGGCAGCGGACACTATCCGTGTGGCGCGCGAGCTCATTCGCCGCGACCCGGCGGCTCTGCTCACCCAGGAGGATCGCGCTCCCGGCGGACGGGCGTCGGATGCCGTCGCGAAGCGGCAGGCCTATCTGCGAAGCCTGCCTTCGACCTAGGACGGCAGCCCGACCCCACCCACCGGCGCGCGGTCGCAACGACTGGCCGTAAGATCGCGCTGCGGAGCAGGGCATCGGCGTACGGCGGACTCTTGAGTCCCTGGGAAGGAAGCGATTTCATGGACCTGGTGAAGCGGTTGGTGGCGGTTGCGCTCCTGGCGATCGCGTTTGTCGTGGGGTTGAATCTCATCCTCACGCCGGTCTACCACGACGGCGGCCCGACCTATCCGGTGTGGCAGGTCGTCAACTGGTTCATGGCGGTGGCGGTGCCGATCGCGGTGGTGACGAGCGTCGTGCGCAAGCGCGCCTTGTCCGGCAACCCCACCGATGCCGTCACTCGCGAGTACCTCTCAGCCACGGCGGTTCTCTACGGATCGATCGCCCTGGTCATCCTGTTCTACTGGGGCTGGCTGTGGACCTTCTGGCCGGAGAACGAGACCGGCCTCGCCGCTCAGTCCCACATCAATCATTTCCCGTGGGTCGACGTGCTCTTCACCTGGGTCGTGGGCAACACCGGCTGCTACCTATGGAGCGGCGCCGCGCGGCAGTGAGGCTCGCGGAGCTTCAATGGTGCATCGCATGAGCATGTGCCAGGAGACTGTTGCGTAACCCCTCCGTCATTCCCGCGAAGGCGGGAATCTAGCGGCCGCTGAATCTGATCGACCGCGAGCGGGGATGGTTCCCGAACCGTCCCTACCTCGTTATTCAAAGCTCTCCGCCAGCGGGACGGCACTCCCCTCGGCGGCCGGGTTGCTCCCCTGTGTGGTCGGTGCGGCTAGGTGGCGAGCAGCGACTCGAGCCGGTCGATCACGATCCGCTGCGCGACCGCGATGGACTTCTGAATAGTGAGCCCGGCCGCGAGCTGGTGCCCGCCGCCGCCATACTCCTCGGCCACCTCCCGGATAGGACGCCCGGTCGACCGCAGACTGGCGCGGGTCCTGTCGGGACGGAGCTCGTAGAAGACCGCCGCGATCTCCGCGCCCACGACCTCTTGCAAGGCATTGGGCAGGCCGTGCGAGTAATGCACGCTGGCGTCCACCGAGTCCGCCATGGCCTGGGTGACGCAGGTCCACACGATGCAGCCATCCGCCGAAGTCTGCACCGCCGCCAGGGCCGCGCCGTAGAGGCGCGTCGCGGCGATGGTGCGGGCGTTCAGGACCCGGCGCGGCAGGCCGTGGGTCGCGCCGCCGGCTTCGAGCAGGCCGGCCGCCGCCCGCAGTGTCCGGGGCGACGTATCGGCGATCTGAAAGCCGAGCGTGTCGCCCACAAGTCCCGCTTGCAGATTGGTCGCCATATCCGGAGTCAGCGGAATCCCGGCCTCGGTCAGCAGTCCCCACAGAACCTCGGCCGTGGCCGCGGCGGCGGTTTCCACGTAGTTGACCGCGCCGTAGTGCTGGTTGGAGTCGTGATGGTCGATGTTGACGACGGGCCGGCTCTGCAGCAGCGCCTCACGCAGCGTCGGCTCGCCACCCAGGAGCGTGGGGCTGGCGGTGTCGACGACGAACACGAGGTCGTGATCCGCCGTGGTGAGGTCGGCGCCGAGCGGAACCACGGCGCTCGCGCCCGGCAACTCGTTCAAGGGCGGGGCGATGCGTTCGGGCTGGTGGACGGCCAGCACCGCCTCCACGCCAAGCTGGCCAAAGGCGCCGCCGAGCGCCAGCGCGGACCCGAGACTGTCCGCATCCGAATCCCGGTGCGACAGCACCAGAGGCCGCCGCGCGCGATGGAGCGACTCGATCACGCGGCGCCGCGCGGCGGGGAGTTCGGATTCCATGGAAATGCGAGGATGCCTTCAAGGGGCGCTGGGGCGGCGGATTATTTCACAGGCTACAGGGGTGCTTGGGTCGCAATGGCCAGAGCGCGGCCGAGCGTCATGGGGCGTTTCGCTCGCGAGATCGCCTGTCCCCGGCTTTCGTAAGGTCGCCGGTTCGCCTCCCGCTTCGGTGTCCTCGGCACAACCCCTCCGTCATTCCGGCGGAAGCCGGAATCCAGTCCGGTTGAACGTGGGGCGCGGTGGGCACCTGGGGTAGGGGCATGTCTCAGACCCGCCCTTCAACGGCTATGCACTCGTCTCAGGGAGGGGCAGGCACTGAGCGTGTCTACGGCGGAATCGAACGCATCGGGGCAATGCCGATGGCCTTATCCAGAACTTTCCTGAGGATCTGCCGCACCGGCCCAAACGGCCTCCGGTCCCGCCACCGGCTCCAGGCCCTCTCGGCCGAGTCGTCGATCGAGCTCGGCCAGGGTCGCAGCGTGGCCCGCCAGCGTCTCGTTGGGGGCAATGTCGGCCAGAGGGGCCGCCATAAACGTCCGCTCGGCCACGCGGGGGTGAGGAATGGACACCCGCCCGTTCGTTATCGCCAGCGCGCCCAGGCTCACGATGTCCACGTCCAGCGGGCGCGGCCCGAGCGGAATGCCCGGCCGGCGCCCCGCGGCGAACTCCAGGCCCTTGCACCACATCAGCAGCCGCACGGGGCCGAGAGTCGTCGTGACCCGCAGCGCCAGGTTCAGAAATGGCCCCTGGTGCACGTGCCCGGCAGGCGGCGACTCGTAGACCGGCGACACGGCGTCGACGCGTCCGGCTCGATCCAATGCCGCCACGGCGCCCCGCAGATGCCCCAGCCGGTCGCCCAGGTTCGAGCCCAGGACCAGAAGGGCCGGCACCTTTCGTACCGGCGGATGCAACGTCATGCCGAGGCGCTCCACTTCGTCATTTCGAGCCGCCACGTGTCATGGCGAGGCGCTCCACTTCGTCATTCCGGCGGAGGCCGGAATCCAGTCGGGCCATCTCGCCACCTACGCCGGTCGCTTGGCGCGTCCCCGCAGCAGCTGCGCCCGTCCGGCGCCCTCTCCCATTGGGAGAGCAACTGTGTGGCCGGTGAAGGGTTTAGGTGGCCATGGCGGGGTTCCACGGGGCCTGCTGCTTGCAGAGGGCGTTGCAGAGCAGCAGGAGCTTGCGGAGACAAGCGGTGAGGGCCACCTTGGGCGGCTTACCGGC
>JAJDUU010000005.1 GCA_022826485.1 Chloroflexota bacterium | reverse complement strand
GACCGGATTGCCCTCTCAGAGGGAGAGGGAACCGGATCGACCATCACGGGAATTCTCGATGCTGAAGGACCGCCGCGCCGCTGTTCGTGGAGGCGAAGCGCACGCTGCTGCGTTCGCTGCTGGCGGAGACGCAGCGGTAGGGGGGCGCATTTCGCCTCGCACACAGTCAGCCGGCGGCGTGCGCCCGGAGCCCTCACCCTGCCCTCTCCCAGAGGGAGAGGGCATCGGACACCCGAACAGAGGGAGAGGGAACCGGATTGCCCCAACAGAGAGAGAGGGGACCGGATCGACGATCACGGGAAGACTCGACGCTGAAGGACCGCTGGTCGCTGACTCACCCTAGCCAGCGCACCAGTGTGTCGCCGTTGCCACGGTCGCCCGGCGCTTTCTATGCTCCGGTCGGCATCAGAACCGCACCCCGACGGAGCATCAGATGGCGCAAGTCTCGGCCGACCGACGGATTCCCGGATATCCCAACGACCCCGTGCGCGAGAAGCGCGAGCTCATGCTAAGGACCTATGAGTACGAGTTTCCGTTCAACTACCCCAACGTCGACGTCGATCGCGTATGGATCGGCGGTGAGCGGCACGGCATGGAGCTGTTCCCGATCAAGACGACCGACGGCTCCACGGCGTCGACCCAGACGCCGTCCGACTGGATCGTGATCCACGAGGACGAGCCGATGGTGCGGGTGGCCGTCATGGGCAGCGCCTGCACGCCGCCGGGCTCCATCTTGCTCGAGGCCGACCCGATCCCGGGGTTCCGGCACGACGGCGAAGTGGAGCATGCGCTGCCGGTGCGGTATCGCATCGACAACCTCTGGGGCATGCACCTGCGCGCCGACATGCTGGAGCAGGGCGGGCGCTCGGAGGCGCTGCCGATTGCCGGTATGAGCTGCGCGGTGATCGAGATTCCGCCGGCCAAGACGGTGCGCGTGGCCGGACTGGGGGCGATTCCGGCGTGGGCGTCCGACTCCTGGCCCGACGACACGCACTATTCGATTCGCTACATCCGCACGACGGTTGCCGAGGGGTACGTGATCTAAGGAGGCCGCGGGGCAGAAGTTCGCGAAACCCGGTGAGGGCGGGTCTGAGACCCGCCCCTACACCAAGATTCCCAGGCGTCCCATGTGGCGACCAGGTTCAGATGCTGCCTGGATTCCGGCCTTCGCCGGAATGACGGAAGGGCGGCGGCTGAGACCTATCCGGGCGGGTTGAAGGTGGGCGGCGTGACGTGGTGGTCGACGCGCGGGCACATCTCGCGCGCGGCGAACTCCTCGGCGTATTCGACGATGTTGTTCACCGACTCCTCGAAGATTCGCCGTCCCTTTTCGGCGGTGGCGAGACTGGGCGTGCCCTGGGTTCCGTCGGGCGTGTAGGTGCTGGTCCAGCCATCCATTCGCACCGGACCGGAGGCCCACAGGTCCACCCAGTGGTACTTGGACTTGCGCTGATTGGTTTCGGTGACCTGGTCCTTGGCGCGGTCCATGTACACCATGTCGGGATCGAAGAAGAGCGCCAGCGAGGTCTCGGCCTCTCCGGCGTGGGCGCAGCCGCCGGGGAAGTCGGACTCGCGCCAGGTGGACATGAAGTCCGGATCGGCGGCCATGAAATGCCACCACCCGCCGATGCCCACCCAGGCGTCGCTCTCCAGCATGGCGCGCCGCGCGGCCAGCTCCAACGGGTTGATGTTGGAGCCGTGGCCGTTGACCATGATGATCTTCTTGAAGCCCTGGTAGGCCAGGCTCTTGAGGATGTCCACGACGTAGCGGATGAACGTCTCGTGGTGGATGGTCACCGTGCCGGGAAAGTCCATCACGTGAGACGTGTAGCCGTAGCTCACGGACGGCATGAGCGACAGGCGTCCGTTGGACCGTTTGGCCGCCTCCTCGCAAATCTCGGTGGAGGTCCAGTTGTCGATCTTGACGGGGAGGTGATGCCCGTGCTGCTCGACGGTGCCAACCGGCAGCAGCGGGATGACGCCGCGGGTGACGGCCTCGTTGACCTCGGACCAGGTCATGTCCTGAAATCTATGCGTGACGGCCATGTTCGATCCTCGGGAGCGGGAAGCGGTTCATAGTACGCGCCGGTCGCTGGCGCGCCGGTCCAGTCAGCGTTGAGCGGATGCCTCCGGCCCGTTCGTCCTGAGCGAAGTCGAAGGACGCCTCCTGCACCCGTCCTCCATTCATGGTTCGACAGGCTCACCACGAACGGAACAGGCTCTCCGCCGAAACGACGCTAAGCCTTCGCCACCCCGACTTCCTTCGTCACCCCGGCGAAGGCCGGGGTCCAGGTTCGCGCAATACGCTCGCGTCGTCGTCTGGATTCCGGCCTCCGCCGGAATGACGGAAGGGGCAGACACCGAACCGGCCAACGGGGTACCTTCCACAAGCGCTGGATGAGCGGAGGCGGCGATGCGGGTTCGGGTGGAACTTCCCGAGGGCGTGCGCTGCGCGGTGGCGCTGAGCTACGACCTCGAAATGTGCGCCGGGTATTCCCCGGTGATGATCAACCACGGCCGCATCATGGCGCCGCTGCGCGACTACACCCTGCGGCTCTGCACCACCGCCGAGTCGTTTGGCGTGCAGCTGCACTTCTTCTACGTGGCCAACGGCCTCGAGGAGCCCGACATCGACTACCTGCGGGAGATCCTGCGGCGCGGCCATGTGATCGACAACCACACCTACAGCCACATGCTGCTCTCGTATCCGGACCCGGCGCAGCTTGGCTGGGAGCTGACCACGGCGAACCGAGAGCTGGAAAACCGGCTCGGCGTGCAATCGACTGTGATTCGCGGCCCTGGCGGGCTGCCGAGTGGCCTGGACCGGATGCTTGCCAACCAGCAGACCATCCTCGACAGCGGCTTTCGCTGGGTGAGCAGCCACATGGAATCGACCATGGGCAAGTACGGCTGGGAGCACGACGTCGCGGCGCCGTCGCGCTTGCAGCCCTACGTCTATCCCACCGGCCTGATCGAGATTCCCATCCAGGGCTGGATGGACCGCCTGTTTTTCGATTTCGAGCGCAACCGTGACAACGATGCGATGGAAGCGTGGCGCCTATCCGAGGGCCATGAGCCCGTACCGGAAGGCTGGACCTGTCCCTGGACCGACGCCGCGGCCCTGGACGACTGGATTGCGTACAACCTTGAAGCGCTCGACCACGCCTATGACCACGGCCTGCTGTGGGTGCCGACGTGGCATCCCTACACGCACTACTTGCACGATCCGGCGAATCGCGCCCTGCCGGCGCTGCTGGCGCACGCGCGGTCCAAGCCGGAGCCGGTGGCCGTGTGCACGGTGCGGGACGCCGCCGCGATGCTGCGCGTGGAGGGCGACTGAGCGGGCCCAGTTGGAACGTCGGACGCGGGAGTGACGCGGGGGGGAATCCCCTCACCCCAGCCCTCTCCCCATGGGAGAGGGAGTCGGACCCTCTCCCATAGGAGGGGGAGTCGGACCCTCTCCCCATGGGAGGGGGCGTCGGACTCTCTCCCCATGGGAGGGGGCGTCGGGCAACCTCGTGGGGAGAATGAGTCGGACGCCCTTACGGGGAGAGGGAGTCGGGCCGGAACGAGTTTCTTCAGAGGCGTCCTGGGTTAGGTTGGCGACCTGTCGATTGGCTTTCCGGACGCGCCGAGCGGCACGGATGCCGACTCCGGGATACTCCGAATCAGCTCGAGCTCGTCTTCCGTCAGGGCAACGTCGGCCGCCGCGGCGTTGCCGCGCGCCTGGTCCGGCGTCTTCATGCCGGGAATCACCGACGTCACCGCCCGGTGGGCCAGCAGATAGGCCAGCGAGACCTGCGTCATGCTGCGCCGTGCATTCGTCAGCGGGCGAATTCGATCCGCGGCGTCCAGCTGCGCGAGGAACTCGTCGCGCGCGGCCTCGTTCCAGGCGGAGCGGTTCATGTCGTCGAACACCGTGTCGCGGTCGAACTTGCCGGTGAGGATTCCGCGCTCCAGCGGCACGCGCACCAGCGTCCCGATGTCTCGCTCGGCGCATAGCGGCAGCAACTCGGCCTCCGCGGCTCGGTTCAGGGCGCTATATCCGAGCTGGCAGACGCCATTGCCGCCGCGTTCGTCAAAGGCTCGCAGCACCGCCGGATCGTCCGTCGAGACGCCGTAGGAGCGAATCTTGCCGGCCTGCAGCAGCTGCTCGAAAGCCTCCACCAGCACCTCGGGATGCGCCGGATTGGGCTGGTGGCACTGGTAAATGTCGATCACGTCGGTGCCCAGGCGGTAGAGGCTGGCGTCGCAGCAGTTGTGGACGTGCTCCACCGACTCATAGCTGAGCAGGTGCCCGGTGTTCCAACCGATCTGGCCCACCTTGGTCGCAATGAGCACCTGGTCGCGCACGCCGCGCAGCGCCTTGCCGAGCATCAGCTCGCTCAGGCGGGGTCCGTAGGCGTCGGCGGTGTCGAAGAGCGTCACGCCCGCGTCGATGGCCGCGTGCACCGTCGCGTTGGCCTGCGCCTGCGAGACGTGTCCCAACCCGCCGCTGAGACCCCAACAGCCCATGCCCACCACGGATACTTCGAGTCCGGTCTTGCCCAGCCGTCGATATTCCACGCCGTTCCCCTCAAGCAGCCGCCGACCCGACAATAGCGCGACGCCGGGTTCGCGCGTATCTCCTAGACTTTGCCCGACCGCGCGCACCACGAACTGTCACATGCAAGTTTCCCTGGCGATGATGGGGTTCGGCTGGACCCAGGACGTGGCCGAACGCTGCATCGAGGTCGCCGGCAGTCTCGGCTACGACGGCATCGACCTCTGGAAGCAATACCTGGATACGGCCGATCTTGCCTGGGTCCGCGACGCGTGCGCCGCGCGGAACCTGCAGATCGTGCAGTTGTGTCCCTACTTCGACTTCACCACCAGCGAGGCGACGGCGGCGGATTCCTTGCGCGAGGCCGCCACCTTCCTCAGCTACGCCGAAGAGCTCGGCGCCTCCTATGTGCGCGCCTACACCGGCGTCACGCCCAGCGCCGAGGCCGACGACGCCATGTGGGCGCGCTGCGTCAAGGGCCTCCAAGAAGCCTGCGACATGGCGGCGGCATCGGACGTGACGCTCCTGCTCGAAACGCACCAGGTGATCCACAGCGGACCGTGTCTCTCGGATACGAGCCCCACGACGATCCGGCTGCTGGAGCTGGTGGACCGCCCCAACCTGCGCGTCGCGATCCAGACGCCGCTCGTCGGCGAGACGCCCGAGGACAGCGCACGACAGCTTGGGCGTTACGTGGACCAAATCCAGGCCCACAACTGGATCGGCGCCACCGAGATCACCTGGGGCCAACTCACCTTCCTGGACGCTGGCGACCTGGACTTCCGGCGCTATCTACGCATCCTGCGCGAGGAAGGCTTCGACGGCTGGATCAGCGTCGAACACGCCCACCACCACCCGTGGGAAGAAACCGCCGCCCACGAGATTGCCTATCTGCGGAAGCTGCTCGCCGAGGGCTAAGCCACCCCGTAGCGTTCCAGCGTCGCCTCGTTGATGGTCACGCCGAGGCCGGGGGCGTCTGATGGGGCGACCCAGCCGGCGTCGAGCTCGAAGTCTTCGTAGGTCAGCTCGTGGCGGATCGGCGACTCGGTCATGGCGTATTCGAGCACCTGCGTGTTGGGCACGGCGGCCAGCACGTGCAGCGAGGCCGCGATCGACACCCCGGTCTTGAACGTGTGGTTCACGAACCCGCGCTGGTGACGGGCCGCGAGGCGTCCAATCTCGACCATGGTGCTAATGCCGCAGCGGCCGGGATCGGCCTGCACCCAGTCCAGTCCGCCCACGAGGATCAGCTCTTCGAAATCGAGCAGACGAGACTCGGACTCGCCGCCGGCGATGGGGACCTCGCTCACCGCCGAGAGCTTGCCGTAGCCGGCCACGTCCTCGGGGTGCAGCGGTTCTTCCAGCCAGAACGGACGGAACTCGGCGAACTGGCGCGTGCGAACCAGGGCGGTACGCCAGTCCCACGGCTGACCCGCGTCCACCATCAGGTCCACGTTATCGCCCAGGCCCCGCCGCGCCTCGCGGACGAGGGCGACGTCGTTGGCTTCGCTCTGCCCCATGGGACCCCAGCCAAACTTCGCCGCCGTGAAACCCCGGTCGGCCAGGCGCGCCGCCAGCTCGTAGGTGTCGGCGGGCGTGTCCTGGAACAGCACCGAGGCGTAGGCGCGCACCTGCCGCTGCTCGGCGCCGAACAGCCGGTAGATCGGCTGCCCGTAGGCCTTGCCCGCGATGTCCCAGAGCGCGATGTTGACGCCCGCCACGGCATGGGCGCCGGCGCCGTAGCGCGTGTAGTACTGCGTGAGGTCGTAGATGCGCTGCATGCAGGCGTCGATGGACAGCGGATCGGATCCCTCCAGCGCGCTGGCCAGGCCGCGTGTGATGCCGTTGGACAGCGGCGCCTCCACGGCCGCTCGCACCACGGTGGGCGCAGAGTCCACCTCGCCCCAGCCGGTGATGCCGGCATCGGTTTCGATGCGGATCAGGCACGTGTCCTGCGTGCCGTCGGCGGCGGTGGTGACGTCGGGCAGTCGGAGAACGATGGCCTGGACGGAGGTGATCTTCATGGCGAGGTCTCTAGCTGGGGGCGGGGCATTGTGACCGATGCCCGCGCTCGGCGTCAGGCGTGCAGAAGCGGCTGCAGGTTCTCCAGGATGGCGTCCAGCTCCGCATGGTCGTGGTCGTCGAGCTGGAGAGCGCCCGGCTGGCGCATGCGCGCCGACGTGAACACGCCCCGCCGGACCAGCACTTCCTTGAGCAGCGGCGTTTCCAGCAGCACCGAGAGGTTGATGAGCGGCAACAGGCGATTGAATATTTCGCGCGCGCCGGCCGTGTCGCCCCGCTGCCAGGCCTCCCAGACCTGCACGTGCACGTCCACGGTGTCGGCGGCGGGCATGAATCCGGTCGCGCCGCGCGCCAACTCCGAGAGCATCCAGCGGCCGTAGTAGCCGCCGAACACGCCGACCGAGCCTTTCGGAAGCGCCTCCAGCACGCCGCTGATGTAGTGCGCGCTCGGGTGCATTTCCTCCTTGATGTAGTGCACCGATTCGATGTCGCGCACCAGGCCCGCCAGAAACTCGGCGTCCATGCCCGCCTGGGAGTGCTGCACGAACAGCGGCAACTCGGCCGCCCGCGCGATGCCCGCGTAGTAGGCGCGCAATTCGTCCGGCCGTCCCGGTGAAAGGATCGGCGGCAGCGCCATGACGGCGCCGGCGCCGGTTTGCGCGGCGTGCTCGGCGTAGACCGCCGCCTGGGCGCCGCTGGCCGACGCGACGCCGGCCACGACCGGAACCGCGCCCGCGGCCGCGATCACCACCGCCTCGACCCCGGCGCGGCGCTCGTCGTCGGTCAGGTACTGAAACTCACTGGCAATGGCGGGATACACGACACCATGGACGCCGGCCCGCCGGCAGAACTCGACCTCCGCCGCCAGCGCGTCGAGATCGAGCCGATTCGCGTCGTCGAACGGCGACTGCAAGACGGGGAAGACGCCCCGCATGCGCGCCTCGTCGCTAGGCATCGTCGTCGATTTCGAGCGGCATGGCTCGCCGACCCTGATAGCCGTAGTCCGCCATCAACGTGGACTCGTCGCGCCAGCGCTCGCCGGTGCGCTCCAGGCGCTTGGTGCGGACGGCCAGCCCGGAGCAGTTCTGGGCCAGCGTCTGGAAGATGGTGTTCGCGACCAGCCGGTGCCCCAGGTCGTTGGCGTGCACGCCGTCGTAGTGCACCATCCAGGCCGCGCCGCCATAGGCGTTGTAGACGTCGCTGAACAGGCAATCCGTCACCCGGGCGACCTGCTCGGTGACGAGGTTGTAGGTCTGGAACACCTCGTGGCTGCCTTCTTGAAAGTGCTCTCCCAGACCGAAGTCGGTCATGTAGTACGGCCCGGGCAGCACGATCAGCGGATCGCACCCCGCTCGCACCTGCTCGATCACGCCCGTCAGCTCGGTGCGAAACATCTCGGCGGGCGTGCCGCCGCGCGCGTCGTTCAGGCCGTAGGAGATCACCAGCAGGTCGGGATCGTGGTCGATCACGTGCTTCTGCACGCGCTCGTTGGCGGCCGGCTTGCCGGAGTAGGAGTAGCAGGGCACGCGAGTCGAGATGACGTTCGCGCCGATGCCGGTGTTCACCAGCTCGACCGGCTCATCTTGAAAGTCCGAGATCAGCGCGGCCAACACGTGAGGCCAGCTGCGTTCACGCACCGAGCTCCAGCCGCCGGCGGTGGTGCTTTCGCCAAGCGTGACGAGCTTGCGGAACGGCTCGGGGCGCCAATCGCGTGGAGATTCGTGATTCGACACGCTGGTATTTCTCTTCCGACGAGCGCGTCGAGTGTGGCACACGCCGTACGATGACCCGTCGCATCACAAGGGCTCCGAACACATGCGAATTGGCGTGGCGGGAGCGCTGCCGGACCGTCCGGCGGACATATCAGCGGCGGACGTGCGCCACCTCGCCGAGATGGGGTTTCAAGGCACGAACGTCAAGCTGGGCGGACCCGGCGAGGCCAGTCACGACGACCTTCAGCACGCGCGCCGAGTCATTGGCGACGCGGGCCTGGTCATCGCCCAGTCCAACGGCGCGTATGGATCACTCGTCGGACACAGTGACGCGGATCGCCGCCGTGGGATCGACGGCCTGATCGCCCACATGCAGGCGACGAATGTCCTTGGCGCGCGCACCTGCTACGTCCGGCCCGGCGGGCTCAATCCGAACGGCCCATGGTTTCCCCATCCGGAGCATCATCTGGACGCCACGTTCGACCGGGCGCTCGACAGCCTGCGGCTGGCAACGCGGGCCGCCGAGGATCTCGGGGTGGTGCTGGCGTTCGAGGGGCATGTGTTGTCAGTCTTCGACCGGCCCGAGCGCGTGACCGCGATATTGGAAGCCATCGACTCGCCGTCGCTCAGCTTCAATCTCGATCCGGTGAACTTCATCGGCAGCATCTGGGATGCTTGGCAGCCCAATGCGGTTTTCGACCGACTGCTCGACGGTGCGCGAGGCAGGATCGCGGCGGCCCACTGGAAGGATTTCACCGTGCGGGAGGAGCTGGTGCTGCACATCGACGAAGTCACGCCGGGTCGGGGCGTCGTCGACCACGCGCGGTGGCTAAAGCGGCTCAACGCCTCGCAACCGCACGCGTGGGTGCTGCTAGAGCACCTGACGCTCGACCAACTCGCCCCGGCCAAGCTGGCCGTGGATGACGCCCTGGCCCGCGCCGGCCTCGCCTGGGATGCCACGCCGTGACGGCGCTTGCCGGCCGGGTGGTGGTCGTCACCGGCGGCGCGTCGGGCATCGGCGCCGCCACCGCGCGACTCTGCGCCGCGCGCGGCGCGTGCGTGGTGATCGGGGACGTGGACGACGCCAAGGGCGAAGCCCTGGCGCGCGACCTCACCCAGCTGAGTCTGTCCGCCACCTTCGTCCGCGCCGACGTCACGCGCGAGGCCGACTGCGAACGCCTGATTCAGACGGCGGTTTCCGAGTTCGGAGCGCTCGACGTCCTCATCACCTGTGCGGGAATCCTGCAGGGCGCCTATGTCGAGATCGCGGAGCTCGAGGCCGACGTGTTTCAGCGGGTCCAGGACGTGAACGTGCGCGGCACGTTCCTCTGCATGAAGCACGCCGTGGGAGCCATGGGTGATCACGGGGGCACGATCCTCCTGGTCGGGTCGGGGGCCGGTGTGACCAGCCGCAGCTCGTCCGTGGCCTATGGCACCAGCAAAGCCGCCGTTCACGGCCTGGGCTTCATCGCGCCGAACCACCTGGCGGGACGCCCCATCCGCGTCAACACCGTGTGTCCGTCGATCATTGACACGCCGCTCAAGCGAGCAAATGTCGAGGACCAGGGGCGGGTGCATGGGTGGTCACGTGCGGAGATTGACGCTGCCCAGCAGCAACTCCGCGATCCCGAGGGCGTGGCCCGCGTGCTGGCGTTCCTCGCGTCCGATGAGGCCGACTACGTTGAGGGAACCGTGTTCACGGGTTGATGGAGAGACACGCGGCATGAAGGAGCTCTATCCGCTCACGGGCGTCGTACCGATCGTCAACACGCCCTTTACCGACGACGACCGGCTCGACATTGCGTCGCTCGAACGGTTGCTGGAGGAAGGCATCGCGGACGGTGTGAGCGGGTTCATCGTTCCGGCGGTGGCGAGCGAGGTCGCCAAGCTGACGCCCGACGAGCGTCACGTCTACGTGCGCGAGGTGCTGCGAATCGTCGGCGGCCGCGTAACAGTCGTAGCCGGCGCCAGCGATCCCGACGCGCGGCGCGCGCGGGCGCTGGCCGAGGATGCCGTGGCGCTTGGCGTCGACGGGGTCCTCTGCGCCGTGCCGGTGCCGCTGATCGAGGATCACGGCGGGGCCGTGGGCTACTTCCGCGAGGCCGCCCGCGCCGGCATGCCCATGCTCATGATTCAAGACCTGCACTGGGGTGGCTACGGCATGGCCCGCGAGACCCTGATGCAGCTCTGGGACGAGCTGGAGTCGTTCCGCTGTCTCAAGCTGGAAACCGTGCCCTCGGGCGCCAAGACCTCCGAGTTGATCGACGCGACCGACGGCCGGCTCACCATCGGCTGCGGCTGGTCGCTGCCGCAGTTCATCGAGGCGCTCGACCGCGGCACGCACTTCACGACGACCACCGCCATCAACCGGCCGTTCGTGCACGTCTTTCGGCTGCACCGCGCCGGTCGCCGCGACGAGGCGCGCGAGCTGTTTCACCGCGTGGTGCCGTTCCTGGCTTTCGCGCACCAGTACATCGACATCTCGGTGCACTTCTACAAGCGCTATTGCGTGCGCCGCGGCCTCTTCGCCACCAGCCGCGTGCGCGAGCCGATCATGCCGTTCGACGCCCATCACGCACGGGTCGCGGACGAGTTGATCGAGCTGATCTGCGAAATCGAGGACGAGTTGGGGCCGGCTGGCGGAGACTCCTAGATCGAGAGGTCGGGGCGGTTCGCGAACCGCCCCGACACCAAGTGTTCGACGCGCCTCTAGGTCTGATCGGACTGGATTCCCGCCTCCGCGGGAATGACGGAGGAGCTGCGAAGAGGTCCCGCTAGCGCGTGACGGGACGGCCGTGCGCCAGTGCCGTCAGGACCTCGTCGGCGGCCTCCAGCGTGCGGTCGATGTCGCTCTCGGTGTGCGCCGCCGAGATGTGATTGCGCTTCAGGGCCATCGGCAGCATGTAGAACCCGCGCTCGAGCATGCCGCGGTGGAAGTCGAGGTACATCTCGTCGTCGTTGCGCAGCAGGTCGCGGTAGGACTTTGCCGGCGGCGACATGAAGTAGGTCACGAACACCGAGCCGAATTGGCTGGGAAACGCCTCGATCCCTAGCCGCTGAATGATTTCGTCGAGGCCCCGCCGCATGCGCTCGCCCAGTGCGAAGAGCCGCTCATAGAGTCCGGGCTGCTCGAGCGCCTCGATCGTGGCCAGGCAGGCCGCCATGGTTAGCGGATGCCCGTTGAACGTGCCCGAGAAAAACACATCGCCGTCCGATGTATTGAAGTGCTGCATCAGATCGCGCCGCCCGCAGATTGCCGCGCAGGGGTAGCCGTTGGCCATCGCCTTGCCCAGCGTGGTCAAGTCCGGGGTGATGCCGCTGATGGCCTGAAAGCCGCCGAGCGCGTGCCGAAAGCCCGTGACCACCTCGTCGAACACCAGCACG
Organism: Chloroflexota bacterium; assembly: GCA_022826485.1. GTDB lineage: Bacteria > Chloroflexota > UBA11872 > UBA11872 > UBA11872 > JAJECS01. The sequence goes on along the minus strand of JAJDUU010000005.1, from coordinate 115,849 downwards.
ACCCCATGCTCATGGGTCAGCGTCCGCAGGCGCGTGAGGAACTCCTGCTCGGGCATGACCACGCCGATCGCGTGGGGAATGGGTTCCAGGATCACGGCAGCGATCTCCTGACCGCGCTCGGCCATGAGCCGCTCCAACCCCTCCAGGTCGTTCCACTCGAGCACGATCAGCTCGGCGTGAACGTCCGGCAGGATGCCGGAGGACATCGGGTCCAGCGCACCCACGCGGTCCGGCGGCGAGATGACGTTGGCGAGCAGATGGTCGTGCCAGCCGTGAAAGTGCCCCTGGAACTTGACGATCGCCCGCCGGCCGGTGGCCCCGCGCGCCACCCGCACCGCGTGGTAGGTAGCTTCCGAGCCTGACGTGCAAAACAGCACCTGCTCGGCAGACGGCACGTGCTCCACGACTTTCTCGGCCGCCTGGATCTCCAGCTCACTGACACCGATTCCCGTGAGGTCCAGCGTGCGCTGCTGCTCGGCCACCGCGGCGGCCACGCCCGGATGCGCGTGGCCCAGGATGATCGGGCCGAACGCGGCGTTGTAGTCGAGATAGGCGTTGCCGTCCACGTCGTAGAGGTAGGCGCCCTCCGCGCGGGACCAGACAATTTGGGGCGCGACCTTGCGCAGCGACGTGTTGACCCCGCCGGGAATCACCTGCCGCGCACGGTCGAAGAGGGCCGCGGATGCGGCAAGTGGCAATGAAGATTCCTGCGTCATTGGCTGCGACTCCGGTGACTCCGCGCCAGCATAGCCCGCGCTCTGGGCTCGCGGTTTCGAATACGCACAAACAGCGAACAACGCTATCCTATACTTCGAGAAATCCCGCGCGACTCCCTGGGGGTGCAGGCAATGTCCGGCCATTCCAAGTGGTCGCAAATCAAGCGCCAGAAGGCCGCAAACGACGCGAAGCGCGGCCAGCTCTATACCAAGATCGGGCGCGAGATCACCGTGGCCGTGCAGGAAGGCGGCCCCGACCCCAGTGGGAACTTCCGGCTCGAGCAGGCGCTCGCCAAAGCCCGCGCCGCGAACATGCCAAAGGACACGATCGAGCGCTCGATCCAGCGCGGGAGCGGCGGCGGTCCCGGTGAGGGCGCCTCGCTCATCGAGCTGACCTACGAGGCCTATGGTCCGGCGGGCGTCGGGCTGCTGATCGAGGTGGTCACGGACAACCGCAATCGCGCCGTCGCGGAAGTCCGCAATGCCCTGACGAATCTTGGCGGCACGTTCGCCGATTCCGGCTCGGTGGCCTGGCAGTTCGAGGTGCGCGGCAGTCTGGCGGTCGAGGTTGGAGACGCCGATCCCGAAGAGATCGAGCTGATGGCCATCGACGCCGGCGCCCTGGACGTGGAGGCGGCCAACGGCACGGTGCACGTGGCCACGCCGGCCGGGGACCTGGCGCGCATGCGCCGCGAGCTCAGCGACGCCGGGTACCGGATTACGTCCGCCGATCTGGTTCATGAACCGACCACCCCGATGCCGCTGGACGCGGCCCAGGCCGCACGGGCCATGCGCATGGCGGAAGCGCTGGAGGAACTCGACGACGTGCAGCGCGTCTACACCACGTTGGAGATCAGCGACGACCTGCTCGCGCAGCTGGCATCCTAACGTCCGCTCACGATCCGGCGTGCATGCCTGATCGGGTGACGCTGGGTATCGACCCCGGGACGGCGCGCTGCGGCTTCGGCATCGTCGCGGGACCGCACAATGCGAGGGCCTTGGACTCGGGGTGCATCACCACGCGGGCCAAAGACCCGCTGGGGACCCGCGTGGCGACCATCCGCGACGCGCTGACCGAGCTCATCGAGCGGTTCCCCGTCACCGACATTGCGCTCGAGCGCCTGGGCTATGCCCGGCGTCTGACGACAGCGGCCCAGGTCGCCTATGCGACCGGCGTGGTCCACCTGGTGGCGGCCGACCACGGGCTGGCGGTGGAAGAGTATGCGCCGCGGGAGATCAAGCTGGCCGTGGCCGGATACGGCGCCGCCGAGAAGGACGCCGTGCAAGCCATGGTGGTGCGGCTGTTGCGCATGTCCGCGCCGCCGACCTCCGACCACGCAGCCGACGCGCTGGCGACGGCGATCTGCCACCAGCACTCGATCCGCGCGCGCACGCTCGAGCGCACCCTGGGCGTCCGATGATCGGGTACCTGGAGGGATTGGTCATACGCACCGGCGACGACTCGCTGGTGGTCAAGGTCCACGGAACGGGTCTGGGGTTGGAAGTCGTGGTTCCGGCACGGGCGCGCCGGTCGCCCGGGCAGCCGGTGGAGCTTCACACGCACACCCACATCGCGTCGGACGGGGCCATCCTCGCCGGGTTCGGCTCCGCGCAGGAGCTGGAGGTGTTTCGCCACCTGCTCGACGTCACCGGCGTGGGGCCGCGGATGGCCGTGCGGGTGCTCTCCAGTCATCCGGTCGACCGCATCGTGCAGGCGCTCGACGAGGAAGACCCACGGCCCTTCCAGGCGGTGTCGGGCATCGGGCGCAAGCTGGCCAATCGCATCATCCTGGAGCTGCGGGGCAAGCTGGTTCCCGAGCCGGGAATCAGGATCGGACCGACCGGGGCCGACGAGGCGCTCGACGCGCTGGTGGGTCTTGGCTACACGCGCGTGGAGGCGCAGCTGGCGCTGGAGCAGATCGCCGCCGAAGACCTTGACGTGGCGGATCGCATCGGCGCGGCGCTGCGCATCCTCGGCACGCGAGTCACGCCGTGACCGAACGCATCGTCGCCGTCGACGCCGGCGGTGAGGATCGCAGCCTGGAAACCACGCTTCGCCCCGTCAGCCTGGCGGACGACGAATTCATCGGACAGCCGCGCGTCAAACGCGGCCTGCGCCTGATGATCGCGGCGGCGCGGCAACGCGGCGAGCCCATCGACCACATCCTGCTCGCCGGACCGCCGGGCCTGGGCAAGACCACCCTGGCCAACATCATCGCCACCGAGATGGAGGGCCGGCTGCACGTCACGTCCGGGCCGGCGCTCGAACGCCCCGGCGATCTCGCCGCCACCCTGAGCAGCATGGAGCACGGCGAGGTGCTGTTCATCGACGAGATTCACCGGCTGGGGCGGACGGTCGAGGAGATCCTGTATCCCGCCATGGAGGACTTCGCGCTGGACATCGTGGTCGGCGCGGGCAAGCCGCATGCGCGCACCTATCGGCTCGACTTGCCGCGATTCACCGTCGTCGGCGCCACGACGCGGCACGGCCAATTGACGCCGGCGCTGAGCGATCGGTTCGGCGAGTCCTATCGCCTCGACTTCTACTCGCCCGACGAATGCGCCCACATCGTGCGGCGGTCGGCGGGCATCCTCGGCGTCGAGGTCGTGCCGGCCGGGGCCGCGGCCATCGCGCAGCGGGCGCGCGGCACGGCGCGGGTCTGCAACCGGCTGCTGCGCCGCGTCCGCGACTTTGCCGAGGTCGAGGCGGACGGCGTGGTGACGGAAGCCGTGGCCAACCAGGCGCTCGAGGACATGGGCGTCGACCCCCACGGCCTCGACAGCATGGATCGCCGCATACTGACCACCATCATCGAGTCCTACGCCGGCGGTCCCGTCGGACTCCAATCCCTGGCGGCCACGGTGGCCGAGGAAGTCACCACCCTGGAGTCCCACTACGAGCCGTATCTGTTGCAAGCCGGCTTCCTGGCGCGGACGTCTCGCGGCCGCGTCGCCACTCCCAAGGCCTACGAGCACCTGGGATTCACCAAGGGCGACGGTGGGACGCAACAGGGCTCGCTGCTCTGAGTACGGCGTGTCTCGCCTTGCCGCGACGGTGTATGGTCGGGTGCAGGGGGTCGCGTTTCGCTACTTCGTCCAAATCCACGCACGGCGACTGGGTGTCACCGGATACGCCCGCAATCGAGCGGACGGCTACTCGGTTGAAGTCCGCGCCGAGGGCGGTCAGGCGGACCTGGAAGCACTGCTGGCGCAACTGCGCATCGGCCCGCCCCATTCTCGCGTGGTGCGAGTCGACGCGGACTGGGCGCCGGCGACCGGCGAATTCACGAGCTTTACGATTCGAACCTAAAATGTGTCGATGCGCACGGACACGGAAATAGCGACGCCCCGAGCAGATCCCGAGACCGAGTCCTACCGCGGCATGCAACGGCTCGCGTGGGTCGCGCTCGTCGCGTCGCTGATCGTCTTCGTCGCCCTCGTGGTCTTCGTGCCGCGTGGGATCGGCGCGGCGCTCGGACTGGTGCAAGAAGCGCGCGGGAGTCGCGCCCTCGTCCTCGAAGGCACCGTGCTCGTCCAGCCGCCGGCGGCCGCCACCTGGCGTCAGCTCGCGGCAACCGCCGATTTGCCCGAAGGGACGCGGCTCCGCACCGATGATCGATCCCGTCTGCTGATCAGTCTTCCCGACGGCAGCACCCTGCTGCTCTTCAACGAGACCGAGCTCGCCCTGCAACGCATGCAGTTCGGACGGTTCAACGAGCGCTCGCAAGACTCCGTGCTGCGGCTGTTCACCGGTCAGGTGCGCGTCGGCGTGAGCCGGCACCCGCATATCCCGGACCGCGAGATCACGGTGCTCGTCGACGACGGCCGGCTGGACCTGGCCGAAGGGAGCTATCTGGTGGAGCGCCCGGTCGAGGGCCCCAACCAGGTGGCGGTGCGCGTGGGTGAGGCCAAGGTGAGCCTTGGCCCTCGCTCCCTGCGCCTCACCAGTCAATCGCGGGCGGAGTTCAACATGGCCTCCGGCCTCATTGGGCCACTACCCGTTGAGCGGGACCTGATTCAAGATTCGCTATTCGCCACCGACATTGGCAATGGTCCGTGGTGGAGCTTCTTCGACACCGAGGCCGGGCCGGCAGGTCGCGTTGAAGTCAGCGATGGGACGCTGCGCTTCGTGCGCGCCAACGGCGGCACGCCGATCGATCGGCATGGCGAGAGCGGCGTCATGCAGCTCCTCGACATCGATACGCGCGATCTGATGACGCTGCGGTTGCGTCTCGAGGCGCGCACCGACGCTCAAAGCCTGTCCGGCGGCGGCACGGCGGGAACCGAGTATCCGCTGATGGTTCGCCTGGTCTATGTGGACGAGCAAGGCAGCGAGCAGATCTGGGGCGCGGGGTTCTACCACCAGAATGACGACGGGCTCAGCGTCAAGCTGGGCCAGCTGGTTCCCCGCGGGCAGTGGACGACACTCGAAGTGGATGACCTTCTCGGGGCCCTGCAGCCGCCGCCCGTCAAGCTGCGCCGCATCGAGTTGCTCGGCAGCGGCTGGGAGTACGACTCCTCGATTCGGCGCGTTGAAATAACCGGACACTGACACCACCGTGAGCGGCCCCCGCGTCCGCACCGGCGTCGACCTGATCGAGATCGAGCGCATCCGCCAGGCGCACCAGCGCTATGGCTCGCGGTTTCTCAACCGCATCTACACCGCCGCCGAGCAGGCGAGATGCCGCGGGCGCGCCGACGAGCTCGCCGCGCGCTTTGCGGCCAAGGAGGCCGTGTCCAAGGCGCTGGGTACGGGCATGCGCGGCGTGCTGTGGAAGGAGATCGAGGTCGTAAACGACCCGCGCGGCAAGCCGCTCGTGCGGCTTCACGGCGCCGCCGAGCGGCGGGCAGCCGAGCTTGGCATCCACGATCTCGACATCAGTCTCACGCACAGCCGCGATCAGGCCATCGCTTTCGTCGTGGCGCTCAGCAGCCCATGACCCGGCCGCGGGCGGCGGTGAGAATGCCGGGACCGGCCTTCGACCGCGTGGTGGACGTCGCCGGCATGCGGCGGCTCGAGTCGGCGACGGCGCCGGAGATCGACTTGATGCGTCGGGCCGGATCCGCGCTGGCCGTCGCTATCCACGGCCGCGTCGGGCCGCTGCGCGGGCGCGTGATCGTGGCCCTGGTCGGGCCCGGCGACAACGGCGGGGATGCGCTCATCATGGCGCGCACGCTGACCCGCATGGGAGCTAGCGTCATCTGCTGGGCCTCGCGCGCGCGATCCGCCGATCCGCTGGTTGACGCAGCCCGCGCCGCCGGAGCTCGGTGGCGGATCTGGTCGGACGACGCGCGGCCGCTGGCCCGCGACATCCGGACGGCGGACTGCGTCGTGGACGGGCTGCTGGGCATTGGCAGCACGCCGCCGCTGCGCGGCCAGGTCGCGGAGATGCTGCGCGCGCTGCCGGAAGTTCCCGGCCAGGTGCGACTGGCTATCGACGTCCCGAGCGGCGTGGACGGCGACACCGGGCAGGCCGACCCAAACGCCTTTCGCGCGACGGGGACCCTTGCAACCGGTCCGATCAAGCTCGGCACGGTGTTGCACCCAGGCATCGAATACGCCGGTGCGGTGGAGGCGCTCGACATCGGGCTGGGGCCGGAGATTGCCGCCTCCGGCGCCGCGCGGATCATCGATGCGGCAACGGTGCGGGGCCTCGTACCGGCGCGACCGCTGGACGGGCACAAGGGCACCTTTGGCCGCGTGTTGATCGTGGGCGGTTCGGCTGCCTATCGCGGCGCGCCCGCCCTCGCGGCCCTGGCGGCTCAGGGCGGTGGGGCCGGCATGGTGACCGTCGCTTCGGTGGAGTCGGCGGTGGGCGCCTGCGCGGCCGTGGCGCCCGCAGCCACGTTTCGCGTGCTGCCGGCGAATGCCGACGGCTGCATTGGTGCATCGCTGGATGCCATCGAGGCGCTGGGCGAGCCGACGGCGTTGGTGGTGGGTCCCGGCCTGAGCCGGAGCGCGAGCAGCGATGCCCTGGCGCGCGACCTTGCGGTGGACACCCGGCGCGGCGTGCCGACCGTCGTCGACGCCGACGGGCTCAACGCGCTCGCCGACGAACCCGCACGGTTGGCGATGCTCGGTCCAAACGCGATCCTCACGCCGCACCCCGGCGAAATGCGCCGCCTCCTCGACCTCGCCGAAACCCCGCGCGGCGCCGACATGATGTACGCCACGCGCGAGCTTGCGGCCCTCAGCGGGGCGGTCGTGATCGGCAAGGGATCGCCGACGTTTGTGGCCGCGGGCGACCAGCTTCACCTGCTGGCGCGGCCCAATCCGGCGCTGGCGGCGGCCGGGTCGGGCGACGTGCTGGCCGGCGCGGTGGCCGCACTGGCCGCGCAGGGACTCGCTCCAATCGATGCGGCGCGGCTCGGCGTCTGGCTCCACGCACGAGCCGGTTCACTGGCCGCGAACGGCCGTGCGGCGGGGATCGCGGTGGAGAACATCGCGCGTCAGCTTGCGCGGGCGCTGGTGGAAACGAGCGTTCGGGACACGACCGCCTAGTACAGGAGCCCTCGACCGCGCCGTCGACTCAACTCAGCGACGACCCTCGATTGCGCCCGTTGATCAGACTAGCCCAGGCTGGCAGGCGTCGCTCCGTACCGGAGACGATCCGTCGCATATTGTCGATGTGTTGCGTAAACATGAAGAACGCGAGCCCGGCCGCGAGCAGCAGGTCGTAGCCCGTGATCCATCCTCCGATGGCGAAGAACACCACGGCGCTCACCAGCGCGGTCAGGGAGCCGGTCAGCGACCCCACCGACACGTAGCGGCTGATTGCCGCCGCCAGCAGACCGGCTGGAAGAGCGATTGCGACCACGATGGGAGCCATCGCCGCCAAGCCGCCGACCGCCGTGACCACGCCCCGACCGCCGCGGAGGCGCAGGAAGACCGACCAATTGTGTCCCGCAACGGCCGCCGTCACCGCCAGCACCGGCACGATGGAGTCGTCGCTGAAGATGAGCAACGCCACCAGGCCAGGGACGAACCCCTTCAGGAGATCGCCCACGATGACCAGCGCCGCCGGTCCAAACCCAACCGCGCGCATGACGTTCGTGGCGCCCGACCGTCGGCTGCCCTGCGCGAACACATCGATGCCGAATCCGAACCGGCACACGAGCACGCCGAACGGAATGGAGCCGACGAGATAGGCACCGAGCACAATGCCGACCGCGCCCAGAATTTCGCCCACGGACATGAGGCAGGCCCCTACCGCCGTGTGGCGCCAAGCTTGAAATGGGGCGCGAAGCCTGTCAACCCGGCGCCTCGACCGTCCATGTGTCGGGTGCTACGACGGCCGCAGCCGGATCACGATCGGCGTGCCGTCGAAGCCAAACGCCTCGCGCAACCCGTTTTCGAGATAGCGCACATACGACGGATGCACGTTCTCGGGCCGCGCGAAGAATGTCACGAAGGACGGGGGACTGACGCCGATCTGCGTGGCGTATTTGAAGCGCGCCTGGCGTCCCTTGCGGCTGGGCGGGCCGCGGCGGCCGGCCCAGCCGCGCAAGAACCGGTTGAGCGGACCCGTCGCCACGCGTGTTTGCCGAACCTGGTGCACCTGGAGGCCCGCGCTGACGCTCATCGGCACGCCGCGTCCCGTGAGCGCCGAGGTGTGCAGAAACGGCGCCTCGGGCAGGAAGTGCAAGACGCGCTCGAGGTGGAAGTCCACCTCCTTGCGGCGCTCCGGGTCCTGGAGCATGTCCCACTTGTTGGCGAGCACGACGATGCCCTTGCCGGCCTCGAGCACCAGCCCGGCCACGTGCGCGTCCTGCGCCGTTGGGCCCTCGTGGGCATCGACCACCAGCAGGCCGACGTCGCAGCGCTGAATCGAGCGCACCGCGCGCAAGACGCTGTGGTACTCCACGCCCGAGTCGATGTGACCCCGGCGTCGAATTCCCGCCGTGTCAATAAGCCGGATCGATCGGCCCTCCCACTCCAGCAGGGTGTCGATACTGTCGCGCGTCGTCCCCGGCGCGTCGTGCACCAGCGCCCGTGTCTCCCCCAGCAGCGCGTTGAGCAGCGACGACTTGCCGACGTTCGGGCGTCCCACAATCGCCAATCGAGGCAGCTCATCCGGCTCGCCGGCATACGCCACGGCCGGCAGCCTCTCGGCCACGGCGTCCAGCAGGTCGCCGGTGGCGGTGCCGTGCATTGCGGAGATGGCCGTCGGCTCGCCCAGGCCGAGGGCGTAGAACTCGCCGGTATCGAGCCGCAAATCCATGTGATCGGCCTTGTTGACGACCAGCAGATGCGGTCGCTCGCGCCGGAGCACCTCACGCGCCACGACGCCGTCCAGCTCCGTCACCCCGGTCTGGACGTCCGTCACCACGAGCACCAGGTCGGCTTCGTCGGCGGCGGCTCTAGCCTGCGCCACGGCGGCTTCGGCCACCGGCGCCGGATCGTGCCAGGCAATGCCGGCGGTATCCACGACGGCAAATGCGCGCCCGCGCCATTCCAACTCGCCGTAGATGCGGTCGCGCGTGGTGCCGGGCTGCGGCTCGACCACCGCCGAGCGCTCCCCGACCAGGCGGTTGAACAGCGTGGACTTGCCGACGTTGGGCCGCCCAATCAGCGCCACCAGCGGAAGTTGTCGATCGCCGTCAGCCATCGTCCGCTCCGGCCGGCGACGCGGCGTAGACGCCGCGCAAGCGCTCCGGCAACAGCGCCGCGATGCGGTGCATCACGTCCTCGCCGATTTCGTCGAGGGCTTCCCGAGTCAGTCGGCCCGGCACGTCCGGCGCCATCACCTCGCCGATACGCAGGTCGACCCGGGGGCGGCCGCGCACCATCCGCCGTTTGAGATCCAGGTCGTCGGCGCCCCAAATGGCCACCGGCAGGATCGGCACACGGCTCTTCGCGGCCAGGTAGGCCACCCCGGGCAGCGGTCGCTGCAGGCCCTTGCCGCGACTGCGGGTGCCCTCCGGAAACATGCCCACCGTGCCGTCGTCCGCGAGGATCCGCAGCAGCATCCGCAGGGGACGCATATCCAGGCCGTCACGCCGGACCAGCACCGCGCCCCACAGATGCCACAAGAGCGCCAGGGGCGCCACGCGATACAGCTCCTCCTTGGCGACAAAGGCCGTCGTGCGGGGGACATAGGTCCCCAGGAGGATCGGATCGAAGTTGCTCACGTGATTGGAGGCGAGAATCAACGGGCCGCCGGACGGCACGTGCTTCACTCCCTTCACATGGACATCGAATAGCAGCGGAAACAGGCAAAAGCGACCGAACGCTCGACCGGTGCGATAGGCCCACATCGATGGGCGGGGCGTGTGATTCGGCGACCAGGCGAAGTAATCAGCCCCCACGGATCAACCCCCGTGCAGCCATCGCGGCTCTGATGGCGCCCACGACCTCACCGGGCGTGGCGTCGTCGGTGGAGATGATCACGGCGTCGGGCGCGGCCTGCAGCGGCGCGATCGACCGCTGCGAATCAATGCGGTCGCGCGCGTGCAGGTTCTCGCGGATGTCGGCGATGTCCATCTGCCCCCCGGCGTCCCGGCGTTCTTTCCAGCGGCGTTGTGCGCGCACGTCCGGGCTGGCGTCCAGGTAGATCTTGAGGTCGGCCTCCGGGCACACCACGGTGCCAATGTCACGGCCCAGCGCCACGATGTTGCCCTCACGGAGCGCCTCGCGCTGGGGCTCCAGCATGGCCGCCCGCACCTCGCGAATCCGCGATACCAATGACACGGTGCGATCCACCTCGGGGCTGATGAGCGCTTCGGTGATATCACAGGCGCCATCGAAGGTCCGCGCCGCGAATCGCCCCGACGGGTCCGGGCCGAAGCGCAACCGCAGGGCCTGAGCCGCCGCCAGGGCATCGTCCGGGCTGTCGGGATCGCCGCCGGCGCGCACGGTTCCCAACGCCACGGCGCGGTAGAACAGCCCGCTGTCCAGGCACAGGTAGCCAAGAGACTCGGCCAGCATGCGGCCGACCGTCGTTTTGCCCACGGCAGCCGGACCGTCGATGGTGACAATGGGACCCCGCGCGGCGGGAGCGCTCATGAGTGTTTGCCGCTGCGCGACGCCACCGTCGCAGTATATGGGCCGGCAGCGCGTCCCACGGGCAACCTGCCGTCACGGTCCCCGACAGCCGACCGTTTGCTGATGTGGTTCAAACGCAGGCCCGCGGGCCTTACACTCGTTGCTCTGTGAGACGACACGCCCCCATCTTCCGCTGGTGCCGGGCGGGCCGGCTGGCAGAGGCCCTTGCGGGCCTGGTTGCCGTGACCGCCGTGTTGCTGGCGACCGCGCCAGGCCGCGTGGCCGCCGTGAGCACCGTCGCCGTCCCGTTTCATCCCCACGCCACCGTTCGGCTCGAAGGCGCGGGATGGGGCCACGGCGTGGGGATGTCGCAGTGGGGTGCGCGCGGACGCGCGCACGCAGGCCAGTCCGCTGAGCAAATCCTGCAGGCCTACTACCCAGGGACCCAGATCGGTCCGGCCGACACCGCCGGCACGCAGATCCGGGTGCTCATCGACCGTGGCTTCCGGCCTCCGGCCGTCGACGGCTCCAGGGGCTCATCGAACGGCCTGCCGGGCGACATCATCGGTTACGGCGGAAGCTGGCAGGTGGAGGGCGTCACCGGCCCGCTGCCGGCGGGCGCCCGCCTGCAGATGCTGGAGCAGACCGGCGGAGGCATCACCGTCGGCGTCATCAATCCCAGCGGCGTTTGGACACAGGGATTCCAGCTGCCGAGCGTCCTGGTCGTCAAGCCCCTGGAAGCCGCCACCCGGCTGCGGGCGGTGCACAAGCCGGCCGGCAGGAGCGAGCCGGTTCCGGGCGCCTACCTCGATACCTACCGCGGCTCGCTGGTGCTGCACGCCCGCGACGAATCGCAGGTCGACACCGTGAACGTCCTGCCCCTCGAGGACTATCTGCGCGGCGTGGTCCCGGCGGAGATGCCCCATCACTGGCCCGCGGCGGCGCTGCAAGCCCAGGCGATCGCCGCCCGCGGCTACGCCCTCACCGGACTGCGGCCCAACCACTCGATGTGGGACATCGACGACACGCCCAACCACCAGGCCTACGCCGGCGCGAACCACGAGCGGGAGTCGACCAACACGGCGGTCGACGCCACGGCCGGACAGGTGCTGACCTACGGCGGCCAGAACGTGCGCCCCTACTACTTCAGCACGTCCAACGGGCACACCGAGGCCAGCAGCGACCAGTTTGGCGGCGCGCCGCTGCCCTATCTGATGGGCATCTCCGACCTCGACCCGTCCGGCCGCCCCTGGGACGCCGACTCGCCGTTCGGCACCTGGCGCACCGAAGCATTCGGCCTGACGGTGTTGGGCGACGCGCTGCGGGCCGCGGCGGGGGTCGCCCTGGGCGATATCACGAGCCTGGACATCCGACGCACGGATGGCGGACGCACCGTGCGCATCCAGGTCAACGGCACCGCCGGCTCGGCGAGCGTGAGCCACCGCGAATTCAGAACCGCCTTCAACCAGCACGCGGCGTCCCAGGTGGGCGCCATCGCGGGCTCGCATTTCCGCATCGTGCTGGGGCACTCGCTCACGCGGCCCGTGGTTCCGCTGAACCTGCCGGACGGCCAGTCCCGCTACTACGAGGAGACCGGCCACAACATCATCTTCGGCTTTCTGCGCTACTTCGACGCGAACGGCGGCGTCGAGACCTTCGGGCTGCCGCTGACCGAGGAGTTCAGTCTGGGCAGTCGCAACGTGCAGTACTTCGAAAAGGCGCGCTTCGAATATCACGCCGAGCACGCCGGCACCCGCTACGAGGTCCAACTCGGGCTGCTGGGCGACGAGCTGACGGCTGCGCGGCGGCCCTTCCCGCGCGCCGAGCCGATCCCTCGGGAGCCCAACCACCGCTACTTCCCGGAGACGCGGCAGGCGGTGCACTTCGCCTTCCTGGCTTATTGGGAGTCCCAGGGCGGGCTCGACAGGTTCGGCTACCCCATTTCGGACGAGATGCCGGAGAACGGGCGGACCGTGCAGTACTTCCAGCGCGCCCGCTTCGAGTGGTATCCGGAATACGGGGAGGTCCGCCTGGGATCCATCGGTTCGGAGTTGCTGCGACAGCGCGGGCTGCTGCCATAGCGGCTAAGATTCAAACCGCCAGAGGAAGCACCGCCGGAACCGTCCAGACGCCACGCATCGCGCCCGAGCAGCAGGCCGACATCGCCGAGCAGCGCGCCCAAGCGCATAGCACCCGGCGCACCACGGTCGCGGCGTTGGAAGAGCTTCTGTTCGAGCCCGTGCCGGTCCTCGACCACGGCTTCATCCGCGTGGTCGACTACATGGGCGACGACGAGGCCATCGTGCAGGCCGCCCGAGTCTCCTACGGCGGCGGCAGCAAACGGCGGCGGCGCGACCGCGGCCTCATCCGCTACCTCATGCGCCACTGGCACACCACGCCCTTCGAGATGTGCGAGATCAAGCTGCACGTCAAGCTGCCGATCTTCGTGGCGCGCCAGTGGATCCGCCACCGCACCGCCAGCGTGAACGAGTATTCCGCGCGCTACTCCGTGCTCGACCACGAGTTCTACGTCCCCGAGCGCGACCGCCTGCAAGCGCAGTCGAGCCTCAACCACCAGGGCAGCGGGGACGTGCTGAACGACGGCGAGGCCCAGCGCGTGCTCGATCTCCTCAGCACCGACGCCGGCCAGGCCTATGAGCACTACGAGGAGATGCTGAACCTGGACGCCGAGGGAGCCACGCTCGATCCCGACCGCCAGGGCCTGGCGCGCGAGCTGGCGCGGATGAACCTCTCCCTCAACTTCTACACCCAGTGGTACTGGAAGATTGACCTGTTCAACCTGCTGCACTTCGTCTGGCTGCGGGCCGACCCCCACGCGCAATACGAGATTCGCGCCTACGCCGACGTGCTGCTCGACGTCATCCGCCGCTGGGTGCCGCTCACCCATGACGCGTTCATGGACTACCGCATGAACGCCGCCTCGATCTCAGGCCCAGGCCTCGCCGTCCTCCGCCGCATGCTCAACGGCGAGACTGTCGATCAAGAATCCAGCGGCCTCGCGCCGGCCGAATGGCGCGAGCTCATTAACTTGCTAGACCGCCGGGTATGAACTTCAATGACCGAAGACAAGCACTCGGAGCCTGAAGCGTGTTAAAGCGCCTGGAGATTCGCAACTACCGTGCCTTCAAGCATTTGGCCGTCGACCAGTTAGGACGTATCAACCTCTTTGCAGGAAAGAATAGCTCGGGAAAAACATCGTTACTTGAGGCACTGTTTCTCTTGGCTGGATTCGGGAGTCCAGGACCGGCATTGAACGCTAACATCATTCGCGGTGTTGAATCACCAACAATATCTACAGAAGCCGTAAGGGAGTTATATTGGAAACCTATGTTCCTTAACCTCAACAAGAACAAGAAGATTTCCATCAAGGCGACACATGAGTCTTCTGGCGATCTGAAGACCTTAGGTGATCTTTCCTTAGAAATCTCCATTGAGCGGCTTAAGAGCACCGAGATTGCAGAGATAAGCTCGAACTCAAGTGGGTTGGGTCCGGCATCAATCGACCCCGAGAGCCTTACCTTTGCATTCACTGGTCCGAATATACCATCTGATATAAAGATCCATGAAAGCCGACTGCTATTGCGGGGAAACGACACAATTCATATTGAATCTGGAGCGCCGCAGATTGAACCTAGATTTAATGCGGCATTGATTCCATCAAATGATCAAAGCCCTGATCAATCTCCGAAGCTACTAGGGGAAGTGAGAAGGCAAAAGCGTGGACATATTCTATTGCAGGCATTACAGATTATCGAACCCAGGCTTAAGAGCGTCGAGGACAACTCGTTCAGCGGAGTCCCCGTGATAATGGGGGATGTTGGCTTTCGCGAGCTCGTACCACTGGCATCCCTGGGTGAGGGCATGCAGCATCTTTCCTGGATTGCACTTGGCCTATCTATGGCGGGGATGAGCGGGGGTGTACTATTGATAGACGAGATTGAGAACGGAATTCACCACACAGTGATGCCAAAAGTCTGGCAATTCGTTGGTGAGACTGCTAAGTTGTTCGATGTACAGGTTTTTGCAACTACGCATAGCTACGAATGTATGAGCGACGCCTACACTGCACTAGGAGCCGATGGCTTTGTGCTTCACCGGCTGGAGGCCAGCGATATCGGAAATCGATGTTTCACCTATAAGCCCAGTGCGATCAAGGCCGCCATCAAGCACGATTTGGAGTTTCGCTAGGGATGGCCGATCCGGCTAGAATCGAGCATCCTGCTCAGCTTCTTGTCGAAGGCCGTGACGGTTTCAATTTCTTCGAAGCATTCGCCGATCACCTTCAGATAGGGCACTTGCAGGTCCGGGATTTTGGAAGCGGTGGCGAATTACGCGATTTCCTTGAAGGACTTGTTGCGATGCCCAGATTCAGTGAAGAAGTGCAGAGCATCGGCATCATCAGAGACGCTGAATCCAATGCCGTCGCGGCTTTTGAGAGTGTTCAGAGTTCATTGGAAAACGTCGGTCTTCCGGTTCCGTCGCAGCCAGCAATGCGCGCCGGTGCTGGCCCATCTGCATCCGTGCTGATCCTTCCTGGCGAGGGCCGCGAGGGAATGCTCGAGACGCTGCTGTGGGAGAGTCTAGCGGATACTCCAGAACGAGGGTGCGTTGACGACTTCCTCAGATGCGTTACGGATTCGCGAAGCGCACCGGTCAGAAACCCCGACAAAGCCCGCACCTTTGCTTACTTAGCAGCCGGGGAAGAGCCTCGGCACTCCGTGGGCGTAGCAGCGAGGCGAGGCCAATGGGCATTCGCCCACGTCGCCTTCGCTGGGGTCCGGCAGTTTCTAAGTGAGCTGTGACTTTCGTGCTGGAAGTTAGCGATCACCGTCTTGTCAAGAGCTGTTATTGGACCGTCTAGCTTCACGTCCCAGTTACCGCTATCCCTTCGCTTGGAGCCTGACATGGCCCGTGGCAATCTGCTTGCCTCGGGCGAGTTTCAGGTGCCCTCGCGAGCGTTGCCGGCCCTCTGCAAGCGTTACAGATCGCAGAGATGGCGCTGTTTGGATCGGTGCTGCGCGAAGACTTCGGACCGGAGAGCGACACCGACGTGTTGGTGCGCTTCCTGCCAGAAGCGGAGCACGGGCTCTTCGTGATGGTGACCATGGAGGAGGAGCTAAGTCAGTTGCTTGGACGCAAGGCTGACCTGGTCAGCCGCCGTGCCGTCGAGCAGAGCCGCAACTACATCCGACGTCGGGCAGTCTTGGAGTCTGCAGAGGTGATCTATGCGGCGTGAAACGGCAGCAGTCCAATGACGGTGCAAGTACCCATCCCGAAGGATGAGCTGGCGGCATTCTGCCAAGCGCACGGAATTCGCTGGATGGCGGTTTTCGGTTCGGCGCTGCGGTCCGATTTCGGACCGGACAGCGACATCGACATGCTCGTCGAGTTTGCTCCGGACCGAATCCCCGGTCTGTTTGCATTCGCCGGCATGGAGTTGGAGTTGACGCGAATTCTCGGTCGTAAAGTCGACCTCCGCACGCCGGAAGACCTGAGCCGCTACTTTCGCCAGGAAGTGCTCGCCGAGGCGCAGGTCCAATACTCGCAGGAATAGCGCGGTCGCTTACGCCACTGGCTGATAGCGCGAAGTGAACTCCGAGGACCATCCACCCTGACCTGAATAAGCCTTTGGGCTAGCGCCCCCTACCGCGCCGCCCTTAGTGGCACATCCGCCAGCTCAAGCACGACTGCCTCGGGCCGTTCGTTGCGTTCGACTCGGGCTGTGTTTTCGTAGGCGAAGCGGATGCGCTTGGGCCAGCTTTCGTAGGTGGGTCCGGCGAAGTGGGGCGTGAGGACGACTGAATCGAGGTCGGCCAGGGCTTGCCCGGCCGGAAACGGTTCTGTCTCGAATGCATCGAGGCCGGCGCCGCCCAGATGGCCGCGTTGCAGGGCCTCGACGAGCGCCGCTTCGTCGATCACGCCGCCGCGCGCCGTGTTGATCACGATGGCGTCCGGCTTCATCTGGGCCAGCGCAGCGGCATCGATCAGATTGCGCGTGCTCTCCAGCAGCGGCACGTGCAGCGAGATGATGTCCGAGGTCTCCAAGAGCTCGGGCCACGACACGTAGCGGATCCGCAGGCTCTCGGTCACTTCGCGGGGCGCCTGCACCACGTCGTGGTATTGCAGCTGCACGCCGAACGGCAGCAGCCGCTGCGCGACCTGCCGGCCGATCTGCCCGAAGCCCACCAGCCCGACGGTGCGACCCTCCAGCTCGTGCGGCTCCCACTCGGGCGTCTTAGCCGCCGTCCAGCGCCCGGACCGCGTATCGCGGTCGATGACCGGAAGCCGACGCAGCACCGAGAGCATGAGTAGGATGGTGTGCTCGGCCACGGCCACGGCGTTGGCGCCGCCGTTGGTGGCCAGCAGTTGCCCAGCCGCCCGGCAGCGGTCGAGATCGACCGTGTCGTAACCGGCGGAGAGCAACTGGATCAGCCGCACCCGCCCGTCGGGATCGTAGATAGCGTCCGGCAGGGGACTGAGAGGCGTGGCGATCACGACCTCGGCGCTGCGAATGACCTCCGCGTCCTCCTCGGCCAGCGAGGCAACGTCGGAACCGACGTGCTGCGTTTCGATCAGCTCCCAGCCGGCCTCGGGCGGCAGCAGTTCATGGGTGAGGCGCCGGCATCCCTCGCCGAATTCCTGGTAGAGCGCAATTCTCATCGGGCGGTTTCTCGCGGGTTGATTTGTGGCGGTGTGGTCGCGTCGCGGGCATACCCTAGCAGCCGTGCGCCAGGGGGTTCGGAGACTGGCCGTGGGCGACTTCGGCATCTGAGTGCCGCACCATGATCCAGTTGCATCCGGCACCCTTGAGTCGTCGGTTGACTTGCGGGGATGAATTCCCGCCTTCGGAGACCTTTGCATAAGTCTGCCGGGGCGGGTCTCGGACCCGCCCGACGCCAAGCATCCGGCGCTCTTCCAGGTTCGACCGGACTGGATTCCGGCCTCCGCCGGAATGACGGATAGGTCTCGCGAAGGTCTCCCTTCGCGGGAATGACGGACTCAGAGTGACCCAGTAGCCGGAGACCGACTACGGCTTGGGATAGCCGGCGGCGGCCAGAGCCGCTCGGACGACCGCGGCTTCGTCCCAGGCGATGGTGCGATCGGCGTAGGCGATGGTGGTTTCGTGGCCTTTGCCCGCCAGCAGCACCGTGTCGCCGGGACCGGCCTCGGCGATGGCCGCGTGAATCGCCGCCCGTCGATCCAGCACGATGTCGATCCACGCCTCTGGACGCGCCTCCCGGGCTCCGGCAACGACCGCCTCGGCAATGGCTTGCGGGTCCTCGCTGCGAGGGTCCTCGTCGGCCACCAGCACCCAGTCGGCCAACTCGGCCGCCGCGCGGCCCAGCAGCGGTCGCTTGCTCCGATCCTGATCGCCCGCGCTGCCGAACAGGGCAATGAGTCGCCCGGGGGTTTGCGGGCGCAGCGCGCGCAGACAGGCCTCAAGCGCGGCCGGCGTATGCGCGAAGTCCACGACGACGCGGAACGGCTGACCGCACTCGATGATCTGCATGCGTCCGGGAACAGATGCGATCCGCGGCAGCGCCGCCATCGCGTCTTCGAGGCCGCCGCAGATCGATCCCACGCACGCGGCAGCGGCGGCGATGTTGGCGGCGTTCCACGGGCCGATGAGGTTGGTCGGCACCGTCCAACGGCCCCAGGGAGAGCTCAGCGTCACCCGCCGGCGTCCGTCGTCGAGCTCGACCCACTCCGACTGCACGTCGGCGGTCGGCTGCCGGCCAAACGTGATCACGTCGCTGCGGGTATGCCGCGCGAATCCCGCGACGACGGGATCGTCGGCGTTGAGAACCGCCGCCCGACCTCGGTCGGTGGCGGCGGTTGCGTCCACCAGATCGAGCAGGCGGCGCTTCGCCCGCCGATAGCCCTCGATGCTGCCGTGAAGGTCCAGATGCTCGTGGGTCACGTTGGTGATCACCGCGCGGTCGAAGCTGAAGCCGTCCACGCGCTGGAGCTCGAGCGCGTGCGACGCCACTTCGAGCACCGCCCAATCGGCGCCCGCATCCACGAGCTCGCGCAGTTGCCGGGCAATCACCGGCGGCTCGGGGGTCGTGAGGCGCCCGGCGGCCGGCAGCCATGCACCGGCGAGCCACGTCCCCACGGTGGTCATGGCACCCGCCGAGCGCCCTTGCGCCTGGAGCATCGCCGCGATCAGGTGGCTGGTGCTGGTCTTGCCGTCGGTGCCCGTCACGCCAACCGTGCCCAGCGCGAGATCGGGCTCGCCCCAGAGACGCCGGGCCAGCGCGGCCAGCGCCGTCCGGCCGTTCGGCACGAGCGCCAGCCCCACGTGCGCAGGAACCTCGACGGGACGCTCGGCCACCACGGCCACCGCGCCGGCGGCGACGGCCGCGGCAACGTAGGCGTGGCCGTCGTCGCGCAGCCCTCGCCGGGCGACGAAGCAGGCGCCGGGGCCGACCTGGCGTGAGTCGAAGTGCACCGAGTCGATCAATTGACCGGACGGCTGGCGCAGGGTCGCGTCCGCACAGGCCGCCAGGAGTTCGGTGAACGGCAGCGGCCGGGGCGACACGCTCACCCTAGCCCTCTCCAATCGGGAGAGGGGACCCGATGTGACTCGCGACCGGCCCGGCCCGCACGTAGACGCTGGACCGCGTCGCGCAGACGCACGGCGCGCGTCAGCAGCCGCGCCCGCACGGGCTGCAGCGGCAGATCGAACGCGCCGGGATAGGTCACCAGATCCGGGTTGAATCCCAGCTTGAACCGGTGCACCCCCGCCATGGCGTCCGTTGGATCGTCGGGGGCCGCCATGCCCCACAGGTCATATTGCGCAAAGCCGTTCGCCTTGGCCCACCGCATGGCTGCCCACTGGAGCGCGTGGGGCGCCATGAGGTTGCGGTGCTGGTTCGACGATCCGCCGAACACATAGGCGGCCGTGCGCCCCGCGCCCACGACCATCAGCGCCGCCAGCGGCGCTCCCCGATGCCGGGCGATGAAGAGCGCCCCCTGATCGGGTTGAAACGTCTGCCACACGTCGCGGTAGTAGGACGGATGGTGGATGGCAAACCGTTCCCGCGACGCAGTGACGCCCATCAAGTCGACGAACGCCTCGAAGTCCGCGGCGGCGGCGACCGACACCTCCACGCCGCGCCGTCCGGCGAGGCGAATGTTGTAGCGCATCTTGGATTTGAAGCCGGCGAGGATGTCGGACTCCGCGCGCTCGAGATCGACCATGGCCGTTCGCGGAATCTGCACGAATTGGCTGGACGGTCGAAACCCACAGGAGCGCACCGCGTCGGCCGCGGCATCAGCTGGCGGCTCGATGCGCATGAAGGATGCGCCGTGCTTCCGGGCGACCTGAATCGCCGCGCGCACCACCGTCGCCGCGTCGTCCGGGGATTCAGCCAGAGGTCCGCGCGGCACGTAGGCCAGCCCGACGCGTGGCCCGCCCGGCCAGAGTCGTCTGGTTCGGACGAGCACCTGGGCCCCGGACGCAAGGCTGCCGTCCCCGCGCGGCAGGCCCAGCCGAATCGCCCGCCACCCGTAGCGCGCCTTCAGCTCTCCCCAGCGCCACGACTGCAGGAATCCGCCGTCGAGATGGCCGGCGACGAACGCGTCCCACGCCTCACTCGACTCGATGGGCACGACGGCGGTCATGAGCGCCGGGCCCAGTGGATGGCCACGGCGCCCAAGCCGTGTTTGCGAAACCGCACGTCAACGAATCCGGCAGCCTCGATTTGGTCCGCCAACTCCTGCGCCGTGGGAAAGTCGTCCACCGATTCCGGCAGCCACGTATAGGCCGCCCCGTGGCCGCTGATCCGGCGCCCCATCCAGGGAATCCAGCGATGGAAGTACAGGCGGAAGAGGCGCCGGAACACCGGCGTGCGCACCGGCGCCATCTCGAGGATCACCAGCACGCCTCCGGGACGCAGCACCCGCGCGAAGCTGCGCCAGGCCCGCGGCAGGCTGTCCAGATTGCGCGGCAGGAACGCACTAACGATCGCGTCGACGGAGCCGGAGGCCAGCGGCAGTCTGAGCGCGTCGCCCTGCACGGCCGCTACGTCTGCGCCGGCACGCCGCACGCGGGGCATCCCGTGAGCCAGCATTTCGCCGGCGAAGTCGAGCGCGATAATCCGCGGAGAGTGTGCGGAACTGCGCCATGCCTCCAGCGAGAGGTCGAGTGTCCCGGCGCCCGCGTCGAGAATCGTGGCGGGCCGATCTTCAAGCGCCCGAGCCACGGCACGGCGACGCCAGCCGCGGTCCATCCCGAGGCTCATCAGCCGGTTGAGCGTGTCGTAACGGGGTGCGATCGCGTCGAACATGGGGCGCACCCAAGGCGATTTGGCCATGCCGCATTATCGGCCGCCCGGGCGGCTAGCGGGTGCGCTCGGTCGCCTGCCGAATAAAGTCCTCGAAGGACGCCCGCGACGGCGCCGGCCGAACGCGGTCCAACGCCGCGTGGGCACGCGCCGCGTAGCTCGCGGCGACGCCGGCCGCCTGCTCCACGGCGCCCGAAGCCTTGATCGCCTCAAGCGCCTGCGTCACGGCAACGTCATCGGCGGCCTGTCCCGATAGAACGGCGCGCACGGGGTCGTCGCCGCGCGTCTCGTTCCCGAGGTACACGATCACCGGCAGCGTGACCAGCCCGGCGCGCAGGTCGGTGCCGACCGGCTTGCCCGTCTCGGCCACCAATCCGCTGATATCCAGGATGTCGTCGGTAATTTGAAAGGCCATGCCCAGGCTCCAGCCCAACTCGCGGAAGGCCTCTCGCTCGGCATCCGGGACATCGCCCAGTACGGCGGCGGCTTCACAGGCCAGCGCAAACAACGAAGCCGTCTTGTGCCCGATTTTTCTCAGGTACTGCTCGCGGGCTTCCTCACCGTCGTCGTAGGTCGGAGTCACAAACTCGCTGGTCGACATGTCGTGGATGGTGGCCGCGAATAGGCGCACGATGACCGGCCGATCGAGCTGCGCCACCAGGTCGGCGGCCGTCGCGAACAGGTAGTCGCCGGCAAGCACGGCGATCTTCTGCGACCACATCACGTGCACGGCGGGCTGCCCGCGGCGCTCGGGCGAGCTGTCGACAATGTCGTCGTGCACCAGCGTGGCCGAGTGCAGCACCTCGGTTGCCGCGGCGAGCTTGGCTACGGCTTCAGGTCGCCCGCCGACGGTCTGGGCCACGTGGAGCGCCAGGGACGGCCGGAGGCGTTTACCCGGCGCCAGGAGCACCGCGTTGAGGACCTCCTCGAGCAGGGGGACCTCGGGAACGCGCGCGCAGGCGCTGAGAACCTGCTCGACGTCGGCAAGCGTCGGCGCGACCAGGCTGGTCGCGAGTTGGTCAGCGTCGGCCGCCGATTGATGGTCAGGCACTGGCGGCGGGGGCACCGAAGACGGCGCGCGCATTCCGGGTGGTTTTCTCGGCCAGTGAGGGTACCGACATTCCCACCGCCGCCGCCACTACCGCCGCCGTGTGCGGCAGGTGCGCCGGTTCATTGCGCCGACCTCTCAAGGGCTCCGGTGACAGGTAGGGCGCATCGGTTTCGAGCAGCAGCCGCTCGAGCGGAATCTCAGCCGCCATTTCCCGCAGGGCATGCTCGCGACGAAACGTCACGATGCCCGACAGCGAGATGTGCAGCCCGAGATCGGTGAACACGCGGGCCTGTCCGGCGTCACCCGCGTAGCTGTGCATCACGCCCGTGATGCTCGGGGCGCCCTCCAGCACCTCGGCCACGGCATCGAGCGCCTGGCGCGAGTGCACCACGACCGGCAGGCCAAGCTCGACCGCCAGCGCGCACTGCTCCGCAAAGGCGCGCTCCTGCACGTCTCGCGGCTGAAATTCACGGTAGTGATCGAGCCCGGTTTCGCCAATGGCGCGGACCTTCGGGTGGGCGGCCAGCGTGCGGAATTCGCGCGCGGCCCGGCGGTCCCAACTCTCACATTCGTGCGGATGCACGCCGACGGACGCCAACCAGCCGTCAAATCGCTCCGCAAGCTCGATGGCCCGGCGGCTCGACGGAAGATCATTGGCCACCACCAGGATCTCGCCGACCCCCGCGGCGACGGCACGATCACGGAGCGCCGACAGCTCGTCGGCAAAGACGGAATCCCCCAGGTGCGCGTGGGTGTCGAAGAGCGTGGCTATGCGGCCTCGATGCGCGGGAACAGCGCGGCGCCGCCCGGCGCCCGGTGTCCGGCCGGTAGGCCCGTCCAGCCTCCCGCGCCCCAGTCGCCCGGGCCGGCGGGCGGCAGGCCCAAGCGGCCGAGGATGGCGGTGGAGGTCCGCGGCATGGCCGGCTGGATCTGGATGGCGATGTGGCGCACCGCTTCGAGCGCCGCGCCCAAGACCGTGCCCAGGCGCTCGCGCTGCGCAGGGTCGCGGGCCAAGCGCCAGGGCTCGGTGCGGTCGATATATCGATTGACCGCGCTCACGAAGTCGAACGTGGCGCCCAGCGCCAGGTGCAGCCGCCACGACTCGAAGTGCCCTTCGGCCAGCGTCCAGGCCTTCTCGGCCGCGGCGCGCAGCTCGCTCTCGACCTCGGACGGCTCGTCCGCCGGCGGGACCACGCCATCGAAATAGCGCCCAAGCATGGACGTGGTGCGCAGCACCAGATTGCCCAGGTCGTTGCCCAGGTCGTCTTGATAGCGGCGACTCATGTTCGCCCACTTGAAGTCACCGTCCCTATCAAACGGCACCTCGCGCAGCAGGTAGTAGCGCAGGGCGTCCGATCCGTGCCGCTCGATCACGTCGGCCGGCCGGACGATGTGGCCGCTGGTCTGGCTCATCGGCGCGCCTTCATAGTCCACCCATCCGTGGACCACGATCTGCCGGGGCAGCGGCAGGCCCGCCGACATGAGCATGGTGGGCCAGTAGAGCGCGTGGAAGCGGACGATGTCCTTGCCGATGACGTGCGCCTCAGCCGGCCACCATCGCTCGAAGGCCGTTTCGCCGCCGTTCTGGCCGAAGCCCACGCCGGTGATGTAGTTGATCAGCGCGTCGAACCAGACGTAGATCCGCTGCGCGGGATCGTTGGGCAGGGGGATGCCCCAGGTCAGGGAGGCGCGCGAGATGCTGAAGTCCCGCAGGCCCTGGCGAATGATGCCGAGCATCTCGTTGCGCCGCGTTTCCGGGTACACGAAGTCCGGGTGCGCTTCGTAGTGAGCGGCGATGGCGTCCTGGTATTTGGACATGCGGAAGAAGTAGTTCCGCTCGGTGACCCACTCGGGCTTAGCGTTGTGGAACGGACAGCAACCGTCGACCAGGTCGTCGTCCGTGTAGAACGCCTCACAGGGGACGCAGTACCAGCCCTCGTAGTCGCCTTCGTAAATGTCGCCCTGGGCCAGCACGCGCGCAAAGAACTCGTTCACGGTCACGTGGTGCCGCGGCTCGGTCGTGCGGACGAAGTCGTCGAATTCGACGTCGACGCTGTTCCAGACGGATTGAAAGCGTTCGGCGGCCTCATCGACGTAGTCCATCGTGTCCACGCCCGCCTCGGCAGCCTGGCGGCTGACGCGCTGGCTGTTCTCGTCGAGCCCACCGAGGAAATAGGCGTCAACGCCGCGCAGCCGCTTGAAGCGCACCACAGCGTCGGCCGCGATCATTTCGAAGCTGTGGCCCACGTGCGGCTCGCCGCTCGGATAGGGAATGGCGGTGGTGAGGTAGTACTTGGACACAGAGGGTTTCGCCCGAGGCGAGTTTGCGATTCTAGCCCAGCCCGCCTAGCGCGATTCGCCCGAGTCGCCGCGGCGAAGCTCTTGGACCAGCGCATAGACCTCGCGCCGCGGAACCCGCAGCTCCCGGGCAACCGCAGCCGCGGCCTGGGCGGGCGACGCGCCGGACGCTAGGGCGGCCGTGACCGCGGTGACAACGGTGGACGACTCGGGCTCGGCCTCGGACTCGCGCTCCGCCACGTCGATCACCAGCGTGATCTCGCCGCGCGGGGCATCGTCCGTCAACACCGCACACAGCTCGGACAGCGGGATCTCGCGAATGTCCTCGTGGAGCTTGGTCAACTCGCGGCACATGGCCGCCGGACGGTCGCCGAGCCACTCCAGCAGCTCGGCCACCCGCGCCGCGGCCCGGTGCGGCGGCAGATAGACGACCAGCGTGCGCGCGACCTCGGCGGCGCGCCGGACCAAGCGCTCGCGCCTGGGCCGTCGCTCGGGCAGAAACCCGATGAACGTCACCGGCTGCTGCGCGAACGACACGACCGACAGCGCGGTGGCCAGGGCCGAAGCGCCGGGAATCGGCACCACCGAGAATCCCTCGCGGCGTACACGCGCCACCAGGTCCGGGCCGGGGTCGGCTAAACCCGGCGTGCCCGCGTCGGACACGAGCGCGACGTCGCCCTCGCGCAGACAGGCGACGATGGCGTTCTCCCTGCGCTCCGGACTCTCGGCGTGGTACGCGATGAGCCGCGGGCCGGCGCCGATGTGGTTGAGCAGCTTGCGGGTGCGGCGGGTATCTTCCGCCGCGACCACCGGCACCGAAGAAAGCACGCGCGCGGCGCGGGCCGTCAGGTCCTCGAGATTGCCAATTGGCGTGGCCACGACGTAGAGCACGCCCATGGCGGCAAGTGTAGGCGCTCAGAAGTCGCCGGCGGCCGCAACGGCGCCGGCGGGGCTCGAGGCCCCGCCGGTTCGGCCGTCGCGTGCGACTAGTGTCGCGCCTCGGCTAGCCCGCCGGTCCCGGCGCGGTTGGCGCCGCCCTCGGCTTGGGCATGTTCTTGAGGGCGGTGTAAGCCGGCCGCGGGCTCAGGTCGCTGCGCACGATCCCGAACGCCCACTTCTCGTCATGCGCGCCCACCACCTGCTGGAAGTTCAGGTTCCAGACGATCATGTGCGTCACGTAGGGCGCTTCCGCCCGCACCTTGGCGAAGGCGCGAACGAAGTAGTTCGCCTGGTCCTGCTCGGTGTTGCACCGGGCATATTCGTAGCCGGACGCCGGGTTGGGAGTCGTGGCCCAACCAAACTCGGTGAGCCAGAGCGTCTTGTCCCGGAACGCCGGACCCGCCGCGATCATGTCATTGTACAGCTGCTCGTAACGGTTGAAGAAGAAGCTGTCGTGCGTCGACCAGCCGCCGTTGCACTTGGCGCGGCTCGCCGACGGGTTGTTGATCGTGTCGTCAGGCGCGTTCGGCCCGCCGTTCGGATGCACGCCCAGGAACTCGAAGTAGTTGGCGATCTCACCGCCGTTGGCGGCCCAGAGGCGCCGCAAGTATTGGCGGTCGTCAATGGCGTGGAGCGTGTTGCCCGCCGGCGTCGGGGCGCCCAACCCCATGTAGGCGTTGGGGTCGCCGCGCTTGCCGCCGGTGTACCCGTGCTTGACCAGCTCGAGGAACTCGAGGTGGGCGGTGTTGTTGGGATCGCGGGGCCGCAGCGTCGTCCACTCGCGCTGCAGGTTGGCCTCGTTCCACAGCTCGTAGGCCTGGACCCGCCCCTTGTAGCGGCTGGCGATCGCCTCCATGAAGCGGCCGAAAGTCGCGGGGTCGACGGGCGGGCCGTGGCCCGGCGGCGATCCGGGTTCCTTGTAGCACGGCGGCGCCTTCACCACGCTGAGCAGAATCTGCAGGCCGTTGGCCCGCATGGTGTTGACGAAGCGGTCCACGTCGGCCCAGTACCAGTTGGAGGGATCGCTGGGCTCACAATTCGGCCCGAACGTGGCTTCCGTCTCCACCTCTTCCCACGGCACCTGCTGCTTGACCCAGCCGAAGCCGGCGCCGGTAATCAGATTGGCGAGCGCTTGGTCGTCCGGGCGGCGGAACTCACCCTGCATGCCGTATCCCTGCAGGCCATGGGGCAGCACCATGGGCGCCGGGGCCGAGCCCGTCGCCTGCGCCTCGGAGACCGGGCGCTTGGCCCATTCGGGAATGATGACGTTGTTGAGCTTCTTGATCTGGTCCGGCACGTTCAGCAGATGGGGCACGCCAGGGCGCGTCCCCGGCGCGTCCACGTTGAAGATCCGCCACACGGCCCGCTGGGCGCGCAAGACCTGGGCGCCCTGCGGATTGCCGTTGATCTCCTGCTCTTCATAGGCGATTGGCAAGCCGTACAGGTTCTGCCAGTTCGCCTTCTCCAGGAACTTGGCCCTGAGGACCGGGTTCGCGTCCAGCAGCGCCAGGTGGTTCTCGACGATCTGCGCGAAGCTCGCCCCCTCGTCCTCCGGCAGCACGCGGTGCGCGGGCACGCCGGGCAGGTTGACCCCGAAGCTGTTGGCCAACAGGTCCATGGAGTTGAGGTAGGCGAACTGGCTACAGCCACCTCGGTCCGCGTAGTCCGGGCGGTACTGCAACATCACCTTCTGCAAGGCGAGGATTTGAAAGCCGTTGAACTCGAACTGCTGGGCGATCGGGTAGCCGACGTCCTGCAGACCGAGCGTCCGCACGCACGAGTACCAGTTGATCTCGCCGGTGTTCACAACCGGGAATCCGTCGTTGGGGTCCGGTGTATCGCCGCCCGTGATGGTGTACAGGCAGCCGTCCTCGATCGGGGTGCCCTGGTTGGCATCGCAGCCGATGGCCTGTACCGAGGTGACCGCCCCGGCGACCAACAGAGTGACGATGGCTACAACGAACCACTTACGCATGCGCGGAACTCCTCGGAGGCGGGCGCTAAGACGGCGCCCGCTGGGTATCTGCTCCCCAGAGCCCGAACGTGATTCGCCGCCAGACCGTGACGGTCGAATTTAGGCCCGATGGGCAAGGCCCGTCAACTCGCGGAATGGCGCGCGAGACTCGCTCCGCGGCGCGGGCGAGCGCCAGCGCGGCCGACCAGTGGCTAGACTGGCGCCACGCCGGTTACCGGAGGTTGCGCCAGTGCGGGATCTGCGGGTAGCGCTGGCGCAAATCCGCCCCCGATTGGGCGACGTCGCGCACAACCTGGCGATCCATCTGGACTACGCCGATCGGGCCGTGAAAGCCGGCTGCGACGTCGTCGTCTTCCCGGAACAGTCGTTGACGGGATACTTCCTGAGCGACCTGGTCGCCGAGGTGGCCGTCCCGCGCGACGACGACAGTCTGCAGCCGATTCTGGACGCCAGCCGCGACATCGACATCGTATTCGGATTCATCGAGCGCACCGCCGACCATCGCTTCGTGCCGGCGGCGGCATGCGCCTCCGGCGGACGTCTGCTGCACGTTCACCAGAAGGTCTATCTGGTGACCTACGGGCTGTTCGACGAGGCGCGCGATCTGGCCGCCGGCCGGCACGTGCGGGCATTCGATTCGGCTCACGGGCGGCAGGCCATGCTGATCTGCGAGGACCTGTGGCATCCCACCAGCGCCGCCCTGGCGGCGGCGGACGGCGCGGACGTGATTTTCGGGCTGTCGAGCAGTCCCGGGCGCGGCGTGGGCGGCGGCGCGAGCGAGCTGGGAAGCGCCGAGACCTGGCACGCGCTCAACCGGCTCTACGCCCAGATGCTCGTGTGCTACATGGTGCACGTGAACCGCGTGGGGTTCGAGGACGGGGTGAACTTCTGGGGCGGGTCGGAGGTGGTGGCGCCGGACGGGACGTGCCTGGCGCGGGCGCCCAACTTCGAGGAGGCGCTCGTCGTGGCCGATTTGCCCGATAGCCGGCTGCGGCGTCAGCGAACGCGCCTGCCGCTGCGCCGGGATGAGAACCTTGAGCTGGTCAGCCGCGAGTTCGCACGCATTGCCGGGGAGCGCCGCGATGGCATCGACAACTGAAACGTCCCTCCAGAATCGCGCGCGCCACGGATTGCAGCTGGACACCGCGCTCGCCGAGCAAGTGCTGGTGCGATTCATCGCCGACGCGATTTCGAAGTTCGGCTTCACGCGAGCCGTGGTGGCCACCTCGGGCGGCATCGACTCGGCCCTCACCTGCGCCCTGGCGGCCCGAGCGCTGGGACCCACCAACGTGCTGGCGCTCATGCTCCCCTACCGCACCGGCAACCCCGCCAGCCGGGGCGACGCCGAGACGCTGGTGCAAGCCCTCGGCGTCGAGTCCCACGTCATCGACGTGAGCCAGGCGGTCGATGGGTACCTGGAGGAGCTAGACGACGACACGACGCCGGTTCGCCGGGGCAACGTGATGGCGCGCACGCGCATGATCGCGACCTACGACCAGTCGGAGGCGTTCGACGCGCTCGTGGCGGGCACCAGCAATAAGACCGAGCTGCTGCTGGGCTACGGCACGCTGCACGGCGATATGGCCAGTGCCGTCAATCCCATCGGCGACCTCTACAAGACGCAGGTGCGTCAGCTGGCGGTGGCGCTGGACCTTCCCTCGGCCATCCTGGACAAGCCGCCCTCCGCCGACTTGTGGGAGGGCCAGTCCGACGAAGACGAGCTGGGGTTCACCTATGGAGTGGCCGACGAAGTGCTCTATCTGCTGGTCGACGAATGGCACACGCCGGATGAGATCGTCGCGGGCGGCTACGACGCCGACCTGGTGACGGAGATACGCCGGCGCGTGCAGCAAACCCAGTTCAAGCGGCGCCCGCCCGTGATCGCCAAGCTCTCCGATCGGACGATCGACCGCGACTTCCGCTATCCCCGCGATTGGGGACGCTAGCGGGAGCGGGCGGCCGGCGAAACGCGCCCGCGGCTATGGCTCGTCCGTATACTCTCGGAGCACCGCGCCGGGCGCTTGCCCCACACCGCGCGAATCGCCGTGCCTGAATTCGTCCTCCGTGAGCGCTTGGCCGCGCTCCTTCGAAACGCCCTGGCCACCGCCTGTGACGGCGGCGATCTCCCGCCGATGCCAACGGCCCAAATCGGGCTGGATCATCGCGGGGACGAGCTGGCCGACTACGCCAGCGCGGACGCGCTGCGCCTCGCGCGCGGCGCCAAGATGCCGCCGCGCGCCATCGCCGAGGCCATTGCGTCACACGTCCCGTCTGATGCGGCGATTGCCGAGGTCTCGGTCGCGGGTCCGGGATTCGTCAATCTCCGCCTCGATGACGCCTGGGTGCTGGATCAAATCGAGGCGATCGTGCAGGCCGGCCCAGCCTTCGGACCGACGCCGGTCACCGATCCCCAGCGCGTCCAGGTGGAGTATCTGAGCGCCAACCCCACCGGCCCGCTCACGGTCGGCGCCGGACGCATCGGCGTGGTCGGAGACGCCATCGCCCGCATGCTGACCGCTCGCGGGCATCACGTGACGCGCGAATATTATGTCAATGACGCCGGCCGCCAGATCGAGCTCCTCGGCCAAACCGTCCGCCATCACTACGCCGCGGCCCTGGGCGTCAGCCAGCCGTTCCCCGAGGATGGCTATCGCGGTTCCTACGTCGCGGATTGGGGCCGGACCATCGCCGCCGAGGACGGCGACCGCTGGCTCGACGGCCAGGCGCAGCAGGACGCCGAGGCGTTCGAGCAGCGCGCCGTCGCCATCGCGCTCACCTCGATCAAGCAGGACC
The DNA here is from genome assembly GCA_022826485.1 of Chloroflexota bacterium. Taxonomy (GTDB): domain Bacteria; phylum Chloroflexota; class UBA11872; order UBA11872; family UBA11872; genus JAJECS01. The sequence continues at coordinate 85,782 of JAJDUU010000005.1, read as the reverse complement.
TCGCCGACCTCGAAATCGAGTTCGACGAGTGGTATTCCGAGCGCGAGATGCGATCTCGGGGCGAGGTCGAGGCCGCGCTGCAGACCCTGGCGGACTCAGGACACGTGACGCACCGCGAGGGCGCGACCTGGTTCGTGGGCGGCGAGGGAACCGAGGATCGCGACAACGTGCTGGTGCGGTCGCGCGGCGACCCCACCTATTTCGCCACGGACATCGCCTACCACCGGGACAAGTTCCGCGCGCGGTGTTTCGACCACGTGATCAACATTTGGGGCGCCGACCATCAGGGTCACGTGCCGCGCATGAAGGCCGCCATGGAGGCGCTGGGCATCGACCCGGCGCGACTCGAAATCCTGGTGGCGCAGATGGTCGGCGTGCGCAGCGGCGACGGGCTGGCGCGCGCGGGCAAGCGCAGCGGGCGCTTCGTGACGCTGCGCGAGGTGCTGGACGAGGTTGGGCCCGCGGCCACTCGCTACTTCTTTCTCTCCAAGGCGATCGACAGCCAGATGGAGTTCGATCTGGAGCTGGCCAAGCGCGAGGATCCAGAGAACCCGATCTACTACATCCAGATGGCGCACGCCCGCTGCGCCGGGATCCAGCGGTCGGCGGCCGAGAATCCATCAGGCGCGACGCCGGACCTCACCCGCCTGGGCGCGCCGGAGACGGCTCTCGTCCGGCGGCTGCTGGTCTACCCCGAGGTGATGGTCGACGCCGCGGATTCGCGGGAGCCTCACCGCATCGCGCATTACCTGCTGGAGCTCGCGCGGGCCTTTCACTCCTACTACAACGACCACCGCGTGGTAAGCGACGACGCCGTGCTGTCGGCGGCCCGTCTGCGCCTGGTCGCGGCCGTGCGACAGGTGCTGGGCAACGGCCTGGAGCTCCTGGGCATCGACGCGCCGGAGCGGATGTAGCGGCCTAGGCGATCGCCTCGCAGTTGGCGGCGGGCACGGTCACGGTGCCGCCCTGCGTCCGCTGCACCCGCACGCAAATGGCCGGCGAGCCGGAGGGCGCGCGCGCCTCGTCCGGCGCCGGGCCGACCACCACGCCCTCCTCACCGGCATCCGGTCCGGCCACGATGCGAACCGGAAGGCCATTGGCCCCAAGCTCCTCAATGAGCGCCTCGGCGGGTCCCGGGGGCAGCAATACTTCCGATTCGCCCGGCTGGCGGTTCCCCACGACGGACACCAGCTCGTCCGCACTGGCGCGAAACATGCGCTGCAGAGCGCGAGGCATCCGAGTGTTGCCAAAGCCCTCGGTGAGGAGGGTCGGCACCGGCGGTGAGAGCGGCGCGGACGCGGGCAACGGCAAACCCACGATGGTCGGTGCCAGCGCCAACTCGGACAGCGTGGCATCGTCCGCCGACGGCGCGATGACCGCCGAGGCGCGGGCCTCGACGGCGCGCTGCATCCACTCGGTGCGCAGGGGCTCGGGAGTTACGAGAATCTCTCCGCCGTCGGCCACGTCCTGCGGGCGATCGCTCGCCTCGACCAGGCGCAGGGGCCCAACCGCACGACCTCCGGCGCCCAGCGCCCCGGCGATGGCGACGCCTTCGCCTTCGATAACGATCGACTCGCCGGGCGTGACGCCGACGACGGTCCCGGCGAGGCGGCAGTGAAGCGCAACCTCGCGCACCTCACGCACGAAGACCGCAATCCCGGTTCGCGGACTGAGACTGGCGATCATGCCGCGTGACGGCGCCCGCCACTGCCGCCCAATGCCCATGCGCCCGGGCGCTTCCGCGAGCAACGTGTCCTCTTCGACAATCTCGGCGCGGCTCACCTGGAGCAGGCCCGGCACGTCGTCCAGCTGGGCGTTCAGCAATCGCGGCAAGTCGACCACCGTCACCCCGGCGCGCATGCGACCGCGGCCCCAGACCTGGCCCATCACGACCTCGTCACCCTCATTGACCAGGATGCGGCCCGAGCTCGGCAGGACGTGACGGCGACGCAGCGTGCCGCTCCGCACGGTTTGCCGAATGGCGCGCCGGACGCGGTCAGCTTCCATGCGGCCTCGCCGGCGCGGTCCCGACCGGTGGAAAGGCGTCCATCGAGCGCAGCCACTGCTGCAGGCGGGCCTGGCGCTCGTCGGGCTCGTCAGGCCAGACCAGCGGCCGCCCGCGCGCATCCACGATGAGTCCCACCAGACCCGATCCCACGTTCGCTTTCAACCGCGCCGGGCGTCCGTTGCCGAGACCCACGTCGAATCGCGGTTGCGGCCAGATGCGCACCTCGGCCGGCACGCGCGCGTCCCATTGAATGACGTCCAGCGCGCCCGCGCTGACCTCGCGCTCAATGCGCGCTCCTGAGCTCGGTCGCACGTCGACCAGCACGGCGGGCTCGCCAGCTTTCGCGCGGCCCCGCGGCGCCACGCAGACGCCCAACGGCACGAGGGTCGATTCGAGCGCGACCCGGGCGCCGGTTCGAGCCAGGGCACCCTGCATGGCCAGGCTCGACGTCGGGTCGATGGCGAGCTGCGTGACGCCCTCCGGCTCCAGGATATTCACCAGCAGCAACGCGGCCTGCACGGGCCGTCCGGCGTCACGCGCCGCGCGGCCCGTGAGGACGACCAGATCGAGCGCCTCGTGGTTGAGCGGACTGCGGCCGTCCTCGGAGCTGCGCAGAGCCTGTCGGGCCGCGGCCGAGAACACCGCGTGCGACAACTGCAATTCCCCCGGCGTGGCCGCCATCGCCGCCGGGTGCACCGACCGATTCAGAGCCGTGAAACGCAGCGCCTGCGGGATCGGCTCCTCGGGCGCCCATTGCGCCACGCGCTCGATCGGCGTTTGCAGCGCGATGTGATAGGGACGCGACAGGTCTTGCCCCTGTCCGAGTCCCACGCGGACTCCCGTACCGCCCTGGAAGCCGACGACCGACACGTGGTCGTCCTCGAGCGAGACGGCGGCAACGTCGAGCCCCTGCTGCGCGGACAACTCCTCGACGGCCGCGCCCAATGCCGCGGCGGTCGCGTGCGCGGGTGCGTCGGCGACCACGGCCGGCACGGCGCGTCCGGTGAAGCGTCGAGCCTTCACCGTCTGTTGCACGTCATCGAGGAGCGCCTTCGGTTCGGTCAGATCGAGCGGGTCATCCACGCCGCCGCCCTGCACCGACACCGCGTGGACCGGAAACGCCTGCTTGAGGACGGCGAGCGCCCGCTCATCGAGTTCGCCGCCATAGAGGATGGCAACCACGGGCACATAGCTCGCCTCGCGGCCCGCCAGCCCGCCAAGCAGCAAGTCGGCCATGTAGGCCAGGCCCTGCCCGTCCCGATCCTCTGTCAGCGCCACCACGACGATGCTGGGCCGCTGCGCCGTGATCACGTCGACGGTCGCGGGGCCGTCGATACGATCGCGGAACTCGCGCGCCGCGGTGGTTGCGCGACCGGTCACCACGAATTCGCGGTCGGTGAGGGCCTGCTCGAGCGCTTCGAGATCGCGCGCCACCAGATTGCTCACCACAAAGCATGACGGCCCGGGCGCCAAACCGCGGCCCACCGCGGCGGCGATCGGCGGCGTGCGCGGCTCGCCGTGCGGACGCGCCGAGGTCTCGGGGATGGCGAAGTAGGCGCCGGCGAGCGACTCCACCTCCGCCACGGCCCGCTCGAAGCTCGGCGTGAGATCGAAGTGCGGCGCGTCCAGCGTGCTCGGCGCCCCGGCCACCGTCAGCAGCCGGTAGGCGCCCTCGTGACGCGCGAAGACGGCCACTCGGGTCTCGGCGCCAAGCTCGACCACGGAGACGCGATCGGAAGTGCTCGGCGCCGCCGCGCCGTCGCCGTTCAACTCCATGCGGCGAGCGTAGCAATTGCCCCGAAGCGGCTCCGTGCCGTCATTCCGGCTCCGACTCCCGCTCCCGTGGGGAGCGGGCAGGGGTGAGGGGATGCCCAGTTGTCATTCCGGCGGAGAGCCTGCCCGGCACCTGATACGGAGCCGGAATCCGGCGCTTGCTCAATCTGCGGCCGCCCCGAGGTCCTACCATGACCGTCGGGCATCAGCGGCAGCAGATGGAGCGCCGGGCTCGACCATGAAGTCGATCTCGTTCCAGTGGACCGAAGGCGTCGCGCCGTGGGAGGCCGAAACCGTCGTCTCCACCGTGGCGCATATCCAGGAAGTGATGCTGGTGCTCGGCCAGCGAGCCGGCCTCAGCTTGAATCGCGGCGAGCTGCGGCCATTCGGCACCTGGGTCATCCCCGGCATACCCCGTGGATCGCCGTACTGGAGCACGCGCTGGTACGTGGACCAGAGCCTGGACAAAGCGACCGGACAGATCTACGCGCCCAAGTTCATCAACGTCTTGCGCGACGAGCCGTGGCAGCAGGTCGGGCCCCACTACGACGTGGCCGTCGTGCACGCCGATCTGCTGGATTCACCGGAGCGCAACGCCGGCGGCACCAGCGATCCCCACGTCCTCGCGGCCGCCGAGCCGGACCTGGCCACCGTGCTGTCCGTGCACCGCCTGCGGCGCATTCCCGAACACGACGATCGGCGCATGGCCGTGCGCCGCCTCGCCACCCGCAGCTTCGGCCAGGTGCTCGACCTGCCCGGACCGGACCGCGACCGGGCGGTCGACCTGGTGCACGGCCGCCGCGTCTGCACCAACGTCTGCGTCATGCGGGCGGCGCCGCGCCCGGAAGACATTCTCGAACTGGCCCGCCAGGAGCATCGCTCCCGCATCGTCTTCTGCCGCGACTGCACCAACGACCTGCTCGACCGAGTCGTCTCCACGCACTTCTCGCAGAACTGAGCGACTAGCGACCCTGCCCGGTGGCCCACGCTGCGCGCAGCGTGGGATTCGCCCCGACACCTGCCCACATCACTCGATCCGTCACTTCGAGCGCCACCCTGCCACTCCGATGAAGCGCCTGCCGACCGTCCGTCATTCCGGCGGAGGCCGGAATCCAGTCCGGGTCTCCGGCGCGTCGGGTGGACCTGGACCCCGGCCTCCGCCGGGGTGACGAGGGATCGTCCTGGATTGAGTGGCCCGCCGCAGCGCCTTGAACACGCTTGACTTGCAACACAGATTCTCCGAGGCTCTCCACTTCGTCATTCCGGCGGAGGCCGGAATCCAGTCCGGGTCTCCGGCGCGTCGGGCGGACCTGGACCCCGGCGTTCGCCGGGGTGACGAGGGAAGGCTCGTTCGCAGGCGGAACTCCGTGGGTCGAGCCGTTCGCCGCAGCGGCTTGAATCCCCTTGACTTCCGAGCACAGATACTCCGAGCCCAGCGAGGATTCTTAACTACCCCACCCCGGCCGTGAGCTCACACGCTCTAGATTCCTCACGTTCGTTCGGAATGACGAGTGGGCCCCCGCGTGATCACCAACTCGCCGACCAGATCATGGTGCGTGTTCTTCATCGTCACCTGGACGGCGTGAAAGCCATGGCGGCGGACGAGGTCGGCGATTTCGGGCGCGTGGTCGTAGGTGAGCATGAACTCGGGCGCGGCGTCGGCCAGCATCTGGAACAGTCGGGGGTGGTCGACTTCGAAGTGGGTATAAAGCCGCCGACCCGCGCGCTTGCCGCCGGCGGTGTAGGGCGGATCGGCGAAGACCACCGAGCCCGGCGTTCCGGCGAACTCTTCCAGCACCCGCATGCCATCGGTTTCGCGGAAGTCAATCCGGTCGGCGTGCGCGCTGATCGACTCGAGGCGCGAGACGATGGTTTCCGGGTACCAGCGCGAAGCCAGCCCCTTGCCGCTCTCGCCGGCGCGGCTCAGCGACGCGCCGGGAGCCAGAATCCCACCGCGGCGGGTGCGGTTGAGCACCAGCGCGCGGAAGCCGCGTTCCAGCGGCTCGTCCGGTTGGGTCCGCGCCAGCGCTTCCACCGCGTCACGCGTGGGCTCGAACCCCAGGACTCGCTCGCATAGCTCGGGACCGTGGCGCAGGGCGGCCTTCCAGAAGGCGGCTACATCGGGGTCGAGCTCCGCCAGCAGACAGCGCTCGACCAATCCCTCCATCACCGCCGTGAGCGAGACGATGGCGCCGCCGCCAAACGGCTCGATCAGTAGCTCCGGTTTCGGCTCAAGACTGTCGAGCCAGGCCCGGATGTGCGGCACCAGCCAGGTCTTGCCGCCGGGATAGCGCAACGGGCTGCGCTGTGGCACCGACGCCACGTTGGCGGCCGGAATCGGCGAGCGCGGGAAATCAACCTCGGTCACCGCGTCAGGCCTTCGCCGCTTCGAGGTCCTCGCGAAGCTCGCGGATGCGGTCGCGGAACTGGGCGGCCTTCTCGAATTCGAGCGCCTCGGCGGCCAGGCGCATCTTGGCTTCCAACTGCTTGATGTGGGCGGCCAGCTCCGCCCGGCTCATGGCGTCCACGCGACGGAAGCCAAGCTCGTAGGCTGGCGCGTCCTCGGCGGCGCGCGGCAGGGCCTCCGCCTCGACCCGGTCGGTGAGGTCGCGCAGCCCCTTGATCACCGACTGCGGCGTGATGCCGTGCTCGGCGTTGTACTGGACCTGCAAGCTGCGGCGGCGATAGGTCTCGTCGATGGCCCGCTGCATGCTCGCGGTCACGATGTCGGCGTACATGATCACGCGACCGTTCAGGTGTCGCGCGGCTCGTCCAATCGTCTGGATGAGCGAGGTGTCGGCGCGCAGGAAGCCCTCCTTGTCGGCGTCGAGGATGGCCACCAGCGACACCTCGGGCAGATCGAGACCCTCGCGCAGCAGGTTGATCCCCACCACCACGTCGTAGACCCCGCGCCGCAGCTCGCTGAGGATCGTGACGCGGTCCAACGTGTCGATCTCCGAGTGCAGGTAGTGCACCTTGATGCCGATTTCCGCCAGGTATTCGGCGAGGTCCTCGGCCATGCGCTTGGTGAGCGTGGTGCAGAGCACGCGCTCGCCGACCCGCACGCGCTTGTTGATCTCGCCGATCAGGTCGTCGATCTGCCCCTCCGTGGGCCGCACCTCGATGGCCGGGTCGACCAGGCCGGTGGGCCGCACGATCTGCTCCACCACCTGCTCGCTGTGCTCGTATTCGTAGGGGCCGGGCGTGGCGGACATGAACACCGCCGACTGCATGTAGGTCTCGAATTCCTCGAAGGCCAGCGGGCGATTGTCGAACGCCGACGGCATCCGAAAGCCGTAGTCGACGAGCGATTGCTTGCGGCTGCGGTCTCCGGCCAGCATGCCGCGCACCTGCGGCAGGGTGACGTGCGACTCGTCCACCACCAGCACGAAGTCGTCCGGGAGGTAGTCCAGCAGCACCCACGGCGGCTGGCCGGGTCGCCGGCCGCTCAGGTGCCGGCTGTAGTTCTCGATGCCGAAGCACATCCCGGTCTCGCGCAGCATCTCCAGGTCGAAGTTGGTGCGCTGGCGCAGCCGCGCCGCCTCCAGCACCTTGCCCCGCTCATCCAGTTGGACCGCGTACTCGCCAAGCTCGTCCTCAATGGCGCTCAGGGCCACGTTGAGGCGCTCGTCAGGGGTGACGTAGAACCGCGCCGGGTAGATGGTGACCGACGCCAGCTCCTCCAGGATCTCGCCCGTCAGCGGTTCGATCTTGGCGATGCGCTCCAACTCCTCGTCGAAGAACTCGCAGCGCAGCACGAAATCGTCATACGCCGGGTGAATCTCCACCACGTCGCCGCGTACGCGGAACCGTCCGCGCTGAAATCCGGCGTCGTTGCGCTGGTACTGCATGCCCACCAGCCGTCGCAGAAAGCGCTGCCGGTCGTACGCCTCGCCCACGGTGAGCGCCAGGCTGACCTGGCCGTAGTCCTCCGGCGAGCCGATGCCGTAGATGCACGAGACCGTGGCCACGATGATCACGTCGCGCCGCTCGAAGAGGGAGCGCGTGGCGGAGAGCCGCAGCTTGTCGATCTCCCAGTTGATGTCGGTCTCTTTCTCGATGTAGGTGTCGGTGCGCGGCACGTAGGCCTCGGGCTGGTAGTAGTCGTAGTAGCTGACGAAGTACTCCACGGCGTTGTGCGGGAAGAACTCGGCCAACTCGGTAGTCAGCTGGGCCGCCAGCGTCTTGTTGTGCGCCAGCACCAGCGCGGGGCGCTGCACGTCGTTGATAACGTTGGCGATGGTGAAGGTCTTGCCCGACCCGGTCACGCCGAGCAGCGTCTGGCAGCGATTACCGGAGTCAAGACCGTCCACGAGCTGAGCCACGGCCTTGGGCTGGTCGCCCGCGGGCGCATAGGGCGCTTCGAGTCGGAAGCCTGCGGGGACTCCGGTGCGGGGGGTGGTGGCCATGAGTCGTAAACGGTGGCAGAGGGGTCAATTCTAGGATGGATGCACGGCGCTCAGAGCCCGCCGTGAGCCGACCGGCGTCGGCCGCGTCCTATCGCGCCGTTCCATGGCCGGCCGGTGACGCGATGCTCGATGACGTGGTGCAACGGCTCGCGCGACACCCGGCGGTCCAGGGCGTCGCCCTATGCGGATCCGGTCTGGATGAAGTGCTGACACCGACGAGCGACATCGATCTGCTGATCGTGCTCGACGACGCCCACGCGAACCTGCGCACCGGTGTGACCTGCATCGACGGCCGCACGGGCGACCTGATGTTCGCCACGGCGCGCGAGATCGCGGAGATCGCCGACGCCGAGTCCCGCCTGGACGCCGGCGCATGGGTCGGGATGCTGGCGTCGCACCTGGAGCGCGCCGAGATCCTGTGCGACCAAAACGGGGCGCTTGCCAGGGCCCAGATCCAGGTTCGCCGGTCCGATCCGGCTGCAGGCGCGGCGCCGGGCGCGGCCTACCGGGCCTGGAACAAGCTCAACTACGACCGGCAGCACAATCGCCGCATGCTCGCGTCCGATGACCCCGACTACGCCGCGGCTCTGGACGCGCGATTGCTCTATGGCCTTAGCGACGCCTTTACCGGCTATTTCGCAACCCGAGGGCTGCCGTGGCAGGGCGAGAAAGCGTCCGTGCGCTATCTCAGGGAGCACGATCCGGCATTCCTGGCGCTGTTCCAGCAGGCCATGGCGGAGCACGATCTGTCGGCGAAGTTCGAGCTGTACGAGCGACTTTGCGAGAAGGCCACCGCCCCGGTGGGCGGTCTCTGGCCCGACGGCGCCACCAGCGCCCACCTGCGCGATCCCGCCGGGGCGTCGCCGGAAGCCCACGCCGAAGCCACGGCGTTCATCGCGTCGCTGTTCGAGGACGGCTGAGCATGGACCGTTCGCGTCCGCACCCACCCTTGCCAGTGCTGCTGATCGTCAACGGGTACGCGGCATCCGGTAAGACCACGCTGGCGCGGGCGCTGTCCCGCGAGCTGCGCTGGCCGCTGGTGGTCAAGGACGCGATCAAGGAGCAGCTATTCGACCGGCTGGGCGCCGCCGACTACGTGGAATCCAAGCAGCTCGGGGCTGCGGCCATCGACGTAATGTTCAGCGTCGCCGGCGAGCTGCTGTCCTCCGGCACGTCGGTGATCATCGAATCACCGCTGATCCCGTCCTTTGACAACCCCCGGCTCCGCGCGCTGGAACGTGACGCCGACTTCCTCACGGTCCAGGTGGTGCTCAAGGGTGACCCCGACGTGCTCTTCGAGCGCTATCGGACGCGCGCCGAGCGCGGCGAGCGGCACCCGAGCCACTTCGACCACGACCGGCTCTCGGACATGCACGCGATGCTGCATTCGCCGTTCGAGTCGCTCACGGTTTCCGGCGAGACCCTCTACTTCGACACGTCGCGCCTCTCTGACGAGGCGATGGCCGAGATGCAGCAGCGGACCGTCGCGGTCATCGACGAGCTGTCTGTCAGACCGATCCACGGTCCGGCGAGTGAGCGCTGCGTGACAGCCCCCGGATAGGATTGTCTATGCGTCGCTTCCCACGGAATGCAACCCTGGCGTCGCGTCGTGGGTTGACTCAGTTCATTCCTTCCGGAGTGGCGTTTGCCCGGACGATCTCCTAGCCCTGACAGATTCGGATACACGGGCTACGGCATCGCCATCGTGATGCCGGAGAGCGTTCGCCGGGAAGTCGCCAAGGTACGCGAGCAACCGGGCCTCCCCGCCTCGACCCTGCCTCCCCATGTCACCGTGAAAGGAACCTTCGCCGATCCGACCGACTTGGAGGAGGTCATCGAGATCACGTCCGCTGCCGCCGCGGACACGACGCCGTTCGCGGTGGAGTTCGGCGATCTGACGGTCTGGGATCCGCATGACCGGCGAATCGTCGTCGTACGCGTGAAGCGGTCGCCCGAGCTGGATCGCCTGCATCGAAAGCTGATGTGTGGAATCAGTCCAATCTCGACCAGCGTGTATCTCCCCAATCGCCCTGAGCCCGTCGACGGCTTTCGGTTTCACCTGACCCTCTATCAGGGTGCGGACGAGTTGAGTCACGCCCGCGGAATGCAAGCGGCCCGAGACCTCAGCTTGCCGGCTCGCGTCGAGGCAAGCGGCATAAGCCTCTTCGCCCGCGTGAACCGCCCCGCCGGTCACGAATGGCGACAACTCCAGGACTTTCGGTTCGCGACGCATCGACCATCGGGCGTGTGAGCGCTGGGTGACGCCGATAGCGCAAGCGCTCGTCACCCCGGCGAAGAGCCTGCCCCGTGCTTGATACGGGGCCGGGGTCCAGGTCCGCCCGACGAACCCGAAACACTGACTGGATTCCGGCCTCCGCCGGAATGACAGGTTGGGCGGCTCGGAATGACGGACAGTGACGGCTCTCGACTACGCGCCTGGTTCCGTCAGCGCCTCGCGCAACCGCCGCCCGATGATCTCCGGCTCGCCTGGTTGCAGGTTGGCCGAGTAGGCCTCCAGCAGGTTGCGCGCGGGATCGACGCGGAGGTAGATCGGCGGCTCACCGGCCAGCAGCGCGTCGCCGATCGTCTGGGCGTCGGCTCCGGTCCAGTCGGGCTCGAAGCCAATCACGGCGGTCGGGACGAAGAAGCGGTCGTCGTCGAACTCAACGGTCGCGCGCACGCCGTCGATCTCGCCCACGTCGTCGACGATGATCTCGACCAAGTCGCGCATCTCCCGCAGCATCTGGTCCTCGTCCGAGTCCATGTAGCTGCGCAGCGCGGCGTAGAGGCCCACCATTTCCTCTTTCGCCACCTTGGACGGTCGCCCGATCGCGTGGTTGGGGCTGCTGTTGAGGTGGGCCGCCTCGATGAGGTCCGCGCGTCCGTAGAGCAGCCCGGTCGCTTGCGGACCGCGGATGACCTTGCCGCCGCTCATGGTGATCAGGTCAGCGCCGTCGCGGATGAAGCGCGTGAGGTTCTCGCGCGGCGGCACCGTCATGGCCGCGTCCACGATCACGGGAACGCCGCGGGCGTGGGCGATCTCGGCCACCTGGGGCAGGGTCAATCCGCCGCGTGGATTCCCCGGCGCGAAGAGAAAGGCCACCGCGGCCGTGCGGTCGGTCAGCGCAGCTTCGAGTTCCTCGGGCAGGCACGACGACACGTTGCCCACCTCGACGATTCGCGCGCCGGTGAAGCCGTACATGTGGCTGTAGGGACCGCGATGGATCTTCTGAATGACCATCTCGTCCTTGAGGCCCGTCGTGTCCGGCAGGCGCCGGATGGCCGCCAGGTCCGTACCCGTCATGCACGCGGCCAGCGAGAGAACCATTCCGGCGGCCGCCCCGGCGACCACCATGCCCGCCTCGGCTTCCGTGACCTCGGCGATGTAGGCGCCGATGCGGCGGTTGAGCGTCTCGACCGACACGAATGCCCGCCCCGCCTCGGCCATCGCCGCCAGCGTGTCGGGCCGCATGAGCGAGCCGCCGTAGTTCGTGGTGGGCCCGCCGGCATGGATCACCAGCGGCACGCCCAACTCGGCGTAGACGCGGTTTGACGGTTGCGAGAGCGGCATGTTGCTGTCCGAGACGGCGATCCGTGCGTGTATAGCACGCTCCCACCGCCACCAAGCGGCTATGCTTCACGGCACGCATGCGTCAGACCAAATGAACAACCCGCCGAGGCATACCCGGGCGCAAAGGCGCCCAGTGCACGTCCGCGCCGCGCTGTTTATTCACCCTTTGGCAGATTCGGCATGAGCCGCCCACGGTTGATGATCCCCGGTCCGATCGACCTAGAGCCGGAGGTGTTGAAAGCACTAGGCGAACAGGTGATTCCGCACTACGGCGACGCGTGGGTAGAGACCTACGGGCATGTGCGGAAGAACCTGCTGGCGATTGGCGAGAGCGAGGGCGACGCCTTTGTGCTCGCCGGCACCGGCATCGTGGGCATCGACGCCGCGATCGGGACGGCGGTGCCCACCGGCGGCCATCTGATCGTGGTGGACAACGGCTTTTTCTCCGGCCGCATGTGCGAGGTCGCCGACGGCTACGGCATCACCACCCACGTCCTGCGCACGGAACGCGGTGAAGCCGTGCGAGCGGACGAGCTCGCGGCGTTCATGGCGGCGCACCCCGAAGCCCAGGTCGTAGGCGTGACCCACGGCGAGACGGCCACCGGCGTGCTGAACGACCTGGAGGCCCTGGGGAGCGCGGTGGCGGAGGCCGGCCGGCTCCTCATCGTGGACGCGGTGTCGACGTTCGGCGCCGCGCGCATGGCGGTTGACGCGTGGGGCGTCGGCATCTGCTGCACGGCCTCGCAAAAGGCGCTGGAGTCACCGCCGGGCGCGGCCCCGGTGATCGTCAATCCGAGGGCCTGGGAGTTTCTGGAGTCGAGCGGGGCCGAAAACCACGGGCTCTACAGCGACCTGCGCGTGTGGCGCCGCTACGCCACCGAGATGGCGGAGTTTCACCCACAGCCCGCCACGATGCCGGTGAACGTCATCGCCGCGCTGAGCGTCGCCACCGACCGCATTCTGGCGGAAGGGCTTGAAGTGCGATATCGACGGCATCGGGAAGCCGCCGCCCGGGTGCGCGCTCGGGCGCGCGCCGCCGGCTATGCGCCGCTGGCAGCCGACGAGTGGGCGTCGCCCACGGTGACGGCCCTGCGCCCGCCGCCCGGCGTCGCGGCGAACGAGGTCGTGGCGGCCGTGCGCGAGCAAGCGAACATCCAGCTGGGCAGCGGAATCGCGGAGCTTGCCGGCCAAGTGTTCCGCGTCGGGCACATGGGACTCTCGGCCACCGACGCCTACCTCGACGATCTGTTCGACGTGCTGGAGAGTCTCGCCGCGCCTGCCTCGGCTTCGTAGGCACGCACGGCACAGCTCACGATCGACCGATTTCGTTGACACGCGCCAATCGCCCGCCGTAGGCTCGCGATTGCTGGAAAGGCTGTGACTGGGACGAGTACCCGTCGGAAGCCGCGTTAGAGAGCCGGACCTCGCGCTGCAAGTCCGGTCGCGGCGACGGCGGCGAATGGCCCCACGAGCCGCGGACCCAACGGGCACGCCCAAGTAGGCTCCGCCGGAGGCCCACCGTTAGCGCAGGGCAGGATATCGAGCGCAAGCTCCGTATCTGGAACGAAGGGGTGCCTTGTGCACCCGAAGCAGGGTGGCACCGCGAAGGCACGAGCCTCTCGCCCCTCAGGCGAGAGGTTTTTTTGTGCCCGGCGTCGGGGCCGGAAGGAGGGGTCGAATGGGCATGGAGCAGATGGTGGACGCACGCACGGATCAGCGCGCGTGGGCCCTCGACCAACTCGCCCACGGCCGCGCGACGCCGATCTTCGATGAAATTCCCGGCGACCTGGACACGCCGGTGTCGGTGTTCCTCAAGCTGCGGGCCGGCGACCCGGCATTCCTGCTGGAAAGCGTGGAGGGCGGCGAGCAGGTGGCGCGGTACTCATTCGTCGGCGCGCGGCCGGCGCGCAGCCTCCGCTTCCGCGACGGAACGGCACGATTCACCGACGCGGACGGCGAGGCCCGCACCGAGACCTACACCGATCCGCTGGACCTGGTGGCGCAGTTGTTGGACACGGCTGATGTCGCGCCCAATCCAGGGTTGCCCCGCTTTCAGGGCGGCGCGGTCGGCTATCTGGCCTACGACGCTGCGGCCAACTTCGAGCGGCTGCCGGTGCCGGCGCCGGACCCGCTGGGCGTGCCCGACGGCATGTTCATGCTCTGCGAGGAGCTGGTGATCTTCGATCACGTGCGTGACGTGATGCGGCTCGTCACGGTCGCCCGTCCGGATCCCGATCCGGTGCGCGGATATGCCGCGGCGCGTGATCGGCTGGCCGCGCTTGCCGACCGCATTGCGGGCCCCACGCCGGTTCCCAGCCGAGACAGCGCGTCGCCGGTCAACGGGCGCGTGGACCTGAGCATGTCCAAGGCCGAGTTCATGCGCGCCGTCGAGCGGGCGAAGGAATACATCTCCGCGGGCGACATCATCCAGACGGTGCCGTCGCTGCGCCTGAGCCGAAGGCTCACCGTCGACCCGATCGAGGTCTACCGCGCGCTGCGGCGCATCAATCCGTCGCCCTACATGTTCTATCTGGACTTCGGCGACGTGCAGCTTGCCGGCGCGTCGCCCGAGATGATGGTGCGCTTCGAGGACGGTCAGGTCCGCACGCGTCCCATCGCCGGAACCCGTCCCCGGGGCGAGGATCCGGACGCCGATGGAGAGCTGGCGCGTGAGCTGCTCGCCGACCCGAAGGAGCGCGCCGAGCACGTGATGCTCGTCGATCTGGGCCGCAATGACGTCGGGCGCGTGTCGGTCTCGGGCTCGGTCGCCGTGGACGACTTCATGAGCGTCGAGCGCTACTCGCACGTCATGCACATCGTGAGCGACGTGACCGGCACGCTTGCGCCGGGCCGCAGCGGTCTCGACGCGCTGCGCGCCTGCTTCCCGGCTGGAACCCTCTCGGGCGCGCCCAAGATTCGGGCAATGGAGATCATTGCCGAGCTGGAAAACCTGCGGCGCGGCCCCTACGGCGGCGCCGTGGGTTACGTGAGCTACTCGGGCGACCTCGACACGGCGATCACGATTCGCACCATGGTCGTCCGCGACGGCATGGCGCACGTGCAGGCCGGCGCCGGGATCGTGGCGGACTCCGTGCCCGAGCGGGAGTACCACGAGTGCCTCAATAAGGCACGGGCACTGCTGCGCGCGATCGAGATCGCGGAGGAGGCCGGCCATGCTGCTCGTGCTCGATAACTACGACTCGTTCACCTACAACCTGGTGCAGTTCCTCAGCGTGATCACAGACGACATCGAGGTTCACCGGAACGACGCGCTGACGGTGGCCGAAATCGAAGCGAAGGGGCCCGAGGCCATCGTGGTCTCACCGGGTCCCTGCACGCCGGCCGAGGCCGGAATCTCGGTGGACTTGATCGCCACGCTGGGGCCGCGCATCCCCACGCTTGGGGTGTGCCTGGGGCACCAGGCCGTTGGCGCGGCGTTCGGCGGCCGCATCGTGCGGGCGCCGGAGCTGATGCACGGCAAGACATCGCCGATCCATCACGACGGCGATGAGCTGTTCGACGGCCTGCCGGATCCGTTCACCGCCACGCGCTACCACTCGCTGATCATCGAGGAGGCGAGCCTGCCGGATGAGCTAGACGTTACGGCGCGCACGCCGGATGGGCTTATCATGGGCGTGCGGCATCAGACCCACCCGATACTCGGCGTGCAGTTTCACCCGGAGTCGATTCTCACCACGGTGGGACCCGATCTGCTCCGGAACTTCGTCAAGCTGGCCGGCATGCGGACACTCTCATGATCGTCGGCGCGATTCAGACCGTGGTGGAGGGGCGTTCGCTGGCGCGCGACACGGCGCGCGAGGTGATGGAGTCCATCCTCACCGGCGGCGTCACGCCCGCGCAGTTCGGCGCGCTGGTCACCGCATTGCGCCTGAAAGGCGAGTCGGCGGATGAGATCGCCGGCTTCCTGGAGAGCATGCGGGCCCATGCCACGCGCGTAGAGCTGGGCAATCTGTCCGCCGTCGACGCGTGCGGCACGGGCGGACGCGGCGTCAGCTGGTTCAACGTGACGACCACCGCCGCGCTGATTGCCGCCGGCGCCGGAGCGAAGGTCGCCAAGCACGGCAACCGGTCGTTCACTCGCAAGAGCGGCAGCGCCGACGCGTTCGAAGCCCTTGGCGTGCAGTTGGCCGTTCCTCCGGCGCTTGTCGCCCAGTGCGTGCGCGAGGCCGGGATCGGGTTCATGTTCGCCCAGGCCTTTCACCCCAGCATGAAGTTCGCGGCGCCGCTGCGCCGGGAAATCGGCATCCGCACGATGTTCAACGTCCTGGGCCCGCTGACGAATCCCGCCGGCGTGCGGCGGCAACTCCTGGGCGCGGCCAGTCCCGCGCTGGCGACGACCATGGCGAACGCGCTGCAGAAAATGGGCGCCGTCCGCGTCCTCGTGGTCGCCGGGCACGGGGGCATGGACGAAGTCACGCTCGACGGCCCCACCCAGGTGACCGAGCTACGCGATGGCGCGATTTCGTCGTACACCATCAGCGCCGAGGATCTGGGGTTGGCGGCGAGTGACGCGGCAAGCGTGGCCGGCGGCACGCCCGAGGAAAACGCCGTCACCATCCGCGGCATCCTCGACGGCGCCGACCGCGGGCCGCGTCGCGATCTGGCGGTGGCGAACGCCGCCGGCGTGTTGCTGGCGGCCGGGGTCGCTGAGTCTTGGCGGGACGGCGTCGAGCGCGCCGCGGCCGCCATCGACAGCGGCACGGCGGCAGCGAGCCTGGAACGAATGGTCGCCGTCACGAACAGCACGCCGGGCGGCTAGATGACGATTCTGGACGAGATCGTCGAGCACAAGCGCCACGAGGTGGCGCAGGCGGCGGCGGCCGTGCCTCTTGCCGAGATGCGCCGCCGCGGCGAGGCGCCGCGCCCACGGCGCTCGCTCCGGCATGCCCTGGACGTGGACGCGGTCGTCGTGATCGCCGAAATCAAACGCGCCTCGCCAACCGCGGGAGTGTTCACGGAAGACCTGGACCCGGCGGCGCAGGCCGTCGAATACGCGGACAGCGGGGCGGCCGCAATCTCGGTGCTCACGGATCAGAACTACTTTCGCGGATCGCTCAGCGATCTCGAGCAGGCCCGCGGCGCCTGCGATCTTCCGGTAATCCGCAAGGAATTCATCGTCGATGCCTATCAGATCTACGAGTCGGCGGCGGCCAACGCCGACGCCGTGCTCCTCATCGTGGGACTGACGCCGGAGCAGGACCTGGACGACGATCTGGCGCTGGTGCACGAGCTCGGCATGGAGGCGCTGGTCGAGGCGCACGTGGAGGAGGAAGTGGAGCAGGCCCTGGTTGCCGGCGCCCGCATCGTGGGCATCAACAACCGCGATCTGCGTTCGTTCAAGACCGACCTGGCGGTCACCGAGCGCCTCTGCGCCATGATCCCGGACGACATCGCCATCGTGAGCGAGAGCGGTGTGCGCACCCCGGCCGACGTGCGGCGCCTGGCCGCCAGCGGCGTGAGCGCCGTGCTCGTGGGCGAGTCGATCGTGACGGCGCCCGACGCGGGCAGTCAGCTCCGGGAACTGGTGGCGGCCGGAGCGGCGGCATAGACCGTGCTGGTCAAGATTTGCGGGCTGCTGAGACCCGAGGACGCCGAGGCGGCGGCTGCCGCCGGGGCGGGCATGCTGGGCGTGATATTCGCCCCGGCCTGGCGCCGGCGCACCGTGGCCGAGGCCCAACAGATCTTCGACGCGGCGCCGGCCGGGCCGGAGCGCGTGGGCGTGTTCGTCGATGCGCCGCTGCCGGAAGTCGAGGAGGTCGCCCGCGCGTGCAACCTGGATCGCATTCAACTTGGCGGCAGTGAAAACCCGGACTACTGCGATGCGCTGGGACCACGCGCGGTCAAGACCCTGCGGCTGCCGCGCGACGCGGCGATCGTGGCCGACTTCGACGTGGATCTCTTCCATTTCGATACCGCGCACGACACGCGAGCCGGTGGCACGGGCGAGTCGTGGGACTACGCCTCGGCGCGGTCCTTGACCCGCGAGCATCCGGTGCTGCTGGCCGGAGGGCTCACGCCGGACAACGTGGCGACGGCCATCGCCGCCGCGCGACCGTTTGGCGTGGACGTCGCCAGCGGCGTCGAGACCGATCGCGTCAAAGACCCGGACAAGATCGAAGCGTTCGTGCGGCGCGCGCGCGCGGCCTTCGCGGCGCAGGAAGCGGCCGCCTAGCCATGCGACGGCTTGCCGCGGCGCTGCTGGTGACGGGGGTGCTGGCCAGCGGGTGCACGCAGGGCTTCATGCTGGAAGACGGCGAGCGCCCGGCGGACGAGCTCACGGACGCCAAATTCGTGTTCGCCGAAGGTCAAACCGAGATCGAGATGAAACCGGCCCCCACGACCCTGGAACCAACGCCGACGCCACCGCCAACTCCGGCGCCGACTCCGACGCCGGCTCCCCGGCCAACAGCCTCGCCGGCGCCCCCGCCCCCCGATGAGCGAACGCCGGTTTTGACGTTCGAGGCAACGACGCAGCCAACCACGCCTCCAGTGACGGCTGGCGGGGCGACCCAAGAAACGGCGGCCCCAACGGCGCCCGCGGCCACAGGGCCTATGGACGTCCAGGCCATTGCCGCGAACCCGCTGGCGTCCTCGATGCTGATTCCGAACGAGGCCGTGGACCCCGGCCTGGAAACCTTCGAGGAAACGGCGGACCCAAGCGTGGTCTTCTCGCCCGAGATCTTCGCCGGCTTCGAGATCGTCAGCTTCGGCGCGAAATTCAGTGGGCGGCAGCCGGAATCCGGGGCCCTCAGCGAGCGCCAGCGCCTGGTTCAACTCGTGCAGTTCGTCTTCGTCCACCCGAGCGTCGAGGGGGCCGCGAGCTTCTACGAGTTCCTCTCATCCAGCTTCATCGGAAGCTCGGCCGCCACCCGCGTCGAGGCGATGCAAGAGCCCTATCCCAATCTGGAGTCCTCGCTTACGGGATTTGGCAACGTGCCCCAGATTGCCGACGCCGTGACCCTTGCCGTGCTCGAAATGAATCCAAATCTGGCCGAAGGCGCACCGCCGAGCGGACCGGCGGTGCCGACGATTTACTACATCGTGCTGCAGGTGGGCCGGATGACCGGGGTGATCGAGGTCGTCTACCTGGTCGAGCAGGATCCCAGCGACGTGCTGATCATTGGGAATGTGATGGTATCGCTGGTGCCGCCGGAGCTGAGGCCGAGCGCCGCGCCGTGACCACCACCGCAGACACCCACACCCCCGACGCCGCCGGCTACTTCGGCACCTGGGGCGGTCGCTACGTGCCGGAGACCCTGGTGCCGGCGCTCGTGGAGCTCGAGGACGCCTTCATGCGGCTGCGCGACGATTCCGCGTTTCAGACCGAGCTGGAGCGCCTGCTCCACCACTACGCCGGGCGGCCGACACCGATCTACGAAGCGCGCCGGCTGCACGAGGAGCTCGGCGGCGCTCGAATCTGGCTCAAGCGCGAGGACCTGGCGCACACCGGCGCCCACAAGATCAACAACGCCCTGGGACAGGCCCTGCTGGCGGTGCGCAGCGGCAAGCGCCGCGTCATCGCCGAAACCGGCGCCGGCCAGCACGGCGTGGCCACCGCAACCGTGTGCGCCATGTTCGGGCTCGAGTGCGTGGTGTACATGGGCGAGGAGGACGTTCACCGCCAGGCGCTCAACGTGGTGCGCATGCGCATGCTCGGGGCCGAGGTGGTGCCGGTGACGTCCGGCAGCCAAACGTTGAAGGACGCCATCAACGAGGCGTTGCGCGATTGGGTCACGCACGTCGAATCGACGTTCTACCTATTTGGCTCGGCCACGGGGCCCCATCCCTATCCGCTGATCGTGCGCGAGTTTCAGAAGGTGATCGGCATCGAGTCGCGCGCCCAGATGCTGGAGCAGACCGGCCGCCTGCCGGACACGGTTATCGCCTGCGTCAACGGCGGCAGCAACGCCATCGGGATCTTCCACTCGTTCGTGGGCGACCCGGTCGGCCTGGTTGGCGTTGAAGCGGGCGGCACGGGTCCGGCGCAGACCGCGGCCACGCTGGAAGCCGGCAGCCCGGGCATCTTGCACGGGGCGATCAGCTATCTGCTGCAAGACGAGGACGGCCAGATTGCTCCCACGCACAGCATTGCCGCCGGTTTGGACTATCCGGGCGTGGGGCCTGAGCATGCCTATCTGCGCGACGCGGGTCGCGCGAGCTACGTCTCGGTAACCGACGAGCAGGCCCTGGAAGCCCTACAGACCCTGGCTCGTTTCGAGGGCATCATTCCCGCCCTGGAATCCGCACACGCCATGGCCCATGCCATCGAGCTGGCGCCGACGCTGCCGGGCGACGCCTTGATCCTGGTGAATCTCTCGGGGCGCGGCGACAAGGACATGGACACCGTGGTCAGTGCGCTGGGAGCCGCCGGTTGAGCCGTATCGCCGCGGCCTTCACCGATGCCGGTGCCGACGGCCGGCTGGTGATTGCGCCGTATGTCGCGCTCGGATATCCCGACATGCCGACCTCGGTGGCGCTGGCCCGGGCGTACGTCGACGCCGGCGCGAACATGCTGGAGTTGGGGGTCCCGTTCAGCGACCCGATCGCCGACGGCCCGACCATCCAGCGAGCGACGCAGCGTGCGCTGGCCGAGGGAGCCACCCTCACGGGCTGCATCGAGGCCGCCGCGACGATTCGAGCCTCCACCGACGCGCCGCTGGTGTTGATGGGATACGCGAATCCGTTCTTGCAGTGGGGGTATGAGGACCTGGCGCGGGATTTGCGGGACGCGGGCGTGGACGGGCTGATCGTTCCCGACTTGCTGCCGGACGACAACGAGGAACTGGCGCTGGCCTGCTCCGCCCACGGTCTCGACGTGATCCCGTTGGTGGCGCCGACCACGCCCAGCGATCGAATCGGCCGCGTGGCCGAGCGCGGCAGCGGGTTTCTCTACTGCGTGAGCCTCACGGGCGTCACGGGCCGCCGCCAGGACCTGCAAACGGGCCTCGCGGCGTTCCTGCAGCGAGTCGGCGAATCAGCCGCGCTCCCCCGCGCGGTGGGCTTTGGAATCTCCACTCCCGCACACGTGCGGGCGCTGTGTGGACAGGCCGAAGCGGCAATCATGGCCAGCGCGCTGATCGACATCTTCGACGCCGCGCCGCCGTCGAAGGCGGTGGCGCGTGCCGCGGCGCAGGTGGAGGCCATGGCGGACGCCGCCGCATGCCGCTGATCGCGGCGATCTTCGGCGGGGTGGTCCTGCTCTGGGCCGCGGTGACCGCCCAAACCGCGTGGCGCCTGACCCATCCACCGCGCGGCTGGCGTCCGCAGGACTGGCAGCCGTCCGACCTGCCGCTGCGTCATACGACCATCCGCGCCGACGACGGCGTGCGGTTGAAGGTGTGGGTCGCGCCGCAGGCAGACGCCAAGGCAACGGTGATTTGCGTGCATGGCTGGGGCACCAACCACACCGAAATGGAGTGGCGAGCCGGTCGACTGCACCGCGCCGGCTACTCGGTGGTGCTGTTCGATTTTCGCGCCTGTGGCGAGTCAGGCGGGCGCATGTGCAGCGCCGGCGTGCATGAGATGCGCGACCTGCGGGCTGTCGTCGACCTGGCGGACACGGACCCGTCGCTGAACGGCGCCCCGATCGTCATCCTCGCGAACTCCATGGGCGGCGCCGTGGCAATCACGGTGGCGGCAACCGAGCCGAGGATTCGAGCCATCTTCAGCGATGCGGCCTACGCCTCGCTGGAAAGCGCCACCGCCTGGGGTTTCCGGACCTTCACCGGCCTGCCGCCGTGGCCGTTCAAGCGCGGCGTGACCTGGCTGGTGGAACGCATGACCGGGGCGCGCATGCACGATCTGGCCGTGATCGAATCGATTGCGAGCCTGAGTCCGCGACCGGTGCTGATCGCGCACGGCACGGACGACCCGCTGGTCTCGCCCCACGACGCCGAGGCCCTCTACGCGCGCGCCGGCGAGCCCAGGGAGCTCTGGCGCGTACCGGACGCGGGCCACGTCGTCGCCGAGTTCGTGGCGCCCGAGGTCTACGACGCGCGCGTCACCGGCCTGTTCACGCGGGCGCTGGAGGAGTCGGCGGCTCCAGGACCGTAACTTCGAGGCTGTGTGGCAAGAGGTCCGGCGCGAGATCGAGTTCAGACGTGGCCACGCGCCGCACGGTGCGGCCGGTCAAGAAGCCGCTGTCCTCCAGCGTGCTGATCGGAAGCGGCATCTCGACTTCCGTCGGGCGAAAGTGCATCGGGATGGCGACCCGTGGGGCGATCTGGTCGATGACCTCCGCCGCCCCGATGCCATCGAGAGTGAAATGGCCGCCGACGGGAACGCACGCGATGTCGTGGGCCCAGGTCTGCGCGATGAGATTGGCATCTAGGACGTGCCCGAGGTCTCCGAGGTGCAAGAGACGGACACCGCCCACGGCGATCGAGAGCAACGCCGTGCGCCCGCGGGCGGCCCCCTGCACCTCGTCGTGATAGGCGCCGGCGATCACCGTCGCGGTCACATCGCCAAGCTGAACCTCGGCTGCGTGCCACACGTCGGCGCTCGCGCCTCGGACGACTTTGGGCCGTCCGGGCGCCAGCCCCACGTTGGCGTGATCGGCATGCTCGTGGCTGAGCAGCACCAGGTCGATGTCGGGTAGTGGCGGCAGCGGATAGCCAAGGGCGTCGTTGAGCGGGTCGATCAGCACATGCACGCCCGCGGGGCTGCGCAGCAGAAAGCACGCGTGGCCCAACCAGTGGAGCCGGGCCGTCGTCTCAGAGGCCGTTCGGGAGCTCATCGGCGACCCGGCTGCGTCCCTCGAGCGCCATGGCGATGGTGGCCGCATCAACGTATTCAATGTCGCCGCCGCGGGCGAGTCCCCGCGCCAGCCGCGTGACCGGCAGCGAATCCGTGTCCAGCAGGCCGTTGATGTAGGCCGCCGTGGCGTCGCCTTCGATGCTGGCGTTCGTCGCGACGATCACCTCGCGCAGCCCCTCGCGCCGCACGCGCTCGGCCAGAGCGGGAAGGTTGAGCTCATCGGGACCCACGCCGTCCAACGGCGCGATGACCCCGTGCAGCACGTGATAGACGCCGTTGAAGCCTCCAGACCGCTCGATGGCCAGCAGATCGAGCGGGTCCTCGACCACGCACAGGAGTTGCTGATCGCGAGTAGGGTCGCGGCAGATGGCGCAGGGATCCTGGTCGGCGTAGTTCCCGCACCGCGTGCAGCTGACCACGTGCTCGCGCAGGCCGCTGACGGCGGCGCCCAGCGCCGATACCTGCGTGGCGGGCGCGCGCAGCAAGAAGAAGGCCAGGCGCTGCGCCGTCTTGGGACCAATCGTGGGCAGCCGGCCGAACTCCTCGATGAGGCGCGTGATCGGCCGTGGAACCGGGTCGGGCACGCCCTACGTGAGCCCCGGAATGTTGAGCCCGCCGGTCAGCGCGCCGAGCTTGCGCTTGGCGAGGTCCTGCGACTGGTCGATGGCCTCGTTCACGGCAGCCGTCACCAAGTCTCCGAGCAGCTCCGGGTCGTCGGGGTCGATGGCCGCCGGATCGATGGCGATGGACTCGATGTGCTGGTCGCCGGTTATGACGATCGTGACCGCGCCGCCGCCGGAGGTGACTTCCAGCGTGGCGGTCCGCAACTCCTCTTGCGTCTTCTCCATCTGTCGCTGCAGCTGCCGCATCATCTTCATGGACACCGGCTAGGCTCCTTCGGTGAGTTCAGCGTCAATCGGCTGAGCCCCATATTCCTTCATTGCAACACGGACCACAGGGTCACTGCTTGACGCGGCCTTCGGCGATGGGCGGCGGGCAGGCGCGGCATCGCGCTGGAGTCGATTGCGCACGCGCAACTCAGTCCCGAACGTCCGCGACAGCGCCTCGGCCAGGAGTTGCCGCGACTGCGGCTGCTCCATCCGCTCGAATGGCAGCTGGCCTCGGTAGCCGATGGTGACCACGTCGCCGGCGAGGGACAGGACCTCACCCTGCTCGGCATAGGGCGCCAGCATGCGCGAAGCCTCGCGGACGGCGCCGATCCACTCCGGCGCGCGCGCCTTGATCGTCTCGAGCGTCACCTCGCCCGAGCTTGGGGCAGCCGGGGCAGCGACCTGGGCCCGGGACGTCTGGGGCGGCGGGGCAGGCTTGGCGGGCGCCGGCGGTGGTTGAGCGGTCGAGACGGCATCGCCGTGCACGCGCAAGACGGCGCGGGCAAACGCCAACTCGAGATCGAGGATGGGATCGCCGGCCTCCCGCGAGGGCGGATCGGGTTCGGCGAAGACCTCCAGCGCCTGGACGACCTGGCCGATGGATATGCGGCGCGCGAGCGCCTCGGTTTCCGGATCGTCTCTGCCGGGGCCGGCCTCCGACGCCCCCGCGCTCAGCAACAGCACGTCGCGCAGCAGATCGACGACCTGCGCGCGCAGCGTGCCCGGGCTGTTGCCGTCGGCCATGGCCTGCTCGATGGCGCCGAGGCCCGCGGCCGCGTCACCGGACGCAATCGCCTCCCCCAGCGCGAGCACCGCCGCGCGCCCGGTCAGACCGAGCATGCCGTTGACGTCGTCCAGCGTGACCTTGTCCTGGGCGAACGCGAGCGCCTGGTCCAGCAGCGAGATCGCGTCACGCAGGCTGCCGCCCGCGCTGCGGGCGAGCACGGCCAGCGCCAACTCATCGACTGAGGTGCCCTCGGCTTCCGCCACGCTGCGGAGCTGATCGACCAGCTCGACGGTCCCGATGCGCCGGAACGTCAAGTGCTGGCAGCGCGAGCGAATCGTGAGGGGCACCCGATGCGGCTCGGTGGTGGCCAGCACGAACAGCGTGCGGGCCGGCGGCTCCTCCAGCGTCTTGAGCAAGGCGTCTTTCGCCGAGGCGGATAGCTGGTGGATCTCGTCGATGATGTAGACCTTGTAGCGTCCCCCGGCGGGCGCGAACTGGGTTTGCTCACGCAGCAGGCGCACGTCGTCCACGCTGCTGTGCGAGGCCGCGTCCATTTCGACGAGGTCCACGAAGGCGCCGGCGGCGATCTCGCGGCAGTGGTCGCAGACGGCGCAGGGTTCGGGCTGCACGCCCTCGCGACAATTCACCGCCTTCGCCAGCAGCCGCGCGGCGGTGGTCTTGCCGGTGCCGCGCTCGCCCGAAAACAGGTAGGCGTGGCTCAGGCGGTTGTGCGCCAGGGCGTTCTGCAACACGCGCACCACGTGCGTCTGGCCCACAAGCTCGCCGAACCGCTGCGGCCGATAGCGGTTGTAGAGCGCTTGAAATGCAGGCGTCGCCGAGTCGGTCATGGGGCGTATCGTGTCACGAAATCGGCTGCAAGTGAGGCCGCGCCCTGCCCTCGAGTACCAGCCGCCGCCTTACCGACGCCCCCGGCTCGAGCCAGGTGATCCCGCGGCACCCAAAGATGACTCCGTACCGCTGCTTCCTCTCGGACCTGACGGGGTTAGGAGGTCTTCGTCGCACGAGGCCCAGCCGTCAGCACCGGTCAACGGCGGCAGACACGACGGTGGAAACCCTCAGGCAGGTATTCAGCCCGCTGTAGCGGATTGCGGTTCCAGGGCACCGCTAGCTCCCCACCTAGCGCGGCCTCAAATGAATAGTAGGCGCAGCGCTAGGGAGGGTCAATGCGCCGGGATTCTGCTATACGGCGGAGACAACCGCCTACAATCACAGACCCACCGGAAGGAGTCCCGCCTGTGGCCCCCTACCGCATCGAGCTCCGCAGCGACACGCAGACCGTTCCCACGCCCGACATGCGCGAGGCCATGGCCACGGCCGAGGTGGCGGATGAACAGTGGGGCGAAGACCCCACCGTGCTGGAGTTGGAACGCACGTCCGCCGAGATGTTCGGCCGCGAGGCCGCGTTGTTCGTGCCCAGCGGCACGATGGGCAACCTGACCAGCATGCTGGCCTTGACCCAGCGTGGGGACACGGTGATCGTGGACGGGCTCTCGCACATGGTGGGCGAGAACGGCAACTATGCGGTGGTCGCGGGCTGCACGCTCTTGACGGTCGAGACCGATGGCGTGCTTGACGCGGACCTGGTGCGCGAGCGGCTGGATTCCTCGACCATCCCGCCCGCCAGTCCCGCGCTGATCTGGACCGAGAACACCCACAACGTGCGCGGCGGCGTGTCCTGGGGCCCGGACGTCATGCGGGGCATCGTCGAGCTCGCCGCCGAACGCGGCATGCGCGTCCACGTGGACGGCGCCCGCATCTTCGACGCCGCCGTCGACCAGGGCGTTTCGGTGCGGGAGCTGACCGCCGGCGCGGACACGGTGCAGTTCTGCCTGTCCAAGGGCCTGGGGGCGCCGTTCGGCTCGATGGTTGTGGGATCCGGCGAGACGATCGAGCGCGTGGCGCGCTACAAGAAGATGCTGGGCGGCGCCATGCGGCAGGCCGGCGTGATGGCCGCGGCCGGCTTGATCGCCCTGCGCGACGGACCGGCGCGATTGGCCGCCGACCACGCCAATGCCCAGAGATTGGGCGAGTTGCTGAGCGATATTCCCGGACTGGACCTGATTTACCCGGCGGCGACCAACATGGTGTTCGTGCGGGTCGATCCGGAGGTGCTCGATCAGAAGCGCTTCGTGGACGCGGCGCGGGCGCAAGGCGTCGGTGTGGCCGACATTCGTCCGGGCCATCGGCTGCGGTTCGTCACGCACCACCAGGTCGACGCCCAGGCTATCGAGGAGGCCGGGCAGATCTTGCGCGATGCGGCTGAGTCCGCCGCCTTGCACGCTCCGGCAGGCGCTATCGGTTGACCGCCGACGCGCCGGATCTCTTTGAGCCCACACCGGGCGAGGAGGTAGTCCGCGTCGGTCCGCTGCGGGCGCTGCGATGGCTGCCGACGGACCTGCGCGCGCCTTCGCGGTTCCTGCTGATCCATGGTCTGTGGGGCGGTGCGCACATGTGGCGGCGCATGGGGCCGTATCTGGCGGCGCACGGCTACGCCACCCATGCCGTGTGGCTGCGGCATCACCATCCGGGCGCGGACCACCGCTCGCTTCACGGCGTCGGCGTACGAGAATTGGCCGCCGACGTCGTCGAGGCGGCGCGCGAGATTGGCGGGCCGATTCTCGTGGGACACAGCGTCGGCGGTCTCATCGCGCAGGTGGCGGCGGCGCGGTGGGAGGCACCGGGGCTCATTCTTATGTCAAGCGCTGGGCCTTTGGGCATCCTCACGCTGCATCGGGGCTGGGCAACGCTGGGAGCGCTGCTCAAGTTCGCCGGACATCCGCTGCGCAGCGAGCCCTACCGGCCCGAGCCCGCCTACATGCGCCGCATGTTCTTCAACCGCCTCCCGGCCGACGAGGCCGCGGCGCTGAGCGAGAACCTGGTGCCCGAGCCGCGGCGGTTCGTGCGCCAGGTCGCGTTTTGGCCGCCGCACGTGCCGCGGTCGGCCATTCGTTGCCCGGTGCTCGTCACGTCCGGATCGGAGGATCTGGGCGTGATCCCCTGGGTGGCTCGCCGGCTGGGCGCGCGCTATCGCGTGCTGCCGATGATCTATCCCGGTCGGGCGCACATGCCCCAGCTCGAACCGGCCTGGGAGGACGTGGCCAACGACCTTATGCGCTGGGCGGATCGCTTCGTGGCGTAGCGGCGCTGTCGGCCGCAATGAGCGCTTCCGCGTGCTCGCGAACCTTCTCGATCGCGTCGGCGATCTGCACCATGCCGGCCTGGTCATCGAGCAAGACGCTCTGCGCCAGAAACAGCGTCTCGTCGGCGCAGAGACGCTCGGCGTGCGGGCAGGAGACTTCGGCGTAGTCAATGTCCGGCGTGCCGTCGCCGCGCGGCCAGGCCCGCGCCAGGGCGCCGTCCACGTCGGCGAAGAGCGCCGTGCGATGCAGCGGCTGGCGGTAGCCCTTGGAGACCGGAATGCCCTCCGCGTTCATGGCCTCGATGAAGCGCTCGCGGCTCAGTCCCTCGAAAGCGTCGGGGAGGTAGCGGAAAACGTAGACGTGGTGCGCCGGTCGGGTGGCAAAGTCGTCGATGCGGCGCACCCCGATGCCAGCAAGGTCGTCGAGCAGGTCGTTGAGGTAGGCGCCGTTGGCCGCGCGTCGTTCCGCCTGATCGTCCAGCCGTTCCAGCTGCGCCTGGAGCAGGGCGGCTTGGAACGGCGTGATGCGGCGATCGCCCGCCGACACGGTGAAGTCCCAGCCTTCGCCGGTCGCCAGGCTGCCGCGCCCCAGCTGTCCGCCGCGCTGCACGACGCCGCCGCCCCAGAGGTCATGCTGGGCGATGGCGCGCGAGAAGATGTCGATGTCATCGGTGAGCACCGCGCCGCCCTCGCCGGAGTTGAGGTTCTTGCTGGCCTGGAAGCTGAAGCACCCCACGTCGCCGATGGTCCCCAGGCCCCGATCGCACCAGGCGCCGCCGTGCGAGTGCGCGGCGTCCTCGATGACGCGCAATCCGTGGGCCGCGGCAATGTCGAGAATGGCCTGCATGTCGCAAGCCAGCCCGCCGAAATGCACCGCCATGATGGCGGACGTGCGCGGGGTGATCGCCGCGGCGATGCAGGCGGGGTCCAGGTTGTAGGTGTCCGGGTCGATGTCGGCAAAGACTGGCACCAGGCCGGCGTTGAGGATGGACGTGGCGCTGGCCATGAACGTGAACGGCGCCAGGATGACCTCGGAGCCCCGAGGCAGCCGCAGGGCTTCGAGCCCCATTTCGAGGGCGCTGGTGCCGCTGTTGACCGCGAGCCCATAAGTCGCGCCCTGGTAGGCGGCGAAGGCGCGCTCGAACGCAATCACGCGGTGGCTGCCCAGGCGCCCCCACTCGCCGGTGCGGACGACGTCCGCCACGGCGTTGACCTCGGTCTCGTCGAAGACCGGCCACGCCGGATATGGATCCGGGCGAACCGGACTTCCGCCTAAGAGGGCAAGCATGGCCGTATGGTACGGCCGGCCCCACCCCGCAACAACGGTCGGGGCTATTGGCGAGCAGGAGGCGGGTCCTGACTCGGCCCCTGTCCCAGGCGCAGCCGCAGCAGCAGCAACGGCACGCCCGAGGCAAAGACGATGACGAGCGCCGTCATGGCCGCACGCGCAAAGAAGGCCTCCGAGGCCGCCGACCAGGTGGCCGTGGCCAGCGTCTTGAAGCCGATGGGCCCGAGGATCAGGGTCGCGGGCAGCTCTTTCATCGTGAGCAGAAACACCAGGCCCATGCCCGCGGCGATGCCCGGCCAAATCAACGGCAGCGTCACCTGGAGGAGCGTGGCGAGGTGCGAGCGACCGAGCGTGCGCGCGGCTTCTTCCAGACTCGGTCGCACCTGCGCGAGGGCGGTCCGAACGGCCGCGAGCATGGCCGGAAAGAACAACACGACATAGGCCAGGATCAACAGCAGCATCGTCTGATAGAGCGGCCGCGCAAGATTGACGGCGAAGAACACCAACGCAATGGCAACCACAACGCCGGGCAAGGCAAAGCCGGTATAGGTGGCCCGTTCAATCGCCCAGGCAAAGCGGCTCGGGTAGCGGACGACGAGCGCGGCGACGGGCAGCGACGCCAGGGCCGCCGCCAGCGCGGCGAGCGTGGCAACGAGCAGCGAGTTCAGCACGAGATCACCGACCCCAACCAGCGTTTCGCCGGCCGCCACGCCTCGTCCGACCCAGTAGGCCAGCACGCCCATGGGCCCGACCAGGGCGAGCGTCGCAAGCCCGGCCATGAAGCCAACGGCCGGGATCATCCAGCGGCCAAGCGGGATGCGACTTGGCTCAGCCGCCACCCCCGGACCGACGCCGTGAAAGCGGGCGCGTCCACGCGCCTGCGCCTCCGCGGCAAGTATCACCGCGGCTAGCCCAACCAGCACGAGCGACAGGGCGGCGGCCAGACCGCGATTGAAGGCCGACTCGAACTGCACGAAGATCGCCCAGGTGAAGGTCTCGAAGCGAAGCAGCGAGACAGCGCCGAAATCGGTGAGCGTGTAGAGCGCCACGAGCAATGAACCGGCGCCCACGGCCGGCGCCAGCAATGGCAGCGTGACGCGACGGAAGGTCGCGCGGCGGCCATGCCCAAGCGATCGGCTGGCGTCTTCGAACGACGGGTCTTGCCGCCGCAGGCTCGACTGCGCGGGCAGCAGGACGTAGGGATAGCTAAGCAGCGTCAGCGTGAGCGCGGCGCCCGGAAAACCGTAGATCGATGGGAGCTCGGTCACACCGAAGATCGGCTCGAGCGCCTGCTGCACCATCCCTCGCGGGCCGAGCGCCACCTGGACCACCAGCCCCGCGACAAAGCTGGGAATCACGAGGGGCAAGGCCGCGACGACGCTCCAGAAGCGCGGCCACGGAAGGTTGCTGCGAACGGTGAGCCAGGCGACCGGCACCGCGATCAGGACCGACCCCGCCGTCACTGTGACGACCAGCGCGACGGTGCGCAGCAGAATCATGACCGTGCGCCACCGGAGCAGCAGCGCCCAAGCGTCGTCGCCCGCGCCGACCGTTCGAATGACGAGGTACACCAGCGGCAATGCCAGCAACAGGCCGACGGCCAGCGCCGGGACCCAGACCACGGCAGGCGCCCG
This sequence comes from Chloroflexota bacterium, assembly GCA_022826485.1. GTDB lineage: Bacteria > Chloroflexota > UBA11872 > UBA11872 > UBA11872 > JAJECS01. The sequence continues at coordinate 55,546 of JAJDUU010000005.1, read as the reverse complement.
CGTCCAGCGGCCCATCCGCCCCATGGGCCCGCTGGGCGCGGCGACGCGAATCACACGCGCGATTGACGCCATGCTTAGGGCAGTATTCCAGCCTCCCGCAACATGGCCTGCGTGCCTTCGAGGTCGGCCAGATCGGCGAGCGCGATCGCCGGCTTGTTGATGTCCGCCAGCGGCGTCAGGATGCGCGACGCTTTCACGCCTTCCACCAAGGGGTACTCATACGTGGAGCTGGCAAAGTACTGCTGGCCCACGGTGGAGAGCAGGAAGTCGACGAATCGCTCGGCGGCCGGTCGGTTGGCCGCGGTGCCGAGGATGCCCGCGCCGGCGACCATCACCAGCGATCCGGGCCCCCCACCGGGCAGATGGTAGTTCCGCGCGGCAAACGTCTCCCCCTCCGCCGCGATGAAGCGGTGCAGGTAGTAGTGGTTCACGAAGCCGCCATCGAGCTCGCCCGCGCCGGTGGCGGCGACGATCGGCGTGTTCTTGGGATAGATCCCAATCTCGTTGGCGTGCATCGCGTCCAGCCACTCGCGCGTGCGGTCGTCGCCCCACTCGGTCCGCATGCCGGTGACCATGGTCTGAAACGACGCGTTGGTCGGCGGCCAGCCGAGGCGGCCGCGCCAGCTCGGGTCGGTGAAGCCCCAAACGTCGTCCGGCAGATCGGCGGGGCTGAGACGGTCGGTGTTGTACACGACCACGCGCGCCCGGCCCGAGATGCCGGCCCACAGGCCCTCCGGCGAGCGCGCCCAGGAGGGCACGCGACCGAGGAGCTCCTCGGGCAGCGGCGAGAGGAGCGATTCGACGGCGCCGAGGCCGCCGGGGTCCTGCGCGAAGAACACGTCGGCCGGCGAGGCGTCGCCTTCCTCCAGCAACGTGGCGGCGAGCGCCGGCGTGCCGGCGTACTTCACCTGCACGTCCAAGCCGGACACCGCGCCGAACTGCTTGATGATCGGGTCGACCAGGGACTCACTGCGTCCCGAGTAGACGACCAACGGTTGGGGTTCGCTGCGCGGTTCGGGCACCGTGACCGTGACGATTCGCTCGACCTCGACTTCCTTGATGACTTCCTGGGTCACGATCTTCTCGACCGGGACTTCCTTGACCTCGGTTTCGCGAACGATCTTCTCGACCGGGACTTCCTTGATGACCTCACGCGTCACGACCTTCTCGATCGGGACCTCCCTGATGACCTCTTGGGTCACAACCTCGGATTCGCCGCAGGCGGCGACCACGGGCAGTGCGGCCGCAGCGGCCGCGACGGCAGCGCCGCCACGCAGCAGGGCACGTCGACTTACGGACATAGAGACCTCTCCTGAGGCTACGGATCGCCAATGCGACCCTCATCGTTGTTAGTATTACCTAACACTCACCATAAGCCAAGACGAATATCTTCGCGTCGCCGAGGCAAAGTCCGGGACACCCGGCGTGAGCAGCCGGCCGACCACCGATCCCGTCGGCAGCACCGTGGAGCGCACACTGCCGCACATCGCGTCTAGGGCAATACCCCTGCTTGCCGCAGCATGGCCTGCGTGCCTTCGAGGTCGGCAAGGTCGCTCAGCGCGATTGCCGGCTTGTTGATGTCAGCCAGTGGCGTCAGCAGACGCGACGCGTTCATGCCCTCGACCAACGGGTATTCGTGCGTCGTGTCGGCGAAGTATTGCTGTCCCGCGGCAGAAAGGAGAAAGTCGACCAGCCGCTCGGCGGCCGGCTGGTTGGCGGCGGATTTGAGAATCCCGACTCCCGCCACCATCACCAGCGAACCCGGACCACCGCCGGGAAGGTGATAGTTCCGAGCGGCGAACGTGTCGCCCTCCTCGGCGAGGAAGCGGTGCAGGTAATAGTGGTTCACCAGGCCGGCGTCGATCTCGCCGGCGGCCGTGGCGGTCACTATCGGGCTATTCGAGGGGTAGATCGTGGTCTCGTTGGCGTGCATCGCCACGAGCCACTCGCGCGTACGGTCAGCGCCCCACATGGCGCGCATGCCCGTAACCATCGTTTGAAACGACGCATTGGTTGGCGCCCAGCCAAGACGTCCTCGCCAAGTCGGGTCGGTGAAGCCCCACAGATCGTCCGGCAGGTCGGCCGGACCGAGGCGGTCGGTGTTGTACACCACCACGCGGGCACGGCCCGAGATGCCGGTCCAAAATCCCTGCGGCGAGCGCGCCCAGGCGGGTACGCGGCTCAACAGCGACTCGGGCAGGGGTGACAGCAGCGATTCGACGGCGCCCAAACCCCCAGGGTCCTGCGCAAAGAACACGTCGGCCGGCGTGGCGTCACCTTCTTCGAGCAACGTGGAGGCGAGGGCCGGCGTGCCGGCGTACTTGATTCGGACGTCCAGGCCGGAGGCCTGGCCAAACTGCTGGATGATCGGGTCGACCAAGGACTCACTGCGGCCCGAGTAAAGGACCAGCGTCCGCGACTCGCCGCAAGCGGCGAGCAGGGGCCAAGCCGCCGCGGCTGCAACACCGCCCCGCATCACGGCGCGTCGGGTCAGGGGCATGTGCACGGCTCCAGGGCGCAGGGACTGTCCGAAACTCCTTGCCCTGCGCAAGCAGATTAGGTAGTACTAATATAGAATGCAAGTATTGGCTAAGTCGATGCTGACAGGCGGTCACCGGGGAGTTCTCCCGCTGAGGCATGGGGCTAGGTCCTCTCCCTTGCCCCATGCCTCACGGGAAAACAAGGCGCGTCCGGAGAACGCCGCATGCGCGACTGACGTCTCCATGACGAGCGGCGGTGCGCGGCAGATCTCCGTTGGACGAGCCCGGCTGGCGTGGGATGGGCGGAGAGGGTGGGATTCGAACCCACGAGGGGAGTCCCCTACACGCTTTCCAGGCGTGCGCCCTAAGCCTCTAGGCGACCTCTCCGTATCGGCATGCTACCAACGAGGGTCGCGGGCCTAGACATCCAATCCGGCGAACAACGGGTGGGTCAGGTAGCGATCTCCGCCGTCGCACAGCACCGTCACGATCAGCTTGCCCGCGTTCTCGGGCCGCGCGGCGACCTGCAGGGCGACCCATACGTTGGCGCCGGCCGAGGCGCCCACCAGCAGCCCCTCATCCGCGGCCAGCCGTCGAGCCGTCTCCTCGGCTATCGCGTCGTCGACGAGCAGGATTTCATCCACGAGTTCGCGCTCGAACACCTGCGGCACGAAATTTGCGCCGATGCCCTCGATGCGATGCGGTCCCGCGCGACCGCTGGTGATGACTGGATTGCCCACGGGCTCGGCGCCGACAAACCGCAGCGACGACTTCCGTTGCTTGAGGGCGCGCGCCGTGCCCGTGATGGTTCCCCCGGTGCCGACCGCGGCCACGAAGATGTCAACCTCCCCGTCGGTATCGCGCCAAATCTCCTCAGCCGTGGTGCGCGCGTGAGCCGCCGGATTGCTGGCGTTGCGGAACTGCTGCGGCATCCAGGCGTCGGGGGTGCTGTCGACGATCCGTTGCGCGCGGTCGATGGCGCCGACCATGCCCTGCGCCCCCGGCGTCAGGACCACCTCCGCGCCAAAGGCGCGCAGCAGATTGCGGCGCTCGATGGTCATGGTTTCGGGCAACGTGATGATGACGCGATAGCCGCGGGCGGCGCCCACCATCGCCAGGGCGATGCCGGTGTTGCCGCTCGTCGGCTCGACGATCACCGTGCGGTCGGGGGCAATGCGTCCCTCGCGCTCCGCGTCGTCGATCATCGCCAGTCCGATGCGGTCCTTGACGCTGCCGCCCGGATTGAGGAACTCACATTTCGCGGCCACCTGCGCCGGGAGTCCCTCGGCCACGTGGTTCAGCCGCACCAGGGGCGTGTTGCCCACCAGATCAGCCACGCTGTCCGCAATGCCCGGAGCGCGCCCGGGAGTTTTGGCGGTCACCGGCGCCCCTCGCAAGTTATCCACAGCTTCCAGCAAGCCGTGCGCGCCCGATGATAAGCTCTGCGACGGGAAGCCCACCGGCGGAGCAGTCACGGGCAACTTACTGTCATCGTTGGCGCAGCCAGCGGCGACCAAGTTAGTGCTGATCGTCCTCGACGGCCTTGGTGGATTGCCTCTTGTTCCGGGAGGGCCGACGGAGCTCGAAGCGGCCAACACCCCGAACCTCGATCAACTGGCGCGCGAAGGCGTCACCGGCGTCCACCATCCGATGGATCGCGGGATCACACCGGGCAGCGGTCCCGCCCACTTGGCGCTGTTCGGCTATGACCCGGTCGCCGACAGCATCGGACGCGGACCGCTGTCGGCAAGTGGGCTCGGGATCGAACTGGGCGATCACGATCTGGCGGTGCGGTTGAACTTCTGCACCCTTGATGCCAATGGCAATGTGGCCGACCGGCGGGCCGGTCGCATCTCCACGGAGCTGAACCAGCAGCTCATCGCGAAGCTCAACGGCATCCACGCGCCGGACGTCGGCCTGGAGCTCGCCGCTGAACGGCGACACCGTGCGGTGCTGGTGCTTCGAGGTGAGGGGCTCGACGCGCGCGTCCGCGAGACCGACCCGCAGGCGACCGGCGTGCCGCCACTTGCTCCGGACGCGCTGCATCCCGATGCCGCACACACCAGTCGAATTCTTGCCGGGTTTACCGACCGCGTCCGGCAGAGCATCGGCGACCAGCAGCCGGCAAATTTCGTGCTCATGCGGGGCTACGGCCAGTATCGAGCCCTGCCGTCCCTGGAGTCGCTCTACCAGCTGCGGGCGGCGTGTCTGGCGGTCTATCCCATGTATCGCGGCGTGGCCCGCGCCGTGGGCATGGAGGTTCTCCCGGTCACCGAGGAGCCCAACAACCAGATGGCGGAGCTTGAGAAGGCCTGGGACGACTTTGACTTCTTCTTTGTGCACATCAAGGACACGGATACGCTTGGCGAAGACGGCAATTTCGAGGGCAAGGCGCGCGCCATCGAGGCGGTTGACCGCTGGCTCCCGCGCGTGCGGGCCCTAAAGCCCGACGTGCTCGTCGTAACTGGCGACCATTCGACCCCGGCCAAGCTTCGAGCGCATTCCTGGCATCCGGTGCCGTTGGTCCTGCTGGGGGAGCTGAATCGACCGGACAGCGTCGAGAAGTTCAGCGAGCCCGCGTGCTTTCACGGCGGCCTGGGCCACATTCCGGCGCGATCGATTCTGCCGCTCATGCTGGCGCATGGGCAGCGGCTCGCGAAGTATGGCGCCTAGCGCGGCAGGCGCGTCGCTGCGGCGCCTGCCGTCGATCGACCGGATTGCGCAGGCGGCGGCCGCGCACGGCGAGATGCCTGCGGCGCTCCTGGTCTCGGCCGCGCGCGCCGAGATCGCGACGGCCCGCGACGAGATCGCCCACGGCAGCGCCGCCCCGAGCTTGGAATCGCTCGCAGAGGCCGCCGCGCTGCGAGCGGCGTTGCTGGTGCGCGATGCCCCGCGGCGGGTGATCAACGCCACGGGCGTGATCATCCACACCAATCTGGGACGAGCCCCCCTGAGCGACCGGGCGCTGGCGGCGGTTCACGACGCCGCGGCGGGCTATGCGGCGCTGGAGATGGACCTCGACGCGGGACGGCGCGGCGGGCGTGGAGCGGCGGTGACCGCGAGCCTCCGCGAGATCACCGGCGCGGAAGCCGCCATCGTGCTCAACAACAACGCCGGCGCCACCTTTCTGGCGCTCGAAGCGCTGGCCGCCGGCGGCGAGGTGCTGGTGAGCCGCGGCGAGGCCATCGAAATCGGCGGTGGATTTCGCGTACCCGACATTCTCGCCGCCAGCGGCGCGGTGCTGCGCGACGTCGGCACGACCAATCGCACCCGGCTCGAGGATTACGCCGGGGCCATCGGTGATCGCACGGCGGCGATTCTGCACGTGCATCGCAGCAATTTCGCGCAGATTGGTTTCACCGAGTCACCCGATCTGGCGGCGCTGGCGCACCTCGCCCACAAGCACGCCGTGCCGCTCATCGGCGATCTTGGATCGGGCACCCTGCTCGATCCGACGCCGTTTGGCCTGGTCAACGAACCGCGCGTGCAGGATGCGCTGGCCGCGGGCTGCGACGTGGTCACCTTCTCCGGCGACAAGCTGCTCGGAGGTCCGCAGGCCGGGATCGCGGCCGGCAACGTCGCGTGCGTGGAGCGGATTGCCGGACGCCCGCTGGCGCGCGCGCTGCGCTGTGACGCCCTCACGCTGGCAGCGCTCCAGGCCACGCTGGCCCACTACCTGCTGGGCGAAGCCGAGAGCAGCGTTCCCGTCTGGCAGATGATCTCCGCGCGTCCGGATGGCCTGCGGGCGCGCGCGGGGCGGCTCGCGCGCGGCGGCGGCGACGCCGGCGGCGAGGCGGCGGCCGCGGCGGTCGGTGGAGGCTCGCTTCCGGGGCAGGTGCTGCCCAGCTTCGCGATTCGGATCGCGGGCGGTGGGCAGTCGCTGGCCGCGCGCCTGCGCCGCGCGGATCCGCCGGTTATCGCCCGTGTGCACAACGATGACGTGTGGCTCGACGTGCGCACGGTCCTGCCGCGCGACGAGCGACCGCTGCGGCGAATCCTGCGCGAGCTTTCGCGCTAGGCGGCGTCCAGAATGGTGCGCAGATAGGCGGCGTGCTGCGCCAGGGCGGCCTTGCGTCCGCCTCCGGTGCGGGCATCGCGCGGCTCCCACTCGGTGGACAGGTAGCCGTCGTAGCCGGCCGCGCGAAGGACGCTCAACATCTCGGCAATCGGAACCTCGCCCTGTCCGGCGAGGACGCTCTCCCATTCGCGCTCGTCATTGGTGCGGACGATGTCCTTCACGTGGACGTGAACGACGAACGAGCCGATCGCCGCCCAGGCCTCGGCAACGCTTTCGCCGGCGCGATGGGGATGTCCCAGGTCCCACACCACGGCGGCGTTGGGATGATCCGCGGCGCGCACGATGCCTCCGACTCGCACGGCGGAATTGAACACGTCGTGGGTTTCCAGCGCCACGCGAACGTCGTGCGGCTCGGCATAGGCCGCGGCCGCGCGCAGGCCCTCGACGACCCAGGCATCCGCCTCCGCGGGCGGCGCGTCGGCACTCTGCGCGCCGCCAAACACACGGACCACCGGCGCCCCCCACTCGCGCGCGAGCTCGATGAAGCCGGCCGCCCGTTCGACCTCGGACGCGCGCGGCGTCGCCGGCTGCGCCAGGCGGCAATCGCTGCCGACCACGCAGATTTCGAGACCGTTGTCCGCGACCACCTCGGCGATCCGCCGACGCTCCCCGGCGGCAATGTCAGGCGTCAGCGGTTGCCCACCGAGCATCCGAATCTCGAGGCCATGACAGCCGATTTCACGCGCGGCGCGCGCGTGCTCGTCAATGGTCCACTGGGGCGCGGAGTAGGTGGTAACGGCCAACTGCACGTGTGGCATCTCCAGAATCGGCGACGCGGCAATCCTAGCGAACAGGGCGGGCGTGGGGGTGTGGTAGGTTGCGGCGCCCTGGAACGTGGCGGTAGGTGGCGGGCGTCGATCCACAAGCGCCGCGCGTGCCGCGCGCCGACGCCCGCGTGCCAACTCAAATGTCCACCGCCTCCTCAACAGCCGGGCAGCCCGTGCCGCAAATCTCGGTGGTTTTTCCGTGTCACAACGAGGCGGATAACGTCGCCGCGGTCATTGCGGACGCCCAGCAGCACGTCGGGGCGCTCGGCGACGACTACGAGTTGATCATCGTCGACGACGGGTCGAGCGACGGCACCGCCGAGCGGGCCCGCGAGGCGGCTGCGGGTGACGACCGCGTACGGGTGGCGCAACACCCCACGAACCTTGGCTATGGCCACGCGTTGCGCACGGGCTTTGCCGCCGCGCGCGCGCCCCTGATCTGCTATGTCGACGGTGACGGGCAGTTTTCGCTGGCGGACCTGCCGACCTTGCTGGACGCGCTGGGAGCCCACGGCTTCGTGGTCGGCTATCGCATCCAGCGGGCGGATCCAGCGCACCGAACACTGAACGCCCGCCTTTGGGGGCTCGTCGTGCGGCTGGTGATGGGCTTCAACGTGCGCGACATCGACTGTGGCTTCAAGCTGTTTCGCCGCGAGGTGGTGCAGGACATCGAGTTCATCGCCGGGCGGGGCGCGGTGATCTCGGCCGAGCTCGTCGCCCGCGCCACGCATGCGGGCCACACCTACACGGAAGTCGGCGTCACCCACTACCCACGCACCGCCGGCGAGCAGTCCGGCAACAGTCCCCTGGTGGTGCTCAACTCCTTCCTGGATATCGCTCGGTTGCGGTGGCGCCTGCGGTGACCTTGAGCGTGATCGTGCCGGCGTACAACGAGGCGCCCACGATTGCCGAAGCGCTCCGGCGAGTCGCCGCCGTGGACGTCGATCTTGAAATCATCGTCGTCAACGACTGCTCCACCGATGGGACGACAGCCGAGATCGAGGCCGCCAGCGTTCCCGGTATCCGGGTCATCCATCATCCGGAGAACCGGGGGAAGGGCGCCGCCGTGCGCTCAGGCCTGCGGGAGGCCCACGGGGACGTGGTGGTCATCCACGACGGCGACCTGGAGTACGACCCGCAGGATTTCGTAGCCATGATCCAGCCGATCCTGCGCGGCGAAACCCGAGTGGTCTACGGATACCGTCAGCTGGTTTCGCAGTCACGGCTCTACCGGCTCGGGAATCGCTTTCTCACCCTGCTTACGAACCTGCTGTACGGCGCCTCGGTGCGCGACATGGAGACCTGCCACAAGATGTGGCGACGCGAGGTGCTGGAGGATGTCGCGCTGACCGCGGATTCATTCGACCTGGAGGTGGAGCTCACGGCGCATTTCCTCCGGCGCGGAGAGTCCATCGTGCAGTTGCCAATCTCGTACGAGGCGCGGTCCGCCAAGAAGCTGCGCTGGTGGGTCGACGGCCCCGAGGCGGTCAGGGCGCTGCTGCGCTATCGCTTTCGTCGTTAGGGACCTCGTCGGTCGGGGCGTCGGGCATGTGCTCGTCGGGCAGCGTGATCACGACCGGCGCTTCCTCCGCGGCAGGCGCCACCGGCGTGAGGTCCGGCGGCCGCGAGTCCCATTCGCGCGAGTCCGCGGGCGCGTGCTCGTAGATGAACTGGCCGCAGTTTTCGCAAAAGACTTGTCGATCTTCGACAAGATCGAAGCACCGCGGGCAATAGACGTCGGGCATCAGCCCACCTCCGGTCGCTGGATCACGCCGCCGCCAAGCACCTCGTCTCCCCGGTAGAACACGGCGGCCTGGCCCGGGGCCGGGGCCCAGGCGGGCTCGTCGAAGTGGACAACGACGTCTGACGGCGATTGAGGCTCGAGTCGCGCCGGCGACTGGCGAGCGTGGGAGCGAGTCTGCACCTCGGCCCGCGCCGGCGGCGTGACGGCGGGCCCCTTGATCCAGCGAACGTCCCGCACGGCAATGGAATCCACCAACGCCGCGGCGCGCGGGCCGACGACCAGCGTGTTGCGCTCGGCGTCGATGGCCGTCACGTAGCGGCGCGCCGCGCCTCCACCAAGGGCAAGACCCCTCCGCTGGCCGACGGTCGCGGTCTCGATGCCGTCGTGGCGGCCAACCACGCGTCCATCGAGCTCGACGATGGGGCCTTGGCCGGTGGTGCCTTCGCGCCGCACCACGTCCGCGTAATCGCCGTCGGGAACAAAGCAGATTTCCTGACTGTCGGGCTTCGACGCCACGGGCAGGTCAAACGCCGCGGCCATCCGGCGCACGTCCGGCTTGAGCAAGTCACCCAGCGGCAGCAGGATGCGCTTCAGTTGGTGCTCGTGCAGCGTGTGCAGCACGTACGACTGGTCTTTGGCCGCATCGCGGGCGCGCAGCAAGCGCCAGGAGGCGCCGTTGGCGATACGCGCGTAGTGGCCCGTGGCGACGAACTCGGCTCCCAGCTCATCGGCCTTGCGAATCAGCTCGGGAAAGCGCACGCGGTCATTGCACATCACGCAGGGATTCGGCGTCTCACCGCGCAGGTAGCTGCGAGACCAGGGCTGGACCACGGCCGCCTCGAACTCGGAGCGAAAGTTCAGCACGTAGTGCGGCGCGCCCAATATCTGGCAGACGTGCCGCGCGTCGTCGATGGTCCGCGGCGTGCAACATCCGCTGCGGACGTTGCGCCGGGTTTGGCTGGCCGGCCATTGGTTGAACGTGACGCCGATGACCTCGTGACCCGCGTCGGCAAGCAATGCGGCGGTGACGGAGCTGTCAACGCCCCCGCTCATCGCCACCAGCACCCGTGCCATCGCGTCCCACCTCGGCGCACCACGCCCCGTTGAGGCTAGCAGCGCCGTACCGGAGAGGCGAAGACGCGGCGCTAGGCCTCGGATGTCGCGACAACGTCGCCGGCGCGCACGACCAGCCGGGCGTGCCAGCGGCCGCCGGGACGTGAGACGCCCTTGCAATCCACCAGCGGCTCGGGTGACGGCGCCCACTCGAGGACCGCAAGGTCAGCACAGGACTCTGGTGCAAGACTGCCGATTTCATCGGCCATGCCAAGGATTCGTGCCGGTCGCTCGGTCACGCGCGGCCAGATCTCGGCTTCCGGCATGCCCGCCGCTCGCAGCTTGGACATCACCAGTGGGAGATCGTGCACCGGATTCGCCCCCATGTGCCGGCGCTGGATGTCCGTCGAGATCGTGTCGGGCGGGAACCCGTCTGCCAGCGCGGCCTCGGCAACCTCGTAGCCGAACGAGTTCATCCCGTGCCCGATGTCGAACAGCACGCCGCGGGCGCGCGCTTCGCGGACGCAGTCCCGGATTCGACCGTCGCTCACGATGCAGTCCGGCCCCGTCAGGTAGCAGTAGGTCACCACGTCGCCCGGGCGCAGGCACTCGAGTTGCTCGTCCAGCGGCCAATCGGGGTGGGAGTGCGTGCCGTAGATGATGGGGCGGTCGACGGCCTCGGCGGCCGCGATGCCGCGGGCCAGGATTTCGCGTGGGTCGAGGCTGCCGGTGACCACGACGTTCGCCGTGACCGCGATGCCCCAAATGTGATCCCCGCCGTCGCGGACGGCGCGGACACAGGCGTCCACGTCGAGGTCGTCCAGCTTGGAGTAGCTCGGGTGCGGCGCCGACTCGCCGGGCAGCGCCAGATGCATGGCGAGCTTGATCCGCAACCGCGCGGCGTTGATGACGGTGTCTCGATAGTCCGGCCAGTTGGCCGCGCCGGCATCGCCCTGGGACATAGCGGTCGTGGTGCCGCGAGCGAGCAGCCAGCGATCGGGATCCACGTCGTGCTTGGAATCGCCCAGGCCGGGATGGGCATGGAGGTCGATCAGGCCGGGCGACAGGATGCCGTGCGGGAAGTCAAGCTCCCGTTGGCCCGGCGGCGGCGCATCTGTTCCATCGAGATGGACGCCAACGATGCGATCGCCAGCCACGGTCACGGCACCCGCACCATCGAGACCCGTTGCCGGACACACGAGGCGCCCGGCCCGAATCACGAGCGACGGCATCGGATTGCTCATGGATATATCACGCCCGGAGCCATGGCGGAGAGGGTGGGATTCGAACCCACGTGACGCTCAACACGCCAAACCGTTTTCGAGACGGTCCCCTTCAACCACTCGGGCACCCCTCCGCTGGAGTCTAACCCAGCTTGGGGGCGCTTCCGGGCCTGTGTGGCGAGACCTTCCGCCAGCGTCGAAACCGTGGCTCCGAGCACCTGGCCGTCGCGTCGCTTCACCGGCCGCCGGAGACCGGGGGGGCATGCTAGAGTCAGCCCCAATACTGGGCGGAAGCTGCTCGCATCTCACGTCCGGTGGAGGCCCAGTGGCAGTCGCGGCCAGCCAGCCTAATCCTGCGGTCACCCTGCAACGACCGGTGATCATCGTGCTCCTCGGCCTGCTCGTGGTCGTGGCGCTCGTGACCACGTCACCCATCGCCTATTGGCTGATGTACGCGTTGCTCAGCATCGTGGTGGTGTCCTATCTGTGGACACGGCTGGCATCGCGCGGACTCACCATTCAACGCCATCTCCGCACCCAGTGGGCCACGGTTGGCGACACCATCGAGGAAGAGTTCGAGCTGCGCAGCCGCAGCCGGCTGCCCATCCTGATGCTGGAGGTCGAGGACTACTCCGAGCTCCCGGGCTATCGGGCGTCAATCGCCATCAGTCTCGGCAGCCGCGCCACGCGTCGCTGGCGCACCCACGGCGAGGCTGGACGGCGCGGCATGTACAAGCTCGGCCCGGCGGATGTGTCGGTGGGCGACCCGTTCGGCCTGTTCACGGCCGAACGCCGGCTCGCCCAGGAAAACACGATCGTGGTTTATCCACCGATCTCGGTGATGCACGACGTGGCCGTGCCCGCGGGTTCGCTGGTGGGCGCCGCGCGATCGTCGCTGCGGACCCAACAGGTGACGACGGACGCGGGCGGCTTGCGCGAATTCCGGCCCGGAGATCCGCTCAAGCGAATTCACTGGCCGTCCTCGGCACGCCGCGACACGCTGCTGGTCAAGGAGTTCGACCTCGAGCCAACCGCCAGCCTGTGGGTGGCGCTCGACCTGGACGCCGCGGTGCAGGCGGGCCACGGCGACGAGTCGACCGAGGAATACGGCGTCAAGATCGTCTCGTCGCTCGCGTACCAATTCGTGCGCGACGGCAAGTCCGTCGGCCTGCTGGCGGAGGGACGCGGCACCCGCTACATCATCGAGCCCCAGCGAGGCTTGCGGCAGCTCTGGCGCATCCTGGAGTCGCTGGCCATCGTGCAGGCGCGCGGCACGACGTCGTTCGCCGACGTGCTCGCGAACGCCGCGCCGATCCTGGGCCGCGGGGTCAGCCTGGTCGCCATCTCGCCGTCCGCCGACCCAGCCTGGATCGGCAGCCTGACGCACCTGGCGCAGCGGGCCGTATATCCGATTGCCATCGGCGTGGATGCCGCCACCTTCGACGACGCGCCCTCGAACGCGGGCCTAAGAGAGGGATCGGAAACCGCCGGCATCGCCTTCACATCCGTGACCCAGGGAGCGACGTTCTCGACGGTGCAGCCCGCCCGTCACGGCGGGCCCGCCGCGCGGGAGCAGCAACGGCCGACCGTCTCACTCGCCTACCAATAGCGTCATGAGCGCCGCCGTCCAGACCCTGAGCCGAAGCCGGTTGCCAACTCTGCCCGCCGGCTCTCTGCTGACGTTCGCGCTGCTGCTGGCCGCCACGTTGGCGCCCCTCGCGAGCATTCACTTCGTGGGCTGGGCCCCGGGCACGGGCGTGCTGTTCGCCGTGGCGATTCTCGCCGTGCTGGCGGCGTGGTGGCAGTCGTCCCGCGGCATTTCGTCCGTCTGGATCGTGGCCATCGGCGTCGTGACCGACCTGGCGGTGGCCTATGTGGTCGCCTCGGAAGCATTTCCCGGGCCCATCGACGCCGTGCGGAACTTCGTCGCCCTGTTTGGCGACACGGTGGAGTGGGTGCAACTCCGCCAGTCCGGAGCCCTCGGCGGCGAGCCGCCCCTCAACGCCGCGGCCAGCGAGACCTGGGAGCTCTTGCGGGACCTGTATTTCCGGCTCGAGGGCTGGTTCCAATCGGCCTTCGCGTTTCAGGTCAGCCGCGACAACGTGGTGTTCCTGTTTTGGATGACCATGGCCGCCTGGGGCATGGGGTATTTCGCGGGCTGGATGGCGTTTCGACGCCGGAGCGCCCTGTGGGCCTTGACCCCCGGCATGCTGGCGCTGGGGATCAACGTCACCTACATCGGACCCGATTGGGTGCCGTTCGTCGTGTTCCTGACGGCGGCGCTGGCGCTCATCGTTCACCTGCGCACGACATCCCTGGAGTCCAAGTGGGCCACGACGGGCACCACGTACTCGCGCCGCCTGGGCAACACGGTGCTCGCGTGGACCTTGGCCGTCATCGCATTGGTGGTCGTGCTGTCGGTGGCGTTGCCGCGGGCGGCCGGGAATCCCGTGGCGGAGGCGTTTTGGACCTATCTCGGAGACGGCTGGGGCAACGTCGAAACCGGCATTCAGCGCTTGTTCGGCGGAGTCTCGAACCCCGCCGGCGCGGCGCTTGCCGGTCGCGAATCCCTTGGTCTGAGCGGCCCACAACCATTTCAGCCCCGCGGCAGCATGATCATCGAGTCGACGTCGCCGAACTATTGGAAGGGGCAAACGTTCGACATCTACACCGGGCAGGGATGGCGCAGCACCTACCGCGAGTTGGCCGAGCGCGAGCCGAGCGCTCCGCTGGCCGAGACCTTTGGTCTCGAAGCGCGCGTTCCGGTGCGGACCAACGTGGAGATGCTCGATTTCACCACCTCGGTGCTCTATTCACCCGGCGACGTCATCCGCGTCAACCGTCGCTATCTGGCGCAGGTGGACGATTCAGGCGCGCCGATCGCCGACTACGCCTCGATACGCGCCACGCGCCGCGTGGGACAGCGCCTGGTCTATTCGGTGGATTCGACGTTCTCTGGAGCGACGATCGGCCAGCTCCGCGGAGCCTCAACGGAATACCCGGAGTGGATCGGGCCCTACCTCGAGCTGCCCGAAATGCCGGAGCGCGTGCTGGCGCTGGCGCAACGCTTCGCCGAGGCCGGTGAAACGGCTTTCGATCGGGTGCTCGCCATCGAGTTTTTCATGCGGCGGTTTCCGTTCGCCGTCGACGCCCCGCCGCTGCCCGGCGATCGCGATGCCACCGACTTCTTCCTCACGGAGGCGCGACGCGGTTCGGCCGTGAACATCGCCTCTACCATGGCAGTTCTGGTTCGCGCCCTGGACATTCCCTCACGTCTCGTGAACGGCTTCGTGGTCGGCGACTACGACCCGGCGACTAACCGATACTTCGTCAATCCGGACCACGCGCATACCTGGGTCGAGGTCTACTTTCCGGGCTTTGGCTGGGTGTCGTTCGAGCCTTCCGGGTTCCGCTTGCCGGTCGAGCGCGAAACCGACGCCGCCGACGGCGGCCTGGCCGTGGATTCGGTCGTCGGCGGACTTGGACCCTCATTCGATGACTTGCTGGAAGATCTCGAGCTTATGGGCGGCGCCGCCGGAGGGGCATTCTCGGCGGTCGAGCCCGACGAACAGGATGGCTTTGGCGAAGCGCTCGGCAACATCGCCGGCGCCCTAGTCGGAATTGCCGTCGTGCTGGGCGCGATCGCCCTGATTGTGTTGGTCGCAGTCGGGGGCGTGTTTGCGCGCAACCGCCTGCAGAAGCCAAGCACGGGCGTGCAGCGCGTCTATGCGCGGATGGTGAGATACGCGCGCCGCGCTGGCTACAATGCGAGGGCGTCCGAGACGCCGCACGAGGTGTCGCGGCGCCTGGGTGCATGGCTATTCCCCGACAGCTTGGCGGCCGGTGCCGACGGGGCGAGTCCTCCCGAGACCGTGGCCGTGGCGTACATGCGAGCCACCTATAGTCAGCACCGTGTGACGCGGGCAGAAAGGCGAGCCGTTGACGAAGCGTGGCGGGTCATCCGACAGCGACTCATCCGGCGCATCGTGCAACCCACGCGTTTTCTGCAACGCTTCCAGCGCGCCTAGCTGCGGGGCGGGTTCGTGGAAGCGCTAGAGGTCGTCCGGGATATCGCCGTCGTGGTCCTCGCGTCCGTGGGCCTGCTGGCCGCGCTGATGCTGGTGATCACCGGGTTGCTGCTCTGGCGCATGCTCGCGGCAATCCGCGCCGAGGTCACGCCAATCATCGACTCCGCCCGCGACACGGTGGACACCGTGCGCGCCACGGCGGAGACGGTGCAGGAGACCGTGGCGGCAAGCTCACGCACGACCTCGCGGGGAGTGCGAGTCGCCCGCCACGCCCTCGGCCTCCTGCGCGGGCAGTGGCGCTAGGCCGTGGACATGGCCTGGATCATGCTGGGGGTCGCGCTTGGGTTCATCGTCGGCGGCGCCATTGGCACCGTGCTCGCCCCGCAGCGAGGCAACGAGCTGATTACGCAGGTCGGCTCCAGATTGCGCAAGGCCCGTGAAGCCGCCCAGCGCGCCGTCGAATCCGCTGAGGGCAAGACCAAGCAGCGGCATGAACAGTCGCGGCGCCGCCGCGGCCGGTCCCGCCGACGCCGCAGGCGCCGCCGCTGATGGACGGCTGGGAAATCGCCCGCAACGTGGCGATCATCATCCTGGTCATTCAGGGTTGCCTGGTGTTCTTGGCGCTGTTCGTGGGCGGCGTCGTTGGGTCCATCGCCATCATCGAGACCACGGTGAAGATCAGGCAGGGGCTGCGGCGCACGGCACGCTCGACGGAACGCGTGCAGGACACCGTCGACGACACGGCACGCCAACGCGTGCTGCCGTCCATCGTCTGGGTCGAGCGGGTGCGCGCCGCCGTCGAGAGCTACGCGACCAGCCTGCAAGAGGAGCTGCGCAACGCTCGCGACGGCCTGGATACGCCATCCAAGGCCTGACCCGGCGCCCCAGCATGCAAACCCACAACCACCGTCCCAGCCCATTCAGTCGGGAGATGCTCGCGATCGTCACAAATGAGAGTCCTGGCGCTCGCCCCACGGACGGGCCGCGCTAGTGCCAATGCTTCAGGTGCGCGGACAGCGCATCAACCTGGCAACCACGGGCGTGCGGGGGTCGGGCATTCTGTTCTTGCACGGCCTGGGGCCCGGCGCGGTCGTTTGGGAGTTGGTGACCCAGGGGCTTCCCGAGGACCGGCGCGCGCTGATGCTCGAGTTTCCCGGCTTCGGCCAGAGCCCGCCCGCGGGCTTCGCGGGCGACATCGACCAGGCCGCCACGCTGCTGCATCACTCGCTGCACCAGGCCAATCAGCTCGATCCGATTCCGATCGTGGCTCACGACTACGGCGGACTCGTCGCCCTGTGCTTCGCGGCGCGATATCCCAGCCACGTCCAGCGCCTGGTCCTCCTCGGGTCGGGCGCGTTTGTCCGCGACGTGCACAGCCTCTGGACGGTGCACGAGCGAATCAAAATGCGCGGCTGGGATGCCGATGCCGCCAGGCGCTGGCTGACGCGCGGCCTTGTCGAAGAGTTGGCCGACGAACACCTGTCGTCGATGTGCGAGGCGGCGGCGCTCGCCGCCGCCGGCGTGGTCGCCGGATGCTTGCGCGCCATGATCGGCGCGGAGTATCTGGAGGCGTCCCGCACGATCAGGGCGCCCATTCTGGTCTTGCGCGGCGACGCCGACCCCTTCGTCACCGAGGACGACGCGGCCATCCTCACCGCCCGCGCGACCAATGCCACCCAGGTCAATGTTGCGCACGCGGGCCACTGGCCGCACCTGGAGGCGCCGGACGAGTGTCGCGCGGCGATCCTGGACTTCGTAAACGCGAAATAGCCCGGCCTAGCGCGCGGGCGATGCTACGCTGCCGACCGTCGCTTTCCTCTCGCTCCTGATCGGCCAACCACCATGCGGATCGTCCGATATGCCCACGATTCCGGCGCTTGCTACGGCTCACTCGATGACGACGGCACCGTCCGCGCGATCGACGGGGACATCTTTGGGGACTACTCGGTAGGCGATCCCGTCGGTTCGGTCGACGACCTCAAGTTGCTGGCGCCGGTGGAGCCGGGCAAAGCCATTGGGGTCGGCCTGAACTACATGGAACACATCATGGAGACCGTGGGCGAGAGCGGCGTGCCGAAGATGCCCATGCTGTTCATCAAGCCGACGACGGCCATCAGCGGTCCGGGGGACGACATCGTGCTGCCCCGAGCGGACGGCTTCCGCCACGCCATCAACGATCCCGCGCTCCAGGAGGAGCCGTTCGGCGAGGTCCACTACGAGGCGGAGCTCGTGGTGGTGATGGGCAAGACCTGCCGCAACGTCGACGTCGCCGACGCGCTCGACTACGTCCTGGGCTACACCTGCGGCAACGACGTGAGCGCCCGCAAGCTGCAATTCGCCGAGATGGCCATGGGGTGCATCCTGATGGGCAAGGGCTTGGATACCTTTGCGCCGCTGGGTCCCTGCATCGTGACCGACATCGACCCCAACAACCTGCGCATCCAGGCACGCGTCAACGGCGAGACGAAGCAGGACAACAACACCTCCGACATGCTGTTCGACGTTGCGTCGCTCGTCACCTATCTGGCGCAGGGCCTGACGCTCCAACCCGGGGACTGCATCTTCACGGGTACGCCTGAAGGCGTCGGCCCGCTCGCGCCTGGCGACTCGGTCGAAATCGAGCTGGAGAAGATCGGCGTGCTCCGCAATCAAGTGGTGGCCGCGTAGCGGAGACTGGATCGGGGCGCACCGTGCCAGCCGAGTTCGTCACGATTCCCTACGGCGCGGAGGAGTTGCGCTTTCAGGTCAACCACGACGCCGTGCTGGCCGGCGTCTTCACGCCGCACCCGGCCGCGCCGGCCACGGATCCCGAGCGCATGATCCGCGAAGCGCTGGCGAACCCGGTTGACAGCCCGCGGCTGCGCACGGCGGCCCGCGACGCTCGCTCGGCGCTGATCCTGGTGGACGACATCACCCGCGAAACACCGACGCATTTGCTCGTGCCGGCGATCCTGGAGGAGCTGCGCGCCGGCGGACTGCCCGACGACGCGGTGCAGGTGATGATCGCGCTCGGCACACACCGTCCAATGACGCCGCGCGAGGTTCGCGCCAAGCTGGGCGACGAGGTGCTCGCCCGGGTCGAAGTCACCCAGCACGACCACACGGTCGCCCCGCTGCGCGACCTTGGCACGACGCCCGACGGCACGCCGGTGCATGTGAACGCCGGGCTGTTCGAACGCGACCTGGTGATCGGCACCGGAGCGGTCGTGCCCCATCACATCGCCGGGTTCTCGGCGGGGGCCAAGATCGTGCAACCGGGCGTGTCGGGCGCGGCCACCACCGCGGCGACCCACATGTTCAGCGCGCGCGCCGTCGAGCCGCTGCTCGGCCAGGTGGTCACGCCGGTGCGCCGGGAGATGGAGCACATCGCCGAACGGTCCGGCATGCACCACGTCCTCAACGTCACGCTCAACAGCGATGGCCGGCTCGTCACGGCGCGCTTCGGAAGCACGCCCGGCGCCTATCGACGCGCCGTGGCGGACGCCCGCCGCATCTACGGCGTCCCGGCGCCGAAGGGGCTCGATATCGTCGTCGCCGGCTCGCATCCCTGCGACATCGAATTTTGGCAGGCGCACAAGAGCCTCTACCCGGCGGCCATGATGGTGCGACCGGGAGGCACGATCATCGTGGTGACGCCGTGCCCCGAGGGCGTGGCCGTGATGCACCCGGAGATGCTCGACTACGCGGCGTCGCCGGCCGAGGCACTCATCACCCGGTATGAAAAGGGCGAGTTCGACGACCCGGTGGCCGCATCGCTGGCAACCGCCTGGGCGCGCGTTCGCGAGCACGCGCGGATCATCCTGGTGTCGGACGGCGTGGCGCGCGAGGACGCCCGCGCCCTGGCGTTCGACCGGGCGGACACAGTTGAAGCGGCGCTCGACATGGCAACCGCCACTGCCCGCGCCAACGCGTCCGTGGGCGTGCTGACGCACGCGCCCGATACGCTCCCCCTGACGAACTAGCCCATGTCGCAGTGGGCGATCATCGCCGACGACTTGACCGGCGCCCTGGACACGGCGCTGCAGTTTCGGAATGCCGGACGCCGCACCCTGGTCTCCACCCGCGACGGCGCCTGGCCGCGGGACGCCGAGGCGGCAGCGATGAGCACCGCGTCGCGACACCTCGATGCGTCCGCGGCGTACGACGCCGTGCGCGGCGCCGTAAACGCGGCCGCCCCCGCCGCGCTGATCTACAAGAAGACCGACTCGCTGCTTCGCGGGAACATCGCGGCGGAGCTCCAGGCGGCGCTCGACGGCTCGGGCGTTACGACGCTGGTGTACACGCCGGCATTCCCCTCGGGCGGCCGGACCACGGAGTCCGGCAGGCTGGCGCTCTGGGGCACGCCCGTTTCCGAGGCCGAACCCGGCCGCGACCCCGTGACTCCGGCGCTGGAGTCACACATCCCGACCCTGATCGAGTCCACCTCTCCCTTGACGTGCCGCGTCATCTCCACGGAAACCGTGCGGTCGAGCACGGCCGCACTCGCCGACGCGATGCGTGAAGCCCGCGACGCGGGCGTGAACGTGATCCTGCCCGACATTGCGGAGGATGCCGATCTCGAGTGCGTGGCGGTTGCCATGGATGCCGCCGATCTCATGCAGGTCAGCGCCGGATCGGCGGGGCTGGCCGCGTCCCTGGCGCGGTGCACCGCGTCCTTTCCCCAGCCGGTTCCCGAGGTGTCGCGCACGACACGCACGCTCGCGATCATCGGATCGCCGATGGAGCACACGCAGCAGCAATTTGCCGAGGCGGCGGCCACGCTTGGGATCAGACCGATTCCGCTGCCGCAGCAACCCGGCAGCTCCATCATGGTGGCCGCGTCCGTGCGCGCCGGGTGGTCGCTCGACCGGCCCGCGCTGGTGGATGCCGTGATTCCCGTCAAGGCGCCCTCCCCGGAAGCCCAGGCCGCGCAGCTGGCGCTGGTCAGCCAGTTCACGGCCACCATCTGGCGCGGCACACACCCCATCGGACTCGTGCTCTCGGGCGGCGACACGGCGCGCGCCGCATTCGCCGCGATCCCGGCCGACGCCATCGAGCTTGCCGGTGAGATTGGCTGGGGCGTGCCCTACGGCGTGTTCACCTCGAGACGCGGCCAGGGATGGCCGGTGGTGACAAAGGCCGGCGTCATGGGCGGACCCACCGCGCTCGTGGACGCCCTGCGCACGATTGGACCGCCGTAGCCGGCGAACCGCAACCCGCCCGCGCACACACCTCTCGGCCTGACTACACTTGCCGCCGAGCGCCTTCGAGGGCGCACGTCAAAGGAGCCCCGCATCGCCACCGCAACCGCCGACGCCGACCGACCGCTGCTCGCCATCACCATGGGCGACCCGACGGGAGTCGGGCCGGAAATCCTGATCAAATCCCTTGCCAAGCCCGAGACCTACGACATCTGCCGACCGCTCGCCGTGGGCAGCGTCTCGGCAATCGAGCGCATGGCCGGCATCCTGCAATCGGACCTGGACGTGCGCGCCGCCGACCCGGAATCGGCCGCCTACGTGCACGGCGCGATCGAGGTCTACGATCCTTGGGGCGAGGACCTGAGCGACCTGCCCTTCAAGCAGGTGACGGTCGAGGGCGGGCGCTCCTCCGCCGAGGCCGTGATCGAGGCCGCCAAGCTGGTCATGGACGGTCGGGCAGCGGCCATCGTCACCGGGCCGATCCACAAGGAAGCCATCAACCGCGCCGGCTATCACTACGCCGGCCACACCGAGCTGTTGGCGGATCTGACCGAGACGCCGGGCACGCGCATGCTGCTGGTGGCGCCGACGCTGCGGGTGATTCACAACAGCACGCACGTCTCACTGCGCGAGGCCATCGAGCGGGTCACGCGCGACAACGTGCTGCACTGCATCCGGCTGCTGCACGAGTCGCTGCTGCTCCTGGGCTTCGAGCAGCCGCGCATCGCCGTCAATGGGCTCAATCCCCACGCGGGCGAGGACCGGCTGTTCGGCGACGAAGACGCGGACGAGATCCTGCCCGCCATTGAAGCGGCGCGGGCCGAAGGCCTGGACGTGACCGGACCCGAGCCGGGCGACACGGTCTACAACAAGGCCATCGACGGTCGGTTCGACGGCATCGTGGCCATGTATCACGACCAGGGCCACGTGGCGGTCAAGACCGCGGGATTCTTCGACGGCATCAACGTATCGGTGGGCATGCCGATCATCCGCACCAGCGTGGACCACGGCACCGCCTACGGCCGCGCGGGCGAAGGACGCGCACGCGAAGACAGCCTGGACCACGCCATCAAGGTCGCGGCGCAGATGTCGCGGGCGAAGCTGGCAGCGGCCACGGGCTAGCGATCGCCGGGCTGGGGCTGGATTCCCGCCTTCGCGGGAATGACGAGTTTAGAGTCGCCCCGTACGCGAATTGACTCCGGTATGCTGAACGTGTGGCGTGGCGCATGTCCCCTCGAGTGGTGGCGCGCCGGGCACGATGAAGATCTGGGGGCATCCCCCGGCAGGAGTGAGTCCGTGGGATCCGGCTTTCAGGCCGCGCAGGTGGTGCTGGCGATCATTGTGATCGCCGTGGTGCTGCTCCAGGTGCGCAATGCCGGCGTGGGCTCAGCGCTCGGCGGCAGCGACAGCTCGTTCTTCGCCTCGCGGCGCGGGATCGACCGCGTGCTCTTCAACTTCACCATCGGGATCTCGGTCTTATTCTTCTTGGTCTCCGTCCTCGCCGTCCGCTTTCAGTAGCTCGTCGGGCAAAACGAGCGCGTCCGGGCACCGATCCGCGTAGGCGCACCGACGGCATACGCTGGCGTCCTCCACGGCGTCGGGCGCGCGCCAAAAGGCTTCGAAGCGCTCAGCTTCGATTCCCGCCGCAATGCTCGCCGCGCGCTCCCCGAACTCGCGTAAGTGTTCCCGGTCGTAGCGCGCCTCCAGCCGCTGCACCGACGGCGGATCGCCGATCACCAGCACGTCCACGCGGACATTCGGAATGAAATACGGCGAGGGCAGCTCACCGGGGCGAACCCGCGACCCGGCGCGAAACGCGGCATAGCCAATCGCGTAACACATGAGCTGCAAATCGCTATCGAGATAGGTGGCGTCGTAGGGTCGGCGCGAGGTCTTGAAGTCGATGACCGTGCCGTTGTGATCCACCAGATCGACCGTGCCGACGACGGGCCATGGCACGCTGGGGACCGTGAACCGAAAGCGATGCTCCACGAGATGCGGCACCAGGGCCGCCGCCGCTTCCGTCAGGTAGTGTTCCAGTGCCTGCCGACCGCCTTCGTAGGCGTCCTCCCAGGCATCGTCGAAGTCGGCGGCGCCTGTTGGGCCGGGCGCGTGGCGATCCCAGACGCGATCGAACTCCTCCTGGGCCTCGAACATCGGCAGATCGCGGCGCGTATGCTTCTTCGCCCGGAAGTTGACTTCCAGCGTCTCGTGAATGGCCTGGCCAACCAGTGAGGCCGGCGTGTAGGGGGCCTCGAGGCGATCCACGTAGCGGTACCTGTACTGCAGCGGACAGGTCGCGTAGGTTCGCAACTTGGTAGGCGAGAGAAATCGGAGCGGGGGAGCCACGCGAAACCCAACCAGCGGCGGCGCATGCATCTGCCGCCTGAAGTCTAACGGTCGCGCCGCGGCATGACGCCCCCGCACGACCTCCAGGCCTCGGTCGTCGTCGTGACCTGGAACGGGCGCGAGCGGCTGGCCGAGTCGCTGCCGGCCATCGTGGGCCAGCAGGGCGTCCGGCACGAGGCAATCGTCGTCGATAACGGCTCAAGCGACGGCACGGCGGCCTGGGTTCGCGAGGCTCATCCGTCGGTGCGCCTGGTGGAGCTTTCAGAGAACACGGGATTCGCGGCCGGCAACAACCGCGGCTTCGAGGCTGCCCGCGCGCCGCTGGTTGCCACGATCAACAACGACGCGATTCCCGATCCGGACTGGCTCGCCGGCCTGGTGCGCGCTGCCGCGGCGCATCCCGACGCCGGCATGTTCGCCAGCCGCATGGTCTATCTGCACGACCCCGAGATCATCGACTCCGCCGGCATCAGCCTGGACCCGCTCGGCATTGCCTGGGATCGAAACGCCGGGACGCCTCTGTCAGACGATGCCGATGGCGCGATCTTCGGCGCCAGCGCCGGGGCGGCGCTGTATCGACGCGAGCTGCTCCAGGCAACCGGCGGCTTCGACGAGCGCTTCTTCGCCTACCTGGAGGACGTCGATCTCGCCTGGCGCGCGCGCTGGCTGGGATGGAACGCCCAGTACGTGGCATCCGCGCGGGTTCGGCACATGCACTCGGCCACGTGGGCGGAGGATTCGCCGCTCAAGACCTATCACCTCGGCCGCAACAAGGTGTGGCTGATCGCCAAGAACTTTCCCCTGGGGCCGCTGCTGCGGTGGCTACCGCTGATCTTGGCCTACGACGCCGCGTCGTTGCCGGTCACGGTCTGGCGGCAGCGCAGCCTGGCCGCCGTGCGCGGGCGATTGGCGGGACTCGGGCGCCTGCCCGAGATCTGGCGCAGTCGCGCGCACTTTTCGCCGGGCGAATCGCAATCTTCGCAGGCACCAGGAATGGCCGGCCTCGAAGCGGCCGGGCCACGTCGCCCCGCCACCTGGTCGGAGTTGCGGGAGGTGATGGAGCCCCTGCGCTCGCCGCTCGCGATCTGGCGCCGCCACCGCCGCCTTCGCCGCGCCCTGCGCCCAACGCCCGAGACCCCCGCGCCGCGCTCGTAGCCTGACCGCCGCTGCTAGACTCCTGCCACCGGGGTGTGGCGCAGCCTGGTAGCGCACCTGAATGGGGTTCAGGAGGTCGCGAGTTCGAATCTCGCCGCCCCGACCAACAACCGTCCGATCCGGCATGGTCGGCTGCGATTTGGCGAAGAGGCTTCTACCGGCGGGGTCCGTGCTTGCCGGCTGCAGTGGCCACGAGACGACCGAATGAGACGTGCCGGAGCCCTCGATGTCGCAGGCCGCGACGCCTGCCTACTCGTACCGCAGCGCCTCGATCGGCCGCAGCCGCGCGGCGCGGTTAGCGGGGTAGATGCCGAACACCAGGCCGATGGCCACGGACACGGCCAGCGCCAGGATCACCGGCTCGGGCGTGAGGGCGCCCTCGAGTGAGCGGCCGCCGAAGCTCACGCCGCCCATGAACGTCGCCAGCAGGCCGCCGATGACAGCGCCCGCGATGCCGCCGCCCAGGCTCACCAGCACGGCCTCGATCAGGAACTGCCCCAGGATGTCCCGCCGCCGCGCGCCAATGGCCTTGCGGATGCCGATCTCGCGCGTTCGCTCGGTCACCGAGACCAGCATGATGTTCATGATGCCGATGCCGCCGACCAGCAACGAGATGCCGGCAATCGCGCCCAGGAACAGCGTGAGCGTTCCGGTGACTTCTCCCAGCGCCTCGATGATGTCCTGCTGCGTCCGGATGGTGAAGTCGTCCTCGGTCACGTCGTGACGCAGCCGCAGCAGTGCGCTGACCTCGTTGGTGACCGCCTCGATCGTCGCTTCATCCTCGTCGGCCAGCGTCACGCTGATCTCGCCGACGATGTCGTCGCCGGCCAGCGTGCGCGACGGGTTGATGCGCGTCTGCAGCGTGGTCAGCGGCACCAGCGCCTGGTTGTCGCGGCTCTGGAACGTTGCCTGACCGGACTCCTCCATCACCGCGATCACGGTGAAGGTCTGGTTGTTGAGCCGCACGGTGGCGCCGATGGGGTTCTGCCCCGGAAACAGCTCGGTGGCGATCGTTTGTCCCAGGGCGATCACGCGGGCGCGTCGCCGCAGGTCGTCCTCGGAGATGAACCTGCCGGCCTGCGGCTGGAAGGTGCGCACTTCGGCGTAGCTCGGCGTGACGCCGATGATCTGCGTCGAGAAGGCGTTGCCGCCCGCCACCAGCGATGCGTTCGTGTTGCGGGTCGGGGCGAGGTCCACGATGCCGGGAATAGCGGCGTCGCGAATGGCCTCGGCGTCCTCAAACGTCAGCGTCGGCGTCGTGGCGCTTACGTCCACGAACCTGCCCCCGGTCTGCGCCTGGACGCCGGGGCTGATGAAGAGCAGGTTGGACCCGGTGCCGCGAATGTTCGCCTCGATCGAGGCCTGCGCGCCGGCGCCCAGCGACATGAGGGCGATCACCGCCGCCACGCCGATCACCATGCCCAGCACCGTCAAGCTGGTGCGCAGCTTGTTGGCGGCCAGCGCCCGCAGGGCCAGGCGCACCCCGTCGGCGATGCTCATGTGCCGTGTTCCGCGGGCGCCGTGCGGTCGTCGCCGGCAATTGCCCCGTCCACCATGCGGATCACGCGCTGCGTGCGTGCCGCCACGTCGGCCTCGTGCGTGACGATCAGCGTGGTGATGCCGCGCTCCTCGTTCAGGAGCGCCAGCAGCTCCATGATCTCGTTGGCCGTGGCCGTGTCGAGGTTCCCGGTCGGCTCGTCGGCCAGCACCATGCTGGGGTTGCCCACCAGGGCGCGCGCAATCGCCACGCGCTGCTGCTGGCCGCCGGAGAGCTCCGAAGGCTTGTGGTGCATGCGGTCGTCCAGTCCCACGACCGCCAGGGCCTCCTCCGCGCGTTTCCGCCGCTGGCGGTCGCGGGCATAGAGCAACGGCATCTCGACCTGCTCCAGCGCCGACATGCGCGCCAGCAGATTGAACGACTGGAAGACGAAGCCGATCTTGCGGTTGCGGATGGCGGCCAGCGCGTCGTCGGACAGGTCCCCGACCAGCTCACCGTCGAGGAAATAGCTGCCGGCCGTGGGCGCATCCAGGCAGCCCAGCAGATTGAGCAAGGTCGACTTGCCCGAACCCGAGTGGCCCATGATCGCGACCATTTCGCCCTTCTCGATGTCGAACGAGACGCCGCGCAGGGCATGCACGTCGATCGACCCCATGTGATAGGTCTTGACGAGGTCCTCGACGCGGACGACGGGCGTTGGCTTGCCGTTCTCCGGTGAGTCGGCGTCCACTAGCCGCCGCCAGGGCCGCGAAATCCGCCGCCACCGAATTGCCCGGGTCTGAACTGACCCGGCGTGAAGCCGGCGGGCAGTTGCGGCAGTTGGAATCCGGCCACGGCCGCGCCGGTGATGACGACGGCCTCGCCCTCGACCAGACCGTCGAGCACCTCGACGAACAGCTCATCCTGCAGTCCGACCGTGACGGGTTGCTGTTGGATGACGCCGTCCGGGCCAAGCACGCTCACGAACGACCGGGCCCCAACGGTCTGCAGGGCCTGCCGCGGGATGGCGAGGGCGCCGGTGGACTCGGCCAGCACGATCGAGACATCGGCCGTCAGCCCGCTCAGCAGTCGAGGATCGGGCGATGTAAATCCAATCTGGACCGGGTAGGTCACCAGCCCCTGCGACGCTTCGCCCTGCTGACCGCGATGGATGACGGCGCCGGCGAAGACTGCCCCGCCCAGGGCCTCGAACTCGAGCGTCACCGACTGGCCCAGCCTGACGAGCCCGATGTCGGACTCATCGACGTTGACGAGCACGTGGATCGACGCCGCCTCGGCCAGCGTGACCACGGTTTCGGGCGCCTGAAGCCCGGCTTGCCCGTTCACCTCGAGCACGACGCTGGCGAACGGCGCCACGATCAGGGCGTCGGCCAGGTCCTCCTGGGCGGCTGCCAGTCGCCGCTCGGCATCCGTCACAGCCAGCTCGCTTTGCTCCACGTCCAGCGCATCCGGCGGAGCCTGCACGTCGGCCAGACCCAGCACGGCCCTGCGGATGGTGTTTTCCGCTCGGAGAATCTCCAGCGCGGAGGGTCCCTCGTGCAGCTCCTTTTGCCGCGCCTGCGCGTCGGCCAGGGACAACTCGGCCGCCCGCACGGCCTGTTCCGCGAGCCGGACCTCGGTTGGATCGGGGCTCGCCCGCAACTCGTCCAGCCGCAGCCGGGCCGCTTCGAGTGACAGTTGCGCCGACCGCAGTCCCGCTTGCTCACGGAGCAACTCGGCGGCGTCCGGGTCGGCGAAGAGGTCCTGCAATCGAGCCTCGGCGGCGGTGAGGTTGTGCGACGCGACGTCGATGGCGCTCTCCTGCGCATCGACATCGATGTCGGATGGTTCGGCGAGAAGGTCGGCCAACTCGGTCTCTGCGTCCGCGATCACCTGCCGCGCCTCGGCCACGGCGGCTTCCTGCACGGCAATTTCGACGGCACTCGGACCATCGGTGAGCTCGGACAGCCGCTCCTGGGCGGATGCCAGCGCCGCCCGCGCGGTCCTGACGGCGGCTTGCTGGGTGGCGACCTCGGTGACCTCCGGTCCCTCGATCAGGGAGCGTTGATTCTCTTCGGCATCGCGCAGCGATCCCTGGGCGAGGGCCACGTTTGCCCGAGCCTCGGCGAGGTCCGCCTCGGTCGGGGCTTCCTGGAGCTCGGCCAGCCGACGGTGCGCGGCGGCAAGACCCCGCTCGCCGGCGGCGATGGCCTCGTTGAGTGCGGCCCAATCGGGTCCCGCCTGCGCCTCGCTGAGCTTCCGGGCGGCGGATTCCAGCCCGGCCTCGGCGGACCGCACTCGGGCCTCCGCCGCTTCGATCTGCTGCTCCGTGGATCCGTCGAACCGCACCTCGGCGAGTGTCTCGTGCGCCGAAAGCAGCGTGGCCCGTGCGGACTCGTAGCTCGACTCGGCGGCGGCGAGCACCTCGATCTGGTTGGCGGGCGCCTCGTCGGCGGCTCGTCTGGCGCTGTCGAGGGTGGCCTGCGCCGTGGCGATCTGGTCGCGTGCGTCCTGGAGCTCGGCGACCGTCGGTCCGGTGATCAGCGTGTCGAGCGACGCTTGTGCTTGCAGCAGGCCGGCGCTTGCGCTCTGCACGGCGTTCGCGGCGTCGGCCATCTCGTCCGCCGTTGGATCGGCGGTCAGCGCCGCCAGATCCTCTTCCACCTCGGCCAGCGCGGCACGGGCGGCGACCACGCCGGCGGCGGCCTCGTCGATGTCAGCCTGGGTGGCGCCGGCGCGCAGCGTGGCCAGTTGATCCTCAGCCTCGGCGAACGCCGCGCGCGCCGACCGCAGCTTGAGCTCGGCGTTGGCCACGTCGTTCGCGCTCGGGTCTTCCAGCAGCGTCGCCAGCGCGTCCTTGGCGTTGGCGACGCTGGAGCGGGCGGACTCGAGCGCGCCTTCGGCGTCCGCCATCGCGGCGACTGACGGCTCGTCCAGCAGCTCCTGCACGCCCAGCTCGGCGCTTGCCAGGCTGGCTTGCGCCGAAGCAATCGCGCCCTCGGCTTCGATCAGATCGAGCGCCGACGGTCCCGCCTGAAGGTCCTCGAGGTCTTTCACGGCGCGGTCGTAGCTGATCTGTGCCGAGATCACTGCCGCCTCGGCGGCGGCGAGGTCCGACGCGCTCACCGGGGTCAGCAGATCGTCGAGCGCCGCGTGCGCTTCCTCCACGTCCAGCTCGGCGCGTTCGGCGTCGGCCGCGTCCGCCGGTCGGAGCAGCTTGGCGAGCTGCAACTCGGCTTGCCGCAGGTCGGACGCGGCGTCGTCCACGGCTCGCTCGAGATCGACGACATCGAGCTGGGCCAGCACCGTTCCGGCTGGAATCAGCTGACCGGGCTCGACTTTCAGATCCCGCAGGATGCCGGACTGCCCGAATCCCAGCGCCACCGTGTTGCCGAAGTCGACGTTGCCAATCACGGCGAGCGTGCTGACCAGGTCCCGGCGCTCGACACTTGCGGTTATTGGCGGCGCCTCTTCCTCGGCCTGGAAGACCTCCAAGCGAATGATCAGAAAGGCGGCGACACCGCCCGCGACGGCTAGGATCAGCAGGCCCGCGATGGCCCTGCGAAGCAGACTTGACATGGTGAGTCTCAGTCTCGTGGCCGCACGTGCACCGCGACCATGGCGAATCTAGGCTTGAAGCTGTCGTCATCCGGTTGACCGGCTATGCAGATTTAGTGGATTTTGGCCCGTAGCGCAGGCGCCAGGATCGCGACAACCCCGTAGGAGGCGATTTCATGGAAACCCGTCGACTCGGCCGCACGGAGCACATGAGCTCGGTGGTCACGTTTGGCTCGATCGCAGTCGGACGCGGGGTGAGCCAGAAGGACGCCGACGCCGCCCTCGACCTCGTCCTATCTCGCGGTGTCAATCACATTGACGTGGCGCCGGGCTACGGCGAGGCGATGGAGCGCCTGGCGCCCTCCATGCCGGCCATTCGCGACCAGGTGTTTCTCGGCGCGAAGACCGGCGAACGCACCTATGCGCGCGCCACGGAGAGCATTCGCTCATGTCTCCAGCGCTCGAATGTCGCGTCGTTCGACCTCTTCCAGCTCCACGGCGTCAGCACGTTCGAGGACTTGGACGCGGTGACCGCCGACGACGGCGCGCTGCGGGCGCTCATCGAGATGCGCGAGCAGAGCCTCACGCGCTTCCTCGGTATCACGGGACACGGACCCGATGCGCCCCGCGTCCACCTGGAAGCACTGCGACGTTTCGACTTCGACACGATCATGTTCCCGGTCTCGCCCGCCATCTATCGCAACGCGGACTACCGCCGCGACGCCGAGGCGCTCTTGGCCGAGGCCGCGGCGCGCGACGTGGGCGTGCAGACCATCAAGATGCTCGCCCGCGGCGGCTGGGGCGGGCGTGAGCGCGAAGTCAACGTCTGGTACGACCCGCACCGCGAGCAGCCGGACATCGACCGCTCGCTCTGGTTCGTGCTCTCGCAGCCCGTGCACACCGCCCCGAGCACCGGCGACCTTAGACTCTTGCCCCGGATCCTCGACGCCGCCGAGCGATTCCGCCCGCAAACGGAGGCTGAGCAGGCCGAGGCCATCGCCGCCCAGCGTCCGCCCATGCCCGAGCCGAGACTCGCGATCGACGCCGCGGCTTAGGTTCCCTGCGCCGCGCCCGGCGTGGGCTCGGCGTCGCTGTCGTCGGTGGCGTACATGATTGCGTCAATCGCCTCACGCAGCGCCTTTCCGGTCGGCAATACGGGCGCGCCTTCGGGGCGCGATGCGCCCGCGGCATTCGACCCGATGGCCTCCACGATCGCGTCGATGGCGGCGTCCACGTCCTGACCGGCGACGAACAGGAGCGAGGCGAAGGACTGGCCGCCGGCGCGCGCTTCGCGCACCTCGGCCGGGTCGCGTCCCGTGCGCTCGGCGACGACATTGATGATCACCTGACCCATGCCGACGAACTGCCGGGTTCCACTCGGCGCGACCGGCGCCTCCCCGTCGATCAGCGCATTGACGGCATTGCGCAAGGCGACGCCGGGATCGAACCCGCCGCCGCCTCCGCCACCGGCAAACCCACCCCCGCCGAATCCGCCGCCTTCTCCTCCACCACTAGGCCCGCGGGCGCCTGTCCCGCCAGCACCAGTCTGGCCGCCGCCCCGCCCGGGAAAGCTGGCCAGGATCTGGTCCACGGCTTGATCGACGACTGCCTCACGGTCGACATCCTCAGCCTCGATGATCTCGGCCAGGGACTGCCCCGATTCTTGCAGCGCCTGCACCTCTTCCTCGGACGTTCCGGCGACCTCGGCAATTGCGCCAATCACGGCATCCCCCAGCCCCGTGCCGCCAAATCGACCCCCCAGGAACCCCGCGCCGCCCGGACGGGCGCCGGTCGCGACGGCTGCGGTTGCTTCGGGTGTGGTGGTCGGCGCCTCTGGCGTGGTGGCCGCCTGAACCTGGGGAGCCGCCGTCGGGGGAGCGGCGCGCACCGTCCCTCGCGGCGCCGCCGTCTGCTCGGCGCCGGTCCTCACAATCGACGCGGGCTGAGCCGCTGCCGTGGGCGCATCCGCTGCGTCGCCGCAGGCGGCCACGACCAGGACGACGGCAGCAGCCGCAGCTGCAACTGCGGCCGTTCTGCCGATCCAACCTTGGCGCATGTCGACGCCTATGCGACGCATATCGTCCGAGTCTCCGTATGCCCGGTCGAGATGCCGTCCACACCCTTTGCAGATTCCATGCAGACCGCTGCCGCGGCGCTCTGCGCGATGCAGATCACCATCCGGCTTGCGGCGGCGGGTGTCGCCCATCTACCGTTCCAGGGGCTGGCTCACCGCTTGGTTGACAGAGGTGCTCCGTGGCAGTGATGCGCGGGCGGTTTGCGGTCGTCGAGGCGCTGCGCGCCGAGGGCGTCAAGTACGTCTTCGGCAATCCCGGCACCACCGAGAGTCCGTTGATGGACGCGCTGGACCGTGCGCCAGACCTGAAATACATCCTGGCCGCGCAGGAAGGCGTCGCCATGGGGATGGCCGACGGCTATGCGCGGGCGTCGGGTGACGTCCCGTTCGTCAACCTGCACATCGACACGGGTCTGTCGAACGGGCTGAGCCTGCTGTTCAACGCCTATGCCGGCGGGACGCCGCTGGTGCTCTCGTCGGTGAACGCCAGCCTGGCGAAGATGGCCGACTACCGCACCGACCTGGCGGGGCTCACCGCGCAGTTCACCAAGTGGGGCGCCGAGGTCACCCACGCGGACCAGATCCCGTCGGTCATGCGGCGCGCCTTCGCCGAGGCCCGAACGCCGCCCACGGGCCCCACCTTCGTCGGCTTTGCGCCGGAGTCGCTCGATAGCGAAGCCGAAATCTCGATCGCGCCGCGCAGCGACACCTTCGTCCGGGTAAGCCCCGACCCACGCGCCGTCGAGGCCGCCGCGTCGGCCCTGGCGCAGGCTCAGCGCCCCCTCATGGTCGTCGGAGACCGCGTGGCGCAGTACGACGCGGTCGATGCCGCCGTGTCGGTGGCGGATCGCCTTGGCGCGCGCGTCTACGGCGCCGGTTACGCGGAAATGACGTTCCCCACGGGCCATCCGCAATGGATCGGCCAGCTGCCGCCCTATGCCCGGCTCTATCCGGAGCAGCTGCGCGCGGCCGACGCAGTGCTCGCCGTGGGCTGCAAGGTCTTCCACGACTTCTTCGACCTGCCGACCGGCGTGCTCGCGCCGGACGCCACGCTCATCCACCTGGACTGCAACGCCAGCGAGATCAACCGCTCCCAGCCCACCGACCTGGGCATCCTGTGCGATCCGCGGGCCGGTCTGGAGGCGCTGGCTGAGGCTCTCGACGTAGCCTTCGACTCGAAGCGCCGCGAGGCCGCCAGCGAGCGCGCCGCGCGCATTGGGGCCGAAACGGCGGCCAAGTGCGCCGCCACGCAGGCGGCCCTGCGCGATTGCCGGTCGAGCCGCCCCATGCCGCCGCTCCGCATGATGCACGAGCTGGCGCAGGCGGCCCCCGCGGACACGGTGATCGTCGACGACTCGATCAGCGCGCGTCCGATTCTGCACGAGGCGTTCGAGTTCAGCCGGCCGGGCACCATGCACTCCGAGCGCGCCGGCGGCGCTATCGGCTGGGGCATGGGCGCCGCGCTGGGCGTCAAGCTGGCCGAGCCGGACCGCCCGGTGCTGGGCATCATCGGCGACGGTAGCGCCATGCTGTCGGCTCAGGCCCTCTGGACGGCCAGCGCCTACCAGATCCCCGCGGTCTATGCCATCTGCAACAACGGCGGCTATCGCGTGCTGAAGGTGAACCTGCACGCCTACTTCGAGGAAGTGCTGGGCGAGCCCGACCGCGAGACGAGCTATCTCGGGATGGACCTGCCGCAGGAGTTCGACCTGGGCGCCATCGCCGCGGCCATGGGCGTGGCGTCCGAGCGGATCGAGGACCCCGAGCGAATTCGTCCCGCCTTCGAGCGCGCCCTCGACTCGGGCAGGCCGGCGCTACTCGACATCATCATCGACGGGGCGCTGTAGCCGCCTCCACGTCCGGTGCCAGCACCACCTTGCCGACGGTCTCGCGCGCCTCGATCATGCGGTGGGCCTCCGCCGCCTGTTCCAGCGGCAGCACGGCCGCCACCACCGGCCGCAACTCGCCCGCCGCGGAGCGCGCCAGCAGGTCTTCCATGATCTCCGGGGCGTGCGCCGCCGCGTTGCTCGCGCCGCCCCAGCCGATGAGGCGAATGTTCTTGGTCCAGAAGGGATAGAAGTCCACCTGGCCTATGCCGGTGAAGCTGTTGGACCCGAAGCTCACCATGCGCCCGCCCTCGGCCAGGCACTCCAGGCTGCGGGTGAAGACGTCGCCGCCGACCGACTCCCACACCACGTCGACGCCGCGCCCGTCCGTGGCCGCCAGCACCGCCGGCACAAAGTCCTCCGCGCGGTAGTCGATCACCACATCGGCGCCCAACTCGCGCACCAGCGCCGTCTTCGCCGCTCCGCCCGCTGTGGCGATCACCCGCGCGCCAAACGACGTTGCCAACTGCACCGCCAACACGCCCGTTCCACCTGCCGCGGCATGAATCAGCACCGACTCGCCGGCTGACAGACCAGCGGCCACCCGCAGCGTGTGATAGGCCACCGGCGCGTAGTTGAACGCGGCGGCCTCGGCTGCGGTGAAGCTCGCGGGAACCGCCGTCGGGCCAATCGAACCCTTGGTTTCGGCGCGCAAGGCGTCGGCGTCCACCAACCCATACTCGACGTAGGACCCGGGACGCAGGCCGCTGACGAGGTGCCGCGATCCCAGCGCCACGTCCTGTGCCTCGGACCCCACCGCCACCACCTCACCGCACACCGTGCCGCCGCGCACGTAGGGCGGATCGGTGAGGCCATAGCCGGGCTCGCGCGCCGAGCCGATTCGCCCGCTGCCGCCCTTCCGAATGTGCAGTTGGACGTAGTCAACCGACACCGCCAGCACGCGCAGCAACACCTCGTCCGGACCCGGCTCCGGCACCGGCAGCCGGGCGGGGACTAGCACGTCCGGCGGACCGAACGTGTGGTGCACCACCGCGCGCATGTGGCTGGGCAGAGACATGGTCAATCCGCTTGGGCCGGACACACGCGATCCGCGTGACTCCGCGGCCCGATGTGTCGGCAGCGGCAAGATGGGCCTACCATTGCCTGCATTGGTCTCCTGGGCGAACCGCTATCGACACTTCGGATGCCAACCCGCCGCGCGTGCTCGTTGTCGACGATGAGGCCAGTCTGCGCGCGGCCCTGACCTACAACCTACGCCGGGAGCATTACGCTGTCGAGACGGCCAGCGACGGCGAGGAGGCGCTGGACCTAGCCCTCACCTCGGACCCCGACCTGATCATCCTGGACCTCATGCTTCCGGGCATGGACGGGTTGGATGTCTGCCGGCAGATACGTCGCCGAAGCTCGGTGCCCATCCTCATGCTGACGGCCAGAGACGACGAGATCGATCGGGTCGTCGGCCTCGAAATCGGCGCCGACGACTATCTGACCAAGCCCTTCTCGATGCGCGAGCTCATCGCGCGCACCCGCGCCATGTTGCGGCGCCGGCAGTTGCTCCGCGCGGAAGTGGCGGCGTCGCAGCAGGACGGCCACGTGCTCGAGGGAGGCGGCGTGCGGCTCTCAATCCCTGACCGCAGCGTCGAGGTCGATGGGCGGGCGGTGCAGCTCAAGCCCAAGGAGTTCGAGTTGCTGAACTTCCTGATGCGCCACGCCGGCCACGTCTTCTCCGCCGAGCGACTCATCGAGCGCGTCTGGGGCTACGCGCCGACCAGCGACACACGCACCGTGGCGGTTCACGTGCGCAGCCTGCGCACCCGCATCGAGGACGACCCCTCGAATCCGCGCCGGATTCAGACGCTTCGCGGCGTCGGCTACAGGTTCGCCCCCTAGGAAAACTCGTCATGGGGCTTCGCACGCGGCTCGTGCTCGGCGGCGCGAGCGCTGTGCTCGCCGGCGTCGTGACAGTTTGGATTGCGCTGGCCGCAAGCGGCGAAGCACCGTCCGGTCTCGCGGCATGGGCCATGGTGGGACTTGGCATTGGCGTCGGTCTTGGCGCGGCGCTCACATTGCACGCCCTGCGCGTGCCCATGCGCACGATTGCGACCGTGCGGGACGGGCTCGCGCGTGCGACCGGTGGGGAGTCTGTGCCGGTCGTTCCGGCGGAGGGAGCCGGCACTGCCGAATTAGCCCGGTTGTTTAACGACGCCGCGCACCTTCTCGACATCCGGCTTCGGGCCATTCGCCAGAGCCACGCGCAGCTTCGGGCGGTGCTCAGCGCCATGGCCGACGGCGTCGTCATCGTGGACGAGGAGGAGGCGGTGGCGCTGATGAATCCCGCGGCCGGCTCGCTCCTCGGCGTCGACGCCGAGAACGCGCCCGGACGTTCGCTCCCTGACGCCCTGCGCGATCACGAGCTAGTCGCGGCTTGCCAGCGCGCCCGCGCGGCGGATGACACCGTGAGCGAATCGCTGGTCGCCGTCGGACCGAATGGGCGGTCGGTCCAGGTCATCGCCGCTCCCATTCGCCTGGGCGAGATGCGGCACATCGTCCTGGTGCTGCACGACCTCACGGAAGTCCGGGCGACGGCGGCGGCGCGGCGCGACTTCGTGGCCAATGTTTCTCACGAGCTGCGGACGCCGGTCACCTCGCTCCGGGCCCTGGTCGAGTCGCTGCAGGCGGGCGCGGCCGAGGATCCCGAGCTGCGCTCCGACTTTCTACGCCGTATCGATGGCGAGATCGATCGGCTGGCAGGCATGACCGCGGAGTTGCTCGATTTGGCCGCCGCCGAGGCCGGTCGCATCTCCCGGCAGTTCGAGCGCGTCAACCTGGGCGACCTTGTGCGGCAGTCCGCCGAGCGGCTGCGCCCGCAGGCCGAGCGCGGCGGCGTCGTGCTCGACATCGACTCGCCCAGCAGCGTGCTCACCGTCAGCGCCGACCCGGAGCAAACCGACCGCATGGTGGTCAATCTCCTGCACAACGCCATCAAGTTCACGCCGCCGGGCGGCCGGGTGCGCGTCAGCGTCCAGGCCGAGAACGGCGATGCGGTCGTTCGCGTGCAGGACTCGGGCGTAGGGATCGAGCCCGAGGAGCTGCCCCGCGTCTTCGAGCGCTTCTACAAGGCGGATCCTTCACGGGCCGGCGAAGGCGCCGGACTCGGGTTGGCCATCGCCAAGCACACCGCCCTGTCACATGGCGGCCGCATTTGGGCCGAGTCTGACGGACCGAATCGCGGGTCGGTGTTCTTCGTGGCGCTTCCGGTTGCCGCCGAGATTTAAGCGAACGCTTAGCTCGCGCTTAATCGCCGTTTAAGGTTCGCGGACTTGGCTTTAGGTCAGCCCCGTATCTTGCTCGCTGCGGCAAACATCTAGCCGCGCTAGCCCCAGGACCGGGAGGCACGAGTGGCCAAGCTGACGAGACGGCACGTAATTCGAGCAATGGGAGCCGGAATGCTCGGAACGGGCGCGGCGGGGATTCTCGCCGCCTGCGGCGAGCCGGAAGTGGTGATCAAGGAAGTTGAGAAGGTCGTAACCAAGGAAGTCATCGTCGAGAAGATCGTCACAGTTCCGGCGCCGGCGGGCCCGATGACCGGCACGATTCTGGCCGACGGCTCGAGCACCGTGGGTCCGGTGACCCAGGCGGTGGCGGAAGAGTTCCGCACCCAGTTCCCCGAGATCCGGGTGCCGGTGGGCATTTCCGGCAGCGGCGCGGGCTTCAAGAAGTTCTGCATCGGCGAGACGGACATCTCCAACGCCTCGCGGCCGATCAAGGCGTCGGAAATCGAAACCTGCCAGTCCAACGGCATCGACTTCGTGGAAGTGCCGGTGGCCTTTGACGGGCTGGCGGTGCTGGCCAACCCGGCCAACGACTTTGTGGACTGCCTGACGGTCGCGGAGCTGCAGAAGATTTGGGAGCCAGCGGCGGAAGACACGATCACCAGCTGGGCGCAGGTCCGCGACGGCTTTCCGGACGAGCCGCTGATCCTCTATGGGCCGGGCGTGGACTCCGGGACCTACGACTACTTCACCGACGCGATCGTGGGTGAGGAAGGCGCGAGCCGCGGCGACTTCACGCCGAGTGAAGACGACAACGTGCTGGTGCAGGGCATCGCGGGCGACCGGAGCGCGACCGGGTTCTTCGGGCTGGCGTACTACGCGGCGAACCAGGACAAGCTGAAGCTGGTGCACGTGGACGGCGGCGACGGCTGCGTGGCGCCGTCGGCGGAGACGGTGAACACGGGGACGTATCAGCCGCTGTCGCGGCCCTTGTTCATCTACATCTCGGTGCCGGCGGCGGAGCGGCCGGAAGTGCAGACGTTCATCGAGTTCTACTTGAAGAACGCGGGCACGCTGGCCGGCGACGTGGGCTATGTCTCACTGCCGCCGAACATCTACGACCTGGCGCTCAAGCGGTTCGAAAACCGCGTGACGGGCTCGATCTTCGAGGGCGAAGGCGCCAAGGTCGGCGTGTCGCTCGAAGACCTACTCAGCTAACCCCAAGCCCCCGAGCGCTGTGGAAGCCCCCCACTCTGCTCCCAGCGCGCCGGCTCCCGTACCCGCGGATGTACGGGAGCCGGCCAGCCGGGGCTTTGGCGCCACGGTGATCCGGGACCTGTCCCGTATGCTGGGCGCGCGCCTCACCGGTCGGATCCCCGTCGCACAGGACGTGAACAGCTCTCCGGGCGCTCCCGAAGTTCGCTCGCAATTCGCGCCGCGCCGTCGCCGTGCGCTCATCGAGCGCGGCATCCACGTGGTGCTCTTCATCTGCGCCGCGGCATCGATTCTCACGACTGCCGGCATCATCTTCACACTGCTCGGCGAAACGCTGGCGTTCTTCCGCGAAGTTCCGATCATCGACTTCCTTACCGGAACGCGTTGGACGCCGCTGTTCGTCTCGCAGTCGTTCGGGGTCCTGCCGCTGGTCAACGGCACGCTCGTGGTCGCACTCGTCGCCATCGTCGTGGCCGTCCCGATCGGACTGATGAGCGCCATCTTCCTCAGCGAATACGCGCCCGCGCGCGTGCGAGCCGCCGTGAAGCCGGTGCTGGAGGTTCTGGCCGGAATCCCGACCGTTGTTTACGGATACTTCGCGCTGCTCTTTGTCACACCGATCCTGCGAGACATCTTTCCGCAGACGCAGGTCTTCAATGTGCTCAGCGCCGGCATCGTCATGGGATTCATGATTCTGCCGATGATGGCCTCCATCAGCGAAGACGCATTGCGCGTCGTTCCCCGCGCTTTGCGTGAGGGCGCGTTTGCTCTCGGCGCCACCAAGTTTCAAGTGACGGTTCGAGTCGTCGTGCCGGCGGCGCTGTCCGGCATCCTCGCCGCGATCATCCTGTCCGTGTCGCGGGCCATTGGCGAAACGATGATCGTGTCGATCGCCGCAGGGCTGCAGCCCAAGGTCGGCTTCGACTTGCTGTCCTCGATGGAGACGATGACGGCCTATATCGTCCAGGTCAGCCTGGGCGACACGCCGCAGGACACCATTGAGTACCGCACGCTCTTCGCGGTTGGCACCCTCTTGTTCCTGATGACGTTCGTGATGAACATCCTGAGCGACTGGATCGTGCGCCGCTATCGCGAGGTGTACGAATGACACAGGACGCGGCGACGCGCTGGCGCCCACGCATCCGGCGGCGCAACGCGATTGGGCGAGGCTTTGCCCTGCTGACCATCGTGTCGACCTTGCTCGGCATCGCCGTGCTCATCGCCCTGCTGATCGACGTGTTCGGCGACGGCGGTGCGCAGGTTGATGGCCACTTTCTGACGAACTATCCCTCTCGCTTCCCTGAGGACGCCGGGCTGCGCTCGGCCCTCCTGGGCACGCTGTGGATGCTGGTGCTGACGGCCATCATCGCCTTCCCGCTTGGCGTCGGCGCCGCCGTCTACCTCGAGGAATACGCGCCCAACAATTGGCTGACGCGATTTATTCAGCTCAACATCGCCAACCTGGCCGGCGTGCCGTCGGTCGTCTATGGGCTGCTCGGCCTGGGGCTGTTCGTTCGCTGGTTCGCGCTTGGCCGCAGTCTCATCGCGGGCGCCATGACCATGGCGCTCTTGATCCTGCCGCTCATCATCGTCGCCTCGCGCGAGGCGATCCGAGCGGTGCCGGACAGCCAGCGCGAGGCGTCATACGCCCTGGGCGCCACCAGGTGGCAGACGGTGTTCCGCACCGTGTTGCCGGCGGCCGGCGGCGGCATCCTCACGGGAACGATCCTGGCGCTGGCGCGCGCCATCGGCGAGACGGCGCCTCTGATCACCATCGGCGCGCTCACCTTCATCGCCTTCGATCCCACCGGCCCGATGGACCTGTTCACCGTCCTTCCGATCCAGATCTTCAACTGGGTCTCGCTGCCCCAACGGGAATTCCACGACCTGGCAGCCGGAGGCATCGTGATTCTGCTCATCGTCTTGTTGCTCGCAAACTCGATCGCGCTCTTCGTCCGATTCCGACTGCAGCGGAGGTTTGATTAATGGAGGCCAATCCAACGGGAACGCGCAAGCCCGACGTCGCGGCGTCTCCATCGGCCAACGATGCGGCTCAGGCCAACGGCCCCGCCAAGCCCGACGTCCTGGTCACCGAGGACTTGAAATTCTGGTACGGGAAAATGCGTGCGCTCTCGGGTATCTCACTCAAGATTCCGCAGCACGAGGTCATGGCCATCATCGGCCCGTCCGGGTGCGGCAAGAGCACCTATCTGCGTTGTCTGAACCGGATGAACGACCTCATCGCGAGCGCGCGGGTCGAGGGGCGCGTCATCTTCGATGGCGAAGATATCTACGCGCGGAACGTGGACCCGGTGCAGATGCGGCGTCGCATTGGCATGGTGTTCCAGAAACCGAACCCGTTTCCAAAGTCCATCTACGACAACGTCGCCTACGGCCCCAAGGTCAACGGCTACCGGGGCTCGATGGACGACCTCGTCGAGCACTCACTGCGGCAGGCCGCGTTGTGGGACGAAGTCAAGGACGATCTCAAGAAGAGCGGACTCGAGCTCTCCGGCGGTCAGCAGCAGCGGCTGTGCATCGCCCGGGCGCTCGCGGTGGAGCCGGACGTGATTCTCATGGACGAGCCGTGCTCGGCCCTCGACCCCATCGCAACGACCCGCATTGAAGACCTGATCCGCGAGCTGCGTGAGAATTACACCATCGTGATCGTCACCCACAACATGCAGCAGGCCGCGCGCGTCTCCGACCGCACCGCCTTCTTCATGGTTGACGAGCAGAGCTCCGGCACGCTCGTGGAGGTCGACGAGACCCAGCGGCTCTTCACCGCGCCGTCCGATCAGCGCACCGAGGACTACATCACCGGCCGCTTTGGCTAGGGAGGAAGGCGCTCATGCCGCGCCAGGAATACGTCCAGCGTCTGAATGAACTCCAAGACGAGATCCTGCTCGTCGGATCCATGGTCGACAAGGCGGTCCAGCGCGCCGTGGAAGCCCTGCGCACTCGCGACGCGGCAATGGCCCAGGCAGTGATCGACGCCGACGACGAGATCGACGCGCGTCAGATCCAGCTCGAAGAGCACGCCATCGACATCATGGCCACGCAGCAGCCGATGGCCAGCGACCTGCGCCAGCTGGTCACCGCCTTGCACGTGGCCGACGAGCTTGAGCGCATGGGCGACTACGCCGAAGGCATCGCCAAGATCACGCTGCTCATGGGTGAGCAGGCGCCCATCAAGCCCCTGATCGACATTCCCCGCATGGCTGACATTGCCCGTGAGATGGCCCGCGACAGCCTGGACGCGCTGGTGGCCCGTGATACCGAGGCCGCGTCCGCCGTCTGGCAGCGGGACGACGAAGTCGACGAGCTGTACGAGCAGGTCTACCGCGAGCTCGTCACCCACATGATCGCGGATCCGAAGAAAATCGAACGCGCGACCTATTTGATCTGGGTGGCCCACAACATCGAGCGCATTGCCGACCGCGCCACGAATATCGCCGAGCGGGTGATCTTCGTCAGCACCGGCCAGATTCCCACCCGCGAGGAGTGGTGGGACAAGCGCCTCACGGAGCGCAGCAACGGCGCCGGCCCCGGCGTCGACAGCGGGATTCCGCCGGTCGGGGTCTAACGGGCGACGCGCCGCCATGGCTGCCCCCCGGGTGCTATTCGTCTGCCGGCGCAACGCCGGCCGCAGTCAGATGGCCGCCGCCTTCACGGCGCACCACGGCCAGGGACGGGTGATCGTGGCGTCCGCCGGCACGGCGCCCGCCGACACCGTGGACCCAACGGTCGCCGTGGCGATGCGCGAGGTGGGCATCGACATTCGCCAGAACCTGCCGCGCCGCATTTCGGAAGCCGATGTCCGCGCCACCGATATCTGCATCACCATGGGTTGCGGCGACCAGTGCCCGGTGCTCCCCAACGTGCGCTACATCGACTGGCCCTTCGACGATCCCGCCGGTCGCCATCTCGCCGACGTGCGCCCGATTCGCGACGGCATCGAACGCAACGTCCGAGCACTGCTTGCCGAGCTGGGAGTCCAGTCCGCTCCGATGCCTACGAAGTCTCTGTCTTGAGTCCCTTCCCCCTGGAAGAGACCTTTGCGCAACCCATCCGTCATTCCGGCGGAGGCCGGAATCCAGTCCGGTCGAACCTGGAAGAGCGCCGGATGCTTGGCGTCAGGCGGGTCCGAGACCCGTCCCGGCAGACTCATGCAAAGGTCTCCCGGAAGGGGGAAGGCTAGGATGGGGGTCAGGTCCGATCTCCCAAGTGGGGACGCTCCGCCATATCCGTGCCCGTGGTCATCCCTTGCCACCCCAACCTGTCATTCCGAGCGCAGCGAGGAATCTAAGGCGCGGGAGACTGGGCACAGCGCCGGTCAACTGCTCGCGGCCGTCGGGAGCCCGTCATTTCCGCGAAGCATGTCCCCGTGCAAGGAGACCTTTGCATAAATCTGTAGGGGCGTGTCTCAGACTCGCCCGGCGCGAAGCATCTGGCGCGCTTCCAGGTTCGACCGGACTGGATTCCGGCCTCCGCCGGAATGACGGAGGGGTTTACGCAAAGGTCTCCGCAAGCGGGGAGCGGGAATCCAGCTCCACCCATCCACGCGTGCATAGCCCTCGTACTCCCCACTCACCATGACCACCGCCCTCTGGCTTGGCGCGGCGCTCGCACTAGCCGTCCTGGGCGCCTGGCTTGTGCTGCTGCTGGCGCGCGGCGGGTTTTGGCGCACGGACGTTCGCCTTCCAGCTTGTGTTCTCGCCGCCAGCCCGTCCGCGTGGCCGTCGCTTGCCGTCGTCGTACCGGCGCGCAACGAGAGCGACGTGCTGCCCCACACGCTGCCGTCGTTGCTCGCGCAGGACTATCCCGGTGAGCTGCACGTCTATCTGGTCGACGACGAAAGCGACGACGGCACCGCCGACACGGCTCGCGCCATCGCCGCGGGCGTCGGCGACTCCGCACGCCTGACGATCTTTCGCAACGAGCCCCGGCCGCCCGGATGGTTGGGCAAGACCTGGGCCATGCACGCCGGGGTGAACGCGGCCTCGAGCCAGAGCCCGGAGTTCATCTTGCTGACGGACGCCGACATTCGACATCCACCCGGTTCGACCCGGACGCTGGTCGCCGCGGCCCAGGAGCACGACCTCGACCTCGTCTCCCAGATGGCGATGCTCCGCGTTGCTTCACTTTGGGATCACCTGCTCATTCCGGCATTCGTCATGTTCTTCGGCATGATCTACCCCTTCCGCTGGTCCAACGATCCCCAGCACGGCGCCGCGGCTGCGGCGGGCGGCTGCATGCTCGTTCGAGCCGATGCGCTCGCGCGCGCCGGGGGCGTTGCGGAGATCGCCGGAGCCGTCATCGACGACTGCGCCCTCGCCCGCCGCATCAAGGATCACGGTCGACCGCATGGCGGACGCACCTGGCTGGGCCTCTCGCGCGAGGTGTGCAGCGTGCGTCGCTACCGGGGACTGCGCGACATCTGGTCCATGGTTGCGCGCTCCGCCTTTGCCCAACTGGACTATGCCGCTTGGCGTCTAGCCGGCACGGTGATCGGGCTGGTTCTGGTGTTCGTGTGGCCGCCGGTCGCCGCCATTCTAGGCGCGGTTGCTCTCGCGAGCGGTGCGGTGGTCGCTCCGGCGGCACTGCTTCTCACGTCGGGCCTGGCGGCGTGGGCGCTCATGACCGCATCGCAGGTTCCGATGTTGCGCTGGTATGGAACCCCCGCGCTTGTGGGGCTCGCGCTGCCCATCACCGCCGCCCTCTACACGCTCATGACGGTCGATTCGGCCCGCCTTCACTGGTCGGGCCAAGGCGGGCGGTGGCGCGGGCGGCAGGTGGGCGGGCGCTAGAATCTAACGCTCGCCGCCGGAAGCATCCGCATGGTCAAGCTCGGCTATAGCACCTGGGGCATGGCTGACGTGCCCATCGAGATCGCCGTGCCGCGCCTGGCGCGGATGGGCTACATCGGCCTCGAACTCACCATCCTTCCGGGCTACACCACGGCCCTGGAGCACCTGGACGACGCGGCCCGCCAACGCATCCCGGCCTTGCTGCGCGAGCACGGCATGCAGCTCACGGCGTTGGCGGCGCACTCCCGGCTCCTGGACCCGCCGGAGTACCTGACTAGCATCACGCGTCTGCGCGAGGCCGTGCATCTGGCCGTCGCGCTCGATCCCGACGACCCGCCGCCCATCAATACGTTGCCCGGCGGCGCCCCCGGCGAATGGGAGGCCGTGCGGCATCGGGTCGTCGATGAGTACGCCCGGCTCGGCGAATATGCCGCGTCTCACGGCGTGTCGCTGGCCCTCGAGCCGCACGTCGGCGCAGCGCTCAGCAGGCCCGACCAAGCCCTGTGGCTTATCGAGCAGATCGGACAACCGAACGTCGGTCTCAACCTCGACTACAGCCACTTCCAGGCGATCGGCATGAGCGTGGACGAGGCCGTGCCTCCGCTGGCGCCGCACGCGCTGCACACGCACATCAAGGGCGTGAAGGGCCGCTGGCCCGAGCACGCCTTTCTCACGCCCGGCGAAGACGACTTCGATCACGCCACGTACCTCGGGACCATGCATGAATGCGGCTATCGCGGCTACGAAACCGTCGAAATCTCCAAGATGGTCGTGGCCCGTCCCGACTATGAACCCTTCGCGCATGCGCAGCTTGCCTACGACACCCTGGCCGACGCGGCGCGGCGTGCCGGCATCGGCTAGCCGCCAGGAGGACATCGGGATCGCCCACCCGCCAACGCGGATCCGGCGGGCGGGATCGCGGCGGCCTGGTCCCGTATGAGGCGGAGCGCGCAGTGCTGAGGATCGTCCCCATTGCCGCGGTCACGATTCTGGTCCTCTCGGTGGCGGCGGTGATCGTCCTGACCCTGCTGCCGGCGGCCGCCGGCCAAGCTTCGCCCGCGAGCCCGCCGCGGATCGCGCCCCTGCCGGAGGTCGCGGAGGAAGCGCCAACGGAATCCGAGGCGCCGCCGGCGTCCGCCAAACCGTTTCCGAGAATCGAGCGCGCCCCCATCGGCATGGGCGTGTCCTTTGCTCTGCTGCTCTATCTGATCGACGCGGATGGTCTCCTCAACGCCCTGGAGCCGGCGGTGACCT
The DNA here is from genome assembly GCA_022826485.1 of Chloroflexota bacterium. Classification (GTDB taxonomy): domain Bacteria; phylum Chloroflexota; class UBA11872; order UBA11872; family UBA11872; genus JAJECS01. The sequence continues at coordinate 10,982 of JAJDUU010000005.1, read as the reverse complement.
ACCTGGACTATGAGGCGGGCCGCGCGGCCCATGGCGACGTCAGCGCGCTGCGCGCGATTGCCGCCGCCGGCGCCACCGGCGAGGTCTTCACGCAGGCCAACACCACCTTCATGGAGTTCCGGCTGCCGCGCAGCGGCGTGTTCTACAACCGCTGGCTGCGGGATCTGCTGGCCGAGGGCCGCGAGGCCCAGGCCGCGCTCATCGAGCGCCAGTTCACCGATGGTTTCGACCAGGCGCCGGACGGCGATACCCACACCGAATTGGCCGCCATGTTTCGGACGGCCTCGCGTTTTCGCAACGACCTGGCGGCGCGGCCCTAGCCGCCTGTTCGCGCAGACGGGCGGCACCGTGGTTTCATACCGCGACGTCCCAGTGCGCGAGACCCGGAAATGAAGCGATCCGCCAAGCCCGAAGGCAAGTTCAACGTCGTCATCGAAGAGGTCCCGATTCCCGAGCCCGGACCGGAACAGGTTCGAATCCGGTCGGTCACCAGCCTCATCAGCCGCGGCTCGGAGATCGGCGCCCGATATACCCGCGAGCACGCCGTGAATCCGGAGTCCATGGGCTATTCGCTCGCCGGCGTGGTGGACGCGGTCGGGGCCGAGGTCACGCACCTGCGGCCCGGCGACCGCGTGGTGTCGCTCGCGCCGCACGCCGAATACGTCGTGCGCGACGCCGTGTACGCCAGGCCCGACGCGCAGAATCAGGTCTACCCGATCGCGGACGGGGTCAGCTTCGAGCAGGCCACCTATTGGCCGCTGCTCGCCGGCGGCGTGACGTGGGTGGACATCGAGGGATTGGCCCGCGACGACCTCGTCGTGGTGGTCGGCCAGGGCCTCGTCGGCAGCCTGATCATGCAGGTGCAGAAGCTCAATGGCACCGGCACGATCGTGGCCATCGACACGCTGGACCTGCGTTGTGAAATGGCCGCCAAGCTGGGCGCCGACATCGTGATCAACGCGGCCAGGGAAGACGCCGTGGCGGCCGTGCAGCGCCTGTCGAACGGCGTGGGGGCCGACACGGTGGTGTACGCCGTGGGCGGCTCGGCGGGACCGCGAGCCTTCGGGCCGGCGATGGACATGGTCGCCCGCGGCGGCACGCTGCATCTGGTAGGGCTCTACGAGGACCAGCCGCTGCCCCTGACCTCGGGCGCGGCCCAGGGTCGGCGGATTATCGGCGGCTACTACCGGCGCGGCCCCGACGCGGCGTCGGCAAGGCGCGGCATGGATCTGCTCGTATCCGGGCAAGTCGCCCCCGAGCGCATGACGACCCACCGCTATCCGTTCGAGCAGGTCGCCGACGCGTTCGACCTGCTCTACAACCGGATCGGCGAGACGTTGGGCGTCGTATTGGAGTTCGACTTCGAGGGCTAGCGCCAACACGCGCCGCCGCCATCGGTCGTTCCCGCGAAGGGAGACCTTTGCGTAACCCCTCCGTCATTCCCGCGGCGCCTGTCCCCGCGAAGGCGGGGAGCGGGAGTCTACCGGACTCTGAACCTGTGAGCCCACGCGTAGGGGCGACGCATGCGTCGCCCTTGCCTCTTTATTCAAGGGTCTCCGAAGGCGGGAACCTACCCCTGCGACACACGTGGTAGTGACGGCGCGGTGGATTCCCGCCTCCGCGGGAATGACGAGAGACTACGCACCGTTCTCGAAGGGCACTTGACTTGGCTGCCGCCCAGACGTGCCTTCGTAGACTGTGGCAACCAAACGCCCTCGACCGAGCAGCTGGAGTCCCGCCATGATGACCCTGCGCGCGCAAGCCAAGTCCCTGTCACCGGAACTGTGGCGGGCTATCGGCGCCGGACTCGCCGTGGCCGTGCTGTTCTTCGTCGTCGTCGGGCTCGTCACCGGCGCCCTCGACACGCCGGTCCTCGAGCGCCAAACGCCGCTGCTGGCCATCGACTACCCGATCTGGGTAGTCAACGCCGTGCTCCTGGGCGTGCTGTCGGGACTGAGCGTCTATGCGCGCTCGCGCCGCGTCACGCAGACCGGCACGGCCATCTTCAGCGGCGGGTTCCTGGCGGCATTCGCCGTTTCATGTCCGCTGTGCAACGGCCTGCTCGTGGGCCTCTTCGGCACCGCCGGCGTCCTCAACGTCATCGAGCCGGCGCGACCGTTCATCAATGTCGCCACCATGCTGATCCTCACCGTGCTGCTCATCAGACGCTGGCGCACATTCCGCGCCGATTGCGCATCCTGCGAAGTGGAGCCCACGGCGGCGACGGAATCACGACGGCCCTAGCTGCTGCCCGGTGGCCCATGCTGCGTGCAGCATGGGAGCCTGACCCTTGACCGCGCCCGCGTCGACTCCGATCAGGGCTCGTGGCCGAGGTCTTTCAAACGCCGGCGCGCGAGATTTAGCTCGTCGGCGCTGAACAGCGGTCTCCATCGCTCCTGCAACATCAGGGCTTCCACGGATATGTCCAGTCGCCCGTGTTTGCCGAGTTCGGTTAGCCCTGATCGAACCGGAGAAATGCTGAGCAGTTGCTTCGCCGCAAAGACCCCGCCATGTCGGCGCATCGCTTGCATGAGGAACATTGGAAAGTCGTGGGACCTGATGTCGGCGTACACGTGGTTCTCGAGTGCTCGATGGAATTCGTCCTCAAGTCGAGTGGTCATTGATCGCCTTGCTCACCATGCCTTTGGCAACTCCGAAAGCATACGCACACCGGGCACAACGCTGGTCGGTGGCCCATGCTGCGTGCCCGGTGGCCCATGCTGCGTGCAGCGTGGGATCTGCAATTGCAATCGGTCCGGTTCCCTCTCCCCACCGCCGTTCGGTCGGCGTCGGGGCGCCCCTAGTGGGCGCCCTTCGGCAGCCGGCGGGCGTCCCTCAATACCGGTCCGGCTCGTAGCAGTAGGCATCGCCGCGCGGGAACAGCGCCGTTAGCCACGACACGTCCCCCAGCGCGATGCCGGCTCCCTCGGTTTCGGCGACCTCGGCCGCCGACCAGTAGCCGAAGAGAAGCTGGGTCAGACGCTCGTGCGGCAGCGCAAGCGTGCGCTCCGGCCCACGGCCGCCGATTTCGACGGCGGTCGTCCCCAAGTCCGTCTTGACGCTCAGGCGGGCCGGCGCTTCCGAGTCATGCGCCGCCGCCCGCGCGCGCAACGCCGGCTCGATGGCGCCGAGCACCGCGCCCTGGTCGAGGATGCGCAACATATAGCCGGAGTCATGGGGCCGGATGGACTCGAGCCGGCACCCCATCCGCCGCACGAACGAGCCGAGGCCCACCTCTGGGTGCAGCTCGAACCGTATGGTCGCGGCTTGCCGCTTCACCGCCTCGGCGGCTGCGTGCGCCACCAGCGACGGCGCGACCACTGGCTCCGTAAACCCGGCGTCGAGTACCTCCGCCTTGTCGGGGGCGTCGCGCAGCGCCACGTAGCCGACAGGTTCGCCAGCCGCGTCCTCGGCGATCCATAGGCCCGTCGTGCCGAGGATCGTCGAGCCGCGGCGCAGGCCGATCCAGTCAGTCGGATCGCGCACGACCGATCCGTCGAGGCCGGCGTTGACGGCGTTGTAGATCGCGGCGACCGCCGGCAGATCGGCAGCGCCCGCGGGACGTAACCGGTGGCCGCCGACCGTCTGTGCCGCGACATCCGTGTCCACCTCCAGCGCGAAGTCGCAACCGATCGTCGCGTAGCCGAATTGGCCGTAGAACCCCGGAATGCCGAAGAGTCCCACCGTCGAGTACCCGTCGTCGGCCAGGACCTCGTGGGCGTGCGCCATGAGCGCGCTGGCGTAGCCGCGGCGCCGGTGGCCCTCCTCGGTGAAGACGTTCGCGATGCCGGCCGTGTGCAGCGTCGCCCCGGCCAGTCGAACCGGCGCCGCCATGATTTCCAGCGAGCACACCAGCTCGCCGTCGCATTCGGCCCAGATGTCGCTGCGCCCGGGCTTTGGCGACGGCGCCTGGTGAAAGCGCAGGCGGCTCATCGGCGGGCTATGCGGTCAGCTTGGCCCGCGCGCGTTGCAGACGCACCAAACACCGCTCGCGGCCGAGCACCGCCATGGTCTCGAATAGCGGCGGCGTGGCGCGTCGTCCGGTCACCGCGATCCGGATGGGCATGAAGAGATCGCCCGTCTTCCAGCCCAGCCGCTCGGCCAGCCCGCGCAGCATGGTCTCGATCGCCCCAATGCTGAACTCCGGCAGCTCACGCACCAAGCCTTCGACGGTCTTCAGCGCCGCGGCGGTTTCGGCCCGATCGTGGCGCCTAAATCGGATCAGCTCCACGTCGGGATCGAGGTCCTTATCGAAGAAGAAGCCCATCATGTCCGGCACGTCGGTCAGGTGGCTGATGCGCTCCTGCTCAAGCGCCAGCGCCTGCTGGAAATAGTCCTGCTGCGTCTCGTCCACCGGCAGGCCGCCAGCTCGCGCAAACGGCAACGCCCGCTCCGCCAGCGTGTCCATGTCGAACCGCCGCAGCCAGACGCCGTTGAAGTGATCCAGCCGCTGCACGTCGTACACCGCATCCGCGCGATTGACCCGTTCCAAACTGAACTCGTCGACCAGTTCGTCCAGGCTGAACAGCTCGCGCTCGTCGCCCGGCGACCAGCCGAGAAACACCATGAAGTTGACCACCGCCTCGGGGAGATATCCCTGCGCCCGGTACTCGCCCAGCCACTGCGAGCCGTCGCGCTTGGAGAGCTTCTGACGCCGCTTGTTCAGTAGCAGAGGCAGGTGTGCAAAATTCGGCGGCTCCCATCCCAACGCCCGGTAGAGCAGCACCTGGCGAAACGTGTTCGACGTATGGTCGGCGCCCCGCACCACGTGGGTGATCGCCATGGAGTGGTCGTCGGCCACAACGGCCATGTTGTAGAGCGCCGTGCCGTCGCCGCGGGCGATCACGAAGTCCTCGATCTCCGAGGCGTCGGTCTCGAGCGGTCCGAACACTCCATCCTCGAAGCCGACGGCGCCCGACCCCGAAGCAAAGCGCACGGCGGGAACCACGCCCGCCGCCTGGCGCTCCGCGATCTGGGCGGACGTCAGCGAGCGCCCGCTGCCGCTGTAGCGCGGCGTCTGGCCGCGCGCGATCTGCGCCTCGCGCTCGGCCGCCCGCTCCTCGGCGGTCGTGTAGTCGTAGTAAGCAGCATCCGACGCCAGCAGCGCCTCGATGGCCTCGCGGTGCACGTCATGGCGCTCGCTCTGTCGATAGGGTCCATAAGGACCGCCGACGTTCGGTCCCTCGTCCCAGTCCAGCGACAGCCAGCGCAGACCGTCGTAGATCCCGGCTTCCTTCTGCGCATCGCTGCGCTCCCGGTCCGTGTCCTCCACGCGCAGGATGAACGTGCCGCCCGACTGCCGCGCCAGCAGGTAGTTCATCAACGCCGTCCGCGCGTTGCCGATATGAATGTCGCCGGTAGGACTCGGCGCCATCCGCACGCGCATGCCGGAGGTCATCTCGGGTTCAGTCCTCGGAGTCAGAGACGGTTGGATCCGCGCGCCAGCGTACTAAGTACGGGGCGCGTGGAGATCCCGGCACGCTGCGACCGCCGCGAGTTTCTTTGCGTGTTCGGCGTTTAATTTCGACATCGAAGGAAGATTGCGTAGTCGCGTTTGCTGGGCTTCCCTGCCAGCAAGTGTTATCTCGCCAGTCGTGTCCCATCCTGACGATCGGTGCAGTCAGCCGTCGCGTAGGCGGTTGTAGCATGTAAACAGGTTCCTCAGCGCTGTCTTGCGTCAGTTTGTCTTCCGGATTGAGCCCTTGCCGAGGAATTGCTCAGGCGCATGATGGTCTGCCACGCGCCATCGGCGTCGAGTTGACTGGAGGCATAGTCGGAGACTAGGAGATTTTCGCTAAGATAAATGTGATGCTTTTCTGAATGCTTGTTCTTCACAGACGCCGCCAGATTGTTGATATCAGATGGGCCGGACGAAGCGAGCGATCTAATGTAGGTGATCACCTCGTCTGGAAGTGCTTTTCTGAATACTAGCGCTGGTCGTTGAATTTCAACTTCAGCTCCCAAAGTTCGAAATTGCAGGGCCAAAGTGTTTAGGATTTGGTCGCCGACCCAAGGAAACAGATGCGTATCGCGTCCTTGCTGTAAGAATGACTGATTGCTGAGATTGAAGCGCTCAAACCATTTTCGTCCCTCGGTAAGCAAGTCTCGCCCTGGGTTGTCCAAGTACATCGGGACGTCAGTATCAAGGTAGACCTGGAGCATTTCCCTTCGGATGCGATCGTGGATTAGTGCCCCGTTACCATCAAATCGGGGAACTAGCCCTCCAGCTGCGCTTTCCAGATCAACTTCGCGACGCTCCTCATCTATTCCAACTATTCGCCAGCGACGCCCGGCAAATATGAGGAAAGAGTCCACCAGCAAGGGAGATGTAATTGGAAGTGTGCCGAGCGGTCGGGAATATGCAACGAGTCGCCACTCGTCCGGTGAGGTGAAGGCTGCAAAGAAGTCGTAGTGGTTTACCAGCCGTTCGCCTGGCAAATCGAGGACCAGCATGCCGTCATGGGTCTGAGTTATTAGGTCGTGGCTGGCCATATCGCGCAGCAATTGGGCGAACATCGGCTGGTCCACTGCGGCGAATGGGCCGGAAGAACAGAGCGCCTGATAGGCTTCCGCGGCCCGAAAGCCACCGTACTGTGCCGTGAGCGATAGCAACTGCTGAATCAGCGTAGACAGATGAAGTGCGGACGGCACTGGGGCCTCAACCCATCTCTTGAGCAGTAGCCGAATCATCGCGATTGTCTGAACCAGCGATACGCGCAGTCGATCATTCACCGACGTGTCCTCATCGACTTCAGCCTCTTGGATGTAAATCCTGATCACGGAGGGCTCTCCCTCCGTGCGGCCTGAGCGTCCGAGGCGTTGAGTAAGCGAAGCCACTGATATCGGCGGCCCAATCTGCGCGATTGAATCAACTGCGCCGATGTCGATCCCGAGTTCCAGTGTGGTTGTCGCAATCACGGTCGTAGGACGTGACCCCCTCAGTCTCTCCTCCGCGGCTTCGCGGATTTCGCGTGCTAGAGAGCCGTGATGAGGAAAGAACTCATTCGGCACATTGCGTTGTTCCTCCTGTCGCCGAATCAGATCTGCAAATAACTCGACCTTCATTCGACGGTTTGCAAACACTAGATTCGTCCTACCCCGCAGTGTCTCGAATAGGTGCCGTGAAACATCGAGGTCATCGGCCCTAGCCGGTTCTGTGGGATCGGGAGTCCCGTTACGAATTGCTTCAGCTTGACTAACGGGACGCTTGACTCTTTGGGGGCTAACCGTTCTGTAGCCGCGAACCTGCATTAACACCTCGCGCCTCGCTGCCAGTGATGCAATCTGAATCACGCGCTCGCCGTGCCGCGGACGCAGAAACTCTGCAGCCAATTCGGCGTCACCCAGAGTTGCCGAGAGCCCCACACGTGGAATGACTTTGTGGGCGGCGACTTCAAGTCGGTGCATCAGCGATTGAAGTTGCCGACCGCGCTCAGTTCCAATGAATGCATGTAATTCATCAACAACGATAAAGCGAAGGTGGTCGACCAATCTTGGGACTGACGATCCGCGCCTCACAAACAGCGCTTCCATCGACTCGGGGGTGATGAGCAATGCTCCCCTGGGTCGTCTAATCAAGCGCTGTTTGACGTGCGCGCCGATATCTCCATGCCAAGGCGTTACCGGAGCGTCTATGCACTCAAATAGCTGCTCAAGGCGAAGAAACTGATCATTGATTAGAGCTTTCAGTGGTGAGATATAGATTACGCCCAACGATTGCGAGGCTAGGTCTTCCAAGTCGGTGCAGATCGGCAAGAATGCTGCTTCGGTCTTTCCGGATGCAGTTGGCGATGATATGAGAACGTCACATCTGTCGAGGATCGGATTGATCGCTTGTTCTTGGATGTCGTGTAGTTCATTCCATTGCTGACGCCACATCCAGCGCTGAATAGATGGAGACAGACGTTCGAAAGCAGCAGAAGATTGATCGGTCATTGACGCGCGAATTGAACCATTTGCTACAACCGGAATGATGCTAATTCATCATCTATCGGGTTTGTTGATGTGCTTTGGCTAGGTCCGACGATAGCGGGATCCGTATCCGGTTCGATTGAAACCTCACCAATAAGATCGCCCCACGAAGTTGCTGGATTCTGTTCAAGGATCGTAAGAAGCTGCACGAAAGCCCGTATGGTGGTTCGCGGAGTGCGAAAATACGCTTCACCGACTCGCTTTGAGCAGTGGTCCATAAACCCATGCAAGGCCTCATTGGGCAGTGTTATTCGTGCCAGATCTCCGCCGCCGTGAATGTCGCGAAGTTTCGTGAGGAGAACAAACAACTCCTCAGCGGTGAGATTTGCCAGCCGAACGACGGGACCGGAAAAATCTCGCACACTAGCGGAGGCGAACATGTTCTCGTCAAGGCGACTCTGGAGTGCCTCGTAGCTGTAGAGCCCCCTTCGCGTATCTGTGAGGAACTCAGGTGTGCCGGCCATTAGGAACCCAAGATGCGCGACTGCTCCCTGAAGACAATCATTGAGAATTCGAAGAATCTGCTCATAGTTCGTGTTCCGTGCTCGAGTGTTTGCGAGCTTGTAGAGATTCACCAGCTCGTCTAGGCAAACGATTAGGCCTTTGTATCCAGCAAGGAACACGAAGCGTGCCAATAGTTTTAGTTGGTCATAAATGTTTCCGTCGTCGATTATCGTGCGAACACCAAGATCTCTTCGGGCGTCTGTTCGAGTCGTGTATTCGGCCCTCAGCCAGCGAACGGCTGATGCTTTGAGGTCTGGTATCCCCTGATCGTGTCCGCGCCAGTATTGGGCGACCACGTTCGCAAAGTCGTACCCTCCGACAAGCTCGGACAGACTATCCAGATGTTTGCGGAGTATGTCTTCCGTGTCCACGCCAGCTCTTTGTGCTCTGCTCTGCGACTGTCCGATGAAGCGTTCAACCACGGACGGTAAGCCTCCTCCGTCTGGGCTGGTACGAGTGCTAAGATTTCGTGCTAGTTCTGCGTACAGGCTCCGAGCCTGTCCGCCTGTCGCAAAGATGCGTCGATCAGGAGTGAGGTCGCCGTGCATGGTGACCATCTGCTTCTCCAGCGCAGCAGTCCTTATTAGGTGCAAGAAGAAGCTCTTGCCACTCCCGTATTCGCCAATTACGAATCTGATGGAGGAACCACCGTCAATCACGCGCTCGAGATCACGGAGAAGCGCTGAGACTTCATTTGCTCGTCCAACCTGAATATGTTGCAGTCCTCGTCGCGGAACAACACCGGCGGCCAACGACTGAAGAATCGCATCGCGGTCTCTTGGACGTATCCTCATGCTACGAGACATTGAGTAATTCCTTTAGTGCGACTTCATTCAGTTCAAGCACGTCATCACCTTCGATGAGAGGCTCGTCACAGAGCTGAAAGGCCACGTCGTTGATCTGCTCAATAGCTCCAGCGGGCATAAGACCGACTTGTTTGGCTGACTGTTCGACATCGCTCCGATTCCATCGTGAGCGCTTTGCCAGCACCAGCACGAGTTCACTGTGTGCGCGGTCAAGTCGGCCTTCCGCGGTATCAGTCGTCGGCACAGTTTCGTCGTCTGGCTCGAAGTCTGTAGTCTCAGACTCAGGTTCCGAGGGATCGGCCGGACCTTCGAAGATAGAGGTCAATAGATCTGATACGTCGCGGGTTGCATTCATAACCTCTGCGATCCTTTGTGGATCGAGTTCCACACGCTCTGCGTTCTCCGGATCAATAGCTGGCGGTGAGGGAACGCGATACCGTGTCCTCTTGTCGGGGCGGATTACCGACACCGGTTGGGCTGCCGGAGTCGAAGCGAGCGCGTGAATATCACGATGAAGCTGGTCTGATTCAAGGCCAATGAGCTTATAAATCCGGCCGAGGACTCGGATCTCATTGGAGCTGACGCCGCCGTCTGCTCCTGCGACGGAAACGACGAATCGAGCTACAAGGCTCCTGTCCGAGATTGTTAGAGCTTTCATCCGTGACCGCATAGTCTTGAGTTCAGGCGGGTCAACCAGCAGCCACTGCAAGTGTGCACGGAGACGGGTTCGATCCGCCGCCGGAAGCTGCAATGAATCTTCGAGATGCGTCTCTAAGACTCGCTCTTCATCTGTCGTTATCGTTCCGTCAGCAGCGCTGACGGCGGCACCGAGCTGTAGCAGAACTGACGCAGCGAGATATCTGTCGGTCGGTGGCGAAGGTAGGTCGGCCAATCGAAACACCGCCGCGTATTCGTGTTTCGCAATGTTGACCTTTGAATACCGAATGTCAGGAGCAATGCCATATCCAATCCGCTCCAAGAGACTAGAAAAGGATGTTGCTTCCTTGGTCGAAAAGACTTCCGACTTTTGGGATGGGAAATGAGCGATCAGTTCACGTACCGGAATCGTGGCCGCCTCCTCGCCATCCAGCCTGGAGTCAATTGTGGCCTGTAGGCGGCAAAGGTCATCAGAATTCCTATCACTGAGCAATTCATGCGGTAGCAGAGCTAGGGCGGCCAGACTGTCACGGTCGCCATGCCGACCTACCCAGCGACTGTATGCGTCAAGCTCGGCTGTTACATTCTCAGCAATCTTCTGAAGCTGGCGAACAGGTCTCTTCAGTTTGGTTACGTCGGGAAGTTGGCCGGTGTCAATGTGGACCAACGAGTCGAAACTGCCACTTGCAGGACGATAGAAACATTTCAATGGCGTTTTGTTTCTCTTTATCGGTAAACCAGGTCCATAGCGTTCCTGGTATCTCAACTGAAAGAGGGCGGTGAATTCACTCTCGCATCGAATCGCTGGAGTTCTCAGGGAAATCTCTGGATGCAACCGCAGCCATGCCAAGGCCCACGGAGCGGGTAACGGATTCTTCGAGTCCACGATTGATCCCAAGCCGATCTTGAACTCTAGTGGGAAATCCCACCCTCTTCTGGTAAGCATATGGTCCAAATCTATGTTTGCGATATTTCCGCGTAGAAGCTGTACTATGGCTAAGAATTCGCTGGCATAGCTCTCAAATGAGTTGTTTTCGTCATATA
>JAJDUU010000042.1 GCA_022826485.1 Chloroflexota bacterium | reverse complement strand
GCGCCGGATGGGTGACGGGAAGAGCCGTCGCGAAGCCGTCCGGGCGCTGAAACGCCACCTGGCCCGCAGCGTCTTCCGCACCATCAAACGGGACCTCGCCAGTGGCCGCACGTCCTTCGCCTTGACATAGGAGTGTCGAGCCCCGCGAGGAATCTCAGATGCCCAACCTCGGCCGCGACACATATGGAATAGGGGGCCTGGGAAACCTCCGACCCGGCCCCTGTCCCCCGGCAGGAGGCATTTACAAAACCCTCCGTCATTCCGGCGGAGGCCGGAATCCAGCCGGGTTTGGCGGGCGTGTCGGGTGGACCTGGACCCCGGCCCCGTATCGCGTACGGGGCAGGCTCTTCGCCGGGGGTGACGGAGGAGTACCCTGGACCGAGCATCCGCCCGCAGCCCTTCGGCTGAAGCGTGGCATCATGCGCCCGCGTCAATCATGGCGATAGCGGGGACGGCCATGCCCTCAGACGTGGTGCGAATCGGGATCGTGGGCGCCGGCGGAATCGTGCGCGAGCGGCACATGCCCGGACTTCAGTCGATTCCCGGCGTCGAAGTCGTCTCCGTCTGCAACCGGCGCCGCGAGTCTGCGGAGGCCTTCGCCGCGGAGTTCGACATTCCGCGAGTGGTCGACCACTGGCGTCAGGTCGTGGACGACCCGGAGATCGACGTCGTCTGGATCGGCACCACGCCCTACATGCACGCGCGCATCTCCATCGCCGCGCTCGACGCCGGCAAGCATGTGTTCTGTCAGGCGCGCATGGCGCGCAACCTGGCCGAGGCCCGGGCCATGATCGCCGCCGCCGATCGGCATCCCGACCTGGTCGCGGCGATTTGCCCTCCGCCCCACGGCATGGCCGGTGAGCGGACGATGCGGCGTCTGCTGCGCCGGGAGCGCGTGGTCGGCGCCGTCCAGCAGGTGCGGCTCACCATGCTCGCCGCCAGCCTGACCGCCGGCGAGCCCGAGCTGCATTGGCGCCAGGACATCGAGCGGAGCGGGAACAACGTGCTCACCGTTGGCATCTTCGCCGAGGTCATGCACCGCTGGGTCGGCCGCGCCGTCGAGCTCCAGGCCCGCACCGACCTCTACACCCGCCAGCGGCGCGATCCGGCCAGCGGCGAATTCGTGGCCGTGCAGATTCCCGATTCCGTCAGCGTGATCGGCCGGCTCGCCTCGGGGGCCGACTTCGTCTACCAGTGGTCCGGCGCGGCGCATCTCGGTCCCACCGGCGAGCTGTGGATCTTCGGCGACGCCGGCACGCTCACCTACGACTTCGATTCCGACCGCATCCGCCACGCCTCCCTCGATGACACCGAGCTGCGCGACGTGCCGATTCCCGACCACGAGCGCGGCGGCTGGCAGGTGGAAGCGGACTTCATCCGCGCCGTCCGCCAGGGCGGCGACACCGGCCTGGCCCCCACCTTCACCACCGGCGAGCACTACATGGAGTTCCTGGAAGCGCTCACCCACTCTGCCCACAGCGGCGAGCGGGTCTACCTGCCGCTCGCTTAGGCCATCTCCAGGCGTTCGCGCGCCACACCAGGTCCGTCATTCCCGCGAAGGCGGGAATCCACGCCTGCAACCGGGAGGCGCGTTCGACGTTCGATGTAGGGGCGGGTCTCAGACCCGCCCGTTCGGGATTCCGCAGAATTCTCCGAACGCTGGAATTCGAGTCGCCTCCTCAGCGAAGCCACACGCGAGTGCGCCAAATGTGCGGTTCCCGAACACCGCCCCAACGAATCCCGGCTCACTCCGGCGCGTTCAGGTCGTCAAGAAGCTCCTCCACGCTTTCGAACTGCTGGAGACCGCCGGCGCGGGCTTCCCGCATCGCCGCAAGCGTGGTTTCGTTGGGTGTCAACGGGGCGAACGGCAGCGCCTTGTCGTGCGCCACCCGGGTCAGCAAGAGTCGCACCGCGTCGGACACGGTCAGACCCATGGCGGCCAGAACCGCCGCCGCTTCTTCTTTTACCGCCCCGTCGATGCGCGCCTGCACCAGCTTGTTGGCCGGCATGCGTGCCCCTTGTTTGCGTATGCCGCCCTACATCGTGAATGACATTGTAATGCACAGTGCCCCAGGTTGGGAGACGGAGGAGATTGACGCTGGTCCCAGTCCCACGCTGCACGCAGCGCGGGCCACCGGAGCACCCTAGGCCGGCACCGCCTCCAACTCCCGCGCCAGGATTTCGCGAATCTCCGCGTGCGTTTCGGGCGTGGCCGCGGCGTCCCGCGACGGCAACCGCGAGCCTCCGGCCTGTAGGCCCATGGCCGCCATCCACGGCTTCACGAACACGCCCTCGCCCGCCGTCTGCGCGCCGATGCGTCCGATGATCTCCCCGTAGGGAACCATGAAGTCGTCGAAGACGCGCTGCGCCTCTTCGTAGCGGCGATCCTGCATCAGGTCGCACACGCGCCAGGAGTGCTGCGGCAGGAAGTTCGGCACGTGGCTGATCCAGGCGCGGCAGCCCAGGATGTGGCCCAACACCACCAGCGGGGAGTTGTCCACCACCGCCGCCAGCGGCAGGAACCGGCGCAGCCCGTCGAGGTGGCTGCCCATGTCCGGCGAGCCCCACTTCACGGCGATCGTGTTGGGCAGCTCCACCAGCCGCGCCATCAGGTCCACCGGCACGTCGTATTTGGACCCGCTGTACCAATGGCTATAGGCGGCGAAGCCCACGTCGGTGTGCCGCGCCACTTCCTCGTGCCAGGCCACGGCGTCCTCGGGCGTCACCGTGTAGTAGTACGCCGCGCTGATCTGCGCCGCGTCCACGCCCAGGTCCTCGCAGAGTTGGCACAGCTCGATGACGACCCGAATGTCGGTGCTCTGCACGCCGGCCATCACCGGGACCCGCCCTCCGCTCACCTCCACGATGGTCCGGATCACCTGGCGCCGCTCCTCCGTGCTCAGCACGGTGAAGTCGCCGCCGGATCCCGCGGCCAGAAACACCGTATTCCCCTGCCGCGCGCCCTGGTCGATCAGCCATTGCACGTTGGACGCCAGGCCGTCGAGATCGACCGCGCCGTCGTCGGTGAAGATCGTCGCGATGGGCACGACCACGCCTTGCAGCCGGGCCTTCGCCTCGTCGATGGTCAGCATGGGTCTTCCTCCAGTTGTCACGGTGATGTCGGCTGCGGCGTCACGCCACCGGCCAGCCGAAGCCGCGCACGATCTCGCGGAGCTCATCCAACTCCTGGTCGTTGAGGGGCTTCGAGGGCGGCCGCGAGGCCCCCATCGGGCGGCCCATCACCGCCGTCAGCCCCTTCTTCACCCGTCCCTGCCCGCCGGACCGCTGGTCCATGCGCTCGGCGAACAGGCGCAGCGGCTCGTTCACGGACTCGAACAGCGCCTCCGCCTCGTCGTACTGCTTTGCTTCCATCAGCTCCCACACGCGCAGGTCGTGCGCCGGATGGATATCCGAGGTGAGGTTGATGTACCCGCGCCCGCCGAGTTGGTGACAGCGGATCGGCCCGCCGCCGTTGTCGATCACGCTCACGCGGTCGGTGAAGCGGGCCATCTCGTCGTAGTCCACGTCCGCCGGGGCGGCCCACTTGATGCTCACCACCTGGTCGATGTCCGCAATCTTGTCCAGGGTGTCCACTTCCATCCGACCGCCGGGCAGCCAGTGGGTGTGATAGACCATGACGCCGATGTCGATGGCGTCGGACAGGTCGCTGAAGTAGTCGATCACGTCGCCCTGGCTCGGCAGATTGAACACCGGCGGGCATACCTGTAGTGCCATGGCGCCCAGGTCCTGCGCGCGCTTCGCGTCTTCGATGGTTCGCTTCGTGTCCTTGTAGTGCAGCCCGCAGACGATGGCCGCGCGGTCGTCGGCCGCCTGCACGACGGTGCGCAAAAGCGCGGGCCACTCCTCGTCGCTCAGCATGGGGCCCTCGCCCATGGCCGCCGCCACCTTGATGACGGCGGCGCCCTTCACCAGGCCCTGCTCCACCCACCACTGGGTGATCGCGTGCATGCAGCCGTGGTCGACTTCGTAGTCGTCGTCGAAGGGCGTGGGGACCGTCGCGATGGGTCCCTGAATCAGTTCCCGCAGTTCGTCACGCGTCATCGGCAGAGCCTCCACCCGCTTGCGGCGCCGCTGAATGTCGCGCACGCCCGGCGCTTTCGTCGCTTATAGCCGGGCCGGGCGTCAGCGTCAATGCGCCGCGCGCCCGTCCCCGCGCGGCGAGACCGTTGAAAAAAGGAGGCAGGGGCGGGTCTCAGACTCGCCCGACGCCAAGCACCTGGCGCGCTTCCAGGTTCGACCGGACTGGATTCCGGCCTCCGCCGGAATGACGGAGGGGTTTCGCAAAGGTCTCCGAAAGCCGGAATCCAGGCCCGACCGCTCAGCGTCGGCGCTAGGCCGTCTCGCTGCGCTGGAGCACCGGGCGCCGGGCCGATTGCGGTTCCGGCGGACCGACGAAGCCTTCGGCCTCCAGCTGCATGGCCAGCTTTTGCGCCTTGGATCGGCCGACGTGGAGCTCACGGCTCAGCAGGTCCGGCGTGATGCTTTCGTGCCGCATCACCAGCTCCGTCGCGGCCACATAGATTTCGTCTTCCTCGGAGTCGCCCTGCTCGATGGCTTCCTGCAAGTCCTCGGTGGTCAGGCGCTGCGGCTCGCCCTGCTCGCGCCAGTGGTCGACCACGGCATTGATCTCCGCGTCGTCGGTGTACACGCCCTGCACGCGGATCGGCTTGCCGCCTTCCGGCGGTGCGAAGAGCATGTCGCCGCGGCCGATCAGCCGCTCGGCGCCGGCCCCGTCCAGAATCGTGCGGGAGTCGGCCTGGCTGCTGACCATGAACGAGATGCGCGTCGGGAAGTTGGCCTTGATCAAGCCCGTGACCACGTCCACCGACGGTCGCTGCGTCGAAACCACCAGATGGATGCCCGTGGCGCGCGCCAGCTGGGCCAGTCGCGCCAGCAGGCGCTCGACGTCGCCCGGCGCGGTCATCATCAGGTCCGCCAGCTCATCGATCACCGTGAGGAGGTAGGGCAGCGGCTTGCCGTCGGTGGCCTCGGTCGGATTCTTGTTGTAGGAGCTGATGTTTCGCACCCCCGCCTTGTTGAATATGCGGTAGCGCCGGGCCATTTCGCGGCTGACCCAGGTGAGCACCGGCACCGCGTCGTCGATGTCCGTCACCACGGGCATGCGCAGGTGCGGCACGCCGTCGAACGTCACCAGCTCGACCATCTTGGGGTCGATCAGCACCAGGTGCAGCTCGTCCGGCGTGGTCTGGCACAGCAGGCCCGTGATCAGCGACGTGAGGCACACGGACTTCCCGGCGCCGGTGGAGCCGGCGATCAGCAGGTGCGGCATCGCGGTCAAATCGACCACGCGCACCATGCCGGCCACATCCTTGCCCAGGGCCAGCTTGAGGTTGGCCCGCGATCCCACCCACGCCTCGGCCTCCATCACCTCGCGCACGCTCACGACCAGCGGCTCGTCGTTCGGCAGCTCGATGCCCAGATAGGGCCGCCCCGGCACCGGGGCCTCGATACGCAGGCTTCTCGCGGCCAGCTTCAGGGCCAGATCGTTGGCCAGCGCGGTGATCCGCGCCACCTTCACTCCCGCGCCCGGCCGCACGAGGTACTGGGTGACCACCGGTCCCGGAATCGCTTCCGGCACGCTGGCTTCGATGTTGAATGAGGCCAGCGTGTCCACGATCACCTGGGCCTTCGACCGGATCTCGGCGTCGGGCACGTCGGTGGCGGGCGGGGTCGGTTGCATCAGGTCCATCGGTGGCAGCGTCCACGGCCCTTCGTCGTCTTCCTCGGCGGCCGGCGTGGCCGCCGGGGTGGGCGCGGTGCGGATCAGCGGACCCTGCTGCCAATCTTCGGGTTTCGACGAGCCATTGACCTCTTCGGGTGCGGCGGCCGCCGGCGCGGATGGTTCCGCTGCGCGGCGCGATCCGCCTGCGGATTGCGGCCGGAAGATCGGTCCCAGACGACGTTTCGCGGCGGATCCTGTCGCGACTGCGATCTTGGCCAGGCGCACGGCGCCCTCGATGAGCAGGCGCCCCGCGAGCCGCGTCGCCGTCGCGCCGTGGGCGGATGCCAGGAGGGCGTAGCACACGGCGGCGACGGTCGCGATGGCCAGCAGCGCGTAGGCCGGAGCCCCGCCCATGCTCGCCGCGAGCCCGTGCCCGATGAACCGGCCAATCCAGCCGCCGCTATCGGCCGCCAGCGCGTCCTCCGGGGCCGCCAGGCCGACCAGTGCCGCCAGCCCCAGCACGAACACCACGGCTGCGACGACGTGTCCCGGTCCAATGATCGGGCGCTTCCGTACCCCGCTGAGCAGCAGCGCAGGGCCTACGAGGACGCTGGCGATCGCGGCAATCGACGCCGCGCGTCCGAAGACCTCGATGAATGCCGCGCCGCTGGCGGCGACCACAATTCCGTCGCGGCTGAACAGGCCGATGAAGGCCGTCAGCCCAAGCGCACTGAGGATGATGCCGGCGAACCCCAGCAGATCCCAGTGCTCGAGTCGCGTGCTGCGGGGCGCTGCGGCTGCCGCTCGGCGCGTTTTGGCCACGAGGCACTCCTTACCGGCGCGGCTTGATGGGCGCCGGCCTTCGACCTCGGTGACAGTCGGCGGTCTCGCCGGCCGTCGCCGGGTCTGGTGGAACTAGTGCCTCCCGAGCGAGTTCCGAATCTCAATTATGAGGTCATCTCGGCGCCCGGGCTCATTGGCCCTCAGCTAGCGGCGCGTCGATAGACCTCAAGGAGATGATATCCGGCCCTGGCGAGTTTTCCAGTGTGGAATTGGCTTTGCGTCACGTTGCGCGGTGCGCGCTCTGGCATCCTGAGCGTTCCCCTGCACGATCTCACGCCTCCGGTGTCAATCCAACTGCCCCGAGACACTCGTCATTCCTGGCCGAAGCCCGCCGCTCGGGCGCTGTTCGGTGTCGGCCGCGGTAGTCGTGGCGCGCCGCGTGCCGCCGGCCGGCTGCGGGTCCTCGCCGTGGCGGCATGCCTCGCTGGCCTGGCTCTGGCGGTGGCCGTGGACGCCCCTGGCGCACGCGCGGCCGAGCCTGCCGCGGCCATCAATGCCGGCGCCTTTTTCGCGTCGGACGCGGACGACGAATCCGCGCTCGGGTTTTCGGTGACCGACGACCGGGGCATGCGGCTCTGGTCGGGGTGGCGGGATCTCGGCGGCGAGCGCACGCTCGGGGCGCCGGTCTCGCGCCGCTTCCTGCTCGACGGCTGGGTGCGGCAGGTGTTCGAGGGGGGACTGCTGCGATGGGACCCCGCGCGCGGCGCGTCGCTGGTGAACGTGGTGGACTTTCTCGCGGCGAAGGGCCACGACGACCAATTGCTGGAGGACTTTGGCATCCCGGCCTCGGCCGACTGGTCGGCGGATGCGGGTGATGGCTGGTCGGGCATACGCACCAGGCACCTGGCGCTGCTCGAGGGCGCGGAGCCGTGGCGCGTGGCGTTGCGGACGGCGTTTCGCACAGCCGCTGGACCGCTGCCCAACAACGACGCGGCCATTGCGCTCTACGGCTTGCCGATGGCCGTGGCGCAGACGGACTTCGGCTACGCCCTGCGGACGCAGCGGGCGGCGTGGGTGTACGACCCCGCAACTGATGCCGCGCCGCGGCACATATCGGTGCTCGACCTCCTGCGGGCCACGGACTTGATTCCCGACCACGCCACCGTGCCCCACCGCGCCGACCAACGGCCGCACGTGCAGCCGCCGCGCCCGGTCAGCGCGGTGCACTTCTTCGACTGGTGGGACCGCAGCTACCTGCCGACCGAGTACTTCACCCACGGGCTCAGTTGGGAGCGGGTTGGCCTGACCCGAGAAGAGGTGGGATCCGAGGCCTATTACGACGTGAACTTCGAGCTCATCCGCGACCTGGGCGTCGATGGGGTGTTCTGGGAGTGGTACGAGGGCGCCGATCTGACTCCCAATGACACCGTGCTGGACTCGCTGCGGCGGCACGACCTGAAGATCGGGCTGTTCTACGACTGGGAGCTGCTGCACGCCGGCGGTCAAGCCGTGCTCAGCGACCGGGCCTATATCGCGGCCGACGAGGCCAGCCTGAGCAAGATCGCGGACGAGGTGATCGCCTTCTATCGGGGCATTTCGCCCGACCTGTGGCTGTATGACGCTAATGGCCGGCTGCCGGTGGTCGTATATGCCCTTGGCCTTCCCGAGGCGCTCGACGACACCGAGGCGTGGACCTGGTTCTTCACCGAGCTTGCGCGGCGCGTTGAACGTGCGCTGGCGGTCGACGTGATCTTCGATTGGTCGGTGGCCTACCGGCCGCCGTCCCAAGTCCAGGAGTTGGCCTTCGAGCGCTGGCCGGACGACTATGCCCCCTTCCACTTCGTGGTCGACCTGCCCCAGTCGCAGTACGGGCATCACGTCGTGACCTGGAACTACATCTTCGACAACCGCGGCGTCGCGGCGCGCGACCGGCTGCCGCGGGTGGTTCGCGACGACAACCGCTACCTGCAGGAAACGGATTGGCTCGCCGCGCACACCAATCCGAGCCTGGTCTTCATCTATAGCTGGAACGAGTTCTGGGAGGGCTCGCACCTCTTCCCCGACGACACCTATGAATGGCGGCGCTACGAGCTCGCCCAGGCGCAACTGGCCGAGTTGGCGACCAAGCGGGCCGACGACCTGCCCCGGGCGATCATCATTGGGGATCCCGCCGACGCCTATCCGCTCGACACGTATGGCCTATTCGAGTACGAGCGCCTGCTGCTGCGGCATTTCATGCGGCGCTACGTGCCTCAGGCCGACTTCGTCACTCCCGATCGGGCCACGGAGGATTCGCTGGCCGGCTATGACCTGGTGGTGAGCCTGACTGTCGACCGGACCGTCGATCCCTTGCTCGCCGAGCTGCCCGACTCGGTCCAGCTCGTCTACTTGAACGCCACGGACCTGACCACCGACGTTGCCCGACGCTTCGTGCAAACGGCGGAGGCGCTGCAGACGTACGGACGGTACGAGATCCTGGACGGCGACGGCCAGCCCATCGACGACACCGTGGCGGCCCGGGACGACCTCTGGCGGGTATCGCTCGCCGACGGCGCAATGTCGGTGCTGGGATACGAGGATGCCGGGCAGTCGTACCCGCTGGTGG
Source organism: Chloroflexota bacterium (assembly GCA_022826485.1). Classification (GTDB taxonomy): domain Bacteria; phylum Chloroflexota; class UBA11872; order UBA11872; family UBA11872; genus JAJECS01. The sequence continues at coordinate 48,582 of JAJDUU010000042.1, read as the reverse complement.
TGCAGGCTGGCAACGACGTGTGGATCAACGTTTACAACCCCACCGACGCCGCCTTGGCCGCGGCTTTTGAGATCGTCTACGGCCGCGAGCTCGAGTCGGCCATCACCTTCGCCCTCGGCGGACTCATTCAGCGGCTCGAAATCTACCCCGACGGCCGCGTCGTCCAGAACACCTTCAGCGCGCCGTCCGTCTTCCGCCACGAGCCCCTCGCCGTGCCAGACTTCGAGCCGGTGCCACCGGCGGGGATTCCGTAGGCGCCGTTCCAGGCTCGCTTCCGGGGGCTAGACCTCGGTCACGATCGGCAGGATCACCGGGCGCCGCCGGGTCTTTTGAAACAGGTGCCGGCCCAGCGAGCCGCGAATCTTGTTTTGCAGGTAGTCGATCTCCGGGTCCGGGTGGTTGCCGCGATCGATCGTCTGGCGCACGTGCTCGCGCGCTCGTTCCAGCAGGTCCTCGGACTCCGGCGCGTAGACGAATCCCCGCGAGATGATGTCCGGCGTGCCCACGGACTTGCCCGTGTGGTGGTCCACGGCCGCCACCACCACGACCACGCCGTCCTCGGACAGGTGCCGCCGGTCGCGCAGCACCGTCTCGCCCACGTCGCCGACGCCCAGGCCGTCCACGAACACCATGCCGGCCTCGACGTAGTCGGTGATCCCGGCCCGGTCGCGCGTCACCTCGATCACCGCGCCGTTCTCCGCCATCAGAATGTTCTTCCGCGGCAGCCCCACCGACTCCGCCAGCCGCCGATGCTCCACCAGGTGCCGGAATTCGCCATGCACCGGCATGAAGAACTGTGGCCGCAGCGTCGTCAGCACCAGCTTGAGCTCCTCCTGGCTGGCGTGGCCGGAGACGTGCACCGGGCGCAGCTGCTCGTAGTAGACGGTCGCGCCGATATGCGCCAACCGGTCGATGGTGTGGTTGACCTTCGCCTCGTTGCCGGGAATGGCGGCGGCCGAGACGATGATGGTGTCGTCGGGTGCGATGTCGATGTGCCGGTGGTCCCGGTTCGCCATCCGCACCAGGGCCGAGCGCGGCTCGCCCTGTGAGCCGGTGCAGACGATGGCGATGTCCTCGGCCCGATAGTTGTCCAGCTCCTCGGGGGCCACGATCAAGCCCTCGGGCACCCGCACGTATCCCAGGTCGGCGGCCACCCGGTGCACCCGCTCCATCGAGCGACCGATCAGCGCCACCTTGCGCCCGTAGGCGTTGGCCGCGTCGAAGACCTGCTGCGCGCGCGAGACGAGCGACGAGAACGTCGCCACGATGATCCGCCCCGGCGCCTCCGCGAAGATCTGGTCAAAGGTCTCGGCCACCACCTGTTCGGACGGCGTATAGCCCGGCCGGTCGGCGTAGGTGCTGTCGGCCATCAGCAGCAGCACGCCGTCGCGCCCGAGCCTGCCCAGGGTCTGCACGTCCGGCGGGCGTCCGTCCACCGGCGTGTAGTCGAGCTTGAAATCGCCCGTGTGCACGATCGTGCCGATCGGCGTGTGCACGGCGATACCCGTGGCGTCGGGAATGCTGTGACACATGTGGAAGAACTCGCAGCGGAACGGCCCGATCTCGACCACGTCGCCGGCCTCGACCGCGTGGAACTCCTGGCCGTCGACCAGCCGCGCCTCGTCCAGCTTGACCTGCACCAGCCCCAGCGTGAGCGCCGTGCCGTAGAGCGGCAGCGGAAAGTCCCGCAGCGCAAAGGGCAGCGCGCCGATGTGGTCCTCGTGGCCGTGGGTCAGCAGGATGCCGCGCAGCTTGTGTTGAATCTGGCGCAGATAGGCGAAGTCGGGAAGGATCAGGTCCACGCCCAGGTGCTCGGCGTCCGGGAACGTCAGCCCGCAGTCAATGACGACCGCGTCGTCGCCGAACTCGATGACGGTGCAGTTCTTGCCGATTTCCCCCACGCCGCCAATGGGCACGACGCGAACGGTGTCGGGGCCGAGGTCTTGCGTCAACGCGCCTGCTGCATTCGCGGCGCCCGGCGAAGGGGTGGCCTGCGCCCACCGTCATTCCCGCGAAGGCGGGAATCCAGTCCCCAAACACCGTTGAGCCGCTTCGGGTCTGCCCGTCTCATCCGAACATCGACAGCTGCTGGGACTCCGGCTCGGCGGGCTCGGCCGCGGGCGCCGGACCCTCCAGCAGTTTCGGGATCAGCGCGAAATCGCTGCGCAGCGTGTCGCGCAGGCGCATTTGCCGAAGCGCCGCCGCCGGATGATAGACCGGCAGAAACGTGCGCCCGTCGCGGCGGCGCGGCACCCCGCGCGCCCGTGAAATCTGCGCGTCGGGGAAGTGCGCCTGTAGCGCGTGCCGCCCCAGCAGCACGATCACCTTGGGGTCGATCAGCTCGATTTGCCGGTCCAGATACGGCCGGCAGGCCTCCGCCTCATCCGGCGCCGGGTCGCGGTTCTCCGGGGGGCGGCACTTGAGCACGTTGGCGATGAAGGCCTCGCGCCGCCGCAGGCCGATGCCCTCGATCAGCTCATCCAGCAGCTGACCCGCGGCGCCCACAAACGGGCGCCCCTGCTGATCTTCGTGATAGCCGGGGCCCTCGCCGATGAACATCACCGCCGCGTCGGCCGCGCCCTCGCCAGGAACGGCGTTCGTGCGACCGCCCGAAAGGCGGCAGCGGGTGCAGCCCCTGACGGCCTCGGCGAGCTCCGCCAGATCGCTGAAGGTGGGGAGGGCCTCCGCCACCTAGACGGCCACAGGCGTTCGCGTGAGGTAGGCGTCCAGCGCGTAGGCGTCCATCACCGTTCGCAGGCTGGCCTTCATGTCGTCCGGCAGATCGACCAGGGGAAGTCGGGGCACGCCCACGTCGAATCCGCCCAACCCCAGCGCGGCTTTCACCGACACGGGATTCGGCCAGCCGGCCGGGAACAGGATCTGCGAGATGGGCAGCAGGTGCAGATGCCGGCGGCACGCGCCGGCCAGGTCGCCGGCGACGAACGCGTCGATCATCGCCCGAATCTCGCCGCTCACCACGTGGCTGGCCACGCTCACCACGCCCACGCCGCCCAGCGCCAGGATGAGGAACGTGTCTGCATCGTTGCCGCTGTAGATGGCGAAGTCGTCGGGCGTCGAGCGCGCAATGTGGCCAATCTGCTCGAAGTCCGCGCTGGCTTCCTTGATGCCGATGATGTTGTCGATGGCGCTCAGCTCCGCCACCGTCGCCGCGTCGAGGTTGCACGAGGTGCGTGCGGGCACGTTGTAGAGGATGTTGGGCAGCGGCGTAGCAGCGGCGATGGCCTCGAAGTGGCGGAACATTCCCGCCTGGGGCGGCTTGTTGTAGTAGGGCGTCACCTGCAGCAGGCCGTCGACGCCCACCTCCGCCGCCGCGCGCGACAGGTGAATGCTCTCGTTGGTGTTGTATCCGCCCGTGCCGGCGATCACGCGCGCGCGTCCGTCGGCGGCGCTCAGCGCCTCTCGGTACAGCGACATGCGCTCGGTCTCGGTCAGCACCGGCGACTCGCCGGTGGTGCCGGTGACCACGACGGCGTCGTTGCCGGCGTCGATCAGGCCGTCGACCATGCGCCCGAAGGTGTCGTAGTCGACCGACCCGTCGTCGTGAAACGGCGTGACCACCGCGGTGATGAGCCGACCAAAGGTCAGCATGGCATTCCCCCCTGCGAGGCTGGTTCACGCCTCCGGCGCGGTGCGGCTACCACGCACGCGACCCCGCCCGGAATTGTACCCGCGACCACCGGAGCGTACCGGCCACGGACAGAGGACCAGTTCGGGGATCGGGCCGCCAGGGGGCTAATGTCGGGTGGGGCGAGAGCTACTGGGCAATCGAAAAGGACCCGTCCGCGCCGTTATAGATCAGCACGCTGTTCATCAGCACATCGCGGCCAATCAGCGCAATGAGATCTTGAGTTGCGAGATTGGTTCCGTACGCTCGTGGCGCTTCCCAGCCGGGCAATCCGAGCATGTCAAGCCGCGCCGCGAAGATTGGAACGATCTCCTCGTCCGTTGCAGATAGCAAGGGACCACTGTCGACAATCGGCAGCCCTGCTTGTTCAGCGGCCTGACGATCGATGCAAGTCACGCTTGCCCCAGTGTCGATGAGGGCCATTCCTTGCACGGGTTGCGGCAGTGGTTCGCCACGCTGGCTGAGGGCTTCTATCTGTTCCTGAGGGGGTGTCAGGATGATTGGAGCACGTGGGCCAATCTGCTGGAGCCCAGCCTTTGGCTCAACCTCCTGGGCTTCTCCTTCCGGTCCCTGCACTTCAGCTTCGACTCGAACATTAAGAATCGGCACGAAATGGAATTCCTAAAGCCAGGGCTGGAATTCGAGGCGCCTCTGCGTCCTCCGGGTGCAGCACGGAACGAACGAGAAATGGCCGTTTGCCGGCAAGCAGCCGAAGCCCTTCGGAAACGCCCTGGTCGTAGGTCTCGCAAGCCGCGTATACCTTCTCACCCTGGATGACCAGGTATTTCCCAGGGTGCGCCACAGCCAGCTCATCCAGGTTTGCTCGCAAGAACTCTTTCTCACTCGCGAGCGGATCTCCCATAGGTTCCTCCCCTTAGCTCTTGGCTGCATCACGGGGGCGCAAGCGATCTCCGATGATTGCACAGTTGTCAATGTGCCCAGCATGCCCGCAACGCACCCTGGTTGCGCGGCATCACATCCAATCCCGCTGTTCGCGCCTCCGCTACGCCGGCTGCGCCTGCTTCAACCAGTGATTCGCGATGGCCGCTTCGGCGATCTGGATCGAGTTGGTCGCCGCGCCCTTGCGCAGGTTGTCGGACACGACCCAGAACACGAGACCGTTCGGGTGTGACATGTCTTGGCGAATCCGGCCCACCCACGTCGTGTCGTTGCCCGCCGCGCCCGACGGCATGGGGTACTCGTCGCCCGCCAGGTCGTCGACGACCTGGACTCCGGGCACGTCCTCCAGCATCGCGCGCGCCTCGTCGGCGTCGAACGGCTCGCTGAACTCGGCGTGCACGGCCGCCGCGTGGGCCCGGAACACCGGCACCCGCACGCAGGTGGCCGACACGGCCAGATCGGGAATGTGCATGATCTTGCGCGACTCCGCCCAGACCTTCCACTCCTCCTTGGAGTAGCCGTCGTCGCGCGGCGAGTCGATGGACGGAATCAGGTTGGAGGCAATCTGGTGCGGGAAGACGTCCGGGTCGACCGCCGGCGTCTCGCCGCGGGCCTGCGCGGCCGTCTGCTCGGCCAACTCTTCCATGGCCCGACCGCCGGCGCCGGAGACCGACTGATAGGTGTCGGCGATGATGCGCCGCAGGGGGTTCACCGCGTGCAGCGGCGCCAGCACCTGGACGATCGGCGTCGTCGAGCAGTTCGGAATGGCCACGATGCCCTTGTGCCAGGCAATGTCCTCCGCGTTGACCTCGGGCACCACCAGCGGCACCGCGTCGTCGTAGCGAAACGCCGAGCTGTCGTCGATGGCCAGCGCGCCGGACTGCGCCACGCGCGGGGCTTCGGCGCGGCTGATGTCGCCCGACGCCGAGATGAGCACGAAGTCGAGCCCCTCGTACACCGCATCCTCGAGCGCCTCGACCGTGTGGGACTTACCGTTGAAGTCGATCTGCTTCCCGCGGCTGCGCGGGCTGGCCCACAGCCGCAGCTCGCGCACCGGAAAGCTGCGCTCCTCCATCACCTGCAAGAACTCGCGGCCCACGGCGCCCGTGGCGCCGATCACTCCCACCGCATATCCGGCTGACATTAGGCTTCTCCCTCGGAGCCTGTGAGCAAGTGCTCCAGGCCAATCACCAGACCGCGCAACTCGCGCACCCGTCGAACGGCCAGCAAAACGCCGGGCATAAACGACTCCCGGCTCGTCGAGTCGTGGCGGATCGTGAGCGTCTGCCCCTCCCCGCCGAAGATGACTTCCTGATGGGCCACCAGTCCCGGCAGCCGCACGCTGTGCACCCGCACGCCGTCGCGTACGCCCCCGCGCACGCCCTCCAGCGTGAAGGCCTCGGTCTCGGCGTCCTGGGCGGGCCGCCCGCCCCGGGCGCGCACGATCAGCTCCGCCGTCCGCGCCGCCGTTCCCGAGGGCGCGTCGCGCTTGCGGTCGTGGTGCAGCTCGATCACCTCGACGCTGTCCAGATGCGGGGCCGCCATGGCGGCCATCTGCATCATCAGCACCGCGCCGATGGCGAAGTTGGGCGCAATGAACGCTCCCACGCCCAAGGCGTCCGCGCGATCACCGATGGCGCCGACCTGCGCGTCCGACATGCCGGTGGTGCCGATCACCGGCGACACGCCGGCGGCCAGCGCCTCGAGCGCATGGTTCGCCGCGGCGTCCGCCACCGAGAAGTCGACTACCACGTCGGGCGAGGTCGCCTGAACGGCCGCCTCGAGCTCCCTGAAGAACGGAGCGCTCCCCGGTGAGGTCGCCAGATCGATGCAGGCAACAAGATCCAGGTCGTCGGCGCCCTCCACGGCCGCCACGACCGCTTGCCCCATTTGGCCGCTGGACCCAAGCACGGCTACTCGGAGCATCTTCCGGTCCTAGTCGAACCTGCGCCCGCCGCGCGGTGGGCGGCCGCGACGACCGCCGCCGCGCCCGCCAGGTCCGTCTCGGCGACCACCGTCTCGGCGGCCGCCGCCACGCGGACCGTCGCGTCCCGGACGCGGCGGCGCCGTGGCCAGCGTCTCGGCGGGCGTCAGGTCTTGCAGCACCGCGCGCCGCGACAGGTTGATGCGGCCCAGGTGGTCCACTTCCACCACCATCACCATGATGTCGTCGCCTTCGGACACGACGTCATTGACCGAGCCCACCGGCTCCTCGGCCAGCTCATTGATGGGGACGAGGCCTTCCTTGCCGGGCACGATCTCGACGAACGCGCCAAAGTTCATGATACGCGTCACCTTGCCCAGGACCGTGCGGCCGATCTCGACCTCGCCCGTCAGGTCCTTGATCATCTGGACGGCGCGGTCGGTGCCCTCGCGGGTGGACCCGCCGACGGTCACCGTGCCGTCCTCCTCGATGTCGATGCTGGCGCCGGTCTCGGCCTCCAGGCGGCGGATCATCTTGCCGCCCGGCCCGATCACCGCGCCGATGCTGTCCGGCGAGATCGAGATCTGCGTGATCTTGGGCGCGAACTCGCCCACGTCCGCGCGCGGTTCGGCGATGCTCACGCGCATCACGTCCAGGATCTGCATCCGCGCCTCGCGGGCGCGCTGCACCGCCGCCTCGATCATCTCGGGGGTCAGGCGCTTGATCTTGATGTCGACCTGGACGGCGGTGACGCCCTCGGCCGTTCCGGCCACCTTGAAGTCCATGTCGCCGAAGTGATCCTCGGCGCCCTGGATGTCGGTGAGCACGGTGAACCGGCCGTCATCGCCGGCGATCATGCCGATGGAGATCCCAGCGACCGGGGCCTTGAGCGGCACCCCGGCGTCCATCAGGCTCAGCGTGCTGCCGCAGGTGGACGCCATCGACGTGGACCCGTTGGACGACAGCACTTCGGACACCACGCGCATGGTGTAGGGGAAGTCCTTGAGATCCGGCAGCACCGGCGCGATGGCGCGCTCGGCGAGGGCGCCGTGCCCCACCTCGCGGCGCTTCGGCGATCCCAGCCGTCCAGTCTCGCCGCTGGCATACGGCGGCATGTTGTAGTGGTGGATGTAGCGCTTCGGCTGCGCCATGGCTTCCAGGTCGGTGAGGCCGATGCGCTGCACGTCGCGCGGGGTGCCGAGCGTGGTCACCGCCAGCACCTGGGTCTCGCCTCGCTGAAACAGGCCCGTGCCGTGAATCCGCGGCAGCACGCCCACCCGCGCCGAGAGCTTGCGCAGCGAGGATTCGTCGCGTCCGTCCGGGCGAATCCCCTCATCGAGGATCAGCGCGCGGACGGCCTCCGCCTCCACGTCGTGCAGGGCGTCGTCGAGTCTCGCGGCCTCGTGGTCCTCGCCAAGCTCGGCCTCGGCGTCCGCGGTGACGGCCCCGAGCAGCGCCTTGCGCTCCGCGCGATCCGTCACCCGCGCCGCGTCCTGAATCCGGGACCCGTAGCGCTCACGGACTGCGTCGACCAGCTCGTCGGCGGGCTTGATGATGTCCACGTCACGCGCCGGCTTGCCGGCCAGCTCCTTCAGTCGCAGCTGGATGTCGACCAGACCCTGGAGCTGCTCTTGCCCCCAGTTGATCGCGCGCACCACGGTGTCGTCGGGCACGACCTGGGCCCCGGCCTCCAGCATCACCACGCCCTCGCGCGTGCCGGCCACGACCAGGTCGAGCGCGGGGTCCCCGCCCTCGGGGTCGATGGGCGCGTTGCCCACCAACTCGTCGCCGTCCAGGCCCACGCGCAGGGCGCCCACGGGGCCCTCGAAGGGCAGCCCGGTGAGCATCAACGCGGCCGAGGCGGCCACGATGCCCATCACGTCCGGCTCGTTCTCCCCGTCGTGCGTCAGCAGCGTCAGGACGATCTGCGTGTCGTTGCGCATCCCATCGGGGAACAGCGGCCGGATGCAGCGGTCCGCCAGGCGGCCGGCGAGAATGCCCGACAGCGGCGGACGGCCCTCGCGGCGCAGCACGCTGCCCGGAATGCGGCCGATCGAATAGGCCCGCTCCTCGAACTCGACCTGGAGCGGAAAGAAATCCAACCCCTGACGCGGACTGGAGCAGACCACCGTCGCCAGCAGCGTCGTGTCGCCATAGCGCGCCACAACCGCGCCGTCCGCCTGGCCGGCCAGCTCGCCGGTCTCCAGACTGAAGGTCCGCCCACCCAACTGGGTCTCAACTCTGTGCATATCGCACGTCTCCCGGGCGGGCCGGCGGAACAAGCGAAGAAAGGAGGGGGCAACCGGAGTTGCCGGCTCGTTTCTTAGCTCGTCCGCGAAATTCGACCCGCCGAACTATGCCGAAGCGAAGTACATGAGGCCCGTCGGTGCAGCTTCGGCGATGAACCGGGGGCTAGGGACCATGAGAAGAGGGTTTCCGACACGGGGCGCCGCGGGCAACCAGAGCCGCCGACTATTGGCGCACCCGCAAACCAAGGGTGGTGATCACCTCGCGATAGGTCTCGGGCTGTGTGCGCCGCAGGTATTTCAGCAAGCGGCTGCGCCGCCCGACCATCCGCAGCAATCCGTAGCGCGTGTGCTTGTCGCCGCGGTGCAGTTTCAGGTGCTCGGTGAGCTCCTCGATCCGCGCGCTCAGCCGCGCAATCTGCACCGGCGCCGAGCCCGTGTCGTCGCTGTGCAGACGCAGCGCGTCGACCTGCTCGCGTTTGGGCGAAACGAAACCCACGGTGGCTCCAGAAGAATCGCGGGCGTCCACAACGGGCGCTCGCATCGGGAATCGGGCGGAAGGTGATCCGCCCATCACTCGCCTAAGTGTACCGCACGGTCGATGCCCGAAGAGAGCCGACGGCAACACGGCGCGCAAATTCCGCATCCGGCCTCCGCGCCTTGCGGTGTGCACGATGACCGAGGTGACGGCCTCTGCCAATCCCGATCCACGTTCGCCGCCTGATCCGGCGGTCGGCGCTGCGGCGTCGATCGAGCGCGAGGGTCGGGCGCATGTCCTGCGACTCGCCTGCTCCAGGCTGCTGGCGGCATTCCTGGCCGCGAACCTCGTAGGGTTCGTGCTCGTTCCGGGATACCTGATTGGCCTGTGGGGGCGCCCTTCCGAGGGCTGGGTCAGACACCTTGACCTCCGAGTCGAAGGTCTTCTGGCGAATGACTATCAGGGCGCACTCCTCGCCGTCATCGCCGTGTTGGCCCTCGGGCAAGTTTTCTTCTCGCCCCGCGGGGGGCGGTGGTGATGGCGGATCGGCTGGCGTGACCGTGATGGCCGAACCCGCCCCTTTCGGAATGGCTACCTCAACACCGACGGCGCCAGACCTCGGCGGCGTAGGCGGAAGATGGCGCGGCCTACGTGATCGGCGATGTAGAGGTCGCCGTGCGGGCCCACCACCACGTCCGTGGGGCGCGTGAGCGAGCTGACGAACGGCCGCAGCTGCGCGGTGTAGGAGTCGCCCTCGCGCCGGAGCCGTGCGCGCAGGATGTTGTGCGCGAACGAGCTGCGCACCCCCGACGGCCCCCACATGGCGATCAGGACGTTCCCGTCAAATTCGCCCGCCTGCGGCCCGGTGAAGAAGGTCAGGCCCGCGGCGGCGCCGTGCGCCGGCAGATTCGCCACCGGTCCGCGGGTCCCTGAATCCGGCGGCGGCGTGCCCCAAAACCGTGCGTGCCCGTAGTCCGCGCCCTGGATCACGTGGTTGAGCTCGTCGGGCGGATCGTCGTTGCGCCGCACGCGGCTGTCGGGGCCGTTGTCGGTGCAGAACAGCTCGCCGTCCGGGCTGAATGCCAAGCCAAAGGGATTGCGCAATCCGGAGGCGAACTTCTCCAGCCCCGTGCCGTCCAGCCGCGACCGCAAGATCGAGGCCGACAGCGGTCGCTCGTTGATCTCCCCCGCGTTCGTCGTGCTCCCCAGGGTCATGTACAGCAAACCGTCCGGGCCGATGGCGATGCCGTTGTTGCGATGGAACGGCACCCGCGTATCGAGCTCCAGCCCGGTCACGATGTCCGCCGACTCGTCGGCCGCTCCCGAGCCGGAAGCGTCCCGCAGCCGAATGATCTTCTCCTCGACGGATACGTACACATGCTCACCCTCGAACGCCAGACCCCGAACATCCTTGACGCCGTCGCCGGAGGCAAAGGTGCGGACCACGTCGGCCCGCCCGTCGCCGGTCGAGTCGCTCATGGTCACGACGAGGTCGTTGGAGAGTCCAACGAAGAGCTGGTTGTCCGGCGCGAAGCGCAGCACCGCTGGAAAGCCCAGGCGCTGTGTGCGGGCGAATACCGAGAGTTCGAATCCCGGCGGAGCGATGGGCGATCCACTCTGAATCAGGCCGGCCGGCCGTTCGGTTCGCTCCAGGCGCAGACGTCGCCCCGTCGCCAGCGGGGGCCTGGCGTCGAAGCTCTGCAGAAACGTCCAGCTGTAGTTCGCGTAGGCCGTGTCGCGCGTGAGGTCGCCCACCAGCGCCAGGCTGGCGGCGCCGGGCGATTGGGGATGCACCTCCATCACGCCGGCCTCGAAATACTGCCGCACGAAGTCCGACGCCAACCCCGGAACGAGCGGCGTGCGGCCATCGCCGGTTTCCAGGCGCGCCGCCGTCAGCGGCGCGCCGAGGCTCGGCTCACCGCCGACGGCGTCGTACAGATCGAGGAATCCGGTGAGCGTGCCGTCCACCGCCTGGTTGGACACGACATGGCCATATGGCCCAACCGCGCGGCCGGCATGCGGGTTCGTGAGCGCCGATTCGCCGGGGATGGCCGCCACGGCCGCCGCGCCTTCCCCGTCGCCCAGCACGGTCCACAGGTCGCGCCACCGGATCACCACCCCATCGCCGGTCAGCTCGCTTTCCAGCACGCCCCGCTGGAAGTACTGACAGAGCACGCCGTCTTCGACGATCGGCTCGCTGATCGCCAATCCGGCCCGCCGCAGCCCGCCGGTGTGGAAGTAGTGTCCCAGGAAGTCGACCAGGTGATGCCCGCCGGACGCCGTCACCGAAAGCGTCGCGATGTTGTGCCCGAGCTCCGGCTCGTAGCGCACGGCGACGGCGCGCGCGTCTCCCGTCGGTGCGAGCCCGCGGACGCTCGGCCAGGGAAGGGCGAAGCCGACGGCGGCCAGCGCGCCCGCCCCAAGCAGGCGGCGGCGTGGCAGTTGTCGCGGCGCTCGGCGGGTCGTGGGCGTCACGCGGGGCGATCGAGGCAGGCTCAAAACGTGGTTATGCTACAAGAGGCTCGCGGCCGCGAGCGTCGCGGACGGCACGAAGCAGCAATCGACTCTCCTCATGGCACGACGTAGGCGCCGCCGCGCATCGGACGCTCGGTCCGGCGGGACGGCCCACGGAGACGCGGCGGCGGAATCCGCCGCGACCGAGGCCACGCCGGCCAAGTCTGACGAGAAACCCAAGCGGCAACGCCGCGGGCAGCAGTCGGCCTCGCAGCCCCGGCCCGGTCTGGGCCGTGGCTTCTGGCTCTACTTCGCCTTCATGATGGCCGTGCTCATTCCGCTCAACCTCTTTTGCCTCAGCAATCTGAACCAGGGCCCGGGCGACGTGCAGGAGGTGCAGGAGTCCCCGCTGGTCGCTGACGGGGGCCCACGTGAGCCATATGCCACCGATCCGCCGACCTCCGGCGCGCGCGCGCTGGAGCCCGCGGCCTTCGGCTTCCATGCCTCGACCATTCCCGATGACGTGCAGGTCGCCAACCTGTGCGCCGGTCACGTGATCGTGCACTTCAACCCGTCGGGCGGCGCCGCGCTGGAGGCGGAAATGAATCGCGTGGCGCAAGAGCTCGAAGGCTACGACGTCGTGGTGCACCCCGACGCCGGCTTGGGCGACGCCGAAGTGGTGCTCACGGCCCTGCTGGTCATGCAGCGATTGGACGCCTACGACAAGGCCGAGGTCTACAACTTCGTGCGCGGATACTCCGGCAGCCGTCCCGTGGCGGAGCTCTGTCCGGGCGGCGGCTAGGGCGACAGCTCCAGCTTCACCGGTCCGAGCAGGCCGGACACCAGCCGCTCGGCCTCGATGTTGTCCTCGTGCCAGTAGCGGTGCCACGGGTCGCCCATGCGCCGCTCATCGCGGCGCCAGCGCATCTCGTTCGCGGCCAGATTGCTCACACGCACCCGCACCGTGTTCGATCCCGCGTTCACCACGCCGGTGAGGTCGAAGCGGTAGGGCGGCCACAGGCGCGTGCCGAGCGATCGATTGTTCACGATCACTTCGGCGTGGTGGCGCACGTCCCCAAGATCGAGCGTCACCGTGCCGCTCGCCTCCGCCTTCGTCAGCTCGACGCTCTGCTCATAGACCGCCGAGCCCGAGTACCAGCGGTAGCCCAAGTCGCCCCAGGGCGCCAGGCTGATCGTGGTGGGACGCATGAACAGCGTCAGCGGCGCCAGGACCCCGTTGGAAAAGTCCGTGGCGTGCACCTCCACGCTGAGCACGCCGCCCGTGGTGATGTTGTAGACGCCGTTGATGTCGGGCGTGCGCTCCCGCACGTCCACGTAGACCTTGTGCACGCCCTTGATATAGGGAATGCCGATGCCCACGCAGCCCACCGGCAGCCGCTGGCGGTACATCAGCGTGCGAGGAAACTGCACCGGCTCGCCCAGCAGCACAATGTGTCCCCACGGCTGCACGGGCGGCCCCCCGCGCTCCCAGGTCACGGTGGGCACGTCGCGGGTGAAGGCCGTGCCGGTCCACATTTCCGCGGGCGGCGCCTGCACGCCCCATGAGGCGTCGGACACCACCACCAGCGACTCGCCGGATCGCAGATCGATCTGGGCCTCGAACAGCAACGATAGCGGCGTGGCGGAGCTGCTCTCGACATCCGCGACGATCGTGTTCTGGCCCAGCCGCAGGTAGGGCATGATGTTGTAGGTCACCGGGTTGGACCAGTCGTCGGACTCGCCGAGCGCCGTGCCGTTCATGTACACGGTGGCGCGCTCGACGCCCACGAACGTGGCCCAGGCCTTGATCGGCGGGTCGGTGATCGTGAGCGACTTGGTGAAGCGCAGCCGGTCGTGGGCCTCGCTGTCGGGTCGCACCACCCAGCCGTCCGGCTGTCGCACGCCCGTGATCCACGACGCGCGCCAATTGCCCACGGCGTTCGCGTCGGCTGAGGTGAGCCACAGCTCGCGCCACGTCGAGTCGTCATAGGCCGGATCCCGCAGCCGCTCCAGGCGACCCGCGCCGAGCGCAAAGTCCTGGAACCGCATCACGGGAAGCTCGGTGCGACGCACCGTGCCCTGGCCGGTTGGCACCCCGGTCTCCAGCGCAAACTGCCATTCGGTGCTCAGCTCCATGGGCTTCACGCGCGGCGCCCGGCGGCTGGTCGAGCCGCGAGCGGGCTTGGTGGCGGCGTCGAAGACCACGGCGCGCGCCCCGTGTCCCGGAATGGCGAACTCCGACGTACGCCGCGTGCGCGCGCCCGTGGTGGAGAGCGGCTGCCGCGCACCCGTCTCCGGGTCCCACAGCTCAGCGGCGCCCCTGGCGCGACTCCTGACCGCGACCTTCTGCTCCTCGGGCGATTCGTTGACGACTAGCACCACCTCGCCGCCCTCGAGCCGGCGCGCCGCAAGCGCGACGCCGTCCTTGTCCGAGGCCAGGCTGGTTGCCATGGTGAGCCGCGCCGCCAGCCGATCCAGCCAGTCCGCCGCTTCTTCCTTGAGCGTGAAGATGCGGCCCTTGCCCATGCGGCTGCCGCGCTTGGTCGACGCCCCGGCCGGGGTCAGCGGCTTCACCAGGCGCAGGAGCTCCTCGTCGTCGGCGCCGGATTCGGCGCTGGCGGTCGGCAGCTCGCCGCCCCAGATCAGGCGCCCGCCGGCCTTCACGAACTCCGCCAACCGCGTCGCCACGGCGCGTTCCATCACCGGCATCGGCGGGATGATCAAGGCGTTGACGGCCACGCGGCCCTCGCGCAGCGTCGCGCCGTCGCACTCGCTGCCCAGGACGAACGCGCTGTCGACGACGTGCACGTCGACGCGGCGATCGAAGAGCCCGTCCACCAGCGACTCGAAAGCCTCGCCGATTCCGCGCGCGCGGGCATTGGGCCGGCCATCGGCGGTATTGGCCCACACGCTTGTCAGGGGCGCGAGCACCCCGATGGTGGTGGCCGCCTGGCTCCGGCGGGTCAACGCGGTGAGGCGCGCGGCGTAGGAGGTGACCTCGCTAAACCGTCGCCAATATGGGTTCTGCGTGAAGAAGGTGTTGGGCCAATCGTCGGCCGCGACGGCGCGGTCCATGCTGTAGTGAAAGCTCTGCATCACCGGGAGGTCGGCGCCGATCACCGCCAGGCGGCTCAGTCCGCGTCGCACGTCGTCCAGGGTCACGCTCCACCCCGCGCCGCCAAACGCGCGCACGGCAACCCGCGGGCGCTCCGTCAGCGCGGCAACGGATACGGCTGGCTTGATCTCCGCCGGTTGGACCGTGCGCGGCCGGGCGTTGCGAAAGCCGTGCATGTCGCTGCCGGGCAGCGGCACGGCGCGCATGGTGCGGAAGTAGTCGCCCTGGCGCGCCGGATGCGCCGCGATGTGCTCTTCCGTGTGTCCCATCCAGGCGTAGCCGCGTTCCTCGCACCAGCCCGCGATCTGCTCGAACCATGACTCGGCATAGAGCGCGGCGATCACCTCGTAGAAGTCGCAGCGGACCGTGGCGGTCGTCGCGCCTGCCCGCACGATCAGGTGCGGCAACTGCGGCAGCAGGTCATATCCCTTGCGCGCCGCGAACTGCTCGGCCAGCCCCTCGGTCCAGGGAATGGGTTGGCTCGCCAGGTGGGGCGTATCGAAGGCGAAGCCCGCCACCGCGTCGCCCAGGCGCTCGGCGTAGGGCGCGTAGGCCGCCTCGATGAAGCGCGCCACGGTTGCGGGACGCAGATAGTCGATGCGGTTGCCGATCTCGCGCACCGCGAAGCTGAAGATCTGCCAAGCGCCCTCCGGGCACTCCCACGTTGGTTCGTCTGGAATCTCCGTCAGGCTCTCGGGGTCCAGCCCCTGCTGGGCGTCCACCCGGCCCGCCACGCGCGCCAGCGGCTCGCCCTCGGGGTAGCGGCCTTCCACCGAAACCTCGGCCGGGCCTTCGACCGCGAGCACGCTGCGGACCAGCGCCTTGCCCTGATGCTCCGGGCCCGCCGCGAGCACCTGGGACGCCGTTTGCCCGTCGGCCTCGCCGGGATCGCCGGCCGCCCCGCTCGGTGAGCGGTAGTCGTCGCCGATCCACACGGACAACCCGGCCTTGGCGGCGGTTCGCACCGCATATTCGACGGCGTCCCACCAGCGCTCGCCCAGGTACGGCGTGCGCAGCCCCCGGCTGGCGCGAATCACCACGCCGCCCATGCCCTTTTCGGCCAACTGGCGGATTTGGCGACCGATCTGCGCCTCGTGAAGCTCGCCGTTCCAGAGCCACAACGCCAGCGGCCGATCGTCGGGGGCTGGAGCTTCGAAGCTCTCGCGCAGTTGGGCGAATTCGTTACTCATGCGTCACGCTCCGCGCCCACACGGTGGATGCGCCGTGAGCACCTGGAGTGGGTGGTGCCGGAGTGGCGGGCGAAAGCCCGGGGGGAAGAGCAGTCAATCAACGGGCGCGGATTATAGAAAGGCGGCGCGACGCACGCCAGAGCGCGGCATTGGGTCGGCAATTCGCTGTCGTGCGTCTATGGATGACGATCGCGCGTGGACCTGGGACCGGTCGCGGATTCGCCGGTGCCGGCCGGCTCCGAGGAAGAATGATTGCTTCGGTTTTGATGCAGCAGCTCCTGCCGCACGATCGGGACGTCGCGAGGGGCGTTAATGCCGATCTTGACGCGCTCGCCCAGGATCTCCAGGACGGTCACCTCGATCGCGTTGTCCAAGACAATGGTCTCGTTGGCTTTGCGGGATAGAACGAGCATTGGCCACCTTGCCTACGTGGGCCGGCGCTGGGCGGACCTTGCGCCGCGCCGGAATCAATCCGTTTCCCTGCCACACTGGGCGGCAGGCGTCGTGTGGGAGCATCGCACGCATCGTGCGGCTTGTTCATTTTATCACAAGGTGCCCCATCGGCGCGCTCGACGCGGGACGTGAAGCCAAAGTCACGGGCAGCCCCGGCGACTACACCGCCTGGCTGCTCGATCCGGTCGATCCGGCGGCGGTGTACGCGGCGCTGGACGCCGGCTGCGGCGATGGGACGCGCACCGCGGCGCTGCGCGGGCTGTTGCTCCCGCACGCGCTGGTCGTCGCCGTCGACCTCGATCCCGCCGCCGTTCACGGCGCCGGCTCGATCACCGGCGTGGACGCCGCGCGGGCGGACATTGCGCGCCTGCCCTATCCCGATGGCTCATTCGACGTAGTCCTCGCGGGCCACGTGCTCTACTACCCGAGCGACCTCGCCGCATGGCTGCGCGAGATCCGACGCGTGATGGCGCCGGGCGGCACGCTGCTGGCGGCCGCCAACAGTGCCCGGTCCGGTCGCCGCCTGCTCGACCTGCATGCCGCCGCGTGCCAGCGGGCCGGCCACGAGGCGATGGCCCGGCGCGCGCTTGCGGCCACGCCCCGCGACCGCTTCACGCTCGAAAACGGCGCCGACCAATTGCGCCGGGTGTTTGGCGACGTCACCGTGCGCCGGCGTGATGATCCCCTGGTGTTTCAGTCGGTGGCGCAGGCGCTCGATGTCTACCGCGGTGGACTCTTTGCACGGGGCGCGCCGTCCGTCACGCGGGAAGGTGATCTCGAGCGCCTGGCGGCCGCGCTGGCGCCTCACATGCGCGACGCCCTCGCGGCGGCGGCGGATGCGCAGGGGCGCATCACCATCCCCCGTCGCAGCGGCTGCTTCTCCGCGCGCGTCGAGCGGCCGACGGGATAGCCGCCGGGCGGCTTACAATTCCGCGCATCCCCGGCGGGCTTGCCGGATCCTCGCGGACGCTGCGCGTCAAGCATGTGGGCGACGGCCGCGAGGGTGGTGACGCTCGGTCAGGCAGGCCGCCGGACCCGGAGCTCGCGCATGCCCACCGGTCGCGCCGTCACCATCGCCGCCGTCCTGGCGTCCATCGCGCTCCTGCCGGTCATCATCATCCTGGCGCTCGGCCTCTACGGCTCGGCGGTAACCGGCGACTTTCCGCTCGTCGACGAGAGTGGCCCGCTGCTGCGCGTCGAGCCGGAGAGCGGGCCGCCGGGCAGCGAGCTGACCATCCGCGGCAGTCGCTGGGAGGAGGGCACCCTGCTGCGGCTGGAAATGGTGGTGCAGGTCGCGCGGCCCGAGATCACCTTTGGCGGGGACGTCGAGACCGTCGAGCAGCCGTTGCCGGGCGTGTACGTGGGTGAGGTGGTGATCTCCCGCGCCGGGACCTTCTCCATCGAAACCCAGCTGCCGACCACCGTGCCCCTGCTGCCGGGCACCCAGATCGAGTTCCTCGGCTCCGCGGCCTATCGCGGCGGCGAACCGGCGGGCGACGGTCGCACCACGTTCCTGGTTGAGCCCGCGCCGGGACAACTCGAGGTCGAGGTGCTGGCGGACGCCTCGGGCGATCCGCTGCCGGAGACGCTCGTCGAGGTTCGCGGCCGCCAGGGGCAGCTGGTGGCCGTCGGGCACACCGGCACGGACGGCATCGCCCGCTTCGAGGGATTGGCCTCCGACGTGGCCTATCACGTGACGGCGCGCGCCGCCGGCCATGAAACGCTGCGGGCGCAGTCGATTCAGGCCGGCGTGGAAACCCCAGGGGAAGTGACGTTCGTACTCCCCGCGGCCGCACAGGGATCCATTTTCGTCGGTGGCGTTCCCGGACGCGGCGATGCGGCATCCCCAACGCTGGCGGTGATCGATCGGCCGTCCCTGGCGCCCATACGGGACGCGGAAATCAAGGCCGCGGGCGCGGCCTGGGCGCTCGCGGCCGATCCCATCCGCGGCCGCCTCTACGTCGCCGACGAGCTGGCGACCGAGATCCGCGTGTTCAATGTGCAAACCGGCCGGATCGCCGCGCCCATCCCCTTGGCGTTCAGTCTCCGGGTCGAAGTGCGCGATGAGGACGGCAAGCCTCCCCCCAGCGCCGTGGTCCACCTGCTGTGGAGCGTTCGCGGTCGCGAGGTGCTGGTGCAGGCGCGGGAAACCGACGCGTCCGGCGCGGTGGTGTTCGACGACCTGATCGCCGGCAGTTCGTACGTGGTGAACGCGATGACGGCGAGCGCCGAAAGCCTGGGTCGCACGGCCGAGGCCGCGGGGCCCATCACGGTCCATCAATCCCCGAATCCGGTCACGATCGAGCCGCACCAGACGGCGCAGGCCACCGTCACCCTGGACTCGGATTTCGCGCAGATGTTCTACGGCGATCCGCAGATGCTGGAGGGCAACGATCGCGCCCCGGCCACCAGCCTCGTGGTGGCGGACATGGCGGTCGATCCGGTATCGGGGCTGCTGTATGTGACCGGGTCCGACCTCGACCGCGGGCACCTGTTCGTGATCGATCCCGACGAGCGGCGCATCGTGCACGACTGGCAGGTGCGAGCCGGAGTTGGCGACGTCGTGCCCCGCGGCGACGGGGAGTCCGTCTATGTCGCCAATCGCGCGTTCTCCACGGTGGCCCTCGTCGATGTCGCCACGGGCAAGACGCGGCAATCGGCGAGCGTGCCCTCGTGGCCGGAGGCGATCACCGCGGACGCGGCGGGCAACGTGTTTGTCGCCAGCCTGCGCGATGGCAGCGTCACTCGGCTCGAGGCCGATACCCTCGAGGTCTCGGCCACGCGTGACCTCGAGGAAGGCGTGCACCGGCTGGCGATGCTGCCGGACGGGTCGGCCCTGCTCGTGGCCAATGTTTGGACCGACACGATCACGGCGCTCGACCCGACCGACCTCGGCATTGCCTTCCTGCTGCCGGTGGCGGCCAATCCCCACGCCCTGGCCGTCGATCCCGACCGCGGCCGGTTGATCGTGGGCACGAGCGACCGGGGCACGGTCAGCATCTACGAGACCAATACCTTTGACTTGGCGCAGCGGGTGACGCTGGACATCCGCATCCGGGACATCGCCACGGTGCCCGTTCCCGCATGAACCCCTGGGGGCTGCTGGGCCATGAGCGGGCGGTGCGGGCGTTTCAGGGCGCGCACCGGGCGGGCCGCCTGGGGCACGCCTATCTCATCACGGGCGTCTCGGGTTCCGGCCGGCGAACCTTTGCCGCGCGCATGGCGCAGGCGCTGCGCTGCTCGCAGCCTGATCGGCCCTGCCGCACCTGCCGGCTGTGCCGCGCGGTGGAGCCGGACGCCCCGTTCTGGCAGGCGGCGGTTCGGCGGGACCATCCCGACGAAGTGGACGACCCCAAGCCGCCGCGCGACCGGCGAGACGCCGGCTTTGTCCACACCGCCTACCTCGACGTTCACGTGTTGCGCCGCCGCGATGGGTTTCGCGACATCCCGATCCGCGGCGTGCGCGAGCTTGCCGCCGAGACCTACCTCAAGCCGGCCCACGGTCCGGCGCGCGTCGCCATCATCGACGCCGCCGAGGAGCTGAGCATTCCGGCCGCCAACGCTCTGCTGAAAACGCTGGAGGAGCCCGCGCCGCATGCGGTCATCATCCTGATTGCTCAGCAGGCGAGCGGCGTGCTGCCAACGCTGAGGTCCCGCTGCCACCACCTGGCGCTGGCGCCCGTGCCGGCGGCGCAAATTGCCTCGCACCTGGTCACGGATCTCGGGCTGGAGGCCGAAGCCGCCGAGGCCATTGCCGCCGCGTCGCGCGGCCGGGCCGGCTGGGCGATCGGCATGGCCCGCGACGAGGGCCGCTGGCGGGAGTTTGCCGAACGCCAGGCCAAGGCCGATGCGTTCGAGCGCGCGCCGCCCGCCGCCCGCTTCATGACGGTCGATGAGCTGCTCGGCCGCGGCCGCCCGCTCGAGCAGGCCGCGCAGGCTTACCTGTGGCTCGCGCACATCAACCGGGCGCAGGCGTCGGAGCTGCGCGACGCCATGCGGGCCACCGGAAGCGACGCGCCCACCGAGGCGAGGGCGGCGCTCCGCTCCGTGGTGGCGCGGATGCTGCGCGCCCGCGAGGTCCAGGTCCACATCCAGCACAACGTTACGCCGAAGCTGGTGTTCGAGGACCTCGCGCTGCGGCCCGCCGCCGACAGCCGGCCGCGGTGACGGACGGTTCGCCCACGCCGGATCGCTACGTCGTCGGCCTGCGCCTGCGCCGCAACGGGCCGCTGCTATGGCTCGACCCGGGCGATCTCGAGCCGGAGGTCGGCCAGCGGCTCGTGATAGCCACCGAGGACGGCGAGCGCCCGGCGCGCGTCGCCGTCGGCCCGACGCCGGCGCCGCCCGGAGTCACCGTCGCCGCCCTGCGCGTGCTCGGACCCGCCGACTCACCGGATGACACGGCCGGCGCCCGCGTGGAAGCGGTCGAACCGCCCGCGCGGCACGCGGCGCCGTCCGTGAGCACCACGCGAGTGGCGCGGTTCATCAACCGTCTGCTCGACGTGCGTCGACGGCACCCCAACGCCCCGCCGACCCTGGTCGATCTGGGCCAGGCGTTTCCGGACGACGATTCAGAGGACTCGGCGGGCGGCTAAACCGCCCAATGCCATTGCCTACACGTCGTAGTAGAGCATGAACTCATACGGGTGCGGCCGCAGGTTCACCTCGTCCGCTTCGACGGTGCGCTTGTAGTCCAGCCAGGTGTCGATCAAGTCCTGGGTGAACACGCCGCCTTCTCGCAGGAATGCGTTGTCGGCTTCCAGCGCGTCCAGCACCTCGTAGAGCGATCCGGGCACCGACTTCACCTTGGCCGCCTCCTCGGGCTCCAGGTCGTACAGGTCGAGGTCCACCGGGTCGGGGGGCTCGATCTGGTTGCGGATGCCGTCCAGACCGGCCATCAGCATGGCCGCGAACGCGAGGTACGGGTTCGCGCTTGGGTCGGGCGGGCGGAACTCGACGCGCCGCGCGGCCGGGCTGGGTGAGTACGCCGGAATGCGCACGCAGGCGCTCCGGTTGCGCTGCGAGTACACCAGGTTCACCGGCGCCTCGAAGCCCGGCACCAGGCGCCGGTACGAGTTGGTGGTGGGCGCGCAGAAGGCCAGCAGCGCCGGGGCGTGCCGCAGCAGGCCGCCGATGTAGTGCCGGGCCGTCTCGCTCAACATCGCGTAGCCGTCCGCGTCGTAGAACAGGTTGCCCCCGCCCTTCCACAGGCTCTGGTGCACGTGCATGCCTGAGCCGTTGTCGCCGAAGATCGGCTTGGGCATGAACGTCACGGTGTAGCCGTGCTGACGCGCCACGTTCTTGATGATGTACTTGAAGAGCATCATCTGGTCGGCGGTCTTCGTCAGCGGGCCGTAGCGGATGTCGATCTCGGCCTGGCCGGCGGTCGCCACCTCGTGGTGATGCAGCTCGACGTCGATGCCCACATCCATCAGCGCCAGCGTGATCCGCGACCGCAGGTCCTGCAGCTTGTCGTTCGGCGGGACCGGGAAATAGCCGCGCTTGTGCAGCGGGCGGTGCCCCAGGTTCGGCGCGTGCGCGTCGTCCGCGCCAGAGTTCCAGATGCCCTCGTCCGAGTCGATGAAGTAGAAGGCCGCGTGGGCGCTCTGATCGAACCTGACGCTGTTGAGGATGAAGAATTCGGCTTCCGGTCCCCAATAGCTCACGTCGGCGATGCCGCTGTCGATGAGGTGCCGCTCGGCCTTCTGCGCCACGTGCCGCGGGTCGCGGGTGTACGGCTCGCGGGTCACCGGATCCTTGATGTTGCCCGTGAGCACCAGCGTGGGCACTTCCAGCGTGGGGTCCACGAACGCCGTGGTGGGGTCGGGCATCACCAGCATGTCGCTTTCGTGGATCTGCTGGAACCCCCGCACGCTCGATCCGTCGAATCCCAGGCCCTCGTCGAACACGTCCTCGTCCAGCTTGTCCAGCGGAATGGAGAAGTGCTGCCACGTGCCCGGGATATCGGTAAAGCGCACGTCCACGATCTTGCAGTCGGCGTCCCGCGCTTTGCGGAGGGCCGATTGCACCAGGTCTGCTTGTGAGGCGTCTGCCATCTGGACTTGTCCTCCCTGGCCGGGCGCCGCGCGCTCGGCCAAACAAAAAAACGCCCAGCAGCGGCAGCGCTGCATGGGCGCGATCCCGCCCGCGGCGCCAGCTCTGGCACCTTGCGGACACCGTCCATCGACGGCCCTGGATTGTAGGCGGCGGCATGCCGCTTCTGCAACGCCGGGTCAGCCCAGCGGTCCCTTTGACCATCGGCGGCCCACGACGCACGCTGGTGGGCAGGAGGTGGTACGTATGACGGATTCAGGCAAAGCGACCGTCGGCAACGTCGCGCGAGGTATATCCGGTCTGGCCACGGTGGGCGTGCTGGTGGCCATGGTCGTCGTCGTCCTGCTCGGTGTGTTCGGCGTCGTTGACATGGAAGGGACCGTCTTCGAGGGGACGGCGCTCGCCTACGTGGTTGCGGTTGGGACGTTCGCGCTAAGTCCGATCGTGGCCGTCGGCCTGATCGCCGTCAGCCTGTTCAACGCCGTCGGCATCATTGCCATCGGCGCGGGTTCGGCCAGCGGCATCATCGCCATCAGCGGCGGCGACGCGCAGGGCATCATCGCCATCAGCGCCGGCGGGCGGGCGAGCGGCATGCTCATAGGCATCGGCGATGAGGCCCGGGGCGCATTGGCCGTGGCCTACTCGGGCCGAACCGCCAAGGCCTTCGGCAACTGGCCGCCCTGGCCGGGCGGCGAGGCCGAGACCGACTGAGGGCAACTCCGATGAGGGCAGCCACAAGGGCTGCCCCTACATCGAACCGGCTGGCCCTCTAAGGGAAATCTTCGCGGTGGCCCGATGCCGGGCGGTTCGCCGACCGTGCGCTAGGGTTGACTGGCACGTTCAGCCAAGAGGTGGCGAAGCGGCGTGGAGCGCTGGGCAGGCTGGCTGCGTGGCCAATTCGGTATCGCGCTGGGTGTCGTCGGCACGCTGGCGGTGCCGGTGGTGGGCGTCATCGTGCTGCGGTTCCTGTTTGCCGGTGCGCCGATCGAGCTGTCGGCGGCCCCGGTTCCGCCGAGCGCCACCGCGCCGGTCGTGCCGCGACCGGCCATCACACCGCCGGAAGGCGCGCCAACGGTGATGCCGCTGGTTACCCCGACGGCCACGCCGACCCCCACGCCCGCCGCGACCCCCACGGCGACGCCGGCGCTCAACCGCCGCGTCAATGCCACGGACGGTCTCAACGTCCGGGTCGAGCCCACCGTGCGGGCGGCCGTAATCCGGGTGCTGCTCTACCAGACCGAGGTGCGGCTCACCGGCCGGCAGCGAACCTCCGACGGGCTCATTTGGCTTCAACTGGAGCCCGACGGCTGGGTGCAGGCCCGCTATCTGGACCCTTAACGCCGCGCCGGACCGCTTACTCCCGCGTCCCCAGCGCCGCCAGGATCCCGCGCGCCTTGGCAACCGTCTCGTCGAACTCCAGGTCGGGGTCTGAGTCGGCCACGATTCCCGCGCCCACATCGAGGCTGGCGCGTCCGTCCACCAGTTGCAGCGTGCGAATGGCTACGCTCGCGGCCAGCGCGCCGTCGAATCCGAGCCGAAACACGCTGCCGCAGTAGACGCTGCGACGCTCCGGCTCCAGCTCGTCGATGATCTCGATGGCCCGCAGCTTCGGCGCGCCGGTCACCGAGCCGCTGGGCGCGCACGCGCGGAGCAAATCGACCGACGTCGCCCCCTCCGCCAGCTCGCCTCGGATCACGGACACGAGCTGCCAGACCGTCGGGTGGGGTTCCACCGACCACAGGATCGGCGCTCGCACGCTTCCCGGCGTGCACACGCGGCCAAAGTCGTTGCGCATCACGTCCACGATCATCACGTTCTCCGCGCGGTCCTTGGCGCTGGTGCGCAACGCGCGAGCCCGGCGCAGGTCCTCGGCCGGGTCGTGGCTGCGGGGTCGCGTTCCCTTGATTGGGCGCGCCACCACCCGGCGGCCGGCGCTGCGGATGAACATCTCCGGTGAGGCGCTGACGACGTCGATGGACCCCGCTCGAATGAGCGCACCGA
Source organism: Chloroflexota bacterium (assembly GCA_022826485.1). Lineage (GTDB taxonomy): Bacteria > Chloroflexota > UBA11872 > UBA11872 > UBA11872 > JAJECS01. The sequence goes on along the minus strand of JAJDUU010000042.1, from coordinate 24,121 downwards.
ACGGCGCCGGATGCCGGTCCACGAGCTGCCGATACACCTCGAGGCTCGACGCTTGGCACTCAAACCGCAGGCGCCGCGCCAGGTTGACCTGGTAGCAGTCGCCCGCCGCGATGTAGTCCAGGATTCGCCGCACGCGGTGGCCGTAAGCCGCGCGGTCGAGATTCGTGGCCACGCCGGACGCTCGCACCTCACGCGGTCCGGCCGGTGTCGCCGCCAGTCGCGCGCGGGCGCCGTTCACGAGTTGTGCGGGATCGCGCCCGCAGCGGCTGGTGGCCGCCACCCAGCCCTGGCCGGTGGCCTCGTCCCGCGCGATCACCCGGTCGTAGACGCCGGCCCAGAGATAGCCCGCCGGCGCCCGCGACGGCGGCACGCGCAACCGCTCCAGGCCGAACACGGCGTCGTAGGCCAGGTAGCCGATGGCGCCGCCGCTAAAAGGCGCCGGCCAGTTCGGATGCCGGTCGTCGGGTCCGAGCAAGGCCTGGAGCCCGGCAAAGCCGTCGCCGCCGTCCGCGTCCCACACCAGGCATTGCGCCGGGTCGGCCGCCAGGTAGGTCCAACGCCCGTTGGCGCCCGGGCCGCCGTCCAGCACCGCCAGATGCGGCAGGTCGTCGAAGCTCGACGCGCACTCCCGCAGCGGAGGGACGGCGCCGGCGGCCGCCATCCGCCACGTGCTGGTTGCCGGCGCGCTAGCGCGCCGTGTCGTAGCTAGCAATCAGGTCGTAGTAGGGCTTTCGGACCAGGTATTCGCCGGGTCCCAGCCGCTCGGGCCCCGGAGCGGGCACCGCCGTCAGCCGCAGGGCCTCCACGCCCGGCCGCCCGCGGTTGGCCCATTCGTCGATCGACGCCGCCAGGCGCGAGTGAGCGCCGTCGCCGCCATAGACCACCACGCCCGCCGTGCCCCACCCGTCACTCGAGGTCATGATGCTCGCCAGCGACTCGGATTCGCGGTCCAGCAGCGAAATCCCACGCACGCGGCCGTCGCTGGCTTCGGTCACAAACGCATCGCTGTTCGACAGCAGCACGTAGGCCGCCGCCCCCCAGGCAATGGGCACTTCGTCGCGCACCTCGCGCTCTTTGCGAAACACGCGCGTCAACACGCCGGCGGGGAACTCGTCCGGCGATTCCCACACGAACCGCAGCTTGGGACGTACGGGCAGCCGGAACGTGGCCCCGGCGGACGCCGCGGACCCGCGCAGCGACAGGAAGCTGCACGCGCGCATCGATTCGGCCACCAGCCGCGTCCCGTGCTTGCGGAACGCCGGGGTGAGAAACGGCAGCCCCTTCACGTTGATGGGTCCCACCAGCAACCCGCCGTCGACCAGCTGCTCGGTCCACGAGGGCGAGATGACCGGCGTCGCCGCGCTCAGCTCGATCCGGTCGTAGGGCGCCCCCTCGGCGGCGCCGTCGAACCCGTCGCCCGTATGCACGCTCACCGCTCCGTACCCGACGCTCCGCAGGGCCTCGGCGGCGCGTCGCGTCAGGTCTTCGTCGATGTCCACCGTGGTCACCTGGCCGTTCGGACCCACCAGCTCCGCCAGCAGGCCGGCGTTGTAGCCCGTGCCGGTGCCGATCTCCAGCACGCGCATGCCCTCGCCAACCTGCAACTGCTCCAGCATCACCACGATCGCCGACGGCTGCGACAGCGTGCTCAGCAGCTCGTCGTCCGCATACTTCACCGGCACCACCGTGTCCTGGTAGGAATGCTCCACGGAGGCTTCCGGTACGAAGACGTGGCGCGGGACGGCGCGGAGCGCGGCGATGATGCGGGGATCGCGTAACGTGGCCTCATGCGACAGCTTCTGAACCAGCGCCTCGCGAAGGCGCGCGCTCTCGCGGGTATCGTGCGCCGGCGCCGCGGGCTCCTCCGCCATGGCGCCCCCCGCGCCGGTTCGTTGGGCATCGCGCATGGGCTCCCCCTGCCGAATCCTAGCGCCCACGGCGGTCGTCCGGGAATCGACGGTGGGCAGCGTGGCATTCGTCGCTCCCGCGAAGGGAGAACCTTGCGCAAAGTCCCGTCATTCCCGCGGAGGCGGGAATCCACGCTTCACCTGACCAGAGGGCTCACGGGCATCCTGCCACCAACCGGCATTCGCAAAGTGATCCGCCACCCGTGAACCTGCCCGCCGGCAAGCTGCCGCCGGAGTTGCTCCGGCAGTTCCTGCGCGGCGTGCCCGCGCCTCCGCCCGACGTGGTCCTCGGCGCGGCCGTTGGGGAAGACGCGGCGGTGCTGGACCTCGGCGGCGACGAGCTCCTGGTCGTCGCCTCCGACCCGATCACCTTCGGCAGCGCCCAACTCGCCCGCGATTTGGTCGCCGTCAACGAAAACGACCTCGTCACCACCGGCGCCCGCCCGCGCTGGCTCGTGACGACGTTGCTGCTGCCGGAAGGCATCGCCGCCGCCGACGCCGCGCGGCTTCTGGACGACCTGGCGCGGGCGGCGCGGGCGCACGACGTGGCGCTGGTCGGCGGGCATACGGAGGTCACCGTGGGCTTGGACCGCCCCATGGCCATCGGCTGCCTGTTGGGCACGGCGCCGCGCGGCGGCGTGGTGCGCACCTCCGGCGCGCGCCTGGGCGACGCGGTCATCCTCACCGGCGGCGTCGCCATTGAAGGCACGGCCATCCTGGCCGAAGAGCACGCGCCGGCGCTGCGGGCGCGCGGGATTGCCCCGGAGGTCATTGACGCGGCCGCCGACCTGCGCCGCACACCGGGCATTGCGGTGCGGGGCGCGGCCGAAATCCTGTTGCAGGATCGCGCCGCCGTGCACGCCATGCACGACCCGACCGAGGGCGGCGTGATCACGGCGTTGCACGAATTGGCCGAGGCCGCGCAGGTTGGCCTGGCGATCGACCGCGACGCCATTCCCGTCTACCCCGAATGCCGCATCGTCTGCGACGCCCTGGGCCTCGATCCGCTCGGGCTCATCGCGTCGGGCGCCCTGCTGGCCGCCGTCGATCCCGCCGCCGCCGATCGCGCGCTCGCGAGGCTACGGCACGCCGGCATTGACGCAGCGCGAATCGGGCGAATCGTCGAACGCGACGCCGGTACGACCTTTGCGGCTGACGACGCCGCGGCTCCGCTGCCCACCTTCGCCCGCGACGAGCTGGCGCGCTATCTGGAGTCGGTCTAGGAAGCCGCCGAACACCTATGGACCCTAGCCATTCCTAGATCCAAATCCGTTCGATAGCCGCCTCCAGAAGCTCGGGCCGATTGTGTCTGTACGCATTTCGCGGTGACCGACTCCTCGTGCAGAACTCCCAAGCTGAAGTTCCCGCTCACGTTCAAGTGTTGTGCCATGACCTGTGGACGCGCCTTCCGGTGTTCGGCTAGTGTTTGATAACTCAAAGACAATGGAAGCGGCGCGTTGAGCAAATGCGCGCTTCGAGTCATTTGAGGAGAAGCTGATTGTCACAGAAGCGCACGGAGTCCAAGCAGACTAAAGACGAGCAGACGAGAGACGCGAACGAGACGCGGGACGAGGAGACGAAGACGCTAATCCGGCGGCTAGAGGCTGTCTGGGGAGAGGGAGGGATAACTGCCGCCCCAACGTCCCGGCGAGTTGGCGAGGAGCCCTTTCCGACCGATCGCCTGGAGTAGATGGTCGTCCTCGGGTCGTTCGAACTCCTCAAGTGGGGGCCGGTGACGAGCATCCACATTGATGGACGGTCGATCTCCGAGCTGTGCGCAGTCTTGATCGATACCGGCGCGGGTGACAATTTCATCGATCCAGCCTTGGCGGAGCGACTCGAGTTGGAGCTCGTCGAGGAGTGCGTAATGGTGGAGGGGCTGGGCGGCGAGTTCTGCGGAGGTCGATACACCGCGCAGGTATTCCTTCCCGATTTTGGATTGACTCATCGCGGCGACTTCATTGGCGGGGGCTTTGGCAAGGAGCCGCTAGTCATACTCGGGCGGCCCTTCTTGAGGCACCATCGGCTTGTCTACGACGGCCGGACGGGGCAGTTCACCATCGAACAGTAGCCCCCGCGAGCTACGATCAGCCTCGCCGAGGTCCCACGCCGCATACCCGAGGATCAATGACCCGGAAACCCGTCGAGCTGCGCAGCGACACCATGACGCTGCCCACGGACTCCATGCGCCGGGCCATGGCCGAGGCCGAGGTGGGCGACGACGTCTCCGGCGAGGACCCGACGGTCAACCGGCTCGAGGCGTATGTCGCCGAGCTGTTCGATAAGCCGGCCGCGCTGTTCGTGACCAGCGGTACCCAGGGCAACGCCTGCGCGCTCATTACCCACTGCCGTCCCCGCGACGACGTGATCGCCGAAGAGCGGGCCCACCTCGTGATGTGGGAAGTCGGCGGCTGGGCCTCGCTGGCCGGCGTCACCATGACCACCGTGCGCGCCCCGCGCGGCGTGCTCACCGCCGAGCTCATCGAGTCGGCCGTCAAGCCGCGAGACGTGCACCTGGCCACGACGCGACTGGTGTGCGTGGAAAACACCCACAACGGCGCCGGGGGCGTGTGCATCACGACCGAACACATGGCCGAGATCGGCCGCACCGCCCGCGCGCACGGCTTGCTGGTCCACGTGGACGGCGCGCGCATCTTCAACGCCGCCGCGGCGCTCGACACGCCGGTCAGCGACCTCGTCAGGGAAGCCGACAGCGTGCAGTTCTGCCTGTCGAAAGGTCTCGGCGCGCCGGTTGGCTCCCTCCTGGTCGGCTCCGAGGCCTTCATCCATGAAGCCCGGCGCGTCCGCAAGATGCTGGGCGGCGGTATGCGGCAGGCGGGCGTGATCGCGGCGGCGGGCCTCGTCGCCCTCGAGGAGACCCCGCCCAAGCTTCCCCAGGACCACGCCAATGCGCGGCTCTTGGCCGAGATCGTCAGCGACGCGCCGGGACTCACGGTCGAGCTCGACGACCGCGAGACCAATATCGTCTTCTTCGACGTGGACCCGGCCCTGGCGACCGCGGTCGAGTTCGCCGCGCGCGCCGAGGAGCGCCAGGTGCGCCTGATCGGCTTCGAGGGCACCCCGAGCGTTCGCGCCGTCACGCACCACCAGGTGAGTGAGGACGACGTGCGCTATGCGGCCGACGTGATCTGCGACGTGGCGGCCGAGCTGGCCGCCGCCGGCGACTGAGCGATGCTCCGCCTCCCGTTCGTCGTGAACTTGTCGCCGTTCGTGGTGAGCCTGTCGAACCACGCCCCGGGAAAGTAGAGCTAACTCGACATGCCCTCCGGCAACATCGCGCAGGTCGAGGCCGAGACGCGCGACTACTACCGCGCCCGCGCCGATGAGTTCGAGGACTGGTATCGACGTCGCGGCACCTACCGGCACGGACCCGAGGCCGACGCGGCCTGGAATCGCGAGCTCGGCGAGATGGACGCCTTCATCGAGCCGCTCCGGGATCGCACGGTCCTGGAAGTGGCGGCGGGCACCGGCTGGTGGACGCGGCGTCTGGCGCCGCGCAACCGCGTGATCGCCACCGACTACGCCCCCGAGATGATCGCCTGCGCCCGACGCATTGCCGATCCCTCGGACGCCGTCGAGCGCTGCCGGGCCGACGCCTATCGCCTACCAGTCGCCGAGGGCGCCGTCGATGCCTGCTTCTTCGGCTTCTGGCTCAGCCACGTGCCCGTGAGCCGGGCCGTCGAGTTCATGCGCGAGGCGCGGCGCGTCGTGCGACCCGGCGGTGAGCTCTGGCTGGTCGACTCGCGCCAGAGCCCCACCAGCGGCCAGCGCCGCCAGCGCGTCCCCGGGCCAAAGGTCCAGCAGCAACGCCGAACCCTCACCGACGGCAGCGCCTACGACATCTGGAAGATCTACTGGTCGCCGCTGGATCTGCGGTTTCTCTTCGGCCTCGTGTGCGACCAGGTTGACGTCGCCACCACCGAGCAGTACTTCGTCATGGCCCGCGGCCGCGTGGCCGGAGGCGCGGGCTAAAGCCCTTGGCCCGCCCCCTTGTCCCTGGAAGGGGACTGCGCCACCGCTCGTAATCCAGCGTCTCGCCCGTCATTCCGATGAAGCGCCTGCCGCCCGTCCGTCATTCCGGCGGAGAGCCTGCCCCGGACTTGATCCGGGGCCGGAATCCAGTCCGGGTCACCGGCGCGTCGGGTGGACCTGGACCCCGGTCCCGTATCGCGTACGTGGCAGGCTCTTCGCCGGGGTGACGGGGGTAGGCGCCCTGGGTCGAACACTCCGCCGCGGCAGCTTCAAAATCCTTGACTTCCAAGCACAGATACTCCGAGTGGCCCCAAGCTGTGATTCCGAGCCATCCCCAACCTGTCACTCCGAGCCGCCCCCAACCTGTCATTCCGAGCCGCAGGCGAGGAATCTAAGGAGCGTGGAAGAGACCCGGCGCCTCAAGCTGCCTGGATTCCGGCTCAAGGCCGGAATGACGACCGATATGGGCGCGAGCCGTGGGCGCCGCACGCGATCGCTACACCTTGGCGCCGGGGTTTTTATACGTGTTCGGGGTTTAGCTTCGTCTCCGAATGAACAAACTCGCTCCGAATCCTCGCCGCCAGACTCGCGCCTGCCGCTCGGGCCTTCCCTAAGGCGCCTTCGCCCCGCCGGAGCCGTCCTCGGTCGGCGTCGCCACCAGCGGCGCCGCCCCCTGGCCGCCCCAGGTCGATTGCTCGTCGCCCACCGACATCCCGCACGCGGTCAGCGGCGTCAGCGCCAGCATGACGGCAAGACACGCGGCGGCGAATCTCCGGACCAGCAACGCCGGCGCTGCGGCAATCGGCTCCCGGCTAGCCCGCCGCGGCCTTCTCGATCTCTCCCAGCAACGCAAAATCCTTCTCCGTCACCCCGCCCGCGTCGTGCGTCACCAGCGTGAAGGTGATGCGGCGGTAGTTGATGAACATGTCCGGATGGTGATCGGCGGCCTCCGCCGGACCGGCCACGTCGTTGACCAGCCGCACCACGTCCATGAATCCGGGCAACTCGAACTTCTTCACCAGCGCGCCGTCCTGATACGCCCACCCCGGATGGTCGAGGAGCCGCTGCGCGATCTCGGCGTCGGCAATCACCGCCATGTGCCTTCTCCCGGCAAGTCTCGGCACCCCAGTGTCCCCGCCCCCGCAATCCCCGCCAAGCCGCGGCCGCAGGTTGCGCGTCACGTTGGCCGAGTCACTCCCAGGCCCGTCCGTCATTCCCGCCCGCGTCCGTCATTCCCGCGGAGGCGGGAATCCATCCCCAACTCGCCCGTGGACGAACCGAGCACGCCCCGTTGGGTATCTGGGACGCGCACGTGCGACCCTGCTAACGTGCACGCAGCGCGCGTGCATTCAAGAGGATTCGCCGGGCCATGGCCACATCAGTCAACGGGCGCCCCGAATGGCTGCCGGATGAGTACGAGCACGTGCTGGTGACGCGCGAGGAGATCTGGGAGGAGCTGGATAGGGACGCGCGGCGGCTCTTCGATCTGACTGCCCAGGAGTTTCTGCGTATCTACCAAAATCCCCCGGAGAAGTATCACGGCGACCTGGTATTTCGCTCGCTCTCTCACCTTGCTGACCTGATTGCCGAGCCGGCCGAAAGGTAGCTGCGGCCGTTCGAACGAGAGATACCAGATCGCTTTCGAATCGGCACTTCCCCAAATAGACTTGGAAGAAAGCTAGCGACGCCTTCGACGGCGTGCTCGCCTTACTTGCGGCAGCGGTGCACCAAATCTAATTCGCTGTTCCTGAATTCGCTCGAGCCTCGGACGTTCCCCGTTCATTCCCAGTTCGAAGTGTCGCGGTCCATCGGCGCGATCTAATTCTGCAGCTATTTTGTCGATCCGAGTGGTGAGCATTAGATGTAGATCGCGAGTCCTAATCCCGCGCCGAGCTGCTGTCTTGCGGTCCATTCCCCTTATCCACACCACACTAAGCGCGTTCTTCATCATTAGTTCAGCGTGCCTCTTCTTGGCATCTGTATCTTTGGTTATCCACACATAGCGATTCTGTGCTAGCCAGGGGATGACCTCTTCATCAATCTGGCCGATTAGTTTGAGCTTTTGATGGTCATCAATATTGTACCCTACGAGGCGGAGTGCTTTTGCAACAATATATGGAAGGCATTCATCTAGACAAAAGGCGATGTCGTCAAGCGGCATTTGCCAAGCGCTGTTCCCAGTTAAGGGCTGCTCGAATCCTCGATACATCGATACCATAGGCGTTAGAAAGATACTCTGGTGAATCTCCCGCCTTGTGCAGCGACCAAATCGATTCAGTTTGAATCCGAGTAGACTCAATACACGGTGCGCCAAATGCAATCGTAGGATCCAGGGCTATTGCCTGATACGGACGCCATATCTCTGCGGAATGCTCGGGTCCGAATTGCAATCCATGATGCACGGGTTCAAGATACTCATTAAGAAAGTCTAACGCATACTGACCAGCGCGAGAAATTGATAGTATTTTGTCGCGAAATCTTAGAAATGCATCGGAGCCAGATGTCCAAAGAGGCTCGGTGACAAATGGATTGTGACTGCCAGTAACGGTTCGAGCGTATGCCTCGGCAGTAAGTATCTCATCTAGCGACATGCCTCGTGTGCGCAGGAGGGCCACCATGCGCATGCGGATGAGGTCCTGAAATGTGACTGCACGAGTCAGGCGGCTAACTTGAAGCACGTCAAGATCGAGGCCAAACCGAATCCAGGCGGCGATGGATCGGGCTGATGGCCGGACATAGCCTGGGGAGGCCTGTCGCTCCCATATGTGGAGCGGCTGGTCTCGCGGAGGTGTGGTAGCTCGAAGGTATAGAGCGGCAGCCTGAATGGTGTATGTGCCGTTGAAGTAGCCGACTTCAGGGCTATGCACGGAGGGCCTCGCAGCGATGCCCTTCAAGAGCTGCTGGTCGGGAGTTGCCGTGGCCGATGTCTTGCCATTGAGTTAGGAAACCCTCGCTCCGCCCATGTCGTTCGGTATCTGTTCGTATCACGGTAGCACCACCGGCCGCTGATAGCACTTAGCGAATCATGAGCGGCAAGTGGCATCAGCAACGCAACGGCTGACATGGCCCATGATACGCGCAGTGGGAACTAGGCACTCAAGGACGCTTTCGGCCCGATTCACCGGCCCGGCGGGCACACGTCTGCTGAGTGCGGGGAAGTGCCTCCGTGACGCGGGGAAATCGTTAGCTCCGTTACTCAAGCCCCATCGGCGCATACCTGCTGCCGCGTGATGGTCTGCGCTCGACTCTTGGCACTTGACATTGCTGGCTGGTCGGCTGAGGAAGCTCGTCGGCGGCGATGATGGGGATGGGAGAACGAGTGTCGCGGAAGTCGGTAGCCCATTCCCCTCACTTCCGAAAGCGATACTGGGTAGAGGGTGCAACTCTGGCCCTATACTCTGGCTTCCGTGAACGCACTCGCCTTTGCTTGCCGTGCGTTGCTGGACCTGATGCTCGCGTGAGGGTGCTCATCACGGGCGCGGCCGGCATGTACGGCATCACTCTCACGCGCCGTCTCCTGGCCGACGACCCACACGCCGAGGTGATCGGCGTTGACGACTTTTCGCGCCAGTATCCCGGCCAGGACCCGCTCACGGTCGAGGCGGCGCGCTGTGACCGCGTAACCGTTGAGACGGGCGATTTCGCGGAGCTAACCACCGAACGGCTGGAGGACCTGGCGCCCGATGCCGTGGTGCACTACGCGGCCCGAATCTCGGTGCCGGAGTCCATGGACGACCCCGCCGGATACTTCGCCGTCAACGAGCACGGCACCTTCCGCTTCGCGCACGCCATCGCCGGCATGCGGCGGCCGCCGCTGCTCGTTTACGCCTCGTCGCCCGAGGTCTACGGCGCCCCCGTGCGCGTGCCGATGGACGAGTGGCATCCGCTGCAACCGCGCTCGGTCTACGCCGCCAGCAAGGTGGCCGGTGAGATGCAGTGCCTGGCGATCCATCGCTGGTGGGGGCACCCGGTCGTGGTGATCCGCAATTTCAACACCTTCGGACCTCACCAGAACCTCGTGGGCTATCCGGCGGTGATTCCTGCCTTCATCGTGCGCGCGCTGCGCGGTGAGCCGCTGCGGGTGGAGGGCGGCGGGACGCAGACCCGCGACTTCATGTATATCGACGACGCGGTGGACGCCTACGCGCGCGTGCTCGCCGCCGGTCCCGACCTGGCGGGCTCGGTCTTCAACATCGGCACCGGTCAGGAGACCTCGATCCGCGACCTTGCCGAGCTCATCGTGGGCGTCACCGGCTCGGAAAGCGCCGTGGAGGTCATGCCGGGACGCCGCAGCGACCTGCCGGCGCTGTGCGCCGACACCGGTCGCATTGAGCGCGAGCTGGGCTGGCGCGCCGAGACGCCGCTGGCCGCGGGAATTGCGCGCATGGCCGATTGGCTGCGGGAGGTCGACGCCTGAGCGCGCTCGTCACCGGCGGCGCCGGCTTCATCGGGCGGCATGTGGTGGCCGAGTTGTTGCGGCGCGGGCGGCCGGTGCGCGTGCTCGACAACCTGTCGCGCAGCCGGTCCGCGAGTCTCGATGCCTTCGCCGACGATGCGGCCTTTCTGGGACTGGTCCAAGCGGACGTTGCCGACGCCGACGCGGTGGACCGCGCGGTCGTGGGAGTGGACGCGGTCTACCACCTCGCGGCGGAGGTGGCGGTCGGCGCGAGCGTGCGCGACCCCACCAGCGCCATGCGCGCCAACGTGCTGGGCACGCTGGTGGTGGCCGAGGCCGCCCGCCGCCGCGACCTGCGCCTCGTCCTCGTGAGCACCTGTCATGTGTACGCCGCGGCGGATGCCCCGCTTGCCGAAGACGCCGCCGCGATACCCGCGTCGCCCTACGCCGCCTCGAAGCTCGCCGCTGAGGTCATCGCGCAGAGCTACGCGCAGACCCTTGGCCTGCGCCTGACGACGGTGCGACCGTTCAACGTCTACGGCCCCTGGCAGCGCGACGACGCCGAGGGCGGCGTGGTGGCGCGCTTCCTCAGCCGCATCCTGGCCGGCGCGCCGCTCGACGTTCACGGCGACGGGTCGCAGACGCGCGACTTCGTCTATGTGGACGACTGCGCGCGCGGCATCGTCGACGCCGCGAGGGAGTCTGCCGTGGGCCGCACGCTCAATCTCGCCTCCGGCAGGGAAACGTCGATCGCCGAGCTTGCGCGCCTGATCGCGGGAGATGCCGATCGCGTCCGTCACGTGCCGCATCCGCATCCCGAGGCCGAGGTCTCCCGGTACATCGGCGACGCGGCGCTGGCCCGGGCGCTGCTTGGCTGGGCGCCGCGAGTCGATCTGAGCGAAGGGCTCGAACGGACGCGCGGGTGGTTCGCCGACCCGTCCGGCGGCGCGGACCGGTCGAGCCCTATCATGGAATAGGCGACCCGGCCGCCCCGCATAACGCTCGAATCCGCCCCGCGTTACGACGCCGGCAGGACCGCCGCTCTGGACGTGGATATCGCATCGCCCGAGGAGCACCTCGAAGCACTCATTGAAGCCTCCATGCGTCTCGACCGCGAGGCGTTCGGTGAGCTGTACCGGCTCTTTGCGCCGAAAATCCAGCGCTTCATCGCCTATCAGACCCGCGACCGCGTCCTGGCCGAGGACCTCACGAACCAGACCTTCATCCGGGCGATGGATGCGATCGCGCGCTACGAGCACCGGTCGACCGGCGAATTCACGGCCTGGCTCTTCCGCATTGCCAAGAACGTGGTGGTCGACCACTGGCGCGCGGCGCGCGACACGGTGCCCCTCGAAGAGGGCCTGCTGGCCAACCCGTCCGACACCCTGGACTCGCAGTTCGACGCCATCTCGCGGCGCGAAGAGCTGCGCAAGGCCATGCGGCATCTCACCGACGATCAGCGTGAGGTCATCACCTACCGATTCGCCCTGGGCTTGAGCCACGCCGAAATCGGCCGGCTGATGGGGCGTAACGAGCCCGCCGTGCGCGCGTTGCAATTTCGGGCGATAGCCACGCTGCGCAACGTTTTACAGGGGGACTCGGCATGAGCCAGGAGCTCCAGGCTGCCTTCGAGGTGAGCCTGGACCGCGTGCAGCGCGGCGAGGCTTCCCTCGATCAGGTGCTGCGCGATTACCCCGAGATGGCCGCGGATTTGCGCGAGTTGCTGGTCGTCGCGCTGGACCTGCAGGCCATGACGCCGCCGCCGATGACGCCGGCCGAAATGTCCCGCGGGCTCGCGCTGATCGATCATGAGTTGCAGCGTCGGGCCGCCGCGCCGCCCCAGCCCCGTCCGTCGCTCTGGGATCGGCTGATCCCGCGGCTGCCGCCCCTGGCGCCGGTGCGCATGGCCGGCGTCGTGGCCGCGGTCGCGGTGGCGCTCGTGGCCTATGGCGGCGTCACGCTCGCCGCCGTCAACAGCGGTCCCGGCAGCGCGCTCTACGGCTACCGCCTATCGCTGGAGGAGCTGCGCGTCGCGTTCGTCGACGAGGATGAGCGCGCGGCCATCTACCTGGAGCACGCCGAGGCGCGGCTGCGCGAAATCGAGCAGACGGCCCCCGACGGCGACCGGACCGCCGTCCAGCACGCCATCGATGCCTATCGCGACTCGCTGCGCAAGGGGGTGAGCGCGCTGAGCATCTCCAGCGCGGCCGCCGGCCCCGCCGATCGGGAGGACGCCGCCGCGGTCGTCGCTTCGTTCCGCAGCCGCCTGCGCGACCACCAGACACGGCTGCAGGGGCTCACGCAAGCCTCGGCACCCGGCGTCCGCGATCCCATTGCCGTGGCGAGCCAGTCGGCCGACGAGGGGCTCCTGGACGCCAGGCGCGGCCCCAACCTGGCGCTGCTGCCCACCGCGGCCGCCGTCCCGGAGGTGATCGCCTCCGCCACCGAGCCGCCGTCGCCGCCGGTTGCACCCTCGCCGCAAGCCGCGACGCCGGCGCCGCCACCTCCGGCGACCGCCGCTCCCGCGCCGGCCCCGGCAACACCCGCGCCCACGCCATCACCGGCGCCGTCCCCGTCGCCTGCAGCAACCGCGACGCCGCCGGCGCCCACGGCGACTCCAACCGCGGAAACGCCGACGCCATCGCCCGCGCCGACCGACACGCCCACGCCGTGGCCGGAGGATGTCGTTGTGCCCGAGCAAGCGTCCGTGCTGGATGGGCGGCTCGAGGGCCGGGACGACGTTCAGCTCCTGATTTCCGGCATCGCCGTGCGCCTGCCCGGCCCCGATGAGCCGGCGGCGCAGGTGGACGAGGCCATCGTGGTTGGCGATTGGGTCCAGGCCACCGCCGTCCTCGACGGCGACGGACGACTGCGATTGCTCGGGCTGGAACCCGCGACATCCACGCCTGAAGCGACACCGGAACCGACGGCAACCCCGGCGCCCGCCGAGACGCCGGCCCCGGAGGCCACGCCCGAGCCGACGGAGACACCCACGCCGGAAGCCACGCCTACCGCGGAGCCCACCGAAACGCCGGCGCCTGAAGCTACGCCCACCCCGGAGCCCACGGAGACGCCGGCGCCCACCGAGACGCCGACGCCGGAGGCCACGCCCGAGCCAACAGAGACGCCCACACCCGATCCCACGGCAACGCCGGCGCCCACCGAGGCGCCCACACCGGAAGCCACGGCGACTCCGGAGCCCACGGAGTCTCCGACGCCCGAGGCCTCCCCCACGCCGGAACCGACGGAAACGCCGGCGCCCGCCGAGACGCCCGCACCGGAAAGTACGCCCACGCCCGAGCCGACTGAAACTCCGGTGCCAACCGAGACGCCCACACAGGAAGCCACGCCTACGACCGAGCCCACTGAACCCCCGGCGCCCACGGAATCCCCGACTCCGGAAGCTACTCCCACTCCCGAGCCCACCGAGACCCCGGCGCCAACCGAGACGCCGACGCCCGAGGCCACGCCCACGCCGGAGCCGACCGAGGACGACACCGGCGACGGCTCGGACGTTCCGGCGGAACGCCTGGCCACGCTGGAAGGCGTGGTGCAGAGCCTGGCGGAAGGGGTCCTGCGAGTTGGCGGCGTGGAATTTCGTCTACCGGACGATGCGGCTGACCTCGTGCCCGCCGGCCTCGAGCCGGGTGCGGTCGTGCGGGTCGCCTACAGCGTCGACACAACCAACCTCGAGGCCTCCCTGCTCGTGGCGGTGCGGATCGAAGTCATCACACCGGCGGACAAGGAAACCGCCGCGGCAGACGGCAAATCGTTGCCACCGCCGGCGGGCTAGCGGCCCGCGCGCCGCGGCCAGAGTGGATTCCCGCAGGCCGTCCGCGACTTGCTCACCGGTCGCTGGGGCAGACCTCGTGCTCGGGATCCCACCAGAGGATGTGCATTACACCCACCTCCATGTATCCGAATATTCGCTTTTGGCCAGTGATCCTCAGCGACATCACCTCGTCGGTGCCGCCTGGAATCGCCGCCAGCAAATCGTCGCGCGCTGGCCGCACCAAGTCGGCTGTTTCAATCAGATGGTGATGTCCACCCGGCTGCGTAATAATCTCTCCCCATTTCCGTCGAGCGGTCTGTGCAAGGAACTCAATGGCTTGCACCAAGTCATCAGGATCAATCATCTGCCAGCTGTAGGGACCGGCCATCCGCAGGTACTGGAAGCTCCAACGTGGATTTAGTGTTCGCCAGTCTGTGCCTTGGGACTGGGTAACGCCCTTCGCGGCTCGTTGAGCCGCAGCTTGTTGTCGCCGCCTGGCCTTCCGAAGCGCTCGGCGGTTTCGCTGTCGAGCCACAGCCTAGGAGCTGTCGGTATCCGCCTGCGCTTCCTCGTACAGACTGTCGTAGTACTCAAAAATCGCGCTGTCTGGGATACGCGCATTGGACCGCTGCCCCGGAAGCAGACCAGTTCGTGCATCTCGCCACGGTGGTTCGCGGTGGGTCATATTGCTCAATTCGTGCGCGCCAAGATCGCCGTAGACACTAAGCACGACATCAACCGTCTCGCGCTCGTTCTGCTGTAGATTTGCTGGGTTGCCCCACGGCCAGTTTTCTAGCCTGAATCGTCCGCGGTGCCGTTCGTAGATGGCTGGGACGACCGGCCCGTTGGCCCAGGCCTCAATTGACTCTTGAAACAGCTGTTCCTCGTCCCACACGAGGTGCCATGCATAGCTGTAGTAGAGGAGCTTCTGGAGTTTCATCGCCGTTAGCGGCGTGCGGCGTTCGAGGATGTACGCAGCCACGTCATCGGCGCAGGCCATCAGGGAACTCCTTGGGTGATCTGCCGGGCGCAGGTCTGCTGCGCTCAAGCGAGGCGATACATCCCGCCCAAGTGTCCGAACCTACTGCCGAATATCTCAATGCAGATTTGAATACCGGCATGCGGGCGGTTTGTGGATCCGTTGAACATACCAGAGAAATCTGCTTGTCGGACTATTCCGAGCCTGTGCTCAATGGGTGTACGCCCACGCTTGCCACCGCGCAAGTTGGCAAGCTCTCTTGACCCAACTCCCGTCGCGGCTCGGAGTCCGACTAGCCGACCCACCCCAGGGCGCCCACCGCCACGGCGATCAGGAAGCCCAAACCCAGGCCGAGCACGCCGACGCCGACGATGCGGGCGGTTGTTCGCCAGCCCACCTCGCGCTCGACGCGGGCCATGCGCGTGCTCATGGCCTCGAACTGTGTTTCATACTCCGCCAAGCGCGCCTGAAGCTGCGAGACGGCCAGGGCGTTCAAGCGCGGCAGCTCGGCGGCCTGCCGGTCGGGCGGGGCGCCCGGCTCGGTCCCCGCCGCCAGGCGCTGGGGCAGCTGCTCGATGACGTTGGCGAGCACCCGCTGCGTAATCTGCTGCAGCACGGCGCGGGTCAGGAAGGATGCGGCCATGAGGCCTCCTTGGCGTGAGGCCAGATTCTAGCCTCTGCGGTCGGCCTATCCCCGCGGTCCGGTCGCGGGACGTTCGGGCACAGGCGTCACGCGATAGATCGTGACCTCACCCTCGGCATACACCGGGGTCACGCCCAGATCGCCCATCGCGGCAAACTTGGCCAGCGCCGGGCCTTCATGATGCGCACGTTCCAACGGACCGATGTAGATCAGGTCCACGCCATATCGATCCAGCAGCGTCCGCGCGCGGAATCGATTGTGCGTCTCGAACAGTTCTTCCACGTCGTCGATCCGCGCGTCCACGGCGTGCACGTAGCCCCAATGCTGCTGCCGCGCGTGCCAATCCCACCCGACCACCGACGGCAGACCGGTATAGGCGGACGCGCGCCCGCCCCAGCGGTAGATCGTGGTCGGGCCCTCGACGATCGTGGGCGCGCCGGACACGTGGTCCCGCAGCCAGGTCAGCGCAAGGAGGTCTGAGGTCAGGCCGATGGGCTTGCCCTCGTCCAGGATCTCGCCCCCGTCCATGAAGGCCTCGCCATCCAGCGTGGCAGGCAGCGGCTGGATGCGGAGATTCAGCTTGTGTGGCGTCGCCGCCGCCGGGTAGATCAAGGCCACGGCCAGGAGACCGACGAGCACGAGGGACCATGCCGCGCGCAGCGGCACGGTCCACGGCGATCGCCGCCGCCAGAGCGCGTGCGCCACCTGCGGCAACGCAATCGCCGCCCCGAGCCCGGCGAGCACCCAGGCCTGCAGGTGAGACTTGAACACCGTGTTGAGGCGACCAATGTCGTCGCGCACGGCCACGATTTCCGGGATGGCCGTCAGCAGCGCCGCCGCGCCGAATAGGGCCAGTGGAACCAACACCTCGGGTCGGTCCCGCGCGCGCCACGCCGCCAGGCCAACCGTCCCCACCAGACCCGCGAGCCACAGGCGTGCGGACCATGGCTCCGCGCCCCAGATCAGCGCCGCCGCCAGCGCCGCCACTGCCAACAGCGCCGGGACGGCGGCGGCTCCGGTGCGGAGCACGCGGTCACCGCCGCGCAGCGCGCCGGCCAACGCCGGCGCGACCATGCGGGCCGCCAGGGTGAGCCCGATGGCCGTCGGCATCCCGAAGATAAGCAGCCATTGGAACGCCGACGTGGTTTGCGGGGTGGGAATCACGCCCCCGTAGAACTCCACGTAGTGCTGGTGGAACGGCTGGAACAGCAACTGGCTCGCGGCGATCAGTCCCACTCCGGCTCCCGCGGTCAGGGCGATGACGGTTCGCCCGGGCAATCCGCCCGAGCGCCACAGTCCGTAGGCCAGCGTTGCCAGCGTCACGACCAGATAGGTCGGAAAATCCCACGGGTTGGCGACGCGGTGCAGCCCGAGCACCAGCGCCTGAAACGCCAGCACGGCCGCCCACGAGGACCAGGGAGCGGGCCCACCCGACCGACGCCGCTCGCCCAGCGCCACCAGGGCCAGCGCGCCCAGGAGCGCGGCCGCCGTCGCCGCCAGGTTCATCAAATGCGGATGGAGATCGCCGTAGGTGAAGGTGAACCAGGGGAACTCGTTGACGGTGTCGGGAATGACTCGGGTGGGCGCCCAGAGGTCGTAGTCGGCGGCCAGATCGCCGCCGATGGTGGCCGGAATCTGCGCCAGGACGCTCCACCCCGACGCCGGGTCCGCGGCATGGTTGGCGGCGATTTCCACGAGCTGAACCGCGGATTGCAGGTTGCCGGCCACCACCACCAGCAGCGCGGCCGCAAGGCCCACGCCCACCGCCCGCCGGCCCGGCTTCCGCAGCAGCGCCCACACGCCGTGTCCCACGGCAAACACCCCAGCGACCATGGCCGCCGCGTAGCCGGCCAGCGCCAGGTTGTAGGCCGTCCCTGGGGGAACGCCCAGGGCCTTGCTCAGCGCGGCCGTCGGCACGTGGCCGTAGTAGTAGTAGTTCAGGTGGCCACCGGCGTACCACGGGTCGTGCGGCGGGAACGCGGGCGTCCGGATGATGGCGTTGAGGTGGGCATAGTCCATGGGCTTCTCGCCGCCGAATACCGGGTGCCAGAGATCGGGATTGGCCGCGCGAAGCGCCAGGAATCCGGCCCACGCGCCCAGGAATACGGCTTCCACGATGAGCGCGGACCCCAAACGCGGCCGCAGCGCGGACCAGGGCGTTCGGTTGCGCGACCACGCCGCGGCGGAGACCAGCGCGAGCGCACCGGCGCCGCCGACGATGCTCGGCGTGTCGAACCGCGCCAGCCCCACGCTAGCCAGCCACCAGGCCGGCAGCACGGCCAGCGCCGGCGCGAGGACGCGGGCCGCCGCATATCCGGCATCGGGCAGCAGGCCCAACGCCCGCGCGAGCAGCGGCCAGAGCGCCAGGGTGAGCCCCAGTCCCGCGCCGTACCACGCCAGCACGGCGGCCCAGCCCTCGAGCGGACGTTCCCGATACACGTTGGGCCAGCCGGCCTCGCGTCGCACGGTGGCCGCGTCCTGCGGCGTGAACAGGATTGGCGCTTCCTGCGCAACCTTGGGAAGCACCGCCACGGCACCGCGTTCGTCCACGTCGGCCAGACTCGCCGCCACCAGCGAGCCGACGTGGGGCGCATCGCGGACGAAGACCGAGACGCGCGGGTGGTCGTAGACCGTGAACGCCTCTTCAGCGCGCGAATCGTCAAACGTCCACGGACCGAGCGACGGCCGCGACTCGAACTGCGCGGCCAATCGAAAGCCCAGCGCTCCATCCCACAGCGCCTCGTAGTAGCGGCCCGCCAGCGGATATCGCTGCGGCATGCGGGGGATCGTCGCCGCCCCGCGATCGCTGGACAGCACGATGGCGTCGGCGCTGCTGAGCGCCTGCATCAGGTGGACGCGCTTGTCGGCGTTCTCCCGGTCGAAGACGCGCAGCTGGCCGAAGGCATAGCGGTCATGCGGTCGCCCGGGCAACCCCAGCGGCAGCTGATCGTCCCAGTGCTCGGTCAGCACGGTGGCGCCCGCCGGCACGTTGGCGTGGATCCAGGCGGACGCCTCCACGCGCGAATGGTCGCGCGCGTACAGCTGCATGAACGCGGCGGCCCAGGCGGCCGTGGCGGCAACCATGAGACCGCCGCCGACCACGATGACGCGGGCGGCGAGCCGTCCGGGAACGCGTGGGATGCGGTCACGCCGTCGCCAAAGCTCGGCCAGCACCCACGCCGCCACCAACGCGAGCACGGGATAGAGCGGGTGGAAATAGCGCATGGTCTTGAGCACCAGCGCCCCGCCGTAGCCGAAGGTCAGCGCGGCCCAGGCCAGCGGCGCCACGAGCGGGTGACGGTGGCCGCGCCAGAGCACCGCCACGGACGCGCCGATGCCCGCGAGGGCGGCAAGGCCGAACGCCGGACCCACGCCCCATCGGACGACTTGCTCCAGCGGATACAGGTAGGGCGTCGTGCCGGCCCACTGCACGCCGGGGGGCCAGTCGAAGTCCCCGGTCTGAATGGCCTGTTGCTGGGCCACGGCGCTGAGGAACGCGTCGCCAAGCCGCCAGTCCAGCGGCGACGCGGAGGCAAAGGCGTACGGCTGCGCGACTCGAAACGCGATTGCCGCGCTGACGGCAACTAGGGCGCCGCGCGCGATCCAGGCGGCCGCCGCGGATTCGCCCGAGCGCAGATGTCGGCCGCGCCAGCCTTCCATCGCCCACCAACCCGCCGCCAGAACCAGCAGCAGCCCGGCGCTCAGCTTGCTCGCCAGCGCCAGCCCGATGGCCAGCCCAAGCAAGCCCAGGTCCAGCCAGCGAGGCCGCCGGGCCGCGCGCACCAGCAGCCACAGCGCGGCGGTGCTGAAGAACGTCGCAAACGTGTCGACCGTGAAGAAGTGCGAGAGCTGGATGGCATGCACCGACAACGCCATCAGCAGGGCCGCCAGGAGCCCCGGCCAGGCGCCCAGCAGACGCCGTCCCAGCAGATAGACCAGCACCACCGTGCCGGTGTCGGCGATGGCCGACGCCGCGCGCCCCACCAGATAGGCCTGGTCGTAGCCCTGCATGTCCAGCAGCCGGCTCAATCCATCGACCAGGAAGAGCGGCAACGTGCCGTAGACGAAGAATTCGACGCCCTGGTTGAACGGGCTGTACGGCGACGTGGCGGGGTCGAAATACATCGCCAGATCGGTCGGCGGACGGATCTGGGTGAGCACGATGCTCAGGAAGCGCTCGTCCGGATGCAGGTGGTGACCCTGATCCCAGTCCAGGCCGAACAGCCGCACGGCGAGCGCCAGGCCGGTCACCGCCGCCAACGCGAGCCAATGCAGCGCCCGTGCGCGCGTCATGCGTTCCGATCCAGGCGCAAGGAGACCTCGCCCGTCCGGACGACGCGGCGCGTCCCGTCGCCCAGGATCAGATGCAGGCTGCCGTCGGCAGGCAGGGCCTCGACGCGTCCGTACACGTGCCCGTCGGGTCCGCTCACGACGACCCGCGCATCCAACACCACCGAACGCTCGTTCCAGGGCCGCTGCAGCGCGCGTCGCGTCGCCGCATCGGCCTGTAGCGTGTCCACGCTTGCCGCCGCCAGCTCGATTAGCAGCGCCGCGAGGTCGAGCTCGCCACCGGCCGCCTCGGCCAGCGACGTCGTTGGGGCGCCGTCCACCAATCCGGGGGCGGCGTTGACGTTCAGCCCCACGCCCACCAGCGACCAGGGGCCGCGAGCCTCGGCCAATACGCCGCCGACCTTGCGCCCGCCGTGCACCAGGTCATTGGGCCACTTGATCCCCAGCGCGATTCCGGTGTGGGCTTCGATCGCGCGCACCGCGCCAAGGGCCGCGGCCATGGTGGGCCAGGCGGGCGGTGCGTCGGGCGGCAGCTGCACCGCGAGCGTGAACGCCAATCCGCCCGGCGTGTGAACCCAACGCCGGCCGCGACGACCACGGCCGCCGGTCTGACGCCGGGCGACGACCAGCACCGACCGATCCGCGCCGTCGCGCACCGCCTCGCGGGCAACGTCCTGGGTGGAGTCGACCACGTCGGGGCACCGGACGTCGATATCGTGACCGCGCTGCCGGAGTTCGGCGGCGATGTGCCTCGCGTTCAGTCTGGATTGGTCGTCCGACCCGGGAGACGCGCGCGTCCCGTTCGCTGGCGGCATTGGCGGACTTTCTGCATGGGGCGTTACAAAGTATGCTCCGGTCCGATTTGTAGAATCCGTGAAGCCGGAAACGAGTTGGGGGAAATCTCTGTGGCTTATAGCGTAGTCAGCCAGAAGTCGGGCAAAACCTACTACCTGCATTCGCGGGACGTGACACTGCGGGGTGGCCGCGAGCAGACGATCTACTTCTTCGCGCAGACGGAGAAGGAAGGCGCCATGGACGAGCTGCCGGCGGGCTACCAGGTCTCGGAGAATCCGCGTACCGGCTTGCCGCTGCTCAAGAAGGCGTCCTAGCCGCACCCAGTTCGCGCAAACGCTGCCGCAGGACGGCCGGAGGCACCACCAGCCGCGCCGCCACTTCCTCGATGCGCCCGCGCGCGTGCTTCGCATAGCGCTGGACCACGATGTCCGGCAACAGAAGCTCGATGGCGAACCGGTCGGACTCCCACTCCGTCCGCCGGACGGCGGACCGCGTGCGGGAAGCGCCGGCCGCCGCCTGGTGCAAGGTCAGATGGCCGAGCTCGTGCGCCGCGCTGAAGTTCTTGCGTGCGGCGGTCGCGTGCGCGCCCACGATCAGCAGCGGCAGCCCGGTGCGGCGCGGCACCAGCACGGCCTCCAGCCCGGCGGGCAGCGGCAGCTGCAGCAGCCGCACGAGGCGCCGCTGCGCGGCGTAGCCCGCCACGTCCACAAGCGGGGCCCAGCCGGATCCGCCGGGCATGAATCGCAGCCGCGCCGCCATCTGGCTGATCCGCTGCCGGCTGATGCCCTGAGTGCGCACCGCGATACCGTACACAACACGAACAGCATAGTCCACCGACTCGCTCGGCAGGACTCATGATCGAAAGATGGGTCGCCCTCCGCCGTGTCAATCCGAGGCGCTCCACCTCGTCATTCCGGCGGAAGCCGGAATCCAGTCGGGGTTTCCCGCAGGTCGGGCGGACCTGGCCCCCGGCCCCGTATCGCGTACGGGGCAGGCTCTTCGCCGGGGTGACGAGAGAGCATGTTCTGGGTAGCGAACCTCGCCGCGGCAGCTTGGAAGCTCTTGACTTCCAAACACAGATACTCCAATCGCAGCGAGGAATCTCAGACGCCCACCTCGGCCGCCAGGATCGGCACTCTTGCCTCCGCACGATGGTCGGCATGACAACGAGGCGGCACCGAAAATGACGACTCGCAATCCAATATCTCTGCGCCCCGGCACGGACAGATGACCCTCGCCGACCGCGTACGCGCCATCGTCGGCGGCGCCAACGTCGTCGACGAGCCCGATGCCCTGTGGACCTATGCCTATGACGCCACGATGGGCTATCGCGGGCAACCTGCCGTCGTGGCGTTCCCGGCGTCCGAGTCCCAGATCCAGCAGCTGGTGCGAGCCGCGGCCGCCGCCGACGCGCCCTGCCTGGCGCGCGGCGGGGCCACCAGCCTCGCGGCTTCCGCCGTGCCTCCGCCCGAATCCCTGGTCATCGACACCAATCGCATGCAGCGGATCGAGTCGTTCGATGCCAATGCTCGTCGGGCGATCGTGCAGCCCGGAGTCGTCACCCACGCCTTTCGCGATTTCGCGGCGGCGCGCGGCCTGTGCTACCCGCCGGACCCATCCTCGGAGGCGGGCTCGACGCTCGGCGGCAACGTGGCGACCAACGCCGGCGGCGCCAGCGCCTTCAAATACGGCGTCACGCGGGACTTCGTCACCCGCCTGCGCGCCGTCACCGCCCGCGGAGAGGTGGTCGAGGCCGCTCGCCCGGCCGCCGGGCCGGTGGTCGACGCGCTGATCGGTTCGGAAGGCACCCTCGGCATCGTGACGCAGATCGAGCTGCGCCTCGTCGAGCCGCCGCCGGCGCGGGCGCTGCGCGCGGCGGCCTTCGAGTCGCCCACGGACGCGCTCGCGCGGGCGCCGCGATTGCTGGAGACCGGCCTGGTGCCGGCCAAGCTCGAGTTTCTCGACGCGCAGACGATTCAGGCCATCGAGCGGGCGCGCCCTCGCGGCCTGCCGGAGGACGCCGGTGCCGTGCTGCTGGTCGAGCTTGACGGCGAACCCGAGGCGGTGCGGGCGGAAGAGCAATTGCTGCTCGACGTCTTGGCTGATGCGGGCGCGGGCCTGGAGATCGTCGACGCCGACACCGCCGAGCGCTGGTGGGCGGCGCGACGCGGACTCTCGGCCTCACTCAGTCGAATTCGGCCGGCCAAGATCGGCGAGGACATCTGCGTGCCGCGCCGCGCGTTGGCGGATACCTATGCCCGCATTCGCGGCGAGGCGGAGAGCCGCGGCGTTCCCGTCGCCATCTTTGGCCACGCCGCGGACGGCACGCTCCACCCCAACATGCTCTACGACCCGAGCGACCCGACCGAGCGCCAGGCGGCGGCCGCCATGTTGGAGGTCATTGCCGCCGTGGGACTGGCGGCCGGCGGAGTGCTGTCCGGCGAGCACGGGCTCGGCCGGGTCAAGCGCGGATTCACCACGCAGGCCATGACCCCGCCGACCCTCGACGCCATGCGCGCCCTCAAGCAGGCATTCGATCCGGACCAGCGCCTCAATCCCGGCGCCATGTGGCCGCCCGTCTAGCCGTCGTCCGCTGCAAGCATTGGTGCGATTGCTCCCGGCGCGGTCCCGCAATCCGGCGTCATTCCCGCACCCGCCGCTGCTTGCCCCTTCTGTCATTCCGAGCCGCAGGCGAGGAATCTAAGGGGCAGGCGAATGGGTTCGACGCCGGTGAACTCCTCACGGCCGCCGCCCTCGTCACTCCTGTCTGTCCAACGCAGCGCGGAATCTCAGGGGCGCCAAGCCTGCGCCACCGTCCCTAGATTCCTCACTTCGTTCGGAATGACAGATGGGGTGTTCGGAGTATCTGTTTGGCAAGTCAAGGGTGTTCAAGCCGCTGCGGCGGGCCATTCAATCCAGGACGATCCCTCGTCACCCCGGCGAAGAGCCTGCCCCGTACGCGATACGGGGCCGGGGTCCAGGTCCACCCGACGCGCCGGTGACCCCGGACTGGATTCCGGCCTTCGCCGGAATGACGGAGGGACGGAAGGCGCTTCATCGGAGTGACCTGTCAGTCGCCCCTTCCGTCATTCCTGCGGAGCTTGTCCCCGCAGAGGGAGGCTTTTGCAGATTTCAGCCGGGCTTGGGGATGACCGAGCGCATCCTGTCCGCCCCCAGGTTCAATGAAGGGTGGATTCCCGCCTTTGGAGACCTTTGCATAAAGGGGCGATATCCCACGCCCCGGACCCTCACCCTGCCCTCTCCCTGGGGGAGAGGGAACCGGATCGCCCTCACCCCCGTATCGAGTACGGGGCGAGCTCTACGCCGAGCCTCCGGTGCGAGTCTA
>JAJDUU010000041.1 GCA_022826485.1 Chloroflexota bacterium | reverse complement strand
GGGAGAGCAACTGTGTGGCCGGTGAAGGGTTTAGGTGGCCATGGCGGGGTTCCACGGGGCCTGCTGCTTGCAGAGGGCGTTGCAGAGCAGCAGGAGCTTGCGGAGACAAGCGGTGAGGGCCACCTTGGGCGGCTTACCGGCCGCGAGCAGCCGGTGGTAGAAGGCGCGGAGCCGCGGATGGATCCGGCTGGCGGTGAGGGCGGCCATGTAGAGGACGGCGCGGACGGTGGCGCGCCCGCCCCACACGCTGCGGGAGCCGCGCCAGGTCCCGCTGTCGCGGTTGAAGGGCGCCACGCTGACGAG
Organism: Chloroflexota bacterium; assembly: GCA_022826485.1. Taxonomy (GTDB): domain Bacteria; phylum Chloroflexota; class UBA11872; order UBA11872; family UBA11872; genus JAJECS01. Next base: position 21,459 of record JAJDUU010000041.1, on the reverse strand, counting down.
GGCGGCGGCCTGCTTGCGGTTGAGGGTGCCGAGTTCGGGCACCGCGGCGAGCAGGGTGGCGGCGGCGACGGGGCCGATGCCAGGGATGCTCTGGAGCCAGGCGGCGCGGGCGCGCAGACGCGGATCGGCGTGGAGGGCGGCGGCGATTTGCGCGTCGAGGGCGTCCAGGTGATGGGTGAGGACGGCCACCAGGGCGTCGATGTCGGCCCGGACGGCCGGGGCGGCCTGGCGGCGCCGTTGCTGCTCGGCGCCCCGCATGTCCCGGAGCTGCCGGCGGCGGGTGACCAAGGCGTGCAGGTGTTGGGTGGCCGCATCCGGGCGGGGCCGCACGCGGGGCTGGACGGTGGCGGCGAAGTGCGCGAGCACCTGGGCATCCAGCGTGTCGGTCTTGGCGAGGATGCCGCGGGCGCGGGCGAAGTCGCGCACCTGGCGCGGGTTGACCACCACGACGGGCAGGCCGGCGGCCGCCAAGACGTCCGCCACCGCCTGTTCATACCCGCCACTGGCCTCCAGGACGAGCCGGCGAACCGGCTGCCCCTGCACCCGCTGGCGCAGGGCGGCGTGGCCGGTGGGCGTGTTGGCCACCCGCCAGGCCGTCCCGGTCGGATGGACGGCCACATCCAGGTGGTCGCGGGCGACATCGATGCCGAGATACAGGTCCGGTCTGGCAGCCATTCGGTACGCTCCCCACGCGCTGACCTCGCGCCCTGCCTTGCGGATACGGGCTCGCGGCAGCGGCCCCGGCAACTGTTCGGGCTCTGGGCCAGCGCTCTGGGCCGGGACGACCCCGCTCTCCCACGGGCTCGCAAGGGCCCCAGGGTTAATCGGTCTGTCCCGGCCCGGGCTATGCCCTCGGACATTCCGAGAGTCCTCGGAACATACCCGCCCTGGCACATACAAGGGTCGGGGTGAGGGGACTGCGCCCCGGGGACGAGCACCCAACTGCGGCGGCGATTCGATGGCTGCCGACCACAGCCCAGCCACCACCGACTCGCTACGATCATGGTTCAACCGCGCCGAGTCGTGTGAAATCGCGCACCGGGATGCCGCCGTGACCGCTCAAATCGATATCGATGATCCCAAATATGCGATAGCCGCCGGCGAGATCCTGCGACGGCATAACGCCGCCGAGCCCGAGGCCAACATCACCAGCGCCGTGCGCGACTTTCTGGTCCTCACCGGGCTGGCCGAGAGCCATGAGATTGTCGAGGAAGCGCCGCCCGCCGAAGGGTCCGGCAGCGCCGTCGACCTCACCACGCTCAACACCTTCATCGAGTTCAAGCGCCGCGTTGGTGGCGCCGCCAGAGCGTTCGAGCCTCGCCCCGACTACGTGCTGCAACTCGACCGCTATCTAGGCCAATCGGAGGCGGCGGGGGCGAGGATTCGCATGGGCATCCTCACCGACGGCAAGCACTGGCTGCTCCGATGGCCGAACGCCGGGGAAGTCAAGACGACCGCTCCCTACGCCTTCACGCTGGAGAGTCCCGACGGCTGGCTGCCGCTCTATGAGTGGCTGCGCGACAAGGCCCTTGCGTCGGAAAGCAACGTGCTGCCGACCCGGGAGATCATCGCTGAAGCCTTCGGGCCGAACAGCCCGCGATACGAGCGGGACATCGCCGCCCTCAGAGGCATCTACCAAGCCGCATCAGGCGAGGAGACCGTGCGAGTCAAGCGGCGGCTGTGGCGCGATCTGTTGCTGGCGGCGCTGGGCGAGATCGCCAGGACCGAAGAGGAGATGGACGACCTTTTCGTCCGCCACACCTACCTGAGCGCCGTGATCGGCATGGTGGTGCAGGCCTCGTTCGGCATCGACATCTACCAGCTGTCGCGCAACGACCCGGCGGACCTGCTGCTGGGGCGGCGCTTTCAGCAGGACACCGGCCTGTCGGGCATCGTCGAGTCGGACTTCTTCGCCTGGCCGCTGGAAGTCGGCGGGACGCCCCTGATCAGGGCCGTGGCGGATCGGATTGCCCGCTTCGACTGGCGCCATGCCCCTGGCGACATCGCCGCGATTCTCTACGAGACCGTCATCCCGCCTGATGAGCGGCGGCAGTTGGGCGAGTACTACACCCCCCACTGGCTGGCGCGGACCATGGTGCGGGAGGTCGTGACCGACCCGCTCGACCAGCGCGTGCTCGACCCCGCATGCGGCTCCGGGACCTTCATCGCGGAAGCCGTGGATCACTTTCTCGAAGCCGCCGGCGATGCGCGTTTGGCGCCCGGTGAGACTCTCGACAAGCTGCGCACCTGCGTCACCGGCATGGACGTGCATCCGGTAGCCGTGCACCTGGCTCGCGCCGCGTGGGTGTTGGCGGCCCGGCCGGCGATTCAGGCGGCGGCCGACGCCGGCTACGACGCCGCAGTCTCCGCGCCGATCTACCTCGGCGATGCCTTGCAGCTTCGCTTCCACGCTGGTGACCTTTTCGCCGAGCACGAGGTGCGAATCGAGGTCGAGGACGAACGGAACACGTCGCTGATCTTCCCGGTGAGCTTGGTCGAGCGCGCCAGCGACTTCGACGCGCTGATGAGCGATGTCGCCGACGCCATTGCCCGAGGCGACGACCCGACGCTGGCCTTGGACGACCACCACATCACCGATCCAAACGAGCGGCCGATGCTGGAGCAGACCATCGCGACGATGCAGCGGCTTCACGCGGAAGGGCGCAATCACATCTGGGCCTACTACACCCGCAACCTGGTCCGTCCCGTGGCTCTGAGTCGTGAAAGAGTCGACGTGATCATTGGCAATCCGCCGTGGCTCAGCTACCGCAACACGGCCAGCACCCTGCGCGCCGAGTTGGAGCGGCAAAGCAAGGACCTTTACGGAATCTGGGCTGGCGGCCAATATGTGAATCGGCAAGATGTCGCCAGTCTCTTCTTTGCCCGCTGTACCGACTTGTACCTGAAGGACCAGGGCTACATCGGCATGGTGATGCCGCACAGCGCATTGCAGACCGGCCAGCACGCCAAGTGGCGTACTGGGTCTTGGCACCGTTCCAGTGATTCACGGGCCTTAGCGGTGGATTTCAGCCATAAGACTGCCTGGGATCTGGAACGACTGGAGCCCAACGATTTCTTCCCGGTTCCAGCATCGGTCGTGTTTGCCAGGCGAGTCAGCAGATCGGGTGAGGAATCGCCGTTGGCAGGAAAGGTTGAACGCTGGTTGGGCAATGCTGGTGCGCCCGATGTCCGGAGAGTGCCCGCCGAAACAGTCGATACCTCGGAGCAAGCCGAATCATCCTACGCTGGGCATTCTCGGCAGGGCGCGATCATCGTTCCCCGCTGCCTGTTTCTCGTAGTCGAAACTCAGAATCCGGCCATCGTACGGGCCGGTCAGACGGTCACGGTGAATCCACGCAGGGGATCGCAAGACAAGAGGCCGTGGCGGGATTTGGACTTGACCGCCCTGTCTAGCCAGACGATTGAGACTCAGCATATTCATGACACTTACCTGGGAGAATCCTTGGGTCCCTACGCAACCCTTGACCCGCTCAAAGTAGTCCTGCCGCTGCGGAGAAATGAAAATGTGATTCCACGCGATTCCGATGGCGTCGGCGGAATTCGCCTGGGCGGGTTGGAGCGTCGGATGCGCGAGCGTTGGCAGACCATCAGCGGCTTGTGGGAGAAGAACAAGGCGGAGGCCAACAGGCTGAGTCTAGTGGAACAGTTGGACTACTACGGCAAGCTGTCGGCCCAGTTGGAGTGGATGACGAATCCTGGCGATCGAGCCGTCCGCGTGGTGTACACGCAGGCTGGTCAACCAACGGCGGCGCTTCTAGAAGATGAACAAGCCATAGTCGATAGCAGGCTGTATTGGATTGCCTGCCGGGACATCGGCGAGGCGCATTACCTGCTCGCCGTCGTCAACAGTGACGTCCTATACGCGGCGGTCAAACGGTATATGTCCAAAGGCCAGTTCGGTGCACGTGACCTGCACAAGCAACTCTGGAAGCTACCGATCCCCGAGTTCGACCCGAAGGACGCGCTGCATATCGACGTGGCTGATGCCGGGCAAGCGGCGGCAGACGGAGCGCGGCTACAACTTGACCGCCTTCACGCAGACCGCGACCGCCTCACCGTAACCATCGCCCGCCGCGAATTGCGCGAGTGGCTGAGGGAATCTCGGGAAGGCGCAGCAGTCGAAGAGGCGGTGGAGCAGTTGCTCGCGGCTGGCTAGCCCGACTGCTCCGTCAGCGCGGCACTTCGAAAACTAGAATAGTGAGCATGATCTCACGTTCCGAGTCGTCAGGGTGCCCCAGGATGTACCGGAACGCCGTCTCCCCGTCGTATGCTTCGGCCCGCTTGAATCTCGCGTGTTTCGGCAGCAATTCCTCTATGGCCTTCAAGACGGTGGTGAGCTGTCGGTCTTTGTTGAATACCAGCAGAGCAGTCTTAGTGTCCCTCCAAGTAGTATAGCCAAGCAGTTGATCGATTGATTCGGCAAGCGCAGCCGATCCATCCCAAAACTTGCATTCTGCCACGAATAGATTCATGCCTTCGTGCCGTATTAGGATATCCGACTTTCCGCTGAAATTGAATGTCTCACCGGTCGCGTCTCCTTCATATTGGCCGTTCAGCTGGACTAAGAAGTGATTTCGCAGGTGTTCCTCCTGCATATCTTGAAATGCTGCCGGGCTTCGCTCGATTACTTGGGACATGTTCATAATGATATCAAGTATGCTATTGTATTCATCTAATTCTAACGTCGGATCTGGCATCCATGGCGATGCTCCCTGATTCGGCATGACCAACTTACGCTTATTGACTGGTACGGCGTACGTCGTTGGAGCATCGTCTCTTCTACGCAGTTTGAAACCGAAACTCTCGCCAAGCTGCCGCGCCTTCATGATTCGTTCTCGCCGCTGTTCGATGTGACCTCTCGCATATTGCTTGAGCGATGTGTTGAATGCATCTACATCTTCACGGACCCAGCCGAGATATTGTTCAACATTTGAGTATAAGGCCCTAAATTCTCCCTCGACTTTATCACTTTCAGAATCGGTGCTGTAGCACGACATAACTAACTCATGATTGCGCACTTCTGCTGCTGGCTTGTTAAATGTAAATTGACTAGGCTGGCAGTCGAATAGAGAGCTTAATCCAGTAAAGGGAATGTGGAAGCGAAAGTAGATGGTGCCGGGGTAAGCGGCCCCGATGTGGCGGAAGAAAGTATTGTCAAGCATGGAGACCGTATCTGTTTTGATGTCTCCGGCGTCAACGGTTATGTTATCGTCTATTAGCTTAGGGGCAATCACCCTATATTTTTCGGTGAAATAGGCGCAAAGGCGATCTGGATTAGTGTTTAGCAAGCGATCATCATCGAGCGCATCAATTTCACGAATCATTTCGCTTTGCCTACTGCTTAAATTATCTGATAGTGATCCACCAGAAAAAAGCAGTCGATCTCTATTCATTTTGGGTTCCCGAAATCCAAACCTCTCGAGGATTGGTTGTATACCGGACTCCAGGCAGTTGCCGCAGGACAGCACCGATGAACGCGGATCGGTAGCCAACGGTTTCAACGGTGACGGCTATGTTGCCCATTGAATAGAGTTGGTCGATAGCAGACTGTACAGTAGAGATTTGCACGGGTTGTCCATGGGGGCTTCTGCTCGTGCCTACGATTACGTGGTCGCCTTCAATACGGAGCACGCGATTAGGCCGCCCCGTCAGAGTTGGAATTGTGTTGCCGACGAGGCTGGCTATCAGGCAGCGTGCGTCGGGGACCTCTCGGGTGTCGGTCATTTAGGCAACTCCGCGAACGTCAAGTGCATCGGGCCTACGGTGCAACAGAATCTTCGGGAAGTGACGAGGGTTTGCAGATTTCAGAGTAGCCAGAATGGAAAACTGACCTCTAGCGTTGACCGTCTTTGGACAGAATATCAATCGACTTGGCAACCATCGGTGCGCGTGCGCCCTTCCGCGCGGACCGTGATCTGCTCTTGACGCTGCGGTTCGACAGGCTCACGGCGAACGGGAATCAGGTCCCACGCTGCACGCAGCGCGCGCCACCGGGCTTGGATTCCGGCCTCCGCCGGAATGACGGAAGCTGGCGCGTGCGTTTTGAGACTCACACGCGCGCCTCTAGAATGCGCGCGCAGCCATTCGCGAGGGAGCGCCGAACGGCCCCACCATGAACCTAAGCCAATGACCCCCATCCCAACGCTGACCCCCATCCCAACCTTCCCCCTTCAAGGGGGAAGGAGTTCAAAACGGCGTTGTTTTGGTGAGGACCCCAAGTCCGCGTGAACACGGCACTCGTGGCCGGGGGCGCCGGCTTCATCGGCTCGCATCTCTGTGACCGACTGCTTGCGTCCGGTCGCCGCGTCATTGCGGTGGACAGCTTTCTGACCGGGCGTCCCGAGAACGTGGCGCATCTGGCGGGGCGTTCGGACTTCCTGCTGATCGAGCATGACGTTTGCGAGCCGCTGGACGTTGCAGAGCCGGTGGACGCGGTGTTTCACCTGGCCAGCCCGGCCAGCCCGACGGATTTCGACCGGATTCCCGAGGAGATCATGTGGGTGAACGCGCTGGGCACGCGCAACCTGTGCGATCTGGCGCAGCGCGACGGCGCGCGGGTGCTGCTGGCCTCGACCTCGGAGATTTACGGCGATCCCCTGGAGCACCCTCAGCGCGAGTCCTACTTTGGCAATGTGAACCCGATCGGCCCCCGCTCGCCCTACGACGAGAGCAAGCGATTTGCCGAGTCGCTGGTGATGATGCGGCGGCGGATGCACGGGCTGAATGCGCGCGTGGTGCGGATTTTCAATACCTACGGCCCGCGCATGCGCGTGGGGGACGGCCGCATGTCGATCGAGTTCGTCACCAACGCCCTGCGCGGCGAGCCGCTGACGGTGGTGGGCGACGGCAGCCAGACCCGGAGCCTGTGCTTCGTGACCGATATGGCCGCCGGCATTTCCCGCGCGATGTATCGACCCGACACCGACGGCCAAGTGTTCAACCTGGGAAACCCCAGCGAGCACTCGGTGGCGGAATACGCCGAGCTGATTCGCGACATCGCCGACTCCTCGTCCGAGATTCGCCACGTGCCGGCCCGCCCTGACGATCCGCAGCGGCGCCGGCCTGACATCGGCCGCGCGCGCGCGGTCCTGGACTGGCAGCCGGAGATTGCGCCCGCCGACGGGTTGCGGCGGACGGTTGACTGGTACCGCGAGCAGTTGTCGCTTGCTGAGCCGAGCTAGCCCGAGCGCCGTCGCGTCCGCCTGGACGCCGCAGCTGTTGTTGGCGCTGGCCGCCGTCGTGGTGTCCGGCAGCTACGGCGCATTGGCGGCGGCCGAGCTTGGCGGCGTGTTGCAGGCCGTGCCGCCGGTGCTTGGGGCGGTTCTGGCCGCCGCCGCGTGGTGGACGGCTCAAGATCGAGCGCGCGGGCTGCGCTGGCTGGCGGCCCTGGCGGTGGTCGGGTTTGTGGCCGTGACCATCGTCCAACTGCCGCCGGCGCTGCTGAGCATGGCGCTGGTGGCGTTCGGCGGGGTGGTGGTGGTTGGGGGGCTGCGCCTTGCCGGCAGGCTGCCGGATGCGCGGGCCACGACCGCCATGCTGGCCGCGGCGTCACTCGCCCTGGTCCCATTTCGCGGACTTGGCGAGATTGCGCTCGGACCATCGGTGGTCGGGTTGAGCGACTTTGCCTTGGGAGCGGCGCTGGTCGTCTGGCTCGGGGGACGAGGCCGCGACGCGCGAGTGGTCATTCCGCGCCTGGCGCTGGCCATTGGGCTGTTTGCCGCGTGGCTGGGCATCACCGGGGTGCTGGCCTATGACCTTTCGCCGGTGCTCAAGGAGAGCACCAAGTGGCTCCAGGTGGCCGTGGCGGTGGTGCTGCTGGCGGATGTGCTGCGCCACGCCGACGCCAGGACTGCCGTGGCGTGGCTGGTTGGAATTGCCGTGGCCGCGGAGGCCGCGGTGGGCCTGGCCCAGGCGATAACGGGCATCGGACCGGCCGCGTTCAACGTGGGTGGCCTGATCCGGTCGTTCGGGACGTTCGAGCAGCCGAATCCCTTTGGCGGGTACCTCGGCCTGCATTTGCCGCTGTTGCTGGCGGGGGCGATCTATGCTCGGCGGTCGCGCCGGCCCTGGATCACCGCGCTGTGGCTGCTGGTGCTGGCCGCGATAATCATCAGTCGATCGCGAGGAGCTTGGATTGGAATGATCGCGAGCACGGCCGTGGTGCTGCTGGCGGCGATGCCCCGCGCGCGTGTGTTGGGCGCGGCGACGGGGGCGGTGATCGTCGCCGGATTCCTGGCGTTGGCGGGATGGCAGCTCTCAGGCGGCGTCGGGGAGGTGATTCCCGATCCGGCGCGGGCGGCGGTGGAGGGCCGCACGGAGGTTCGCGACGCCTTGCGCATCGTGGTCCACGACGACTTCGCCATCAGCGAGCGACTGGCCCAATGGGAGACTGGCTGGCGGATGTTCATGAGCGCGCCGCTGATCGGGGTCGGCGCCGGGAACTACGACAATGCGTACGCCAAGCTCAACTTCGAGCCGTTCTTGCAGCCGCCGGGACATGCGCACAACATCTACCTGAATTTTGCGGCGGAAGCCGGATTGCCGGCGGCCGCGGCGTTTATCGCGCTCAGCGCGTGGGCGGTCTGGCGGTGCATTCGCGCGGTGCAGTGGTCCAGGGGCACGTCTTGGGAATGGGCGACGATCGGGGTGCTGGGCGGTATGGTCGCGTTCTCCCTGCATAACCTGGTGGACAGCCTGTTCGTGAACGGCATGGGACTTGTGTTCGCCCTTTTCATTGCCTTGAGCTACGCGATTGAGTGGGACCACCGCCGCGGGCAAGCCCGCCCAAGCTCGGAAGCGGTGAAATGAACGAGCGGGAGACGCCGCCTGAAGTCGCCGGTGAGGCCGGGCCCCTGGTAGCCCGGCCGGCCCTGCGAAGTCGCTTCCTGAGCCTCCGCACGCTGCTGAGCTTCGCCATCGCCGCGGCGCTGCTGGTGCTGGTGTGGTTTCTGAACGATCTATCCGTCGAGGAGATCCTGGATCGCCTGTCCCGGGCGAATCCGTGGCTGATCGTGGCCGCGTTCGTGGTCTACGGCATGAACTTTCCGATGCGGACGTTGCGCTGGCGCGTCCTGCTCAACAACGCGGTCAAACACGAGGAGACAACCCCGAAATACACCATGTGGGGCTTGTTCCAGATCCTCTACATCTCGTGGTTTGTGAACGGCGTCATTCCGCTCAAGATGGGGGATGTCTACCGGGCCTACATGGCCCGCGCCAACTACGGCACGTCGCTCACCCGCACGCTGGGGACGGTGTTCACCGAACGGGTGCTGGACGTGGTGACGTTGATCGTGATCGTGCTGGCGAGCTCGGTGTTCGTGCTGCAGCTGCCCGAGGTCGGCGAGGATCTGGGCGGCATCATCCTGGTGGCGGTGGTGGCGCTGGCTGTCCTGACGGCGGCCGTGTTCGCGATGCTCCTGTTCGGCAGTCCGATATTCCGACGCTTCCCGAAGCGGGTGGCGGAGATCTACGAGCGCTTCCATAGCGGCGTCTTCGATAGCTGGACCTGGCGCAGCGGACCCTATCTCTGGCTGCTGAGCTTCGCCATCTGGATGGCGGAAATGGGCCGCCTGACCCTGGTGACGCGGGCGGTTGGACTCGAGTTGGGCCTGGGCACGATTTTCTTCAGCGGCGCGGCGGCCTCGCTGCTGCTGGCATTCCCGACGCCCGGCGGCCTGGGCGCCGTGGATGGCGGGCTCATTGGCCTGCTGCGAGTAGCGGGCGGGGTGAGCGCCGGACCGGCCGGCGTGGTGGCGATCATCGATCGCTTCATCTCCTATTGGTGCGTCACGGTTTCCGGCGCGGCGATGTTTGCGTTGACGCGAATGAAGCGGTAGGACGACGCGTGCGGGTGGGCATCGACTACACGTCCGCCGCCACGCAACGCGAAGGCATCGGCCGCGCGACGCGGGAGCTGGTGGGCGCGATGCTGCGGCTGCCGGACTGCCCCAGGCTGCATTTGGTCTACGCCCATCGTGGCCCGGTGCCCGAGGCCGACGCCCTGGCGATCAATGAGCGGGTCCGGGTGCGGCGGCTGCCGCTGAGCCCCCGCGTCATGCTGGCCGGCTGGTACAAGGCGCGTCTGCCGCTGCCCATCGAGGCGCTGCTCGGCCCGCTGCACGTGATGCACGGGCCTGACTTCGTGCTCCCGCCGCGCCTTGCGGCCGCCGGAGTCGTCACCGTGCACGACCTGGCGTATGCGACCCGGCCTGAGGATGCGCACCCGGCGCAGCGGAGATTTCTGGAGTCCGCGGTGCCGGCGTCGATCGACCGCGCGCGGCTGGTGGTCGCGGTTTCGGAGACCACGCGCCGGGACCTGATGACGCGCTACGGCGTGCGTCCGCACCGGATCCGGGTGGTGCCGAACGCGGTGAGCGCCGAGTTTCACGAGCGCGACGGCGACGACGAGTTGGCCGAAGTGCGACGACGATTGCGGCTCCCCGAGGATTTCCTGCTGAGCGTGGGCACGATTCATCCGCGAAAAAATCTCGGGGGGCTGGCCCGCGCGGCCGCGTCGAGCGGACGGCAGTTGGGGCGGACGCTGCCGGTGGTGCACGTGGGACGCGAAGGCTGGCTGTGCGAACAGGTGTTTGCCGACATCGAGTCGTCCGGACCGCCCGGCATTCGCTTCGTCGGCCAAATCAACGACGCCACGCTGCGCGCGCTCTATCGTCAGTCGGCCGCGCTGGTGTATCCGAGCTTTGCGGAGGGATTCGGCCTTCCCATCCTGGAGGCGTTCGCCTGCGGCACGCCGGTCGTCACGTCGAACGGATCCGGAATGCTCGAGGCTGCCGGCGATGCGGCGGAGCTGGTGGACCCACACGATCCCGACTCGATCGCCGCCGGCATCGTGCGCGTGGTGCGGGATGCCGACTGGCGCACGGAGTTGGTTGAGCGCGGCAGACGTCGGCTTGGAGATTTTTCCTGGTCCCGCTCGGCGCGGCAGATGCTCGACGTGTACGCCGAGGCGCGCCGCGGCGAGCCTGCGCCGGAGGTCAGCGCGCGAATCTCGAACGGGTAGACTGCGGCGGAGGCGACGTATATGACTCCCGGCGGCATTCCGAACTACGTCATCCTGGGCGTGGCGGCCTACCTGCTTGGCAGCGTGCCCGTGGCGCTGATCATGGCCGCTGCAATCAAGCGGACGGACCTGCGACGGATCGGGTCCGGCAACCTGGGCGTGCTGAACACGATGTTCAACGTGGGCAAGCTGCCGGGTGTGCTCACGATTGCCGGCCACGGCGTCCTTGCGGCGCTCACCGTCTTTCTCGCGGGCTGGTTTCCCGAAAGCTGGTTTCCCGCCGGATGGCGGTACCCCGCCGACTGGTGGGTGCCGGTGCTGGATGACGCGGCCCTAATGGTCGCCATGGCCGGGCTTACGGCGGGCAACATGTGGCAGCTCTTCGCCAAATTTGGCGGGAGCCGCGGCAGCACCACGGTGGGTTGGGCGCTGCTGGTCGCCGCGCCGCCGATGCTGCTGGTGCTCTTTGGCGTTTGGCTGGCGGCGATTCTGGCCTTGCGGCGCAACGTGCCCGCCGCCCGCGTGCTCCACGCCGCGATCCCCGTGGTATTCGGGCTCATGCAATGGTCGTGGACGTTTGCCATCGGCGGCGTGGTGATTGGGGCCCTCCTGACCTTGAAGGTGCAAATGAGTGGAGACGACGCCACGGCCCTGGGCGTCTACCGGCGGTTCGGCATTAACGAGCAACGCTAGGCGCGCAATCCTCCGGTGCGCGTCGAGCTCAACGCCTTCTTTCGCCTATCGCCGCTGACCGGCACCGGTCAACACCTGGAACATCTGGTCGACGCGCTCAGGGCGGGATATCCGGATATCGAGATCGTCGAGCGCGTGCCCGGCCGGCGACTGCAAGGCCGTGCCGGAAAGGTGTGGTGGGAGCAGGCGGCGTGGCCCACGGCGAGCCGATCCGCGGACGTGCTGCATGTGCCGCATCTCGCGCCGCCGGTCACCGTGCCGCGCGCCGTCGTGACCGCGCATGACGCCATCCCCTGGGTGCTGCCGGCGTATGGCGCCGGTCGCTTGCGGCGGCTCTACACCGCGCTGGTTCGCCTGGGGCTGCGGCGTACCCGCCACGTGATCGCGGTGTCGCACTGGACCCGCCGCGACCTCATGCGGGTGCTGGGTGTGCCGGCCGAGCGGATTCATGTGGTTCACAACGGCATCGCCGCGAGCCTTACCCCAACGCCCGCTACCGGCGACGCGTCGATTCGGGAGCACTACGGCCTCCCGGCGCGCTTTGCGCTCTATTTGGGGGCTCTGGACGCACGGAAGAACCTGGGCGTGCTGCTTCGGGCCTGGCCCGAAATATGGGCGGCGACAGGTGCGGCGCTCGCCGTGGTCGGACGCGCGCCCCGTCCTGCGAGCCCGGTGTACGTCGACTGGTTCCGCGGACACGAGGGTGCCCCCTGGCTGCACGTGATCGGGGAAGTGCCGGAGTCGGACAAGGCGGGCCTCTACCGGACCGCCGCCGTCTTCGTGTTTCCCTCGCGCTACGAGGGATTCGGGCTGGATCCCCTGGAGGCCATGGCGTGCGGCGTTCCGGTCGTGGCGTCCGATGCAACGTCGGTACCGGAAGTGGTGGGGAACGCCGCGGTGTTCGCGGCGCCCGACGACGTTGAAGCCTGGCAAACGTCCGTGGCGGACGTGCTGAGCGATCCGAACCGCGCCGCGTCGCTGCGTGACGCGGGCATCGCCCGAGCGCGTGAGTTCACGTGGGAACGCGCTGCCGAGGCCACCATGGCGGTGTACGCCAAGGCGACGGGATGAGGGTCCTCATGGCGTCGAAGGCGCTGGTGATGGGCGCCTATCACGCCAAGCTCGAGGCCCTAGGTGCGCAGCCGGGCATCGAGCTGCTCGCGCTGGCGCCCGATGCTTGGATCGAAGGCGGCCGCCGGCAACGCGCCGAGCCGGTGACGCCCGAGGAATACGGATTGCGCGTCCAGCCCCTCCGGCTGAATGGACGATTTCACCTGCACTGGTGGCCTGGGCTTGCGGGCGCGGTCCGAGAATTTCAGCCCGAAGTCGTGCACATCGACGAAGAGCCGTACAACACGGCGACGGCGCACGCGTGCCGCGTTGCGCGGGCGTGTGGCGCGCGGGTGGTCTTCTTCGCCTGGCAGAACATCCGGCGGCGCTATCCCCCGCCGTTTGCGTGGTTCGAGCGCTACGTGTTCGGGCGCGCCGCCGGTATCGCTGGGACGGCGACCGCGGCCGAGGTGCTGCGGGCCAAGGGCTTTGCCGGCAAGCTGGCCGTCATTCCGCAATTCGGCATAGACCCGGAGCACTTTGCGCCCGGCGACGATGGGCATGGGAGCACGTTTCGCATTGGCTTCGCCGGACGCCTGGTCCCGGAAAAAGGCGTTGAGTTGCTGGTGGAAGCGGTTCGTCGACTCGGTGGCGATTCGGAGCTGCTGCTTGCCGGCGCCGGGCCGCTCGACGAGGCGATTCGCGGGCAGGCGGAGGACGATGCCGGTGTGCGCTTGCTCGGCGCATTGCCCAGCGTGGAGATGCCGGGTTTCTACCGCAGTCTGGACGTGCTCGTGCTGCCAACGCTGGGACGACGAGGCTGGACCGAGCAGTTTGGGCGCGCGGCCATCGAAGCCATGGCCTGCGGGGTGCCGGTGATCGTCTCGGATGCGGGCGAGTTGCCGGCGGTGGTGGGCGAGGCGGGTCGGGTGGTTCCGGCCGGCGACGCCAATGCCCTCGGCGAAGCGCTCCGTGAATTGCGCGAGGATGCCGAAATGCGCGGTCGGCTTGCCGTGGCGGGTCGGGCGCGCGTGCTCGCGGAATTTACCCATGAGCGGATTGCCGCGGCGACCGCCGGGTTCTATCGAGAAGTGCTGGACGGCCCCGACCGCTAACCGCCGACGATCTCGCCCTCGACGGGGTCCACGCGAATCCCCTGCGCTTCGGTCCACTCCACGGCGGCGTCGATCTCGTCGTGATCGCCTTCGACCAGCAGCTGGACCCAGCCGATGCCTCCGTCGATATCGGCGCGACGGATGTCGAGCCGCAGGTCGAATCGCCGCGCCAGCTCGTTGACAATCGGCGATTGGATCTTGTCGGCGGGATAGGTGAGCTGCAGACGCATGCGGGCGGGCCCGCGGCCGGCAACGGTCCGCGCGCCGCGGCCGTCCCACGGATCGTCGACGTCGACCGATCCGCCCTCGGCGGCCGCCTGGCGCACGGCGTCCAGCACGGCGAGCGTGCGAGCGGCGTCCAGGCTGGTGACGACCGGCGCCGTGCGCTGACGCACGACCCGGACGAACTCGGCGATCTCGCCGTCGAACATGGCCTGCCAGGCATCGCCGAAATGATGCAGGGTGGCGGGCCGGTCGAAGGTGCGGCTGGCGGTGGCATTGACTTCCACCGTCGCCGCGAAGACGTCGCTTCGCAGGCGGCCGGCGCGACCGATGAGCTCGATCACATCGGCGTGCGCGGGCGATGCCTGCGACACGATGAGTGCGGCGGTCACGCCATCGTCGAAGGTCATCAGGATGGAGGAGGTCTCGTCGCTGCCCGTGTCGTTGCGATCGACGACGCGCGCGCTCACGCTGACGACTCGCGCTCGGTGCAGCCACAGCACCTGGTCGATGAGGTGGCTGCCGACGAAGGCGAGCTGTCCGCCGCCGCGCGCGGGCTCGGCCAGCCAGCCCTGGAGCGGCGGGCCGCCTTTGAGCGCGACGATGCTCACGAGCTCGCCGGTCAGACCGCGCGCGAGCAGGTCGCGCAGGTGCGTGCGGGCCGGGTGGAACCGGAGACAGTAGCCGGGCATTGCCACCACGCCCCGTTCGCGCGCCGCCGCCGCGACGTTCTCGGCCTCGGCGCGGTTTCGAGCGAGGGGCTTCTCGACGAGTACGTGGAGACCGGCGTCGATGCAGGCAAGCGCCGAATCCGCCAGCGCGTCGTGGGGCACGGCGATCACGGCCGCGTCCGCAATCCCGCTTGCGGCCATGGACTCGGTGTCGTGGAAGGTCTGGACGCCGTCGCGCGCGACCTTGCGAGTCGCCGTCGGATCGGTGTCCACGGCCGCTGTGAGTACGACGTCGGAAGCAACCTGAATCGACGGCAGCAGCCGGGCGACCATGTGGTCGCCGCAGCCTACCGCCGCGACGCGCAGGGGATCAGCCATGGGGGCGCCTCGTGGCCGGTTTCATGGCCGGCATTGTAGAGGGGCGCTCAGATGTCTCGACGCTGGAACGCGCGAACCGCGTAGGCGAGCGCCAGCGCCAGATACACCGCGGCTACCAGCAGCATCCATCCGGAGGGTGGATTGAGGGAGCTGAACGGGCCTCCCGTCATGCCGGTCGTCGATGCCGATTGCTGGGCCAGCTGCGTGCCGGCGAGGTCCCAGAGCGCCCGCGTGGGCAGCAGCACGCTCGTGGCGATGCCGATATCGAAGGTCACCGGGTTGTCGAGGAAGTTGCCGATCTGCTCGATGACGCCGCCGACCAGCGCAACCGCATAGAGCGTGAAGACGACCACGCCGTTGGCCAACGTGCCCAGCCGGGTGCTGCCCGCGATGGTGACGGCCAGCAGAATGGCGGCGGCGAACAGCATGGCGAAGGGCGCCGTCCAGGCGCGCTCGGCGTATTGCCCCGTGATGATGGCGACGATGGCGATCATGACCGCCGTCGACACGCCGATGAACACCGTGAGCAGCAGCAGATTGCCCAGGAACTTACCCAGCACGATGTAGCACCGCCGCACCGGCCGCGCCGCCACGGCGTGCATCGTGCCCTGGTCGATCTCGCCCGAGATGGACCCTACGGCGAGGAAGATGGCGAGCAGCGAGGCCACGAAGTTGAGGCTCCACATGCCGCCTTGCAGCATGAAGCCCACGATCACCCGACGCATCGACATCGTGAGATCGGGATCGGTCGCGATGTCGCGGTAGCCGAACCACACGCCCACGCCGTAGAGCGCCAGGAAACCGCCGATGACGACCGCGGCCGCCAGCACCACGCGGCGGCGCACGGCTTCCCGGAGCGTGTGTTCGGCGATCACCCAGAGGCTCATTGGTCGGTCGAGTCCGCGAGGCGCACAAACAGGTCTTCGAGACTGTTGGAGCGGACCTGGACTTCGTAGATGGAGACGCCGGCCCCTGCGATATGGGCGGTGATGCGCGCGATCTCCTCGTCGCTGCTCGCCGTGAGGGTGTAGCGACAGTCGTCCGGTTGGGCCGCCAGCGGCTGTAGCCCGGCGGCGCGCAGCGCTGCGTCGGCGCCTTCCCCGAGCCGCAGCTCCACCTCGCGGGCCGCCAGCAGCTGCCGCAGGTCGCCGGCGGCGACGACCCGGCCCCGGTTGATGATGGCGACCTGGTCGCACACCTGCTCGACCTCGGACAGCAGGTGCGAGTTCAGAAACACCGTGGTGCCGGCCGCGCGCAGCGCGCGAATGATGTCTCGCACGTCGCGACGGCCAATCGGATCGAGGGCCGACGTCGGCTCGTCCAGCACGACCAGCGGGGGTTCGGCCAGCAGCGCTTGCGCCAGACCAATGCGCTGCAGCATGCCCTTGGAGAACGTGGACAAGCGGTCGCGTCGACGCTGCGCCAGGCCAACGAGCTCGAGCATTTCGGGAACCCGGCGGCCGCGGGCGTCCCGGTCGAGACCGGCGAGGCGACCGTGAAAGTCGAGGAACTCGGACGCGTGCATCCATTGGTGGAAGCGAAACGTCTCGGGAAGGAATCCGATCTGCCGCCGCGCCGCGAGGCTGCCGGCGGGATGACCGAGCACCGTCACGTCGCCCGCGCCCGCCTTCACCAGACCCAGGATGATCTTCACCACGGTGCTCTTGCCGGCGCCGTTGGGGCCGAGGAATCCAAAGACCTCGCCCCGAGGCACGCTGAGGTCGACGCCGCGCACCGCGTGCGTCTCGCCAAACGACTTGTGGAGGCCGGTGGCATGGATGGCGGCTTGGTCCATGCTTATGCTCCCGGATCGAGTCCGGCTAGGCGCAACAGCGCCTCAGGACTCCCCGGTCCCATGAGCACCGCGTAGGAGCCGTCGGCCCGCCAATGGACCAGGCTTCGTCCGTCGGGCAGTTGCAGCCTTTGCGGCTGGCTGTCGTCGTCGAGAGAGTCAAGGCCGAGAACGTCGCGATAGAGGGCGATCTCGCTCAGCTCGATTTGTCGTGCCAGCACCGGCGGCAGGAACTCGCGCACGAGGGCCTGGCTGATCAGCTCGAGATCGACCTCGGGCGGCGCGGACACGCGCGGCGCGGCGAATTGCACCAGCACCAGGTAAGCACTACTTCGCGCCGCGCTCGTCCAGGTGGTGATCAGCATCTCGGGACCCTGAACGGTCACTGCGCGCGTGCGCAGCCGGTCGGGCAACGGAACGCGCACCTGCGATCCCGCGAGGAAGCTCTGCAGCTGCTCGAAATCGACGTCCACGCGCCAGGACCCGCCCTGCTGCAGCGTGCGCTCCGCCGGCACGGTGAAACCGGCCGGGGCATCAAGCTCGATCGGTTGGAAGGGAAGGTCGGGCAGGGAGTCGTCCGCTGCCAGATCCATGGAGGTCGGCGCCTCGACTTCGGTGACGACAAAGGTGTCCGGCTGCAAGCCAGTGGCGGCTGGCGGCGTGGCAGTGCCGAGCGGGGCGTAAGCGTATTCGCCGGTCTCAACCGGGATGGGCTGTTCGCGCAGTCCGTTGAGCACGTGGTGGACGGCGAGCCGGACCGGCTCGACGGTCACGAGCAGCGCCACGATTACGGCCGTGAGTCCCAGCCCCGCCCATAGCCCGCGGGCCTGCAGAATCTTGCCCAAGCTGCTAGGCGGCCGGGTCTCGGCCCGTCAGCAGCGAATTGAGAAACGGCTCGGACAAGGGCACGCCGCGAGCGAGGGTCTCTCGATGCGCCGCGCGCTCGTCGTAGGGCACCCGCCGGATGGCGGCCGACCAGCGCCCGGACTCGTCGTCCAGCACCGCATAGGTGGCTTGTCCGGGCTGACCGTCATACGTCCGGCCAACCGAACCGCAATTGACGAGGAGCATCGGCCCCACGTGCCGCACGAAGGCGCGGTGGGTATGGCCGCAGACGAGCACCTGGGCCTCCACGGTGGCGAGCCGGGTGTCCAACTGCTCGTTCGACGAATCGGGAAGGAAGCCGGCCTCGTCATTGCCGGGCGAGGCGTGAACCACAAGCATGGGGCCGGCGGCCGACGACACGCGCACGACGGTCCGCATCGAGGCCATGCGCTCGATCAGCCGCTCCCCAAGCCGCGCCCGCGCCCAGGTGAGATTGCGCTCCAAGTGATCCGCCGCCGTCGGTGACGTCTGGCGCATGGTCTCCACGGCCCGCCGTGGATTCGCGAGATATCGGTCCGTGTTCCCCTGGACCAGGGGCCAGCCAAGGTCTAGCACGCGCTGCCAGCACTCGAGCGCATGCGCGCCGAAGAGCGCCACGTCACCGCCAAAGATCACCTGGTCGGGCACCTGCCGCTTGAGGTCCGCCAGCACGGCGAACAGAGCGCCGAGATTTCCGTGAATGTCGGTGACAACGGCCACGCGCATGGCAGCAAGGGTAGTGCATTGAAGCGTGGCTGGTGACCGCGATGGCGGCCTCCTCTCTTCGGCACGCGCTCCTCAATACACCGAATGAAAACTTGGAAGCCTCACCGTTGTCATTTCGAGCGGAGCGAGAAATCTAAGGGGCAGGGAAGAAGGCATAGCGTCCGTAGATTCCTCACGTTCGTTCGCAATGACAGGGAGGAAGCGTTTGGATTGACACATGGGTGAGTGAGGGGGGCTTGGCTACACTCCCGACGTGGCCGTCAACGATCACGCTTCGCCGCCGCGCATGCACCTGGTGCGGCAGCAATTCGATGCCTCCGAGGTTCCGGATTTTGGCCGGCGGCTGGCGGCCGAGGCTCGCTCGGTGCTCATGGCGCAGGGCGTCGGGTCCGGTGCCCGCATCGCCATTGCCGTCGGCTCGCGCGGCGTATCGCCGGTCGAACGAGTGGTCAGGATCGTGAGCGAGTCGATTCGCTCGCTGGAGGCTGAGCCGTTCATCGTGCCCGCCATGGGCAGCCACGGCGGCGGAACGTCCGCCGGACAGGCGGAAGTGCTGGCCGGATACGGCATAAGCGAAGCCGCGCTGGGCGTGCCGGTGCAGGCGACCATGGACACGGTCGAACTCGGAGCGACCGACGATGGGGTGCGCGTGCACATGGACACCGCGGCAGCCGCCGCGGATGGCATCGTGGTGATCGGCCGGATCAAGCCGCACACGTCGTTTCGCGGAGCCGTTGAGAGCGGACTGTGCAAGATGCTGGCCATCGGGCTGGGAAACCGCCGCGGCGCCGAGACGATCCACGCGCACGATCTCGCCGCCACGATTCCGGCGGCGGCGCGCGTGGTGCTGGCCGCAGCGCCCGTGTGCATGGGCGTGGGGCTGGTCGAAAACGCCTTCGACCGTCCCCATCGGCTCGCGGTCATCGGGCCGGGGTTTTTCGAGGCCACCGACCGCGAGCTGCTGCAGGTTGCACGCGGCGTCCTCCCGCGCCTCCCGCTCGACCGGCTCGATCTGCTGGTGGTCGATCGCATGGGCAAGAACGTTTCCGGCACCGGCATGGACCCGAACGTGATCGGCATGTGGCGGCGCTTTCCCGAGCTGCCGCACGAGCCGGACTATCGCTGGCTGGCCGTGCTCGGCCTCACCGAGCAATCGCACGGAAACGCGGTTGGGATCGGCATGGCGGACCTGGCGAGCCGCAAGCTCACGGATGCCATCGACCCCGTCCCCACCCACGCCAACGTGCTCACGAGCATGGCGGTGGGCATGGCGAAGGTGCCGCTGACGCTGCCCAGCGACCGGGAGTGCTGCGCCATGGGGCTCACGCTGGCGAAGCGTTCGTCGACCGAGCCGCTGCGCGTGGCGCGCATTGCTTCCACGATGGAGCTGGAGGCCTTTTGGCTCAGCGAGGCGGCGCTGCCCGATCTGCCCCAGAGTTGCGAGGTGCTGGCGAGCCGACCGTCGTTTGCCTTCACCGAGGACGGCTCGATCGTCGAGGCCGGCGCCTACGCGCATTGATTCGCCGCCCGCCATGCGCATTTGGACCGCGGCCCTGCTGACGCGCGCGTTCCGCCGCCACCTGTGAACCGTCGCCGAATCCTCTTCGCCGGTGGCTGGTTCTACGCGTCGCTCGGCGTCGCCTTCAATGCTCTGGGTCCCGCGCTGGCGGCCATCCGCGAAGAGTTCGCGCTCGAATACGTCGGCGCGGGCATGGCGCTGGGGGCGGTCGGTCTGGGCTACACGGTCGGCTCGCTGTTGGGCGGGCCAATCTCGGACCGGGTTGGAACTCGCCCAAGCATCATCGTGGCATCGGCTCTTGCGGCCCTCGGCATGCTGCTCGCCGGAGTCAGCCCGGCATATCTCGCGTTTCTGGCCGGGCTCGCCGTGGCGTCGATCGGGTGGGGGGCGACCGAGGTTGCCGTCACGTCGCTCATCGCCCGCGCGGGCGCCGCGCTGTCGGTGCGGGACCTCAATCTGGCGCAGCTTGGCTTCGCCGCTGGGGCGATAGTCGCGCCGGCCATCGTGGGTGGGTCGTTCGTCCTCGAATGGGGCTGGCGCCCGCCGGTCGTGCTGGGCTCGCTCCTGGCCGCGAGCGTTGCGGTTGCGTATATCCGCGTACCAGCCCCAGCCGGAACCCGACGCCATACCTCCCTGCGCGCGGTGATTCGGGCGGCCGCGGCGCCGGTCTTGCTGTTGATTGGCCTCGCGTCGGCGCTGGTGGTGGTGCTCGAAACCGGACTGGCTGGATTTTTCGCGCCGTTTCTCGAGTACGCCTTCGCGCTCGATCGAGCGGCTGCGGCGGCCTCGGTGACGCTGTTCTGGGTCGGCGGCTTCGTCGGGCGGTTGCTGGGGGCCTGGCTGAGCAGCCGGATGGACCTGATGACCTGGCTAATCGGGGCCACGGTGGCGACGGCGTTCGCGGCGCTGCTGACGGCGCTGGCTGCGGAGGCCTGGCTGGCCGTTGCCGGTGCGGCGCTGGCCGGTGTGGCGAGCGGGGCGCTCATTCCGTCGCTGCTGGCGCTGGCGGCCCGGCATCGACCGGCCGATGCCGGGGCCATGCTCGGCGCGGTCATCGCGATCTTGGGTCTGGGTGGCATCGGCGGGTCGTTGGGCATCGGACGCGCCGCCGATGCGTGGACGCTGCGCGGTGCGATGCTCATCGCTCCCGCGGCGATGGCGGCGACGGCGCTGACCCTGATCGCCATTCGGGCGCTGCTGCCACGGGAGTCGGACGGCTTCGAGTCCTGACGGGTCGCGTGAACGCTAGGAGTCCGCGCCGCAGGACGGGTTAGGCTCGGTCGGCGGACTTGGCGGTGGGCCATTTCGACACATGTCCGTCATCGGTCAGCCGAGCATGGCCGTATCTTGGGCACCGAGCGGCCCCATGGCCCGATCTTGGCGCT